>JBBSQW010000037.1:0-36790 GCA_038243635.1 Sphingobacteriales bacterium
ATTCCAATTGGCATACTATAACCTCTGCTTTTTGCTTCCAGTAAGAAATGTCCGGCATAACTGGTTCCCCATTCATCAGCTTTAGCGTAGCCAGGCCAGTAAGAAAGACCACCGTCTGGTGTTTGAAAACCTTTTAATCTGGCAATAGCCGCTTTCACATTTCGCTCAATTTGTGCTTTCTGTGTTGGGCTTAAATCCGTAAGTTGGTTCAGCGTCAATTGAGGGAAAACAGACGACGTGATTTGTTCCACACAGCCATGAGGATACTGTATCAAAAAGTTTAACCTTTTCGTTAAATCCATTGGCGGGATGCTAGAGATTTCCAGTTGACCACTATTAGTTCCGCCAATGCCCAATTGCTGGAAATTAGCATTCCAGCTTTCCCCGCTGTTTAATTCTTTGGCATCTACCGCTGTGATAAAAGGATTTGGATTTCTTACATCCATCTCTACATCGTAGTCTGCTCTTTCATTCCCAGAACGGGCAATGATTTTCAATTTTGCAATGCCTATCGCATCTTTCACTTTTATATCGGCGAAAGCCATTTTCTCTCCAACTTCAGAAAAATTAACCGTTTGCTTTGCATTTGTTGAATTAAATAGCCCGTTGGTCTGAATTTCTAAGGTTACATTTTTGATGTTTTTATCCATTGCAAAAACGGTAATCGGCAACCTAAAAGTCTCACCTGGACCTGCAACTCTTGGCAAAGTTGCCAAAATCATCAACGGTTTTTTAACCTGCACACTTTTTTCTGCAAAACCATAAGCACCATCTTGCCCTGCAACCACCATTGCACTTACCGCTCCAATATATTGTGGCAACTTAAACTGATGAGTAGCTTTTGCGCCTGCTTTCAAGGTAAAAGGGCCCATATATTTTACCACAGGTTTAAATCGGTTTGCCTTAGCCGGATCAACATTTCTATTGGTATTGCCGTCTCCACCGATGCTTAAAATGCGCATCAAATCTCCGCCCCAAGCGCCCACAACCTGGTCAAATAAATCCCAAGTTTTTACTCCCAAAGCCTCACGAGCGTAAAAACTACTGTGCGGATCTGGCGTTTTAAATCTGGTTAAATCCAGCAGTCCTTCATCTACAATCGCAATGGTGTAAGTCATGGCTTTTCCATTGCTTTCGCTTACGCTGATGGTATTGTTGGTCTCTGGTCTAATGACTGACGAAATGCCGATCACAGGTTTTAGAATGGTTTTTGGGTCTTCCACCAAAATTGGAATTACCCCATACATTCGGATAGGCAAATCATTGATGGTTTGCGAATGGCGCTGTAAAAGTGTGAGGTTTACATAAATATTCGGCGCCATTTCTTTCTCCACTTTAAAGCTGAATTTTGTTTGGCCTTGCGTAGTTTCTATCCAGAAAGTTTTCAATACTCTGCTTCCAGTTTCAATGCTTACCAATCCTCGTCCACCTGCGCTACTTGGTATTGTCAATGTAACTTCTTCACCAACTTTGTATTTGTTTTTATTGGCAGTAAATGACAACATTGAAGCCTCAGTAGGATTGTCCTGCTGTTCTCTTTGTTGCCATCCCGGCCAATCGATATAAACTGTTTTACCCGTAACATGACCACTCTCCAAATCTTTTACACGAATTAAATAACGTCCCCAATCGGGCTGGTTAATTCTCAGATTCCATTTGCCTTGTCCATTTTTGAGCGTTACTGTTTCCATCTTCAGTAGTTTATTATACTGATTTTGGGTAAAATTACTCAACGTGTTCTCGTCAGAATCCCACCACCAATGCCACTGAATCTTATAGAGTTCTATCTGCACTCTTTGCGTTCCGTTCAATAATTTCCCTTTGGTATCTACATTGGCTATAGAAATCTCGTGATTTTTATCAGTGACCAGCATACCCGATAATTTATCGCCTTCTGGAATCCGAACGCCTGCATAAGAATCATAAACATGATAAGGCATGGAGAAATTATCAATACTAAAATTACCGCCTGGCTCAAACACCTTAGTAGTAAAGTTTGCTCTTAATACACCCGGCGCACTTTCAGAGGAACTTAATCTGGCATCCACATTTGCTGTTCCGTTCTCATTCAAATTACCTTCAAAAACTGTTTTACTTTCTGATTGGAACGCACTTGTTGGATCATCAAATGTATAATCCTTAAAGTTTGGAAATACTGTGTGAGATGGAACCAGCGTAGCATCTACCTTAGCTTTTAGGTTTTTAGCGGTTGCCCCAAAAAGCCATTTTGCATTTAGTACACCTTTTGTAGAATATTGCCCGCCCAATTCTTTCAAACCTCCAAAATCTAGCTTGATCTTCAATCTATTGGGCATAATGGTCTCAATCTTAATTGATTTGCTAAAAACAGCACCGCCAACTTTTACTTTGGAAAGCCAATTACCCGTTGGGGCGCCTGTTTCTGTTTTGAATCTGAAACTGTAAAAACCATTTATCCCTTTGGAGGAAATCAGTTTTTTATTTAGTTGCCCTTGAGGGTTATACAATTCAAAAATAACAGGTAAATCAGCCGGTAGTTTTTCCGCTTTATCTTCCAATATGAAACTCACGTAAACAGAATCGCCCGGACGCCAAACCCCTCGTTCGCCGTAAATAAATCCTTTAATTCCGTTTTGCACTACGTCTCCGCTTACGTTGAACCGGCTTAATGGAAGCGAAGTGCCATCATCCAATTTTAAGAAACCCTTTTGCTGGTCTTTTTCCGCCAATAATAAAAATGGTTTTCTTTTGGTATCAAATTTTGCGATTCCGTCGCCATCTGTAGTAGCAGTCGCAATCAGTTGATTTTGATAATCCATCAATTTCAATTCCACACCACTCATGGGTTTAGTATCCAAAATATTGGTTGCAAAAGCCATGATAGAATTGTCTTCACCTCTTTTAACAATTAACCCAATATTTGATGCAATCACGTTCCGCGAAACCCATCTGTCTTTATTATAGTAAGAGGGCGTACACGGATTGTCTTTATCGTCCCAACTATAACCAGCAGGGTAGTAGGACTCATACCGTTGCCAAAAACTATCATCCTCATCAATTTTATCGTATCCATAATATCCTTCTTCGTCATATTCTCCGTCATTATCATTATTCTCAGACGAACCAGCTATTTTTCCATCACAACTATAAAGCGAATACTCTTTCCTAAAACCAATAGTGATGCGATAAATAGCACCGGGCTCAGTTTTAATCATCTGATCAATATCCAAAGCAAAACGATTTCTTTTCTTAAGATTGATTGATTTATCATCATCCAAACGAATCGTTTTCTCTACCAAAGGTTTGCCTACTCTTCGTAATTCATTCTCGCCATTTGGCTCATTGTTTTGCAAAAATTGGGGGATATTATTTTCATAAATCTTAATAATAGTTACATCTACCGCTTTCAAATTAATGGCTTCAAAAGGGTAAGTCAATTTTCCAGAATCAGGAATAATGTTTCCTTTACCGGGAATAATTATTTTTGGCTCTACATTTTCAAAATTTACATTTGCAGAGAAACCTTTCTCTAGTTTCTTTCCCACAATATTCTGAACACCTTTATTAATGTTTACTGCATAGTTCCCTTCCAATTTATCAGCTCCATAAACTTTAACCTCACTGCCATCAATGGTAAACTGTAGCTCGCTGTTGTCACTTATGCTGATGAGACCTGATAAATCCTGCGCCACCATAATTGGGTTAGAGAATTGAATTAGTACATATTGATTAGGTTCTTGCACAGCTCGCACATCCAAAATTTTGAAAACTCCTTTTGCAGGAAGCTCCATTTGTTTTTCTCCTTTTATATCAGAATCTATGGCTTTCCCGTTCCAGCTGAGCTCCAAATTTTGGGCATTAACGTCCATTTCCAAACTATCAATGGTGAATTTAGAAGCTAAAGTGGCACTGTTGTGCACCCATTTAATGTTCTTACGCTTCCCGCCGTAATTTGCGCTCAGTAATTTTTCTATGTTTTTTGTTTCCTCAATATCTGAAGTGTACAAACTCCCAGTAAGTTTTAGATACTCTAAAGAAGAACTGTTGATGGATTTTAATCCGTCATCCTCCACTTTAAAAGATGGTTTTATCACTTGAAACCTGAAATTAAACGCTCCAAACTCATCAGGAACTTCCGTGAGTTTTTTCAAATTTAGAACAGCTTTATATTCTTTTCCAGGCTTTAAATTCTCATCAGGTTTAAATTCAATGGTTCTTTCGTCCGTCCAATACGCTTTTCCTTTTATAGATGGGCTAAAATCCAACACACCTTTTGTCAACTCCTCATTATTGCTGTGCAACGTTTTTATGTTGCCAGCAAGCTGAATTCTTATACTTGCGTTTTTTGAAACAATCCCTGACGTATACGATTCTATATATTTTGCAAATCCGGGATTGTTCTCGTCACTTTGTTTTCCCTTGAATGAAAAATAGACGATAATACCTATTAGAATAACACCTAATGAAACAGCAAGCGCTATAGTTTTATTTTTTTTAGACCAGGAATTAGAAATCATAGTTGAGGTTTTTTGACAGGTACAATCTAATGAATTTTTGATTTGGTAGTTAGCAGCTTGATTAAAATTTATTTATTAATTTGAGTTTGATTGTTATTGATGAGTTCGGTAGTGATTCGGGCGTTTTAACACGCTTTCCGCTTTATCTTTTTTTGTCATCCTGAGCGGAGTTGAAGGACAAAAAAAGGATATCGCTTCAATCGTTAACGCACCTAAAATGAGTAAATAAGGCTTAACAACCTGAGTTCGACTAAAATTTGGATTCATTAACCTGAAATGGATTTTTTAGCATTTTAAAGGTTTTTGCGTTAGGGATAGCAGTGAAAATCCTTTTTGTTTTCACAAAAATATTGCAACGAAAAGCCCGCGCGAACGCCCAAATTATTTCGCTTGTTTTTTCTTTTCTAAAACGGTGAACTGTTGCACCAACCTATTGCCTTTGTCATCTACTAATGTTAGCACATGCTTTCCAGCTTTTGGAGAAACGGCTATCTGATGAAAGTCAGTGGTTGAGGTGATGTAATCATTATCGATAGACCAATAGACGGTACTTTTCTGACTTCGGTGGGCGGCATTAAAAATTACTTCGCCCCGCTTTCCCTCAATCTCTATTGGAATATAAACGATGGCATTATTCTTAGGATATATCAAATCCATCGCTCTATAATTCTCCTGCTCTTCGGCACATTTTGGGCTAAAAGGCGGCAAAGTTTGGTAATCCCGATTTCTAATTTTATAATAATATTCCATGGAAGGAGGCAGTACAAACCAGCTTTTATTAACCATTAATTCTGGTGATTCACAAGTAGAAGTGACTTGAAACTGCTGTGTACGATCCAAGTGTATCCATTGGTGATAAGGGCAAAGCGAAGTTTTTGTAGCGGATATTGGCATGTAAGTCGTTTTTTTGTCGCAATACTCACCCGCTCTAAACCCACTGGTTTTACAAACTTCCGTCTTAGTCAAATTTTTATAAGGGACAGGAAACTCTTTTTTCTGGGGCAATAAATCAAAAATATCAAACAAGATAGGCGCTGCAGTTTGGATGCCTGTTAAATTGGGCCGCCCTTCCCCATCTGCGTTGCCTACCCAAACACAAACCACATAATCAGGCGTGAGGCCAACAGCCCAGCCATCGCGAAAACCAAAGCTTGTTCCTGTTTTCCAAGAGATTTTTTTGGACGATGAAAACTGCTCCCATAACAGTTCCTCTCCTGGGCGCATCACTTCCTGCATGGCCAAAAAAGTATAATATAAAGATCCATAATCTGCAACGGAGGAATGTTCTAACCGCTCATTCTTACTCACGTGTTGAGGAGTGTAATATGGTGGATGATAGTCTTTGGGATTATATGATTTAGGATGTTTTGTATAGTGATTAAGCGACCGAGCCATGCTTGCATACGTTCCTGCCAGTTCCCACATGGAAGTCTCGCACCCACCCAAAATCATGGAAAGCCCATAAAAATCTGCTGGGTTATTTAGTGAGCTAATACCGAATTTTTTTAGCTGAGTATAAAAGCGTTCATATTTATATTGTTGCAACATTTTTACTGCCGGTATATTTAACGATCTGCTCAAAGCTTTAGAAGCCGGGATAGCACCATCATAACCCAAATCATAATTCTGAGGTGTATAGCCGCCTATTTGAGTTGGAATATCAGGAACCAAAGTATTGGGTAAAAGGAAACCATCGGTCATCATACTGGCATATAAAAGAGGTTTCAAAGTACTCCCAGGACTTCTTACCGCATTAATCATATCAACGTAGCTTTCCATTTCTGGTTTGGATGGCTCATATATATTGCCTACATAGGCAAGTGCATGACCACTTTCAACTTCTAAAACCAAAGCCGCAGCGTTGTTAATCCCGTTTGCTTTAAATTCTTGATGATACCTTTTTAAAATTGCTGCAACATTCAGTTGTAAACCGATTTTAATGGTGCTCCTCAGTAGCGTTGACTTTTCTTTATTTCCAGCATTTTCTTTTCTAAACCTGTTGAGGAGATGGGGCGCATTTTGCGGAAGTGGAACAGGATTTGGAGGGATAGGTTCTAATTTTGCCAGCGCACAGGTGCTACTGTCTATCAATGCCTGATGATATAAGTCATCTAATAATCCATTCCTTTTGCTTAAAAGTATCACTCGGTTTTTACCCGGATGAACCAATGACGGTGCATTTGGCAAAACCGCTAAGGTTGCGGTTTCTGCCCAGGAAAGTTGTTGCTGTGCTCGTCCGAAATAACGCCAAGATGCTGCATCCAAACCTACCACATTACTTCCGTAAGGAGCGTTTGCTGCGTATAAAGCTAAAATCTCTTGCTTAGAATAGGATAGCTCCAAACGGAAAGCTAAAATCATTTCTATGAGTTTTTGCCAGATAGTCCTTGGTTGATTTCTGCTGAGTCTGATGACTTGCATGCTTAAGGTGCTACCACCGCTAATCACTTTTTTACTTTTAATGTTTTGCATAACGGCTCTTCCAAAAGCCAATGGATCTACACCTAGATGGTAAAAAAAACGCTTATCCTCAAAAGTGGTTATACATTTTGCAAATTTATCTGTTACAGTGTCATTGAGTGGAAATCGCCATTGTCCGTCACCTGCGATTGCGGCACTTAGCAATTCTCCATTATCAGCTTCTACAATGTACGACGTTGGGGTTTTAAAAAGTTTTTTGGGTAAAGACAACCAAAATACTAAAAACAAAGCTAACAAAACACCATAAAAAATGATGTTTTTGGGTTTTGTGAATTTTGGTTTAAACATCGCAACGCTGATTTTGTGAAATATAGAAATTACTTCCTTAATTCCTTAAATTATTGAGAAGCAAATATATCTGCCTAATCCTCCAAATCAAAGAGAATTGTTGCTGCTGTGAGTTAGAAAATTGGTACGCTAACTAAATAATTGTTGTTTTTTTATTCCAAATCTAGGTATAACTAATAAAATTATGACCAGTTTGAGAAAGGTACTCATAACTTGATTAATTATTAGAGGAAAACAGGTACAACTTGCCTAAACGATTTTACAGTAAAGTATTCCGCTATTTTCTAAAGTAATCACAGATAGATTTAGTGGAAACAAGTATTGACGAGTATCATTAGAACTTTTTGATAACGAGTGTGCTAACCTCTATTATAGAAGAATTATTACAAATGTTAAAAGCGTTACCATAAAAGGCTGTTTAAACTTTATCCGGTAATGGATGAGTACATTTGAGTATTTAATCACAGTATCTCAGGATATTAAGCAAAAATGGTAGGTGAGTATGCAGACCTGATTTCAGAGTATGTTAAACCACGACTAGAAAAGAGTGAATTTATAATGAACTTTATAATATCAATTAAGTTTAGCGTTCGTTTATTGTGATACCCCGACGACTCTGCTTCGGAATTGCATATTATAAATATTTCTGAAATTACCCTAAAATCCTTAACTACAAAATTTCTCAATGGTTTAAAATTACTTTACGCAATAACCTGTCTTATAATTGCCAGTCTATTGAAGCTCTTCTCAAATTGTCGTAAATTTTAAAAAAACCGGCTGTTCGGAATAAATTGTATTATCGATCATAAGTGAAAGTGTTTAAATTCAACGTATTAAAAAAAGGGATAGCTTGCATTGATTGTTTTTTAATGGACTACAGTGATTATAATTTATAATTACACCGTGACTTTGAATAAATAATCTATATTTGCACTCCCTAACGCAATGTAAGGGGGTTAAAAATTGAAAGTTTTATTTAAAGTTTCAAACCAAACGGAGTGGTAGTTCAGCTGGTTAGAATGCCTGCCTGTCACGCAGGAGGTCGCGGGTTCGAGTCCCGTCCATTCCGCCAAATACATTTTAAAAATGTGCAAAAGCCTTCAAATCATATGATTTGAAGGCTTTTTTGGTTTTAAGCCCTACCAAATTATATAATAAAACCCAATATTTATGAGCGTCATTCATGACGTCTTTTAAAACTAGAAAAAAGACGCTTTGGAAATGGCGCTACTAATTGGTAATCAAGATGTTCAACCATTAAACATCTTGATTTGATGACGCTACATTTCGACATTTGTATAATCTATTAATGATGTTGTTATGTTAGAAAAAAGCTTCGGGTTAATCTTCTTTCTGAAGAAACCCAAAAATGAAAAAGGAAATTTAAGGTATATCTACCTACGTGTGACAGTCGATGGCGTGTCGAAAGACATCGCTCTAAAAAGGAAGTGGGATAGTCAGCGATGGAACGCCTCCGGCGGAAGAGCCATTGGTTCAAAAGAAGACGCCAGAGAACTCAACAATTTGCTTGACGTGATGTGCAGTAAAGTATATCAGGCAAAGAAATCAATAATTGAACTAGATCAAGTGCTAACTGCTGAGAATATTAAAAATGTTCTCACAGGACAAGGCGAAGAAGAACGAACAATCATTGCCACATTCCAGCATCACAATGAGCAGATGAAAGTTCTTGTTGGTCAAGAATTTGCCCCCTCTACCCTGATGCGTTATAAAACAGCATGCGATCATACCTCCTCGTTTATTCAATGGAAATACAATACCGATGATATTCCTGTAAAGGATTTGAACTACGAATTCGTTTCTCAATTTGCATTTTGGCTAAAGAGCGTGAGAAAGTGTGGGCATAATGCAACGATGAAGTATATTGGCAATCTGAAGAAGATTGTACTAGAGTGTATTAAAAAAGGTTGGCTGATCAAAGATCCTTTTGCAGGATTTAAAACGAGCAAAAAAGAAGTAATCCGTGTTGCGCTTACCAATCAAGAATTAAAACAGATAGAAAGCAAGGAATTTGAGACTGATAGGCTAAACCATGTCCGAGATATTTTTCTTTTTAGTTGTTATACCGGTTTGGCTTACGTAGATGTTTATCAGTTGCGCCGATCAGATATTATTGACGGCGTCGATGGCGGTAAGTGGATAGTTACCACAAGACAGAAAACAGAATCTGCTACAAGGTTGCCTTTACTGCCGTCAGCCATTGATATTATGAATAAATATGTAGAAGATCCAAAATGCGTAATGAAAGATTTAGTATTACCCGTTTTAACAAATCAAAAAATGAATTCCTATTTAAAAGAGATTGCGGATTGTTGTGGCATAAAAAAGAATTTAACGTTTCATATCGCTCGGCATACATTTGCAACAACAGTGACTTTGAGCAATGGAGTACCCATCGAAACGGTTTCAAGAATGCTTGGTCATAAATCTTTAAAGCAAACGCAGCACTATGCTAAAATTGTTGATTTGAAAATCAGTGAGGATATGACTTCGTTGAAACATAAACTAGCAGGCAGTTAGAAAGAATTGCGAACTGCATACGAAGGCCTTACAATTTATTACAGTATCAAATCAAAAACACTTAATTTTAAATCCCATGACAACCAATCAAATTATAATATATCAAACAACTGATGGTGTTACAAATGTTGACGTGACACTTGACAAAGATACTCTCTGGTTGAATCTTAATCAGTTATCTCATCTTTTTGGAAGGGACAAGTCAGTTATTTCTAGACACCTTAGAAAAATTTATGAAGAAGGAGAGCTAGATCGAGATTCAACTGTTGCAAAAAATGCAACAGTTCAAATGGAAGGTAAAAGACGTGTAGATAGGGATATAGAATTTTACAATCTTGACGCGATTATTTCTGTAGGCTACCGAGTAAATTCAAAGATGGGAACTCAATTCCGAATCTGGGCAAACAGAATATTAAAGGATCATCTTTTAAAGGGCTACTCTATAAATGAACGAAAACTAAAAGAGCAAACCGACCAGTTTAACTCACTAAAGCAAACCGTTCAACTCTTAGACAATGTGCTTAAAAACAAAGAGCTGACGTCAGATGAAGCAACTGGCTTATTAAAAGTAGTTACAGATTATAGTTATGCCTTAGAAATACTCGACAAATATGACCATCAGCAGTTAACAATTGAAGGCACAGATGATCAGCAATTGTTTGTTGCCACTTATGAAGATGCTATGAGCGCCATTAAAAATCTAAAAGACAAATTTGGAGGCAGTTCATTATTTGGAAATGAAAAAGATGATTCCTTCAAAGGCTCGATTGGCGTTATTTATCAGTCGTTTAGTGGCGTTAACTTTTACCCAACTATTGAGGAGAAAGCGGCTAACCTATTATATTTTGTAGTTAAGAATCATTCCTTTTCCGATGGGAATAAGCGAATAGCTGCCTATCTCTTTGTTTGGTTTTTAGAAAAGAACCATATACTTTATCGGAAGGATGGTTCAAAACGTATAGCAGATAATGCACTTGTGGCGTTGACTTTAATGATTGCAGAAAGCAAGCCTGATGAGAAGGATATGATTGTGAAAGTTGTGGTCAATCTGATTAATTCTAGGAATTAGCCATTGAATTACAAGAACTTTGCGATACGCTATTTCTTAACTCAATCAGCTTTTTTATATTGAATTAATTCTTCTTTGAGCATATAAGCTTTTGTTGAACTTTTTTTGATCAGGAAATCAAGTATAAATATGAAATTATTTAACACTTGTTTATTGTTTTTAATTTCATTGCCAAAATTATAAAACGCCTTTTGAATAAACCTATCCCCAAGATCTCTGTCAATACTATCTGCCTCTTTGGTAGTTAACGTTTCACTGACCCAAGAAATTGAATCTGGCATAAAATTGTAAAAACTGATAACGGTAAGGAATTTCATTGTCTTATTAATCTGATTGAAACCAAAATCTAGTATAAAATCCTTATAAAATAAATGTTTTCGCTCAAGCACATGCCATTTAACAGTGGTATCTTTCCAATCAATTTCTAGTAATAGCAATGGAATTAAAAATCCATTCTTTTGTACAATTATCCATTCTTTCAACAACTCCCATAATCTCCAAAAATTTGTGACTGATGAACCATCACTTACGGCTCTAATGTGCTCCTGAACTATACCGTAAAGAAATTTAGTAAGTTCATCGGTGTATGTATCTAATTTATCTAGAGTAGTTAGACTTAGTAGTTCAACAAAATATTTTTCGGCTAAATCCTGAGGCTGAGCCAATAGGAAACGGGCGTAAACAAAAGTAAAAGCTCGTCTACTTTCATAATAATCATACCTATGTCGCTGGTTGTGATCACTAAGAAAATCTATATGTCGTTTGAGTAACAACTGAATAAAGTCATGTTGAAATTGTAATGTGGTGTCAGTTGGGATAATTCTTAAAGCATCGTTAAGTTTCCAGTAGGTTGTTATATTAAGAACAGGATCAATATGACCTGGTGGATTGATAGAGCCTGAAACTACCGCATTAACTAATTCTTCCTGCCAATTACTATCCGGAGATTCATTGCTTTCTGTATCTTGATCAAAATAATTTTCCTCACGCTCGCTTAATATATCACTATCGTCTAATTCGGCAATGTAAGCCAATATGCCAAACCAACAATCCCTGAGGAAATCAGGTTGACTCTTTACAAGGTAATTAGACATGCCATGCGCAAGATAGATCTTTTCCTGCTCTTCAATATTTGAAATAAGGAGGCGAAAAATCATTTCTTTTGAACTAGTTTCAATCTCTTTTGACAAGTCTGCAACAAACAATAGAGATAGCCCTGTCATCGCTTCTTTTTGATCTGTCACAACTGAAAAATTCATATAATCCTTTGGCTTCATTGCCTCTGCTCCGTAGCTTAACAGTATCTGTTGGCACCACTTTGATTCTACCGGTGTTAATTGCTCTTCGAAATCCCTCAATCCGATGGTCGCCATGACACCTGGGGAAGTCATATAATGAAATTTCCCTTCGTTTCTGCAAATATATTCATAGCCGATTTTCCAAGTTTGATAGGACTTGTTAGCTACTTCCCTACGATTAAATACATCAGTCGCCCAAACCGTTCCTATTATCGGAAAATCATGATCAGCAGTGCTATCGGACATCATTTTCTTTACTTTCGCATCATATCCTGGAACAAGTTGCACCATGTTTTCATAACCAGGCTGTTGAATGGGCTGATAGCTATATTTTCGGGCATCCATGTCAAACAGAAACTTTCTCCAGATGTTGTCTTTTTTAGGTTTGGACTTCCACATATAGTCCACCTGATTAAACAATATTTCATTGTAGGTTTGCTCATAAAACATGTAATGAGACACAAAGCCAACAAGACCCTGATAATATTTTAAACGATGTTTTCTATTGTTTTCTGTAGTTCTTTCTTGCTTTTGAAAAGGATCATCATTATAAATTTCCGAATGTGACATCATTTCATTGCTACACCTTGTCCCATCCCACCTGAAAAATTCTTTAATACCTAAAAGCGGAACAGAAGTTTCATCAAGAAGTTGTGGATGTGCTTGGATTAAGCTAGAAACAATAGCAAGCATGGCAACATTATTAGAATCCTTAATTATATTCGCCAAATATTTTCGGATTGAAGGATAATTCATCTTGCTTTTGTCAGAGAGATCAAGGAGGCTCTTTTCAAGAGCCATCAATAACGAGGCTATCAATCTGTTGCGGGAATTTGTGCCCCTATACATTACCCAGTATTCAAAACAACCAAAATATTGTTTCGATGAACCATCACTAAAAACAGCATTAATAATATTCACTTCACTATCATTATGTTTACGAGCCTGTTGGTTTATGCTAAAAGCGGTATTCAAAAATGGGACTACAAAGTCGAGTGCAATCTTTGGATGATAAAGAAACATCCAATAAAAGAAGGTCTGATATCCGCTGGGAAACCCGTAATCATTTTTGATTCGTTCGTCCAAACCAAAATCATCGTTTTTAGGCTCTTCTCTAATCATCGACATTAAACTTCCTGGCCTTCTAATCTTTTCTTTTTGTTTCCATTCTTCATTAGCAATGGCCAACACCTGTTCTGGATAGTACTTGCATATTTGATCAGACATCACCCCTTCAGTTACATAATTCCTAATACTGCCAAGCACTTGCTTATTAGTCCATCTAGGATGGTTTTGAGTAATATCAACTGATGCTTCAATCAATTCTTTGACAATTTCCGGAGCTGCTGAAGTTAGTTTAAATAAGATTCCGATGTATTTTTTCAGCATTGATTGGTCATATCTGCCCTTACGATTTCCACTAATTATATTTTGGTGACGATGTATAAAATCTAAAAGAAGATATGCGGCATCTTGAGCCGAAGATGGTAGAATTTTAACATTGAATTCTGGTAACTGCTTACTCCAAGATTCAATTAACGATAGATAGGTAAATTCAAAGGTTTCAAATAAAAGTATTGTCTGTAAGTTTTTTCTGATGAATTGAATAATATAATCCCAACCTAAACCCACCGGTAAAAAATGATTAATATCCCGATTTTTATGGTCTACAATCTGGCAGCCGGTTTTCAGTAATGTAATGATTTCTCTCATGTTCATTCCATTATCTCCTAGAAGATACGGAGTCATCGTATCAAATAATATCTCAGGATGGTCTGAACGTAAAGTACCTATAAGGAGTATATTTTTAATTTTTTGGTCAATAGCTGTATTAAGGATTATGGTTTGAACAAAATCTGCTGATGATGCAGGTTCATTTTTATAGAACTCGTCAAGCCACAATCTAAAACCTCTTAAAAAAGCGGGGCTATTATTTAAAGAGATAATGAAACTCAACTCATTTTCCGATTCATTATATCTTTGTTTAATATAACGTACAAGCATCCAATCTTCTAGTATATCATGTGAAGGACTGTATCTATTACCTAAATCACTTTCCTCTTTTTGGAGAATATTGTCACCTACTAATTCCATTATTAATTTAATAGGTTCCGTGGAGCTTGTAAAAAGAGACATTTCACTGGCTCGTTTTAAACAAATTGCAGAAAATATTTTGCCCCTCTCCTCGTTGCCTGCCTCAACAATATATTCCCACATTAACCTTTTAAAAGTGAATTCGTCTAGCTGGGCGACTTTTAAAAGCTCTGGTATAATTCTTACCGCTTTATCCAAATAGTATGGTGTTCTCAAAAAACGCTTTATCCTGGTGTTACCAAGCAGGGGTAAAATTTCTGGAATAGCCTTGCCTAACATATCCATTTCTTGATCACTAAAATCTTTGAGTTCGTGATAGATATTTCCGTTAGGTAGTTCAAACCGGTAGTTGATTTTAAATTTTTGCAAAGTATAATCCCTGATGGTTACCAGCAGTTGCACATGTTTAAAGCTATTTACAAAGAATAACAATTCCTTTATAGCATCATCAAATCCGGATTCAATCAGTTTTTCAAAACTTTCGATCCATATAATTACACGGTCTCCAGATAGTGGGCTTGCTATGATTTTAGCTAAATTTGCTGTATATCCCGCATTTAAAAGAGCGTCTTTTAAAGTTGTACAATATAGTTGCTCTGCGGTAAAGGTAATGACTGTGGTTGCAGACCGTTCTTTTAATGTTGACGTCAGCGATTTTGCAAGCGCAGACTTTCCCACGCCAGGCTTTCCATGAATCACCGCCATAGAAGAGCTATCCAACATTTTAAGAACGTCATGGGTTTCCCGTGGAATATTTACCGTTCCTACTGTATCAGTGGTACGCTGGTTGATCCGCTCCCTATTATCTTCTATCTTACTAAAAGATTCCAATACATCTGGATCTATTTCGGGTTCTATCACTTCTATCAACTGGAATTTTGCAGGATCAATCAATCGGTTATAGGCTAGTACCTTTGTTGCGGTAAAAATATTTCCATCCTCATAATCATGGACAATACCAGTAAGATAGAAAGTGTCATTTAGAATTGCGAACGCACCTGATCCTGATAAACCCTCTACATTATCCAATGCCCGCTGGAAGTAAGTGTCCAAGTTCTCATCTGATTTCATCATAAAAAGGTTGTTGTTATCCTTTTGGTCTTCAATAAAGGTCATTGGAAACTGGCGGTCTACCAATTGTCCATTCAAGTTGGCAAAGCCACGTACAATATATTCTGTGATGGAGGGATTGGTATTGATCACTTGACAACTAAACTCTACGCCGATGAGCCCAATAATGCGTTGTTTTGGTATGATAATCAACGCAAGGTCTTCTATGTTTCCCGATACAACGATTATATCTGTTTCGGTAAGTTTACAGATATGATAAGTTTGGGCAACCGGATTGAATACTTGCTCTAAAGTAATGTCCTTGTATGTAAAAGACTTGTCGAATTTTTTGCCTTGTAAACAATGCTTTGCCGTCAAAATATATACCTCTTCTAGATTTTTCCCGGGAAAAAACAATACAGCAGTCCCAATCGCTCCATTGCAGTTAATTTTTACAGTTGCTAGTTGAGGAATATTTTTGTTCATGACTAATTTATTGTATTGGTAAAAAATCAAGTTGGACGAAATTACTTCCCCTTTTTGGATAGATAACGCTAAATTTATAATTTAAAAATGCATCAGTGTCAACTGAAAATAGGTTGATTAATGCATCAGTATTAGATGAAAAAACAAATTCAAGATTTTCTTGCAATCTTCCATTTTGCTTTAATATCCTAACCAAGGTTTCTTTATCTGGATGCTGATTAGTAATTCCATTGCCGGTAACTACGAAAGTTTGACCTTTAATAAGTTCTAATAATGCCTGGCTATTGTTGCCCTTGCTTCCGTGATGAGCCAATTGAACTAAGTTTGCTTGAATTGGAAGATGTTTCCCAAGCTCTTTATTTTTTAGCGTACTTACAATCGTTGAAGGATGACTGTCTGAAAGTAATAGCGCTCGTATATCCTTAAACTCAATCAAGCAGGCAATAGACCCTCCGTTCCAGATATCAGAATCTTCTGAAAAATCATCATTGTAAAGTTCCTCGATTTTCTTTTTATGATCCGCCTGCTCAGCAGTTCTTCCCAATTTCCCAGCTCTTTCCTTTTCCTTCCAACAATCATTTGCAATTGATAGTTTTTCCTCTGATGGAGATAGAATAGTTATTTTTAGTCCGAAAAAATCGGTTGTTGGTAATTTTGTGGTAATTGCCTGCTTAACTGATAATTGATTATCTTCCAAGAATGTTCTTAGTTTAATACCCTGTGTAATTCCCAGTTTTCCCATTCCTTCGCTAACTGTAAATGACGAGTCATTGAACCAGAATTGTTTTACAGCAGCTTTTTTATCGTATATCTTTCGATCCTGAATAAACCCCATAACAGCACCAATATGGTCAATATCTGTATGGGTGATGATCCATAAATCTATGTATTCCTCTGCTATAATATCTCGTATCAAAGGACCGAACACGTCCTTATATGTGTAACCGTACCCTCCGTCAATTAAAATATTATGCCATTTGTCGTCATCCCCAAGAAACCTAATCCAAATAGCGTCTCCACCACCAACATCAAAAAAAGTGAAAGTCAACTTGTGGGATTTAGATATCAAATTAGGCATAAGGTTTAAATATCATCATTTGTAGCGTAATTAAAAAACCCTCATCTTTACAGACTTCTATATATTATAAACATAATTGAACGTTTATATATATCGTATTTCGAGTTACAGACGAAACCATTTTATAAGTGATAATATTTCAGATCAAAAACAATATTATAAAGTTTGTTTGATGATTTTCAATGGAATGAAATTTGAGAAAAACAATCGGTAATATTTGTTTCTTATGAAGAACTCCCATTTCAAGCTACGCAACCCATTCAACTTTTCTCCTCATCGTTTCGAGCTTGGTAGACCCCTTACATTTTATAAATCATACGCAGATAATTTCTTTTTTCTCAAACTTTACGAACTGGATGAAGAGGAATATCTAGCATTTTACAAGTATCATTTAGCGTACTTTCTGAAAGAAAATGCGGGTGAAGAAAAAGAGTTCTTTAGTTATGTTTATGAATTAACAACGACAAGGATCAACTATTATAAACAGCAAACTCCTTTCGGTTCACGGCATGTGACGAACAAAAAATCTCTTGAAAAATGTAATCAATTTCTAAGATTTCTTCACACGATAGACCAATGGAACCATCATAAATCCTTAGAGATCCTACTTGCTGAAAAGGAGGGACAGATTCAAAATCTAAAGAGTCAAATTGAAAATTTGGAAAACCAAATCAAGGAATTAAACCAATACGAATCTGCCGAAAAAATTAGCATCATAGAAGGAAAATTAGCAACAGCTATTGACCTTTTCAGACAGATTCAAGATCTAACTTTACCAGATGAAAGGAAACTTTTCCGCTCACAGACACAGAGCCCTTGGTATAAAATGCTGTCCAAATTTTTCCTTCATGGCGAAAAAGATATTCCGATAAACACCGCAAGGAATTATTTTCCGGCAACAAAAAACATCCGACTCATCAAAGGATCTACTGTTGCTAATGAGGAAAAGATTTTCAAAATCATTCCAAACAAGAATTAGGATAAGATACCTCTCTTGTTTACTTACTGCACATGACCAAACGCCTCCATTGGTCATTCAATCCACTCATTTCCTGCTGACATTTGTATCGTTATCCAGAAGAATCAAATAGTCCTTTGTTAGACTTTATTGATTTGCTTTTGGCATCTATTTATCTAAAAATATGTTACCTATGTCAGTAGAAATTATCACTAAAGAAGACCTAATTTCATTCAAGTCTGAGCTCATCACAGAGATTAGCAAACTGGTCAAACCACTTCATCAGTCGGATTCAAAACAATGGTTGAAAAACACAGAAGTTCGTAAACTCCTGAACATCTCTCCCGGCACTTTACAGAATCTTCGAATAAACGGAACACTCCGTTATACTAAAATCGGAGGAACGATGTATTATAAATCCGCAGGTATAGATTCTCTTTTGGATGGAGGTAACGATGCCTAGCTTAACTCAATTCTTGATTCCTGTTACTCAGGACAACCGACTCCAACCTTCCCACCTTTGTCTTTACATCTCCATGTTCTCCCTTTGGGAACGGAGTAGGTTCAATACTAATTTCCGTGTGTCCCGAAGGCAACTGATGAAACTCAGCAAGATCAGATCGACTGCAACTTATCATAAATGCATCAATGACCTGACTGCATTCGGTTATATAGATTATGTGCCGTCTTATGACCATTTCAAGGGAAGCCAGATCATCATCCATGATGGTTTATTAAGAACTCATAGTTAAGGAAATCTTTTTTGACGTTTTACAGGTAGCCAGCTATGTTTTGGTTGCACCAAAACGCCGGTTTTCCTCCATCCTTTCCATTGCATTTCGGGACTGAAGGAATAGATTTTCTCATGCTATCGCATTCAAAAATTTTAAGACAACGATAAAGCTTATGGAAGTGGATAAAAGAAACAAGGGAGGACGTCCGAGAAAGAAAATTAAAAAGGAATGCTATATCACGATCAAATGTACGGCGTATGAAAAAAAGGTAATCGAAGCCAAGGCAAACGCTGTCCATTTGAACACCTCGGAATATTTAAGGGAACTGGGACAGACGGGAAAAATCAATCAACAGAACAAAGCCCTTAGTAAAGAAGTACTGTCGATGACTGGAACGCTAAACCATCTCGCTGCAAACCTCAACCAAATCGCTAAAAAGCGAAATGGACTGGAGGAACTGAATGCTATTGAAAGAGCAAGTTTAAATGTACAATCCATTGAAGTGAAACAATTAGCGATATTGATAAAAGAAAAACTGAAATGATAGGTCATGTCTCCATAGGGAAATCGGCATACCACTGTATCAGTTATTGTCTGGAAGATAAAAGGGAGCTGACCGAGGAGCAAAAAGCAAAGCTATCAGCGGAGGAGAAACTCCAGCACCAGAACCGGGCGGAGGTGCTTTTTTATAGCCAGTGCTTTGGCAATAAAAAAGAACTTGCAAGCCAGTTTCGTGATGTTCAGAAACTGAGCAGGAGATGCGAGAAGCCTGTGTTGCATCTTTCGCTCCGATTAGCTCCCGGAGAAAACCTGAGCAAATCTCAACTCTCCGAGATTGGAAAAGCAGCTGCCGAAGAGTTTGGAGTAGGCGACCACCAGTACATCTGCGTCCTCCACAAGGACACGAAAGAACAGCATATCCATATCGCGGCTAATCGTGTCGGCTTTGATGGTAAAGCAGCAAAAGATGGGAACAGCTACAAAAGGATGTCGGCTTTGTGTAGAAAGCTGGAGAAGCAATATGGTTTACAAGAAGTATTAAGCCCTAGGGCTTTTCTTCCGCCCAGTGAAAGAAGAATTCCAAGGCATGACAGCAGGAAGGAAAGGTTGAAAAGCAATATTAGAAATTCACTGGATAAAGCAAACAGTTATCTTGAATTTGAAAAGCAGATGAAGAATTTGGGGTATCAGATTATTAAGGGAAGGGGTATCTCTTTTATCGATAACAAAAAGGTAAAGATAAAAGGAAGCGAAGTTTGTTTCTCATTGGCAAAGATTGAGAAGGTGCTGGAACTGAAAAGGCAACTTTATAAGGAGCAATCAGGAGTTGAAAAAACAGAAAAGAACAAAATGCAGTCCTATGATTCTAGAGCACCTGAATATCAGAACAAATCAGAACCGAAAGAGGATGTTATTGGAAACATTGAAAAACAGATTTCTGTTTTACTAACTGACCTGACAAAGGCTGAATATGAAGCGGAGGGAATACCTTCGGAGTTAAGAAGGAATCGGAAGAAAAAGTATAGACGTAAAAGTCTGACACACTAGAAAATGAATTATGGAAAATGAAGAAAAGCAACTGAATAAAAGTGTTATAGAACTGGTTTTAAAAGAGTTTGCTGATGAACAGAAAACAACCAATCAACATATCAATGAACTACTTAAAACAGCTGGGGAGTTGAAAGAAAAATTCAAGAATTTTGAAAAGCAGATTGCAAGGCCTCAAAACATCTCAGTAAATTCAGACACCAAACCTTTTTTGCCACTGCTCGAAAAAGGATTGACGGATATCAAAACGATTGTTGAAAACCAACCAAAAGGCGTGGTTAAAAAATTTCAGATGTTGCTATTTCCGGAGCAGGACGCAAAATTGTTTTACAAGATTGTATTCGGTCGATGGATTTTATGGTTGACGGTAATGCTTCTAATCAATAATATCTATAAATGGGGAGTGAACTATAGTAATAATCAAAAGTCTATCGAAATGGAACAATTGGAAAATGATAGGATAAAAAAGTCGTGGCAGGATTTATATTTTCATGGCGATAAAGACATCCAAAAGCAAATGGAAAAGGCTTATGGAAACTCAAGAGAAACTTTCTGAAAATTTCAATAAATTACTTGCGATAAATATTTTCAGGTAAAAACATTTGAGAAATGAGGCAGTATATTTTTTGGTGTTCAACAAACGGTCATCAAGATGATTGGTTTGTTCAAGCAACGTCGAAATTAGAAGCAATTGATTGCTTCGTAGGAAATTTCGGTTATGACCAAGATGACGTAAAGACAAAACAGGTATTAATTTTACCCGAAAGATTTAATCTAAAAAAATCTAGCCAACCAACTAATCATAAATTGAAACAACTTGGTTTTGATATTTTACTCCCCGGATCACCTCGAATAGTTAGATATCAAGGCAGGTTATTTAAGGAAGGCTCTTACCTCGAAAATGTTGACTTTACAAAAGAACCTAAGGTGTATTTATTTAAAGTTACCGGTAAAGATTATTACAAAATTGGACACACTAAAAATATCAGAAGAAGAGTTAAACAAATCTTAGGTGAATCCCCATTCCAAGTGCTGGTGGAAGACTATTTTATTACTCCTGCAGCCCGGCAAGTTGAAGATGCAATCAGGTTGCTTTTTAAAAAATTTATTGCATCAAACGAATGGCTCGAACTTGATCATTGGATTGCGTCAATAATTAAAGTAGTTTTCGACTTATATAGAATTGAATTCAAAGACAACAAACCGTCTCACAAACCACCTGTATATTTTAACGCTCTACTTCAAGAATTGCGACAGTTGATACATCTTAGTCAATATAAAAAGAAACCTACTACTGAGAACATAATCCGACTACAATGTATAAATGACATTGTAGAGCAACTCAATGCTGAATATTTGATTATGAAAACCCCTAATTCGATTGCTAAACGTATAAAATTTCATGAACACCAAATGAAAGAATTGCAGGAGGAATTAAAAAAGGAACATAGCTATTGGAAATATGGAGATATGGCAGTGAACGAAATCGGCGATAAATTCCAAATTGTAGAAGTTCAAGCGCATGCGTTTGAAGACGAAAAAATGGAGGTTACAGCCAGATTTTTGTTGATGGTAAAGCGCTTTTTGAAATCTGGAAAACTCAGTAAAAACGCATTTTATACAAGCTCATCTAATTTGAAAAAAATCGAAATTTTGTCCAAATCATAGAATCAACCAAAATATATAGCGAAAGGTCAATACTCTATAATACCGTTGCTCAAAAAAAATTAATTAAACTGAAAATACTTTTAAAAGACTATCTATCATCAGAAAAAAGAGTTGTTGTAAAAATCAAATGACTACTTGGCAAGACGTATACTAATTTTGTAATTTAGGTAGTAATTGTACTCAAAAAAAGCAAATAGTCAGATGTTGGTCCAAACATATTTATTTTATGAATTAATTAATCAGCAAACTTCGGTCAAAGGAAGAACCGACGTTCGCTTCGCCAAGGTAGTATGAAAAAAATGGGTATACCGACTCTATCGGGTCCCTCCACATTTTTTTTATCTCCACCTTGCCACAGTTATTCCTTTCACCGACTGAGGCTACCATAATTAATTCAAAAAAATAAAGATTATGGAAAATCAACAGCAGATCAGTTTATTTCAGGTGGCAGAGATCAGTATATCCTACACCCCAAAATTTAAGGCTTCAGAAAGACCAAAAGTTACTTCATCAAAAGATATTTACAACATCTTATCACAGAACTGGGACAATAATAAAATTGAACTATTGGAACAATTTAAAGTGGTATTGCTCAGCAGGGCAAACAAGGTGCTGGGAATCGTTGATATTTCCACCGGAGGAATTGCAGACCCGAAAATCATTTTTGCAGCAACTTTAAAAGCTGGTGCCTCGAGCTTAATATTATCGCACAATCACCCATCAGGAAACTTGAAACCTAGTAAGGCAGACATCAGCTTAACCAAAAAAGTGAAAGCTGGAGGAGAATTATTAGATATTGCAATATTAGACCATATCATCCTGACCTCAAAAGGCTATTATTCTTTGGCAGATGAAGGACTGATCTAGTCATTTTAAAAGTAGATCCAGAAAACATCTTATCCCTCTCTAAGCCGCCAAAAGAGGGGAAGGTGTTTGCTTTAGGATATTTTGATACTCCATTTCACCACGACAGCAAATTTAAGCCCGCAACATGGAAGTAAAGTCTATATGAACAAACCTGATCTCTATTTTTACTTCAAAGGCATGTTTGGACTTGACATCCATGCTGCTTTGCCCTTTTGGGTGCTTAGATGTTGAAATGGCGAGGTGTCTTCAATTATTGGCAAACCCACAGATTAGAAGATTATGAATCTTAGACTCTATCTTCCCAATTATTAGGCACAAATGTCACTTTTGAATTACAGAAACAATTTACGAACTATTTTTAAGTTCCATACATATTTTACATATGGACACCATCTACAATCAAAAGGCTAACGAGCAAAATCAGGCCGAAGGAATGTAAATACCCGATACTATCAATCCCTAGTTATTTAACACATTAGGATAATAATAGTAATTTTATTTACTTTTATTTTGTCAAAATAAACCTAAATGATTAATTCTGTTGGTATCTTAGCATATGGCTCATTAGTAGGCGATCCTGGGCCTGAGTTATCTCCCTTAATTATTACTTCAATTAGTTCTGATACACCCTTCGGTATTGAATACGGCCGAAAAAGCCAAACACGTGGCAACGCTCCAACACTTACTATTGTAGAAAATGTCGGTGTAAAAGTAAATGCTAAGGTACTAATCCTCGATCCCAAAGTCAATCTACAGGCGGCAAAGAATATGTTATACCGCCGCGAAAGGCGGATTGATGATCTCACAATAAACTATTCTGAACCTGGTCCAAATTCCGTTAGAATGAGGATAAGAGTATTGCCTAATTTCCAAAACATCAGTTCGGTAATTTATGTCGATCTCCCTTCAAATATCGAACACGTTACTCCTGAAAATTTAGCTGCTCTGGCAATTGCGTCAGCAATGACGGATGCAGGAGACAAAAAAATGGATGGGATTAACTACCTAAGGAATAATATCGATAACGGTATTATTACACCATTAACCCGCCAATATGAGCAGGAAATTTTAAGACAATCAGATACGACAAATTTACAGGCTGCGATTGATTTGTATAGCGCTAAACGATCTGCCCTATAACTATAAAGCTTTTATGCGATATTATTTAGATACCTCCGCCGTTTACGAAATGAAAAGATTGCCTAAAGCTATATTGACTTCTAGCTTTTATTCAGTTTTCTCTGTAGTAGAAATAATCGCCGGACTGTATCAAAGAACCTTCTCACGGAGAAAAGCCGCAATAAGCAATTTATTAAACGCTGGGATTGACTGCAATTATACGTTTCCTGAGCAATTCATTTTTAGATCTTTCGATTTTTTTAATAATTATGATTTTAAGGAGGAACGCACTGGAGATTTGTTTAGCCTTGCGGACGAGCTAAAAAATGCGACATCTCTCGAAGAGTTTATCGAAAGTGATCAACGAAAAATGAGGAAATACCCTTTTGAATATTTCTTTGATCTCGACCAAACATACAGCAAAGGCTTTGTTGCCGCAGCGGAGGTTGGCAAATCGCAAATTGGGACCGGATTAAAAGGTGGAAATGAGGATAACACTTTAACGCTGAATTACGAAATTCATCAATTAGATTCAAGGCGAAAAATTGTTGATTTCTTGAGCAAAGGCTTGCTCAATGATTCTATCACTATTTACGCACTTGCAAATAGTTCAATAATGATTTCCGGTGAGCCAAACACCGACAAAATTCACCAGGAAGTTTATGAAAGCTATAATGGTAGCCTTAGCAAATATCTTCAGGGGTATTCCAATTACTCGGCTAAAAAGATTGCTAATGATTCTCTGCCGGACCGAAATGATGCTCAGGATTTAAGCCACCTGATTTATTTAGGCAAGGAAGCCGATACAAAAATATTGAGTAATGATACTTTTTTTGCCAAAGCAGTACCAGAAAACTTCATGACAATAGACGAAGCACTATTACAAACACTTGGAGGGATGCTCGGGGTAAAAACCGAACCGATTTGTGTAAGCTACAATCCCGCCAATTGGGCGAAAGAAAACGAATGCTTTCCCAATGTTTTAGAGCAAGTGCGATTACATGGCGGCCAATGCGTATATGGCTGGCAGGTCTGGAAACTACCTTATATGCTGGAAGCTGAATTTCATGCTGTTTGGAAAAGTCCGGAGGGGGAACATGTGGATATAACACCAAACACAGTTCTTAATAAACCGAGCCGTCAGTTTTGGGTAGATACGCAAAAGACATTTGAAGGGAAACAAATTAGTAACATACGAATTAATACGAGCAGCAACGGGCTGGTTGATGATCTGATTGCATTGCAAAATTTTCGCTTTTTTCTCGAAAACAAAGGAGACAACGCATTTAGATTTGACACCAAACAGCTTAACGATGGCGAAATCGCCGGCTGGAACTTTGCAAAGGAAATGATTGGCCATGTGCAAACCATGATTAATTCAAAATCCAGACACGATTCAGAGTGTTTTTGCAGAACTGGCGATCCATATAATCAGTGCCACGGCCAAAATTTGATCAATGGACTAAAGCAAATGGAAGTAAAAATCCGCTCTTACTCTTAACTATTGATTTATGACCGTCATAAGAAAACCACATAATCTCGTAACGGCCTATTGGATCGATATTGAATACTTCCTTGCGCAAGCAGAGCAAGCGGCAGCTTCCAAAGGGCCAGAGCTAACTGATATTCTATTCCCCGCTCAAAAGCGTGGTATAAGATTCACAATCCTTTCCTCCTTTTTGTTTTTGGAAGCATTTATCAACGCCGAATATTTCGATGAAATGGGATTTAAAGCTGGACCGGCTTTAATGACGGAAATTCATAAGCAGACCTTATACGATAAAATAATGAGCATTTATTTTGATGATAAATGGTCAGTATGGATCGAGAAATTCTGCCAAAAAGGAAAACAAAATTAAAAAGGAGGAAAAGAAATTCAGCAAATAAAAAAACTGAAAGACTGGCGGAATCATTTAACCCACTATAAAATTCATAATCCCTTATTAGTCGCCCGAGATATTGAAACTATCGAAAACGCAAGAGAGGCAAAGGCCATCGTTATTGAGGTGCTACGCTGGTACATAAATTAACTCAAAAAGAAGTTCCTGAGTGGGATAAATAGAGATATTTTTAAAAATCCAATCACATGAGGTTCGCAACCTTACAGGATTTATTATTCAGCTTTTTTGTCTACAAATCAGGATCGATGAAATCCTCAATTTGTTTAGTTGAGGCGATTGGCAGGTGATTAACCAGAACCTGGAATATTTTTCTTACTCTTTTTTGAGGTTCCGTTCGTTCTATCAGAGGCAATCCTTTTTCTTCCAAATGATCAGGTGTTTTAAAATCGCCTCTATTGATAATGAATTTGTGTTGCCAAAACTGTTGAAAGTAAGGTATTACCTGAAAATTATAAAACGCAGGAATCATCGTCTGAAACGTCTTTTCGAGGGTTATCACATTTGCAAGCTGCAAATTTGCAGCGTGGGTTGCATCTGCAAAACTGCTCAGTAAAAAGCACCCTATAGCATAAATAAAATCTTTGTTGCTACCTTTTAATTCGTTGTTCAGAGTTTTAAATTCTTCATAGTCTATTCTGGTGATCATTATTTTTTCAAAGACTAATTTGGCATATTTGAACTCCACTTCATTGACAGGCATATATCTTTCATTTTCAAAAACAGCGTCAATGCTCCTCTGAAACTGGTCTGACTTTAAATCTCCAGTCACAATTCGTAAAGAAAAATCTAATGCAGCAGGAAATAAAATGAAGAGATAAATGCCAAAATCGTCGTGTATGGCACGTGTATGTTGGGCACGGGCTATCAATTCTTTGCCTTCTTTGCTGGCTGCGTCTTCTTCAACCTTTTTTGTAAGATCCTGATAAAATTGTTCTACTACCGCAAGTAAATTATACGCTTGGCGATACTGCTTGTCTTCTACCGGGAAAAATATAAACTTTTGTATAACGGGCAGAAACTGGGCGTCGTTTAACGCCGTACCCATTTCAATACTCTTATAAGCCCATTTTCTGGCATTTTCATGATCGAGAATTTTTTCAAAGCCGTCGTTAGTTATGCTGGCAACCATGAACTTCCTTTCTTCGAAGTAGAAACCGCCTTTAAGCAATTTTTGGTTGTCACGATAAAACAAACCCGGCTCTGGCAAAAAGAATTTTTCACCTTTACCAAAATCTCTATTTCCTTCAGGCGACATTGACTGGACTACATACAAGACCGTGTGGCCATAGCGGATTACAACCGCTTTATATTCGTCGGTATTCAAAAAAGTATTTAAAACTATTTCGTAACCGTCAGCCAAAGCATATAGCGCTTCCTTATACTTACCAATATGTGCTAAACCAATTGCCGCCTCTCCGTACATTTTGATCTTATCCTCTGCAACAATCAAAGGATTGACTTTTGCCATGTTTAGCGCCAAGAGCGAATAAGTAGAAGACAAAGTGGCGTTCCTTTTGAAATATAGCTGTGAAACCGACATATAAAAGTCGAATTGCTCTATGTAAAAATCAGGCACTCTCAATTCCAACAGTGGCGCTGCATATTTAAAAGCATCATTTTCCTTATCGTTAAGGTAGCACTGTTGACTTAGTTCAGCGAATACCAAGAATTTATAAATGTCAGATTTAGAAAGTAAATCTTCATAATCGGTCGGGAGCGAAAGTGCGTGTTCAATATCTTTTTCCTGCTCTGACAAATATTTAATTAAATACTTGAGACTATACGTAGCCAAAAGAAAGAATCCGTGATCAATAGCGTGGCTTATAACCTCTTTCAAAATAGCTTTTACCTCGCGTGTTTCAATATAAGTCAATACAATGTTCCTGTAGATGGAAATACCTGCCATCGCATAAGTGTCATTTGTTATCGGATCGGTAATTTGTTCAGGATAACCGGCTGGGTTTAACTTACTAAACCACTCTCTGACATCATTTATGTTTTGGAGCCCGGAAAATGCTAACCAAATGCCATTTAATATCTTGTCATCCACAAGAGGACTGCCGTCTTTAAATAGCTCCATAAAGTCAATCATTTCGCCTAACGCTTTCCCGTCAGCATCTATTGCGATAAGCTTATCCATTGCATGCAAAGGAGCCTGTTTAAAGTCCAATTGGAAAAGTGCGTTATTTCCCAGATATCGATCAAATAACTCGACGCCTTCCTGACTAATGATTTTTTCCAAGTCTGATTTAAGATAACTTATATCCTGTTCCCGTCCAGTGCTTATGGCAATTTGCGCCACGCGAATTTGTACCTGAAAATGAGGCATCATGTCCTCTGGCAATGTGCTATGATACCAATGCATATCAAAACCCCAATCAAAAAACACTTCGGGGGTATTATCAAACTCTTGTAGAACCCTGATCATAACTATTGCGGCACGATTGTTCTTCCCAGATAAAGAGAAGTAAAGAATAGCCGTCGACGCATCGATCTGCGATATATTTTTCTTTGCAATTATACCCTCGGCGAGTCGTTCATAAATGGCGTTTTTTATCCCTCCTGTAACGTTATCACCTAATTGCTTTATAAGGGGTGACACCCTGTACTGCCCCTCACTATTTTCTTGTAGCCAAGTTCCATTAAGTTCGTTTAAACGTTCCCCGACACGATTTATGACCGGCTCTATAGCGCCAAGAACGTCAGCCGTCTTCTTGTCAAAGCCACCGATCACATATTTTAATCGATAAAGAAGCTCTCTCGTCTGTTCATCTGTCGTTGCCTCAATTAAGCCAGCATATGTTGAATGATCAGTAGATGTATCAAATTTGCCAGTAAAAATTGCTACGAGGTCTTCTTCATTAAACTTCCATTCTTTACCTGCCAGATATTTTGCCGCTGACCTTATAAGCAGAGGATGCCCGTGAGTTGAAGTAGTAATCAAATCTTTTAATACTTCACTTATAGCATCAGTCGCACCAAAGGCTTTGAGTAGATCCGCTGTTTCATCTGAATTGAAAGGCGGTATTTCTTCCTGTGCGGCAGGAAGGTCAACATCGTCTGTAAGACTTTCCGGTATTGAAAAATTTGAAGTAATTAGCAACGAAGAACTGGCGCCAATTACTTCACCAGCTAAATAGCTAAAATGATCCTTAGTTTTTCGAACTTCGTTTAGTTGCGGCAAATCATTTAATATAACGGTTGTATCGGCAGGAAAATGTTCCGTTAACATAGAAACTGCGCTCTTAAAGCGGGCGTCTAAAGGCACCTGAATGTTAAGGCAGACAGACAGTGCATTTAGAATATGCTCTATCAATTGCTCTTCTTTAATACCACGGCATTCTATCCAAAAAACAGAATCAGTTAGTTTTTGTGCAATGGCAACGGCAATACTTGTCTTCCCTGTCGATAAAGGACCATGTAACCATAGTAGGCCATGTTGTTGCAATAGTTCGATATACCGGCTTGCAAGCACGGATCTCTGAACTAGGTTTTTGATCGACGGAATGTCAAAATTGTCGTCAAAAAAACTGCTCGATACATTTATTTCCGCCTCTTCCTTATCACCAGTTTTTAGTCTTTCTGATATCAGTTTACGTATCGCTTCAATTCCTTTTGATTGTTGGTCAATAACGGTAGCAGGAAACTTGGGAGATAATTCTTTTTCAAGTAGAAGTTTGACCTTATTAAACTTAATCAGATCGGCTTCCTTCTCATAGATAGCTTCGATCTCCTTGATCAGATCTTCAGGATGCAATATATCTCTGGACGGATCAAAAGATGCGAGTATTGTGTTGGGCTGTTTTGCTTTTTTACCAAACTTGATTTTTTGAGCTGCGTTTAGAATTAAAAATTTTATACCGGAAGTGAATGTTTTGTCATATCCACTGTCAACTACCGTCTGCAGGTTTTTAAAGACTTTTCGATTATCCGTCCTCGAGGTAATCTGAAACGCTACTTTAGACGAAGCTTCGTCACCAATGTCTAAGCCCGGAAAATTTGGATTTTCCTTTGTATTCAGATCTTTTAGTTCATAGTCAAAAATTAAATTTAAAAGCTGGCGGCAAAGGTGTTCAGAAACCTTATTTATATCAAAATACGATTCAGCGTTAGCTAAACCAATTTCAGTAAGCCAAAGACTAATTAGCCTCCGTATTTGGGTCATCTCGGTAATTCTATGCATAGTATAATCCAATAATTCAAAAAATTAAAGTAGGGTTTAAAAGTTGTATTTTGGGACTGACCCTTCGTTCAGATACTAATCCGATAAAGATAACTGAACATTATCATAGAATACCTACATTTTTACCGACATAACTTTGGATTCGCAAGTATCGTGTATTATATTATCTAGTAAGGTTAAAATGATCTGTAAAATGTTTCAGCTAATTTAGATAATAGATTGATTAAGAGCCTCCAAGGCTTCTACTGTATAGCCACATTTTTATCCCAACATACTCCTTAGAACCTACATATCATTACTGATTTTATAATCTAAAAACCTTAGCATAAATCTGGATAATCTTTATGCGCCATCATCTTAGCGCTATCTCTTTGGGAACGCCCTTATTAAGTGTCACAGTATCCTCTAAAACCTCGTTAGATAACAACAAAGTCTAATGTAATTGTATCTAATTAACCACAAAGAATGATTAAAGATGGCATTCCCTTAAATTTTAATACAAAAAGTTTATAAAAATAATGTTTTACGGCGACTATCGCCGAATATTTGATACTTGATAAATAAATAGATTTACCTATATTTGAATTTACGGCGATGATTGCCGTTAACTTAACCTTTGTTAAATATGCCATTAGATGCTCAAAGACGAAAAGATGTATTTAAGTTAGTGCCAGAAGGAGCTTTAGTGACGCGAAAATGGTTAAGATCAAAAGACTTAACTGGTCATGCCATCGACAATTTAGTGAAGAGCCAACAATTGGAATCTGTGAAGAATGGGGTTTATAAAAGAAGTGGGTCAGTAACCGAATGGGGCGATATTGTTTATTTTCTACAAAAAAGATTGACTACTGATTTGATAGTTGGTGGTCTTTCATCATTGGAACTGCAAAAGCTTGCCCATTATTTACCAATATCAGATAAGCGATTAATCAAACTTTACGGCACAAGTAACTTACCCCTTTGGGTAAACGAGCAAACAAAAGATATCCAGTTTGAAAAAAAGAATTCGTCTGTGCTTCTTGGCAGTCTTCCTGATAAAGACGTAACAGAACCCTATAATAGCTTCACTAAAACAATGAACTGGAAAAACACGAAAGAAGGTTTAAAAATATCAATCCCGGAAAGAGCCATACTCGAAGTTTTAAATGATGTCCCTAACCAAATCAGTTTTGAACATGCGTTTGAACTAATGCAAGGAATGAATACCTTGTCGCCAAGACTGTTGCAGAAACTGTTGGAGTTATGCAACAATATAAAAGTAAGACGGCTTTTCTTTTGGTTTGCTGATCAACTGAATCACCTTTGGCTGGCAAAGCTAGATCGCGATAAAATAAATATGGGTTCGGGTAATCGTATGATAGTAAAAGGCGGAAAGTTGGATAAAAAATATTTAATAACAGTATCAGAAAGCTATGAGTAAAAAAGAGGAATACGCAGGTCAGGTTAGGCTTCTGTTAAGGTTACTCCCATTTATTGATAGGGAAAGTTGTTTTGCACTCAAAGGAGACGGCAATAATTTATTTAAATTTTTGCAATTCAATCCATTTTTTAACCGTGTGTCTATGCACCTTTAATTTTCTAGCGATGTCTATTTGCTTCGCACCCAAAGCAAGCTGATCTTGAATAAAATTTTTGTGGATTGCTAAGATTGGATTACTTTTTTTACTCCCTTTAGGACGTCCAAGTTTTATACCTTCTGATTTTTTCCTTGCTAGTGCCTCTTTGATTCTTTGAGAAATTAATGAACGTTCAATTTCTGCAGAAAGACCAAATGCAAACGCCAGCACTTTTGAATTTATATTGTCTCCTAATTCATAACCCTCTTTAATAGCATAAACAATCACTTTTTTCTCCATACATTGGTTTAATATACTCATAATCTGCATTAAGTTTCTTCCCATTCTAGATATCTCCGATACAATTAAGACATCATTATTTTTGAGTGTATTCAGTAATTTTCCAAATGATCGTACAGACAATTCTTTTTTGGAACTAATTGTTTCTTCCACCCATTTTGAAATATTGAGATTTCGCTTGTGGGCAAAATTAACTATTTCAAATCTCTGATTTTCAACTGTTTGTTTATCTGTGCTAACTCTTAGATATGCGTAAACCATTTTTAGCGTTAATGTATAAATAAAACACCAGTTTTTTACCAACGACAAATCATTTATACTTAGTAGCTCGACTCCTGGTTATTTGACGGCATTTTTGAACTCTAAACTTTTCAAATTTGCATTCAAGGATTATTTTCCAGAATTGTTAGGTGATACAAGAGAAATACGAAAAGTTTTCTTTGAAAAAATAACAATTAAGCCCTATATAATCTCAGAGATTTTTGATCAAAAAGTTGTACTAATAGAGCAACTAAAAGCACAAAATCTACCGACATTTAAAGATGAGCAAGAAATAGACAGATTAATATTTAGGCATTATGATTTAACAAGCTCTGAAATATCCATTATCGAAGGTTCTGCTTCTATATCAGGCTTTTCAGAAAAATCAACAAGCCTAATTTCTTCATCTGTAAGTGTGTAAATATCTGCTAATTTTTTGTCAATTTTACACTGAATTGAAAGAGTTGATTTACCTGATATCTTTGTATTAACCAATTCTGACAGCAAATTTTCAAATAAGAGATTTGTATCATTATCGATTTCTTTTATAGCTACCGTTTCAAAGAAAACTTTGCTTAATTCTCGGGTGTCTCCCAGAAGCTCTGGGAAGTATTCTTTAAAGGCAAAACGAAATATTGAGGAACTAAAAAAGGCAGTTAAGTAACTCAATTGGTTGCCCGTTACAACAAAACATTTTTGGTTGGTAAAAAACTGGTGTTTATCGTATACAAAAGGCAAGTATTTTGTCATGTTAGGATAAATGATCTTAGGCTTTAAAAAGTCCTGATAGTAGGCGATACTATCCTGAGTTTCAAACCACTTATATGAACCCGACTTACGGCCTTTCCATTTACCTAATCGTTCATCATAATTTTTAGGTTTAGGCTCAATACGGTCTTTGAACTGCGTTAAATGCTCACTTATGCCCGGATATTCATTTATATCAATATTTAAGGCTGGAAATGTCCCAATTAACCATTGATCATTCCACTCAGGTACATATGCTTTAATGTCTTCTCCTCTAAGAAGCGGCTTAATCAGTTCAGCGCTTTTAGGGTCTTTAGCAACAATTTCCTCTTTTATTTTCGTTCGGATTATAAAAGCCTCATTACACCCAGTAAGTATTCCGCGATTGATTTTAACATCCCATTCTGTCAATGGTTTACCTTGTGCAACTATCTTTTTTATCAATTGATATTCCTCTTTTTGATAACAGACCCAACTTTTTCTGCCAGGATTTTCGACATCAACTGAGAAATAATCTACATAGTCTTCCAAAATTGTGCTCATATCAAACGTGTCATTAATCCTACACATTTTTATTGTAGGATGTGCATCCGTCTTCTGAAGGAACAATATGTTGGTATAAGTTGTAGCAGAATCAAAAATTTGCTTCATTCCAAAATCTACAACGAGCGAAATATGGCATTTAGAGGCGAGATATTCCCTTGTGCCGTCTCCATAATCAGTTCGCATCCATTTGTTACTGGTGATGAATGCCAAGTGTCCACCGTCTTTAAGTAAGTTTAAACCATGCTCATAAAATAATTGATAAATATCACCGGTTTTAGCTAATGTTTTAAAGTTTTGTTGTTCAAGTCCCTTTTTTACATCGTCGTTCAGTTTTTGCAATTGTATATAGGGTGGGTTGCCAATAATTAAATCAAAACCTTCAAATTCACCATTATTGTGTAATACCTCTGGAAACTCGAAACGCCACTCAAAAGCATTGTTATAAATGGCATTGTTTTTTATATCTTCCACAATTTGTCCAAACTTCTTGACCTTTGTGTTAAGTATATTTATGCTATCATTATTTTTTTTCTTTTCTTTAGCACTCAATTCAAAAAATTCAAGCTGAGCTGTCATTTTTCCCAATTCGCTTTTAGCATTATACCAATTAGTGTAGTCTTTGCTAGTTTTGTGTATTTCTGTCTTAAAGTCCGATTTGATGCTATTGATTATATTTTGCAAGCCACGTTTTACTTCTCGGTTTTTTTCATTTTTATATTGATCAACAAAGTTGCGATAAGTTTTAATGTCGTATTTAATACTTTTCAATGCCTTGGTTAGGTCTGCATCAAGCTTAAATCGGCTTAACAAACTGTTGCCAGTTTTTATATTAATATCAATATTGGGTAATGTTTCCAGTTGGGTAAAAGCGGTTTCCTCTTTATAATAGGCATTTTTCAACAACTCTATCCAGAGACGCAGTCGACAAATTTTAACTGAGTTTGGATTGATATCTACGCCGAATAGGCAATTTTCTATCAATAGCTGTTTTTCATGAAACAGTGTCTTTTGTAAATGTTGGATATCTTTTGAGAGTGGTCTACCGTCTTTAAGTTTATAACCAAGCAAATTGCCTTTTGGATCAGTGATAATGAGCTCATCATTAATTACATCAAACTCATAATTACTAATGCTATTACCTTCATGATCAGCCAATATGCCTAATTCTGCTTTCAGATGGATTATTTCGTTTAATGCAGAAACCAAAAAGTGACCAGAACCAACCGCAGGATCACAAATCTTGATGGAATTTATGATTTTGTTGGTTTCTAAAATTTCCCCTGCTTTGAATAGGCGACGGGTATAATTTTTTAGATCTTTAAAATTATCAAATAATTTCTTCTCAGGTTCCCCTAATGCCTCATTGAATTTAGCAACAACTGCTTCACGAATTATGCGTTTGCACATATACATCGTGATAAAAGCTGGGGTAAAGATTGAACCATCCTTATAGCCATTAATTTTTTCAAATACTGTACCTAAGACTGACGCACTTATAATAGTTTTGTTTTCTTCTTGTACAGTATCATCTCCTTCACTTGCAAAGTCATAAGCATCTAAAAACTGGAAAATATAATCCAATGTCGGTAGCATGCCTACGTTCTTTTTTGCCTCTTTTAAAACGGTTTGGGGAAAAAGAGGTATTTGTTCGGCTTGGTCTAATGCCTGAACTTTAACAGTTTGATCTTCTAATTCGTTGATGTCAAACAAGGAACTATTGAGGTAAGGAACAAATGCATATTTAGTTTTTACATCTTCGGTCCGTTCTTCAACTGGAATTGCTAGTACCTTGTGAAATAGTTTATATAGTTCTTTAAAATTTGGAACCATCTGACTATTTAGGAAATTAAATCCTTCATCACCATTGTGATAAGTCTTAAGTTGCCCTTCCAACAATTTCAAAAATAAAATACGATTGATCCACGTGATGCATAATTCAAGAGCAATGGTAAATGTTCGCTCTTCTAGATCAGCACCATAACTTGATAAATCAGTAACGTGGTGTAGAACGTCCTCTGTCCTTAAGGCATCGATGGTTGCCTCAATCATAGATGCGGCGTGACGGTCTATCTTTTTCCTTCTTATGATTGCCTTATTGTTCTCCCTAGCTTCTTCCAGACCTATTATATGTAACAGCTCTTTATAGAATTTTTCATTTAAAGAATTACCGTCATTAGGTGCCGCTACTTTCAATAAATATTCTGGAGATAGCACTCGAAGTAGAGCGCTTAATTGTTTATCATCCTCTTTCTTATTATTAGTAATGATTTTGGTATATTCCCTAATGTCAAAATAGACACAAGGAAATTCAATTTCCAAATTGGCCAGGATTTTACGGATTTCTTCATAAAAAAATGGGTTGTCTTTTCGGTCATTAACATAAGTGTCATATAATCGTTTGATTGCGGTGTTGCGATAGATGAATTTATCGAAGTAATTGGCATCGATTATATACCACTCATAAATATTAGTTATTATAAGTTTTTTAAGTTGATTGTTTCCCGCTCGATTTCTTTCATCCAGATAATATAAGATGAGCTCATGGAGGGCTTTTTTATTTAGATTCGTATCTGTGATCATTTCAGTGGTATTATTTGGCCTTTTTGCCTCGATAATAACACCGACATCGCTAACTGTAGATTTGCCTATATGTATAACTAAATCCTTTTTATCTTTTGTGTTAATTGCAGAATAATCGCGATAATATGTGTCACGCAAAAAATCACGAATATCATTTTTTAGATGCTCCTCACTCTCATCTTTTGGTCTATTTTCAATCACACTAATTTTATCAAACAAAGCAGCTAGATTTAACTTAAAAAGATCAATCTCACTTCGTAAAGGCTTTTGTTTTACAAATGCCTTCAAAGCGTTTTTGGGTGATTGTATTATCAAGTTTATCATTATCTGAATCGAAGTAAGCTTAGAATCAATAAAGATATTAATTCTACCAAGCATTAGAAATTAAAGTGGCCATTTCAAATTTAGGCATGCAAGAGCTCGAATATTTCAAGTCAAGTCTCCCCCAATATCTCTAGTAGTGATCAAAGAGGATAAAAACCGGCAATGGTTAATGGTGCGAAAATCTATTAGTTGATAAAGCCTTATACAATGAAAGAAGGCGACCCGATTTCTTTATACTTGAAAATTCATCTATTGGCATATATTCTTTTGAAAGTTTCAATGATAGTAATGAACCTAATGATTTTAGCGAAAAAATTATCGTGGAATTAAAACGAGCTGGTATTCCTATCGATACAAAGCATAAAGACCAATTTCTTTTATATGCAAGAGAATTAAGGAAATCTAAAAAAGTAAGTTTAAAAACTCCGTTAATCGCCTATGTTCTGGGCTCAGAAATAGAACCAGAGGCAATACTATTATTTTAGCCCCCAATAAGTTCGGAGTATTATTATGAATTTCAAATAATACATTTGAGACATGAAATACAAGAAATGGAGCTTAGCAGAGAAGCTAGAAATCCTAGGTAAATCAGAGGAATTGGGTATCGTAGAGGCTTG
>JBBSQW010000038.1:0-36527 GCA_038243635.1 Sphingobacteriales bacterium
GGCTACACGGATTGTTGGGACGGATCACTCCAATGGAGAAATGGAACCAGGATAAACATACAATTTTAATGAGAAAATTAACCGCTTAATTAATCCTTGAAATTTAAAAGAATACTCTTGTTTTATAGGGGTCAAAACACCTCACTAATTAACAGCTCATCAAGCGAATGTTTACCTCCTTAAATTTCTGAAGAACATCCCTCCCATACTTAGTAAAATATTGGTGATTTGATAAAAGTTTACAATTTAACTCATGCCACTCCGCATCTGTATAGTTCTTATCAAGACATATCGACCATTCTTCCCTTAGTTTATGCTCATGGATACCATAGTCGGTTCTGGCAAAATGAAAAAAATCTGAGTCGCAAAGTATTTCAGCTTCTAACGTTTTGGGGGTTTGTGGATAAACGGTAGCCATAATACAATCGTTTATCAACTGTATAAATTTTGAGGGAACCTTTTTTTCTTTTAAAAAATCTGTAGCAATTTTACAGCTTATCTCTTCGTGTCCAACATACTTTTGGCTGTAACCACAGTCGTGAAACCACGCAGCCAAAATCACAACTTCTGTATCCAATTCAGGTTTTTCACATTGTAAACATAGTTCTTGCACAGAAAACACAACTTCTTTGGTATGCGAATAACTATGAAATTTGAGATCTGGAGATATTTTCGTTTTGAGAAGATTAGATACGAATTCGTCAACCTGTATTATAATTGTTTTGAAATCCACCATCTTTTTTTCCGACAATAATAAGCTTAGATTCTGAAGAGAACTTGAATTTCTGTACCTAAAAAACATAATTAGAGACTAAAAATCATGGAATAGCTCCAAGCCTAGAAATCTGTTTTAGTTTTATTTATTTTGAATAATCAAAATTTATTCAGAATTGCGTACTTAATTTATTCTAGGAATATTAAAAGTGAATATGAAAGATTTCGGCAAAAGACATACAGCGCAAATACTAACAATTATTTCTGTAGGATTTATTATACTGAGCATTCTTATCGTGATTTTTCCAAATTCGTGGCTTGATTTCGAATTTTCTGAAGAAGTGCAGGAGCATCATAATTTAGCGATAGATTTTTTGATGAGAGGCATTAGTTGTTTTGGACAAATATGGGTATCAATTTCCTTGGTGTTGCTAAGTTCAGTTCTACTGTTCATTTATAAACAAAAATTGGAATCTATTTTTTGCGCTGCTACCTTATTGGTTGGTGTTGTGACCTATTTATTAAAAGTCGCAATCAATAGACCACGACCAAATCACGATATAGTTCGGGTTATTGTGGACGTTAAGCATCAAAGTTTCCCTAGTGGTCACGTTACTTTTTACATCGCTTTTTTTGGATTTATCGCGTTCATCTTTCATCATAATAAATGGCTTAAGAAACTCCAAAGACACGCTGTTATCTTTTGTTGCTTCTTCCTTATTTTAATGGTATCCGTTTCCAGAATTTACTTGGGCGCACATTGGTTTACTGACGTTTTAGGTGGGTTTTTATTGGGCACAACTTACCTTTGGTTGCTCATAATACTTTATTTAAAATACAAGGCTAAACAGACAATCAAAGGAAGATAACACTGACGGATGTTTAATTTAAAAAACGCTTTAGAAATTCAAGTTTTGCCGAAAAACCAGCTTATTTGTATACAGCTGATATCCTATTTTCTCGGTCCTTAGCAATTCAAAATTTATTCAACATTGATGGTTTATTTAGCTTGTAAACTAAACCAGAGGATGATCAACATAAAATCGTTTCTAATTTCTGTAGCGTTCTCAATGCTCACTATAAATACGCAAAGCCAGGAGGTTTTTCAAGATTTTAAAAAGGAAAGCCACCCTGATTTTAATCAGCTAGAACAATTAGATTATTCGCTAGCTAACACACAACGTTTAATTATACCACAGTCTTCAAATTTAAAACTTATTAATACAAAATATTTACCGTTTATTCTTACCCTGTACGGGTTTAGCGCTATTATCAGCAATCCGCTTAAGGAGGTCAATTATGAGTTTAAAGAGGAAATATTAGAACATCACCCAACTTTTAGAACTCACTTTGATGATTACTTGCAGTACTCCCCTGCTGTAACCACTTTTGCTTTCAAGCTTACCGGGAATTCTGCCAAAAGTGATTTTGTGAATTCCATACGTATTTTCGGTATTTCTACACTAATGATGGCAGGTACCGTTTATGCCTTAAAAAAGACAACGGAAGAACTACGCCCAGATGGAAGCAATAGAAGTTCATTCCCTTCAGGACATACTGCTACTGCTTTTGCCAGTGCCGAATTATTACATCAAGAATTTAAGAATACATCCACACTATTAAGTTACAGCGGCTATTTAGCTGCAGCAGCTACAGGCGGACTTAGGATGTATAACAACAAACATTATTTTAGCGATGTGCTGGCGGGTGCTGGTATTGGAATTTTATCAACCAAAGCAGCTTACTGGTTGAACAAAAAGTTATTTATCAGCAAACATTAACTAAACTAATATGGTTTAATGCCTTTAAATCCAATTAATTTATCATTAACGTTTTAAATGCCTTCTTAAACTGCTAATATACCGTCCGTTTTTCTTAAAACTGACAGCTCGTCAGTTCTCTTGGCAAACATAACATCGCATAAAAAAAACAGGACACCAAATTGGATGTCCTGTTTAAATACTATAATCTAAAAATAGGCTCTTACTTTTTGTCAACTACCGGCTTTCCATCCTTAGTAAACAGTAAGTTTTTCCCGTTTACTTCTGCCTCGTATTGTATTTCACCTGGTGATTTCGAGATTTTTGCGGCCTTTTTAATCTTTGCACCTTTGTAGCTCAAAGCAACATAATCTCTAACACTTTTTGGTAATTCTGCAACTTTAATCTCCATTTCCTTTTCAGTAGAAACACCTCCAGAAGTATAAATCACACTCATCTCGTTTCCCTTATCTTTAAAACCAGCTCCGTAATTCCCGTTTTCCTTTTCCCAATTCTGGGATTTCAATTCAAAATTTTGAACTTAGCAAGTACTTTAACGAAATTACAGTCATCAATTTTCGCCACATTTCTTAACGACATTTCAATTCTTTCTCCTTTAACCGATTTCCTGGCATGAACCGGAGCGCTTCCATTTTTTTCTTTGTTCAACCTCAAGATGAAGTGGATTCCAAAACTGTTTGCCGTTCTCATAATTTCTATTTTTAAATAAATCATGATTTGAATTATTTCTCAAATCATGATTTATTTAAAAACTAAAAAGCAATTCATTTGAATGTAAATGAGTTCATATATTATGATACAACTAATTGCATGTCATATATTTGTGTGCTTTCCGGTGACCTAATGTAAAAATTAAATTAGGTAACCTTTTAGTTCTCACGATAGATGGATTGAAAAGGATTATTATAGACTGTTAAAAAACAGAGAACTCTCTAAATCATCACATTTAGAGGGTGTTGTACTCATTTAGATTGTGTCTCATTCGGGATGGCAGGATTTGCATTCTTGTCTCTAAATATCTTTAAATCAGCTCATTAAAGCTTTATTCCAAATACGGATAACCTTTTGGTTCTCGTCCTATTTGTTCTTCAACAAGTAAGATTTTAGGGCGACTTATAAAAGCAAATTGCAATTTTATACTAAAGATCTGGACTCTGCAACTAACCGTGTTTATTGTTTTTCTTTACTCATAGTTTCCATTCCCATCGGCATATTAACCTCGTCATCCGTATGTGAAATCATAAAAAGACGTTCTGCAACAATTATTAAAATAATCCCAATCATCCCAGCACCAATCATTACACCGGTGCCAAGAGATATTGAACCGATTAGGGAAAGCTTACTGTCTTTTGTATCTGTCATATTTATAATTGCAAACTAGAAAAAGGAGCTAGCATGTGGACACACGCTAGTTATAAAAATTTAGAAACATCAAAAATCTACTAAATTGAATCATTTTCCATGGAAGCATCATACTCTCCACGCCTTGCAGCTGCGTTACATTTAGCCCTGTGATATAATGCTTTTTGTGCTTTCGCAACATTTGTTTCCTCGCCTTTCCAAATATCCAAAGCGGGTTGTTGTATGGCTCTCGCAAAAGAGAAGGTAACTATCCACGGCAAGCGGTTTTTAAACTTTGTGTGCATCGCATTCAAATGAGCGGTTGCATCTTCTGCTGATTGCCCACCCGATAAAAATGCAATAGCAGGAACGGCAGCCGGAACTGACTCTAGCAAACAATTTACTGTGGCTTCTGCAACCTCGTCAACGCTATTTTGTTGTTTACTTCCCGTTCCGGCAATGACCATATTCGGTTTCAAAATCATTCCTTCCAAACAGATTCTGTTCACATACAACTGATAAAAAAGTGTTTTAAGCACCTGCGTTGTTATTTGATAGCAACGTTCCAAACTATGGTTGCCATCCATCAATACTTCAGGCTCCACAATCGGCACAATACCTGCCTCTTGGCATAAAGCGGCATACCTGGCTAGGGCATGAATGTTCGCCTTAATAGAACCCGTAGTTGGGATGCCATCGCCTATCGAAATTACAGCCCGCCATTTGGCAAAGCGGATGCCCAATTTTTGATATGCTTGTAAACGCTCTCTTAGCCCATCTAGGCCTTCTGTTACCTTTTCATCAGAGAAACCGGCCATTGGTTTAGCGCCCATATCAACTTTTATTCCCGGAATTATCCCAGCTTTAACCAAAACATCTAAAAAGGGAATTCCGTCTTTTGTTTGCTGATGGATAGTTTCGTCAAACAAAATGGCGCCGCCTATGCTTTCATTCAAACCGGGAGTCGTCACGATTAATTCACGATATTGGCGACGCATTTCAATCGTCTGTGGGATGCCCACTGCTGCAAAACGTTTGTTGCAGGTACCTGTACTTTCATCCATAGCAAGCAATCCTTTTCCTTCAGAAAATAACTGCTGAACAGTATCTATAAGAAATTGCTTGTTCATCATTTTAAAACCTCCCATTTCCAGTTTCTAATTTCTGGCATATCCATGCCTTCTTTCCTGATGTAGTTTTTATGTACGATCAATTTATCCTGCATCTCCTGTTTTAAATAGGCTGTTTTGTTTTCCAATTGCGGTAACCGATCTAATGTGTCCATTACTAAGTGAAACCGATCCATATCGTTTAAAACCGTCATATCAAAAGGCGTGGTTATAGTGCCTTCTTCTTTGTAGCCACGTACGTGAAAGTTTACATGGTTAGTACGTTTATACGTAAGTCTGTGAATGAGCCAAGGATAACCATGAAACGCAAAGATTACCGGTTTGTCTTTTGTAAATAAGGTATCGAAATCTTTATCATTTAACCCATGCGGATGTTCTGTATCTGGTTGCAGTTTCATTAAATCAACCACGTTTACTACCCGCACTTTGAGTTCCGGCAATTTGTCCCGAAGAATAGAAACCGCAGCCAACGTTTCTAGTGTAGGTACGTCACCTGCACAAGCCATTACTACATCTGGTTCTATATCTTTATCGTTACTTGCCCACGTCCATATTCCAATTCCCTTTGTGCAGTGCACTACAGCTTCATCCATGCTCAGCCACTGTGGTGCAGGATGTTTACCCGCCACTGTTACATTTACATACTGCCTGCTACGGAAACAATGATCCATTACGGATAAAAGGCAGTTGGCATCTGGCGGAAGGTAAACCCGCACTACTGATGCTTTTTTGTTCATAACCACATCAAGAAAACCAGGGTCTTGATGGGTAAAGCCGTTATGATCTTGTCGCCATACGTGTGATGCTAGAAGGATATTGAGAGAGGCGATTTTTCTGCGCCAAGGTAATTGGGATGTAACCTTTAACCATTTCGCATGCTGATTAAACATACTATCAATAATATGGATGAAAGCTTCATAGCAATTAAAAAGTCCATGCCTACCCGTAAGTAAGTATCCTTCCAGCCAGCCTTCACATTGGTGTTCGCTCAGCATTTCCATCACTCGGCCTTCCTTTTTAAGAAAGTCATCTGCATCAATTACTGGTGCTTCCCATTGGCGGTTGGTAGCTTCAAAAACAAAGTCTAATTTGTTCGAAAGGGTTTCATCGGGTCCAAAAATCCGGAAGTTTCTCTGGTCGATGTTTGCCTTTATAATATCCCTGATAAATTTTCCTAGCACCAAAGTATCGCCCGAACCCAATTCGCCGCGTTTCATCTCAATTCCGTAGTCCCTAAAGTCGGGCATATTGAGATTTTGAAGTAAGAGCCCGCCATTGGCGTTTGGATTATCTCCCATTCGGTGTTTTCCCGATGGTGCCAATTCTTGAAGTTCGCTATTTAAACGTCCGCTTTCATCAAATAATTCTTCTGGTTTGTAACTCCTCAGCCAATCTTCTAACTGCTTTAAGTGTTCTGGATTTGTTGCAGGATCTTTAATAGGAACTTGATGCGCCAAAAAATTACCTTCTATCTTTTTGCCATCCACAAATTTAGGCCCCGTCCATCCTTTTGGCGATTTTAAAATAATCATTGGCCATTTCGGACGGGCAGCGTTTTTATCTTGAGCTGCGTTTGCTTTAATGGCTTTTATTTCTCCGATTACCTTATCCAGCAAAGCTGCCATCTTTTGGTGCATGTCCATCGGGTCATCACCATCAATTACATAAGGCTTCCATCCATAACCTAAGAAAAGTTGCTCCAATTCCTCCTCTCCAATTCTTGCCAAAATAGTTGGATTAGCAATCTTATACCCGTTTAGATGAAGGATAGGCAATACCACACCATCTGTAACTGGATTTAAAAATTTATTGGAATGCCAGGCGGTTGCCAATGGCCCTGTTTCCGCTTCGCCATCGCCAACTACGCAAGACACGATTAAATTAGGATTGTCAAACACAGCTCCGAAAGCATGACTGAGTGAATAGCCCAGTTCACCACCTTCGTGGATAGAGCCAGGGCACTCGGGGGAAACATGGCTCGGTATGCCGCCGGGGAATGAAAATTGTGTGAAAAGCTTTTTTAGTCCTTCCTCATCTTGGCTTATATCTGGATAAACTTCGCTGTATGTGCCCTCCAAATAAACATTCCCTACAATAGCAGGACCGCCATGACCGGGGCCGGAAACATAGATCATATCAAGATCATACTTTTTTATAATCCTGTTGAGATGGACATAGATAAAATTTTGCCCCGGAGTGGTACCCCAATGTCCAAGCAACATATTTTTAATATGTTCTGGTTTCAAAGGTTCTCTCAAAAGCGGATTCTCATGCAGGTAAATTTGCCCAACAGAAAGATAATTAGTGGCTCGCCAGTAGGCGTCTATTTTATTTAAAAGGTCTTCCGATAAGTTTTCGTTTGATTTTTCTAAAGATTGTGTTTTCATAAATAAATTTTTACTGTGTTTTAATTTGACTGTTTACGTAAAGTTGCTTTGTATTTCGGGCAATCATTATCTCTTCATCAGTAGGGAGTACATACACCTTCACTTTGCTTTTTTTTGTAGAAATGATTGTTCTATTTTTTTTGTTCTTTCTTTCATCTATTTCCATCCCCAAATAATTAAGTCCTTTGCAGATGCGTGACCGTATTATTGGTGCATTTTCGCCGATGCCACCAGAAAAAACCAACACATCGAGCCCTCTCAAACTCGCCGTATATGCACCGATGTATTTCTTTATTTGATAACAGAATATCTCAATGGCTAATGCGGCATCTTTATTCTTTTTTTCGTGTTGAAGTAAATCCTCCATATCAGAACTATCGCCCGAAATTCCCAATAAACCAGATTGATGGTTGATCAAATCGTTAAATTTCTCTGCGTTAATGCTTTTTCGCATGAGGTACCACGCCACACCGGGGTCTAAATCGCCACTTCTTGTACTCATCACAACTCCGCCAGCTGGCGTAAAGCCCATGCTGGTATCTATGCATTTGCCTTTTTTAACTGCAGCGAGGCTTGCTCCGTTTCCCAGGTGGGCAAGGATGATTTTCCCCTTAGCTTCCACTTCGTTTTTCTTTATTAACTCATTGAGTAAGTAGCTATATGAAATGCCGTGGAAGCCATATCGCTTAATGCCTTCATCGTAATATTTTTTTGGGATGGCAAACGTATCTGCATATCTGGGCAGTGTTGTGTGAAAAGAAGTATCAAAACAGGCAACCTGCAATAACTTTGGAAACTGCTTTCTAAATAGTTCTATCATCTCAATTTCTGCGGGCAGATGGTCTGGGTCAACCTCCATTATTTTACGCAGTTCCTTCAATAGATTGTTATCAATAATTTCCGGGTGTGTATGGTCCATACCGTGAACAATGCGATGCCCGATACAAGCAATCTTTTCAAAATTTTTTTGCGCTTTAAGCCACTCAATTAAAACGTTAGTAACCTCCTTGAAATTTGTTGCATCTATTTTGATTTCCGTTTTTTCGTGAGTGAGAATATCGGTAACTGTAAATTCAGGGTTCTCTAATCCAATTCTTTTGATTTGTCCGGAGAGGATATTCTTTAATTTTTTGTCGCTATCATACAAGGCGAACTTGATGCTAGACGACCCGCCGTTGATGACCAGAATGTGAGCGTTATTTGCTTTCATATCGAAGTTTTAAATCCTAGTAAGTTTAATTCCTCGCAGGTTTTTTCATAACTGCTATGGCAAATGCCTTTTATGCCCAAGCTTTCGGCAATCTTTACAAATACACATACATCATCAATACAAAGTGTTTCCTCTGGTTTTGAGTATGCCATATCCAACGCCAATTTGTAAATATTAACATCGGGCTTTCGTAAGTGAACATAAGTTGAGGAAACAAAAAAATCTATAATGGCGGCCAATTCAAACTCCTCAATTCTGTACGCATTAAGTTCCCTGGCTTCATTGCTCACGGCAACAACCTTTAAACTATACTGCTTTTTTAAGCGCTTTATCAACTCGATCATTTTTGGGTAGGGCTTTGATTGCGCAAACATGAATTGCCGAAATTCCTCTTTTGTAAAGTCACGCGGTTTATTAAAAACTGCGATATCCAAATATTCATTCATAGTAAGCTTTCCCAACTCATAAGTTTCAAATGCAATGGCATGTTTAGTATCAAAATTGTTAAAATCAAGATTGAATTTTTCGGCAGCCAGCTGTCGCGACTCATGTGCCCATCCGTTCGTTAGCAGCACTTCGCCAATGTCGAGAAAGAGTGTTGTTATAGCCGTTCTTGATTCCATGTTAAATGTTGTATTTATTAAAAGGTCGACTTTATGAGTCGATCTTTTTAAGGTTTATTTACTACCTATTTTTCTTCTGAGTAATTGCGCATTAATAGCCACTATAATTGTACTTAAACTCATAAATACCGCACCAACGGCTGGGCCTAATACAAATCCTTGACTATATAAAACACCTGCAGCAAGTGGAATTGCGACAACGTTATATGCGGTAGCCCAAACTAAATTCTGTATCATTTTGTTGTAAGTTGCTTTACCGAAAAGAATAAGTTTTGCAATATCGTTTGGATTACTATTTACCAAAATAATGTCAGCTGTTTCCGCAGCCACATCTGTTCCCGAACCTATGGCTATGCCCACATCTGACTGTGCAAGTGCAGGCGCATCATTTACCCCATCGCCAGTCATGGCTACAAATTCGCCTTTGCTTTGTAAATCCTTTATTATTGCAACTTTCTGATGTGGTAGTACCTCTGCAAAATATCCATCCAAACCTAACTGCTGGCTTACCGCTTTAGCTACTTTGTCATTATCGCCAGTCGCCATCAAAACTTTTATTCCATTCTTTTTAAACACCTTTATGGCTTCGGCGCTTTCGGGTCTAATCTCATCGGATAAAGCAATGTATCCAGCTAATTTATCATCTATGACAATGAACACCACCGTTTCTGCTTCGCTGCTGTATGCGTCTGAAGGTAGCTCAATATTCTTATCTTTTAGATAGCCTGGGCTAACTACTTTAATGTCCTTGCCTTCAACAATTGCTTCTACTCCTTTGCCGGTTATGGCATTAAATTTTTCAGGCTTTGGAACTGTAACTTTGTTTTCTTTTGCTTTACGTACTATTCCGACAGCAATGGGGTGTTCCGAACTTTGTTCTAAAGCCACAGTAAGCCTAAGTAATTCATCTTCAGAAAATTGCTTATCAACCGAAACTATTCTTGTAACCCCAAAATCTCCCTTGGTAAGTGTTCCTGTTTTGTCAAATAAAAGCGCCGTTATTTTTCTTGAATCTTCAAAGGCGGTACGGTTTCGTATTAAAAGTCCGTTTTGGGCCGAAACTGCTGTTGAGATGGCGACCACTAAAGGAATTGCTAATCCCAACGCATGAGGACAGGCTATTACCATTACAGTAACCATACGTTCTAATGCAAACACAAACGGAAAGCCTAAAAGTAACCAAACGGCTAATGTTCCAAAACCAAGTCCAAGCGCAATGTAGGTAAGCCATTTGGCCGCCCTGTCGCTAAGATTTTGCATTTTAGATTTGGACTTCTGCGCATCTTCAACCAGCTTAATCACTTTGTTTAGATAGCTGTCTTTTCCCGTATGTTCCACTTTTATTTTAAGCGAACCATTGCCATTGATGGAACCACCTATCACTTTATTTTCAGTCTCTTTTTTTACAGGTTTGGATTCCCCCGTTAGCATAGCCTCATTCAAATAACTGCTTCCTTCTATGATGATGCCATCAGCAGGAACTTTTTCACCCGGCTTAATCATAATCACATCGTTTTGTTGCAACGCATCCAATTTCACATCTTCAACCTGTCCATCTGCCTTTACACGGTGCGCTTCGGCGGGCATCATGCTTACCAGTAATTGCAAAGCTTTTGAAGCACCAAGTACCGATTTCATTTCGATCCAATGCCCCAGTAGCATAACGACTATCAGCGTACCTAATTCCCAGAAAAAATCAACTCCTGGCAACCCAAATACTGTAGCTGCACTATAAAAATAGGCTACAGAAATGGCCATTGCAATCAATGTCATCATCCCTGGAGATGCTTTTTTTACTTCGCCCCAAAACCCTTTCAGAAATGGCCAGCCACCCCAGAAATAAATAAATGAAGATAATGCCAAAAGGATGTAAGGATTGCCAGGCAGCAAGAAACTATAACCAGCAAAATCTTGAATCATTGGAGAAAAGACAAGTATGGGTACGGTAATGATCAAACTGACCCAAAACCGTTTCTTGAAATCTTCAATCATCATCTTGTGGTGGTCATGTCCGGCCATACCCATCGGTGCCGCTCCATGATCCATTTTACTATGGTCCATCTTGGAATGCTCCTCCGGTGCCATGTCCGTTTTTTTTGAACCTTCTGCCGTTGCAGATTCATCTTTGGAGGGTCCTGTTTTTGAAACATTGGATTCCCCCGCACTCATTTTAGCGTGTTCCTCTTCCGTCATGTCCATTTTGTCCGAGTCTTCTTTTTCCTGAGATTCATCATTAGAGGATTCTTTTTCCGAAGAAGATTCTTCCTTCGGAGTTTCCTCTTTTGACGGTTCTGCTTTAGGAGTTTCCTCTTTTGAAGTTGCGTCCGTGTTCTGTTCTTTTGGAGTTTCTTCTTGCGGAGTTTCCTCTTTTGACGGTTCTGCTTTAGGAGTTTCCTTTTTTGAAGCTGCGTCTGTTTTCTGTTCTTTCGAAGGCTCTACTTTAGGAATTTCCTCTTTTGAAGTTACGTCCGTCTTCTGTTCTTTTGGAGTTTCTTCTTGCGTATTTTCCACTTTTGATGGTTCTACTTTTGGAGCTTCCTCTTTTATAGTTACGTCAGATTTTTGTTCTTTTGGGGTCTCTTCTTGCGGAGTTTCCACTTTTGATGTTTCTTCCTTTGGAGTATCAGCGTTGGCGCTTTCCGTGGTAGTTGTAACCTTAGGCTCATCGCCGCTCGTGTCGATATTAATGGTAATTTTTGTCATAATGGTCAGTTTTGTTTACACTTTTGAATTTTTTTATTTGAACGAGGCATTCATTATTTTAAAACATCTTAAAAGTCTAATGTTTCGAACTCATTGTTTCATGCTCGACTTCGGTAATGTCTATTTTATTTGCTCATCTATCTTAGTAGAGCCATCGTTTGTAGCTTCGTTTACCGGTTATGTCTTATGCCAAACAGACTATTACAAGTAAATCGCATTTCTCAGAAAAGCATAATGCTATGTCATGTTCCGTTTTTGTTCCTGATATTCTTCCTTAGTTATTTTCCCTAAAGCAAAGTTTATCTTTAACGACTCAAGAGGAGTAATTCTCTTTTTCCGTTGCCCTGGTATGTCCCAAGGCGTAGCAAAAATCCAGAATATAAAAACCATCCAAATAAACCACCATATAAAGTGCATTCCTCCTAAGTGGTAACCATCATACATACACATAATTTTAAAATCTAAACTGACTCTTCAGTTTCGCTGTTGCCCGATTCTTTGTTAAACAAACTTTTAATATGCCCGAATTTTTAATTAAGCTCAGTGATGGTGTAGTGCGTATTCGTAAATGCATGCTGAAGTGTCTCGGCATTGATTGCCACAGAAGAAGTAATTTCTGCTTGTTTATTTGCCAAGTCAACTGTTACAAATGTTACATTTGGAGCAGCAGCTAATCTGTTTTTAACTGATAAAACACAGCCACCGCAGCTCATGCCGCCAATGTGAAAAGTATGTTTGATTGAATTTTCCATGATTTTTTTTGGTATTAATTACTTATTACTAGCCTTTATTTATCTTTCTTCACTAAATCCATTCCGCATTTGGAGCATTTGCCTGGTTTATTGCTAGTAACTTCGGGATGCATAGTGCAGGTGTAAACCGTTGCCATGTTTTTGCTTTTTTTCGATGTTGAGCTTTTCATGTTATTATTCATCATTGAACATTTACCCATTTTTCCGCTCATTTCCATACAATCGCCTTCTTTCATCATCATCTTTTTACCATCTTTCATGGTACACTCGCCGTTAGTCATAACCATTGTTCCATTTTTCATAGTCATATCCTTTTTCATTGACATTGTTTTACCATCTTTCATTACCATCATTTTGCCGTCTTTCATCATACAGTGATCTTTCATCATTGCAGTTTTAGTTTGTGCAAAGGAATTTTTGGCGGAAAAGGACATTACTAGCATTAGTAATGAAACAAAGCCTATTGCAACCGTTTTTTTAATTTTCATCTTTATTGTTTTTTAAATTATCTTAAGTTACGCTGTTGCTCGTTCTTCAGTTTCGCTGTTGCCCGATTCTCCATTAAACAAATTTTGAATGTGACAGAACTTTTAATTAAGCTCTGTAATGGTATAATGCGTATTCGTAAATGCATCCTGAAGTGTTTCGGCTTTAATAGCTACAGAAGAAGTGATTTCTGCTTGCTTATTTGCCAAGTCAACTGATACGGACGTTACATTAGGAGCATCAGCTAATCTGTTTTTAACTGATGAAACACAGCCACCGCAGCTCATGCCACCAATGTGATAAGTATGTTTGATTGTATTTTCCATGATTTTTTATTTATTTACTTTTTTATTCAGTTACACTGTTTCCTGCTCTTCAGTTTCGCTGTTGCCCGTTTTAAGCTAATCTTGTTTTTTATATTGAGTTAACTTATATAAAAGTAACGTCTTTAACTTGCTAACAGTTACACAACTGGGTTAATAAGTTGTATAATTACCATGTTTACAACTTGTTAAGTTAACGTTTCGCTTTTTTTAGCTGTACAATATGTCAACAACTTAACTGTTAATACCCAAGCTTTTATTCGTTTTTTGGATAGACTTTTCTGCATTTTCTTCAATTCCAGTAAGTGCCCGTATGGCATCTATAGTTTCTGGGATAACGATGGCCTGGTTATCTACTACGTAGGCATAAAAAAGCTCATCTCCCTCAACGGTCAGCATATCCTGCCAAAGAGCTACTTCGTACATATCTCCCCAAGGCCTGCTCATGTCTAGGTATTTTTCTTTAATGGTGTTATTGGAAACCAAACCATCTGAATAATTTATAAAAGTGATGCGGGTGGATTGTTTAAAAGCTTGCATCACTTCATCTTTAGAAGCTTTTCGACTAAGTGTAACATTCCAGTAATGCAAATGGCTTAAAGTTTCAGGTACTTTAACTGCCATGGTAATCACATCTAATTCCGGATCCACACTTTTTGCATCAGGTCCCTGATGGCTGGGGATGTCTTTCTCGGGTAAAAGGGTATTCATAATACCACCCAAGTGACTTTCCCAAGGATCAGTAGCCCTACGTAACAATGTGCCTCTTGCTTTTGTCAACAAACCTGCTTTTTTTAACGCGGTAAGGGTTCTTAAAATGGATGTGGTGTTGCAGGAAACCACTCTGGTACTACCGAGGTTTAAAGCAGAAGCATAATTATTCTCGGCACTAAATGAATGGCCTGTAGTTTCGTGTTTTTCTCCGCCTTGCAGAATAAATTTTATACCCAGCTCTTTATAGACTTCTATGTTTTTAGCTGCTATTTTTTTAGGGGTACAATCAACCACCAGATCTGATTTTTTCAGCAAATCATGCATCTTTCCCGAAACATTGATACCAGCCTTACTCATTTCGATAAGCGCAGCTTCATTAGCGGCATATATCGTATATCCTTTGTTAATGGCAGTACGGATGCGCCAGTCGCTAATGACATCACAAGCGCCTGATAATTCCATATCATCCTGCAAAGCAACGGCATCTGCAACCCTTTTTCCAATTACGCCATATCCAATTAATGCTATTTTCTGTTTCATAGTTTATTAATTTTTTATAGTAGTATTTATATTGTTGATATTAGAAAGCCCAAAGACGACCATCACAAAACTTTGCCCTATTTCTAAAATGACCAATAGTCTTGCCGGCACCGTTACAGGCACTAAATCTCCGTAGCCAATTGACGCGAATGTGACCACACTGAGGTAGAAATATTCGAACAACTTTTCAGCATAAGTGGTGGCGGACGCTATGCCGGCATCAATGCAATTTTTTATCTGTTGATGGGTCATGGTATTCATTCTTAAGGTGATTACTTTTATTCGATGATTTTCTTCTTCTCTTCGTATTCTTCTTTTGAAATTTCACCTGCGGCAAATCTCTTTTTCAAGATATCAAGAGGAGTATCTTTTCTGGTGCGCTGCCCGGGGATATTCCATGGTGTTGCGAAAATCCATACCAGCATAATAATCCATAAGAACCACCATATCAGGTGCATTCCGCCAAAATTTTCATAATGCATCATAATTTCTAATTTTTAAATTGTTAACAATTAATTCTATTTTAAATGCGATTTAATGCAAAACATTTGCTAAAAATGTCCTATATCAATATGTAAATATTTCATAAGTAAGCTTTACACCAGTCTTAGTAAAAGTTACATAATTCACACCTTTGATATAATAATAGTTGCCGTTCTTGTAGTTTTTTTATGATTTCCGTGTTGTCAAGAACTTATGTCGATTTTGGGCACTTTTACAAGTTACTCTTAATGGATTTACCTTTTGTTTGAATTATTTACACTTACTGTTTGAAATTCTCTGCAATCAGGTTGGGTAAGTAGATTCTTTCAGGTATTGGTTCTTTCTTGTACTCACAGGGAGTTTTCCCCCGTCTCTCTCTTAAATTGAGTGCTAAAATTCTGCGACGAACTGTATCCTAATAACCAGGCTATTTCATTAAGATCCATTTCATTAAAAATCAGTAGCTCCTTAGCCTTCTCCATTTTCAATCTGATGAAATACCTTTCAATGGTTATCGTATTAACCTGTTTAAACACCTTGCTCAGATATTTATAGCTTTTATGAAGCTGACCCGACAAATAATTTGATAGGGTTAACGCTTTTTCTTTGGTCATCAGATAATCATTAAGGTAGGATACTAGAAAGGTTTGTACCTCAACCACCAACTTCTCATCGGTAGATAAGGCAAGTGCAAACCCTTGATCCGCCAGCTTTTTATTGAGCCGTTCCTGTAAACCATCGGGCACCGATTTCTCAAGCACCACCTCTCCCAAATCAACCTGAAAAACGGTTAAATCTAATTCCTCAAATATTCTCTTTACCTCAACAATACACCTGCGGCAGCACATGTTTTTTATATTCAAATGAATTTTCATGGGTGTGTTTTTTAAGTAAATGATCTGACTCTACACTTTTGTTCGTTCAATCTCATCCTCAGTTTCGCAACAATTTTTTATTTGTTCCTAGTCCTATCGGTTTTATTTTATAGTAACTTTTACCTCCCCGCAACTCAGCATAGATTTACCGTAATAAGGGTTTTTAACTTCTTTGCTAAGGCTTAGCCAGTCCCCACCTTTGTTATCGTCAAACATGGGGCAATTTAGCTCGTAAAGAGTTTTATCATAGGGTTTAAAGGTTTGACTGATAGCAATCATCCCGGCAGACATTTGTTTAAATGCTTTTCTAACTTCCGCTATTGTTTTGAAATGAGCGGTGTGCTGTAGTGCATTTTGTATGGAGCTGCTTTGCTTCATCCAGACATTATGCGCATCACCTGTGAATAGGGACATATTTACTTTAGAAAGCACTTGTTTCATTTCTTCAGAAGCCTTTTGTGCCCGAGCCAAATCATCGGCTATAAGCGCATCTTTCATATTAAAATATGATTTATAAAGAGGCTGTAAAGCAGTTTTAGCCTTTGCACTGATGCTTAAACGCTTAATAGGTTCATTTTGCGATGCGGCTCCGGACTCTGGTGTTGTGGCGCCACCGTGGTTATGCCCGGTCATTGCCGGCCCACCGTCTGGGTTCATCATACTCGGTTTGCCTGCCAGTTGTGCGGCTGCATCAATACTAAATGTACCGTTTACAGCAATTTCTTCTCCTTCTTGCAAACCCTTTTCTATAAGGTATCCTTCGCCCAGTTCTGGCCCTAAAACAACCTCACGCATCACAAAGCTAACCCCTTTTCCAGAGCTAGATTTTACATAAACCACAGAACGCTTACCAGTCCACATTACAGCAGTTTTAGGAACAACCACACTATTGGATTTTTTAGTTAACCTCGCTTCTACGATGCCGGAAGCAAACATTTCTGGTTTTAACTTAAGCTGGTTATTTGATACGGCAACCCTTGCTTTCGCTACCCTAGTGTTTGGATCAATAACAGGATCTAGGTAAGATATAGTTCCGTTAAAGTTTTCGCCAGGGAAAGACTGGACTGTAAAGGTTACTTTGTCTCCTTTTTTCACCCATGCCATATCCGACTCATAAATATCAAAAAGCACCCAAACCCGAGAAAGATTGGCAACTTGATAAATAGCCTGCCCCTGCCCGATATAGTCGCCCGGATTTACCATTTTTTCGGTTACATAGCCAGAAACATCTGCCAAAACCGGAAATTCTTGTTTCCTGTTGCCGTTTTGGAGCATCTGCGCTATTTGGCGGTCTGTTAGTTTCCAGTTCTTTAATTTTTCTTTTGCAGAGTTAAAAAGCTGAGGTTGCGTTTCCTTGATTTTTTGTGCTTCAAAAAGTTCTTCTTGTGCCGTTACTAATTCCGGTGAATAAACGTAAGCAATGATTTGCCCTTTTTTAACATACTCACCTGTAAAGTTGATCATCAATCTCTCTATTCTTCCCGGGATATGTGATGACTGGGAGTAAATCAAGCGTTCATCTGCCTGTATCTTTCCATTTAACCTTACAGATTTTACAGGAGCAGTTTTTCCCACTATTGCCGTACTCACATTTGCCAGTTGCATTGCCATGGGCGACATACTGATTGCCATTGGGTCTCCCTCGTCCATATCGTCTTTAAGTGGTATAAGTTCCATTCCACAGATCGGACAGTTACCTGGCTCACCTTGCCGAATCTGGGGGTGCATGGAACAAGTCCAGATGGTACCCTGCGGATTTTCTGCATTAAGGGCGGTATTATGTTGATGTTCGTCTGTTGGCTGATTACCTGAGTTTCCGAAGAAAAGCCATCCTAACAAAATGCCTATGATTAGGGTAGGTACAGCTATGATACTTATGTGTTTCCAGTTCTTTTTCATTTTATCTTGATTTTGAAGTAATGTATTCTAGTTGAGCCACTGCGGTATAGTAGTTTGCCATTGCAGAAGCCTTCATTTTTTTGTACTTAAGCAGTTCCTGTTGCATTCGCAACACTTCTTCAAAGTCCTTCCCTGAGTTTCCGTAAGCCGAAAAAAGCAAACGAAGTGTTTGTTCGGTTTCGATAACCTGCTCATCAAACAGCGTAATTAGCTCTTGCTGTTGCCTAATTTCAAACCAGCTCATTTCATAGCTGGACTTTAGCGAATTGATTAGGTCTTCTTTCTGAAGTGAATAGCTTTCCTGTAGTAATTGGGCTTCTTTAACGGCTGCTTTATACTTGCCTCTGAATATGGGAAGAGTCACAGATGCCATCGGCATAAACACCCCTTTACGATGATCGGATGCCGACATTGCTGAACCTGGGTCCATTATCATATACTCTAATCCGAGTCCTATCATAGGCAGCCCTTGCTTACGAGCAGCGACTTCACTAAATTCAGTAGCTGCTCTTTTTGCCTCGAGCTCCTTCAATTGAGGGTGGTTGTTTAGCAGAGAATCCTTTCTGTAATCGATTGGTAAGGCACTTATCCATAAGGTATCGGCAATCACCACTTGTTCTTGTTGATTACGGTTTTGAAGCCTGTTAAATGCAGCCAGCAAAGCCTGTTCTTTATGTTTCAAAATCTGCAAATTGGTACGGCTATCTTTCAACATAATATCCACACGTAGCACATCTACCATACTGCCTACCCCATTCCTAAATTTTGAGTTAGCAATGTTCTTATAGGATTCCAATATTTCGGCATTGTCCCGCTCTACCCGTTTCAATAAGTTCAGTTCGTATAGCGGATAGTAGGTTGCTGCCACTTGGTAATAAAGTTGATTTCGGGCGTCAAGGAAGGTCTGGTATTTGGCATCAGCCATTACGGTTGCTACATCTCCCTGCGCTTTAAGCGTACCAAACCAGGGGAACATCTGCATCAAAGACACCTCTGCTTTCTGCCCGTTCATGGGCGAAAGAAGGTATCCGAAAGATAAAGAAGGATCTGGCAAGGTATTTACCTGCGCTACTTTCTGCAAAGCAATTTCAAAATCCTTATACTTCGCCTGTAGACCCGGGTTATTGGACGCCGCTGATTTAAAGTAATCGTTGAGCGTTTGAGCGTTTAAGCCAAAGCCGGATAACATCAATATAATTAGAGTTAATTTTTTCATCTTTCTTTCATTTGTTTCTTAATCACTGTTTCTCGCCAAAAGGCCTGCAGCACCGGAACCACAAACATGGTCATGATTTGTATTGTCATACCTCCAAATGTTGGAATAGCCATCGGAATCATGATATCTGCGCCCTTACCAGTAGAGGTGAGTACTGGCAGTAGGGCGATAATGGCTACCGCGGCTGTCATCATTGCGGGCCGTACTCGTTTTTGTCCAGCTATAACTACTGCTTCCCTTACTGCTTCGACAGTTTGAGGGTTCTTCTCTTCAAACACTTGGTGGATATATGTTCCCATAATTACCCCGTCATCAGTGGCTATTCCAAACAAGGCAATAAAACCGACCCAGACGGCTACACTCAGGTTAATTGGATGCATCTGGAAAAGATTCCGCATATTAACATCAGCTATAGCAAAGTCAAGGAACCAACCTTGTCCGTATAACCAGAGCATGATAAATCCTCCGGCAAAGGCCACAAAAACACCTGAAAAATGGATGGATGAGGCAATAACGGTCTTAAATTGAAAATAAAGCAACAGGAAGATGATGACCAAACTGATTGGAATAACTATGGAAAGTCTTTTTACCGCCCTGATCTGGTTTTCATAAGTACCGGAAAACTTATAGCTTATACCAGCTGGCACAATTAGTTCGCCCGAATCAATTTTACTTTGAATAGCTGCCTGGGCATCATTTACAACATCTACCTCGGCAAATCCATCTTTTTTATCTAACAGAACGTATCCTACCAAAAATGTATTTTCACTTTTGATAACCTGTGGACCTCTTACGTATTCTATATCAACTACCTGACTCAACGGAATCTGGGCGCCGGTAGGTGTAGCGATCAATATTTTTTTCAAAGAGCCGGGATCATCCCTTAATTCACGGGGGTAGCGGACCCTAACAGGGAATCTTTCGCGTCCTTCAACGGTAGAAGTAACCTTCATTCCTCCGATTGCGGTTTCAATGGTTTGCTGTACATCTTCTACGTTTAAGCCGTACCTTGATATTTCGTCTCTATTGATGTTTAGGTGCAAATAAGGCTTGCCAACAATCCTGTCGGCGAAAACAGCTTCAGATTTTACTGAAGGGACTTCTTTTAAAATACCCTCCAATTGCATTCCAAAATCTTCAATAGTTTTCAGATCTGGCCCATAGACTTTAATCCCCATTGGCGCCCGCATTCCTGTCTGTAACATCACCAATCTAGTTTCTATCGGTTGTAGTTTAGGTGCGGATGTAACACCGGGTATTTTTGCTACACTAATAATCTCATCCCAGATATCATCCGGAGATTTGATATGTGTTCTCCAGTTCCGATAAAATTCACCGTTATCGTCTTCCAGTAAATCAGCCTCCTTTACCCCTCTTTTTAAACCTTCCTCATTAGTGATGGAATCGCCTGACGCAGTAATAAACCTATCTTGCTTATCTACTTTAAATCGCGTTCTGTGTCCGTCCTCGTTCAAGATGAACTCGGGTTTATAGTTAATTATGTTTTCATACATGGATATAGGTGCGGGGTCAAGAGCTGATTCCACACGGCCCATTTTTCCAACCGCCAAGGCAACCTCAGGAATGTTGTTAAGCAGCATATCTAGCTGGCCTATCACCTTCCTATTATACTCCACACCAGAGTGAGGCATAGAAGTTGGCATCAGCAGATAGCTTCCTTCATTTAAAGACGGCATAAATTCTGATCCGATACCTGGAAAAACACGGGTAGAAGCTGACCAAAAGCTCGTTTTTCTTACCTGCCATCCTGTTTTTTCTATGCCTTTGCCAACAACACCGAAAGTACTGTCGAACCCTATCCAGATGATTAGACCTAATAAGATGGTAAAGAGCGGAAGAAGCATGAACTTTCCTTTGTTACGTAGGCACCATTTAAGTACCGGTACATAAAAATGGACAATGGTCATCAAGGCCAAAAGGATCACACCAATCAAAACCAAAACAAATAAGTAGTTAACTACTAAACTATTCTGTGGACCAAGTGGCATCCATTCTTCTGTGAGGAAAAAGGAAGCAATGAAAAGTACCAGCCCCAAATTAAGATGGTTTGAGTAGGACTTAATTTTTTCTGGCCAGCGATGTTCATACAGGTTATTGAAGCCGATAATAATTAGTGTGATAGGAAGCCAAGTACGCATATAAATAGTCAAAAGTATACCTGCCGCTATCAGCGTAAAGCTCCATAATCTCCTGACTCTTTTTTTATCGTAATTAACCCCGAAAATTAAATGTGCCAACGCGGGCAGTACCACAATACCGAGTATAAATGCACCCACTAAGGCAAAGGTTTTGGTAAAAGCCAAAGGCCTAAACAGCTTGCCTTCCGCAGACTCCATGGCGAACACGGGGAGGAAACTCACCACGGTGGTAGCTAGAGCTGTAGTGATAGCGGAAGCAACTTCGACCGTAGCTTTATAGATGACTTGCATAAGCTCCTTCCCTTTTACGCCGTGGTTTTCTGGTAATTCCAGATGCCGGATGATGTTTTCGACAAAGATAATTCCGATATCAATCATGACCCCAATGGCTATAGCTATTCCCGAAAGGGCGACGACATTGGCATCAACGCCGGCATATCTCATGAAAATGAAAGTCATTAAAACTCCAACGGGGAGCAAGCTGGAAATAATGATAGATGCTCGAAGGTTAAGTACCAAAACCAAAACCACGATAATACTGATTAGCACTTCATGAGAAAGAGCATTTTCTAGCGTTCCTATGGTTTCATGTATCAGTTGCGTACGGTCATAAAACGGTACGATGGTAAGTTGGCTCTCTACCCCGTTAACTAATTTTTTTTTGGGTAAACCGGGCGCCAGTTCGTTGATTTTATCTTTTACATTATTGATTACCTGAAGTGGGTTAGAGCCATATCTTGCCACTACTACACCACCAACCACTTCTGCACCGCCTTTGTCAAGTAACCCTCTACGGGCAGCCGGACCCAACGTAACTACACCAATATCTTTGATACGGATTGGAACATTGTTCTGTACCGATACAACTGCCTTTTCTATATCTTCTACTTTCTTTATATAGCCCAATCCCCTTACCAGATACTCTGCCTGGTTAATTTCGATGGTTTTGGCTCCAACATCTTTGTTAGACTTTTGCACCGCCTGCATCACTTTTGCAAGTGGTATATTGTAGGCTTTAAGTGCATCAGGATTTACATCTATCTGATATTCTTGAACAAAGCCTCCAATAGATGCTACTTCAGAAACTCCTTCGGCCGCATTAAGACCGTATTTAACGTAGTAATCTTGTGCAGTACGTATCTCATGCAAATCCCAGCCCCCGGTGGGGTTACCGTCTTTATCTCTTCCTTCGAGTGTATACCAGTATACTTGTCCTAAAGCAGTAGCATCGGGTCCCAAACCTGGTGTTACACCGTCTGGTAGTAAACCTGCAGGCAGAGAATTGAGCTTTTCTATAATTCGAGAGCGTGACCAGTAAAACTCAACATCTTCCGAAAAAATGATATAGATGCTAGAAAAACCAAAAATAGAAGAGCTTCTAACAGTTTTGACGCCGGGAATACCCAATAAGTAGGTTGTAAGCGGATAAGAAATTTGATCTTCGATATCTTGGGGCGAGCGACCAGCCCATTGTGTAAACACAATTTGTTGATTTTCGCCAATATCAGGAATGGCATCTACCGGAACGGGGTCTTTCGGTAGAAATCCCGTATTCCAGTTAAAAGGAGAGTTTACTACTCCTAAGGTAATAATGGCAATAAAAATAAGCGCCGTAACTAACTTATTCTCTAAAAAATATTTGATGACTTTATTTAACATAACTTATGTATTGTAAAAGATTAGATTACAAAACTCAGACGCATAGGAATACACCTGACGATACAGAGATTTTTATCTCCATATCAACAATGGGTTATGTATGCTATATAAGGAAGGATTGGATCAGAACAGGGATATCAAGTTCTAAAACGGGTGGGTCGTAATGCGCAGTATTGATAGTATAAGAATCCGTAAAACAGATCAAATAAATATAGGCACTTGTAAAACTAGCAAGAAATACGATGTTGTTGTCTAATGCTATGGAAGCAGAAGTGTTGTATTGATCTTTAGTCTGAAAGGTTGTGGCTTGATTTTCACAGCATGACTTATTTCGAACGCCCGACTGATTGGTACATCCTACAATACTTGACTCCTGCATGTTGCAAGCAAGCGATTCAGCTCCTAAGACACTAATGCTATTTTTGAAGACTTTTCCTCCGCAATAATGTGTTGCAAAACTTACCCCTACTTGGGTAGTAAGTAGCAACAATGCGAAAAATATGGAAAAGGCACTTTTCATTAAATACAAAAACTTATTTTTTTAAAGATGGCTTAAATTAGCTGGAAAAAAAAATGATGCCGGTCACTTATAAGCCTGATGTTGTTACTGTTAATAATTATTTATTTTTTTTAATCAACTATTTTTTAGGGCTTTAAAGTCAAGCATTTGGATTTTTGAAAGTGTATATGAACGAAATAGAAATGGCTATGAGATTAGAAGGGAGTGTTCTTTTGAAATCTATATCCACAAGCCGTATGCTATAACTTCGAAATTTCACGAACTCTTCAATGGATGTTTATAGCCATTTCTGATTGCGCTAAATCATCAAGAGCCAACTATTTCATCCTTGCCAAAACAGCCTTCATCTCCGCAATTTCTTTTTTCTGCGCTTTAATAATGTCATCAGCCAGTTTTCTCAATTCGGGATCTTTGATATTTGCATTTTGACTCGTCATAATTGCAGATGAATGATGCGGAATCATTGCTTTCATATACTGTTCATCGCCAACAGGAGTTTGGGTTCTTAATGCCGTAAGCACCAAACCGAAAACTACAATACTGCCCAAGATAATCATGTTGTTTGTTTTTTTATCTGGATACATTTTTCCCATCATCAGCAACATGATAATTGCCATAGGACTAACCATCAATAAAGCCATGTAAATTCTGGTAAGGCTAATGTAGAAATGATCAATATCCACAATGTTGATGAACATGATGCTATACATCACGATAAAAGAGATCCCCATTGTTAAAGCAAATTTGCCGTAACCCATCCCATTTGTTTTTTCTGTTTTTGAATTGTGATTTTCCATTTTTTTAAAATTTTAAAATTAATACATGATTCTTAAACCAGCACCCCACAGACATACAAAGATCTAACTCGTTTTCCGTGAACAAATCTAATATTTAAAAGTGTTCACTCTTTTGTTTATACGACAGGTAGATTATTATGTACTTAGATAGACTGTTAAAAAACAGAAAACCCTCTAAATTATGATATCTAGAGGGTTTTTAAATCGCTTAGACTGTGTCTCAGTCGGGATGGCAGGATTCGAACCTGCGGCCTCCTGCTCCCAAAGCAGGCGCGATACCGGGCTACGCTACATCCCGATTATTCGTTGTTGGGAGTGCAAATGTAGCTTTTTTATCATTAGCTCCAAATTTATTTTCATAAAAATTCAACTTTAAATAGTCGTTTATTTAGCTTTACACATAAGAAGCTGATTTTGAGAATTTTAGTTTCAATTTTTTTTAAATGAGACGAATTTAAATGTATCTCAAGCTTTAAAAAGCTCCACAAAATAAAATTACCAGCTGTAAAGGTAGGTTTAAATGTTATTTCTTTATTTTTGGCTCTTATATCAGAACTATCAGCAATTATGAATGTAGAATTGTTTATCCCTTGCTTTGTTGATCAGCTTTATCCTGAAACGGCTAAAAACACTTATAAGATTTTGCAGAAAGCAGGATGCAACGTAATTTATAATCCAGATCAAACTTGTTGCGGTCAACCGGCGTATAATGCGGGGTTTTGGGATGAGGCTAAAGAAGTGGGCAGTAAATTTTTAAACGATTTTTCAGAACAGAATTACATTGTTTCTCCGTCAGCATCATGCACCGGGATGGTAAAAAACTCATATAACGATTTATTTTTCAACACTGCAATTCACAACAAATGCAGAAACATTCAAAGTCATATTCACGAGCTATCTGACTTTCTGATTAACGTACTTAAAAAAGATTATTTCGGTGCCGAATTATTAGGTAAAGCCGTTTTTCACGATTCATGCAGTGGATTAAGAGAATGTAAGATAAAATCAGAGCCTCGCCAATTACTATCTAAGGTTTTAGGCTTAGAAATAGTTGAAATGAAAGACAACGAAGTTTGCTGTGGATTTGGTGGAACGTTTTCGGTTAAATTTGACGGAATTTCTACCGCAATGGCTGAGCAAAAAATTCAACATGCGTTAGATACTGGTGCCGAGATTATTGTTTCTACCGATTCGTCATGTATTTTACAATTGCAGGCTTACATTGATAAAAACCATATTCCGATAAAGACCATGCATTTAGCAGATGTTTTAGCGACGGGCTGGGGGAATGTTTAGTTCTTTCTTATTATAAAAAAGCAAAATAATAAACAAGATTATTAAAACTGAAAACACGACGTAAATCATATTGTGATTGGGTTTTTCAAGTATTATACTAAAATCTTCTCCCGTATAAATTAAACTATCCCAATAGTAGGGCAATAATAGCATTTGGTTATTATGCTTTTGCTTAAGCCATTGTATTTTAGTTTTAGCCAGCGTACCACCAGTCGTTTTACTTTTTAATAAGTTTTCATAATAGTTCATCATTAAATCTGCTGCAGACTGATCATTAACATTCCAGAGACTTGAAATGACTCCTTTTGAACCTGCTGCAATAAATCCTCTAGAAAAACTGAGGACACCCTCACCTGATAAATAAGCTCCATCAGCAGTTTGGCAAGCGCTCAACACAACTAATTCAGGTACTTTTTGTAGATTATTTAATTCCAATAGGTAAAATTTGCTTTTATGTAGCTCTAAAACTGGTTCTTTTAAACTATCTGTGAGATACGAATGGCTACTGAGGTGCAAAATGTCTGATTGATTTATCGCCTGTTTAAAATTTTCAATCGTTGCATCCTCATTTTTAAAAAAATCGCCGTTGACAAGCTTTTTCAAAGCAGCGTACTCCGCTACTACTGCTGGGATTTCGCTTTTATCAGAACCTGTTTTAGATAAAAACAACCCTGTAAACTGGTGTTTACGTATTGTTTCAACCTTTTTTGATGGCGTGATAGCACTTAACGAAAAAGCATAACTTGTTTGTGTAGATTTTATAAGAAAAGGCCATTGGACTACATTTTTAGGTAATCCAGATTTGGTAATTAAACTTTCGAATGGCAGAAAATTAAGAATTCCGTCCTTCACAATTAGCAGATTTTGCTTATTGTTGTTAATTTGTGAAAACAACCGCTTATAAATCTCATTTGAAGTATTAAAGAAACCTTGAGGGTCGTTGATCATTTTTCCGGGACCGTTATAAAAATATTGATCTAAATAACCACTCACCAACTTTTTAAACTCTTGACTACTGCCTAGTTTTATCACCTGCTCTACCTTATTTTTGTCGGCGAGTATGATATATGTGTTTTTATCACCACTAAAAAAAACCATTGCCTGTTTTTTTGCAGGGATTTTTTGTAGTACCTCAGAAATATCCGTAGCTAAACCTGGGTTTTTAAAATTTAATCGCTTTTGTAGCGTTGAAAGCTGAAATTCTAAATCAGCTATTTTTTTTAGAGTTGATACGTTTGGGTTGCTTTGCTTTTTTCTTTGATAATAAGATAGAAGTTGTTGAGTCTTTATTTTTTCTTTCTCTAATGGACTGCTTTTTATTTGAGAGCTGTTCTGTTGGTTTGCGTTAAGTTCATCAAATAAAATTCGAGATTTCGTTTGCTCAGAAAACATTAGAATATGGTTGGCGTAAACCATGTCTTTGGACGTTATCCACAAATTGTATGCTTTCTCTATCACTAACTCGGCAAGAGTCTTTGATTCAGCCTGAAGCTGCTCTTTTGAAACGCTGTAAGTGTACTCCGTCCTAAGTCTTTCCGATACCTCAAAAGCTAAAATTGAAGCTTGCAAAGATTGTTTATACTTGCCCAAAACTTCAAGTACTTCGGCTTTGCCTATTAATGCAGCTTGTAATTTATTTTCTCCGTAAAGCAAATCTTTATTGGGCAAGTCGTTTAAACTTTTTAACTTAAATTCTGGCAATAAGTAAGTCAAAGCCTTGTTATAGTATGTTAATGCCTGCTGATATTTTTTCTGCTTAAAAGAAACTACGCCTAATTGGTTAGTAATATATGTAAGCTCTCTTTTGCGACCACCATCCGAAATAGTAGACAATGCAGCGGTATAATAGTCTTTAGCGGCGTTGAAGTTTCCTTTGTTTAATTGGATGTCGCCTGCAAGAGTATATGCACTTAATAACCAATAGGCTGTGGAGCTGTTTAATTTATGACGTTTTAAATGTAGAATTGCTTTTAAAATAAACTCTTCGGCTTTGATGTAATCCTTATTTTCATTTTTGACATCTGCCATGTTAGACAACAGCAATCCATAAATATTGCTATTTATATCAGCTATTTTTAAGCCTGATAAAGCCGACTGTTCGGCATTTCTTAGGTCACTTTTTGAGCGGTATGAGGTAGATAAATTGCAATAAGCCGAGGTGGCTACGTCGAGTCTACTTCGCTTTAACGCTAAATTTAAACTCCTCTTTTGGATGTAGATTGCCCTTTCATAATCGCCTAAACGCGTATAATTGTTAGACAATGGTTTTAATATATATTCTTCAGTATCTAAACTAGAAGAGTGTTTTTCTGAGAATTGATAAGCGCTTTCATAACAATCGATAGATGCTAATATATCCCCGTTTTGCAGCTGATAATAGCCTTGGTTAACCAGTAAGAATAGCCACGATTCATTTTCTTGTTGAGTTTTTGTAGCTCTCCAAGCTAATTTATTGGTTTCCATTAGAAAAGGCAGTCTTTCTGATGGATGTTCTAAAGCAAAATCAACTCGGTTGTCTATCCATTTTGCTAAGCTATCTTTATATTTAAGTGTAGTTAGTTTTTTTTGAAATACGGCATCACCGCTTTGTGCGAACGTATCGCAAAAGAAGAAAAACAAACAGAATACAAAAGCTAAAATTTTCTTCAAAACTCAGTGAATATTTAGCTAAAAATAGCTAAAATTTCCAGCTTAGGTAAGTGAAAATTCTTTCATCTTTAACACCGAAAGAATGGATGTATCGAAACCCTAAAGCGGGACCTTTACGTACCAACCCTAATTGCAGATCAACAAAACCAGCTGTATTTAACTCCGAAAAATTAGTTTTCTTCGCAGAAATAAAACTCTCTTTTGTGAACACAGCATTGTCTGGAAGACTTCCTTGGAGCTGTCTAAAAAAAGTTTTCTGATAGCTTCTTGTGTTTTGATAGAGCGTTAAAGATAAGATCCCTCCCGCTCCAATACCTATAAAAGAATTAATATTATAACGTAACTGCAAAGGCACCAAGTCAACGTTTAAATGATTGGATTGTGCGTAGAATTCTCTCCCTGTAATCAGGTATCTTCCTTTCGGATCATCGAGCGAAGTCTCTATGTCGAGTTTTGCGGTAGCTCCTTTAAACTCATTCGAATAATCATAGTAGCCTAAGTAAATTTCTGCTTGCAGGTATTTTTTATAAGGAGAAAATGGTGAAATGCTAAATCCTAAAGAATAACTTTTGTCTCCATAATCATTAAACTCCTTTTTACTGCTCAGCATTCCGTAGCCAGTAATTATTCCAGGAGAAATGCCAGGTTTAAATTTACCTTTTGATTGGTTAGTATAAATAGGTTCATTCTTATCGAAAATAATTGCAGCGCCACTATCGAAAGGTTTTTTCTTGGGCTTTTTAATAAACTTGATACTGTACTCCACAAAACCTTTGGTAGAGTCCGCATCGTTTACACCATCTTGTCGTACGCCAGCTAAATAAATATTTCTAAAGATGAAGTTAACGCTGTCTTTTGTACTTAAAGTGTCCAAAAGTGAACCACTTATATAACTGGAATCTCGCAAAGCGACAACAGGACTCGTACCCAAAACTTTTATCGATGATTTATCTAAATTCTCCGGAATTTTAACGCCTACGTTCACCATTTTAGCAGGACCTTTTCCTGTATTCTGGAAACGAACTTTATAATTAAGTCGTCTGTTTTTACCGACAAATCGATAGTTCATAGATCGGTTACGCAACATCATTTTATTAGGATCATGCGATGCCACAATTTGCAACTCCAAATCATAAACACCTACATCTGCCAAAGGATCATCGGGAATCATCATTGCAGAAATAGTAACCACTGCGTTGGTATCGGCTAGCATTTCAGGGGTTGTTTTAATGCTAAAAAACATAAAGCGTTCTTTTGCTTGCTCTAAATTATCATAAGTCCAAGCATCCATGTTACGGTATTTTGCAACACGTTCTTTGATTAACTCCGTCTTACTATTTGAATCAAACGAAAGCGTATTATTTGACGGACCATTTTGCGCATAATATTGATCTGAGTTAATATACCGATTTGCCATCTGTAGGTAATTAGCACTCGCAGTTTTTGTTTCTCCATGATGCACTCTCACAGTGTCGACCTTAAAATTGTCTTTTGCAAATTCCTTATCGTTATAAAAAAGAATTATTGCGCCTTTGCCTTGTAAACTGCCTAACATCAAATCTTTTTTATAGCCTAAAATCAATACCATTTCCTCGTTGGGTTTTGGCATGTTGTTAGTTTTTAGTGCTAAATTCTCCTCTATTTTAAAAAAGTTTGTTACGCTAGCTAATTTAGTTGGACTGGCATTGCGCTTAACATCAATGGTACCCGGACGGCGTGGTGGCGGCTTCCCATCGTCGTAATTATTTGTAGCGAATAGCCGAGGATGGTAAACGCCCTTATCTTGGTAAATATGCTGAGGCTCTTTCTGAAAAGAAAACGCTCCGTCTCCAAATTCCCAAAAATAAGTATAGAATGGTTCTGGCGCACCTGCAATTGGTCTTAAGGGGCGCAGTTCTGAAGTAAAAAGAACAGAATCGTCTTTTTGAATATGCTTAATTTTAACAGGAATAGTATCTGCTGGAACAATTTGCGCATGCAAAATATTACTATCAAAACTTGATATAATAAATATTGTATAAACTAGCCGTCTCCACATGAAAATAAATTTATGAAATTTTGTTTGAACTCAAGCATTTCATATTTATAAAGTGGAAGCTTAGTTTGTTACCCTTAAATTAATAAAAAGATCTAATACCTAAAAAGTTAATTCAAAAAATCTCTTTAGAGATCATGCTATAAATTAAACACTTAATTAGTTGGCTTGGAGAGCTGTCAACTAAAATACCCCTCCAATGAAAATTCATCGTAAAAAACAGACCAATTTAGACTTGATGATCTCCATAGTTTAATGTTTATTACGCCAGTCTTTTTACTATTAGACACTCAAAAGATGATTTGTAAGCGTACGTCAAAGGACAAATAGGTTTATTACCGAATTTAAAGTTTATCCCATCATCACTAAAGCCAAAAAACAAACGCCCTGCGCTGCCATATTTATTATTTCTTGTGGTTGAAACCATCATGTACCACTTGTCTTGAAACTTTCTCGCTTCAATATGCCAAGGTTCTTCATCTTCGCCCCAAGGCCTATCTTTAATTTTCACTAAATCGTAACCTAATGCTCTATCAACCCTTATATTATCAATGTTTTTAACCACTGTGCGCCTGATGGCATAATTAGTATAATACGAACCGAGGGCAATTTCTCCGGTAGAAACGCCGTAACAAGAGTAACTATCAGCGTCCTTTAAAATACTAGGTGCAATTAAATCAATGCCGCTATAATTCCAACTTGTTACTATCTTTTTTTCTGACCAATGAACACCATCAACCGAACTTCTGTAAAGTAAAGTTCTACCGTCAATCACTTTCCCTGTAGATGGATCTACAATAGACATTCCCCGCCAAAAACAATACAATTTACCGTTATCAAAAAGCAAGTTTACATCAGAATTATAACCTGGCTCTAAAGGTGTTTTTTCTATAGGATTAGAAATACCGAACGGTTCTTTCCAATGCAATCCATCATCAGAACAAAAAATAGTTGGATTTTCATATTCGTTGATACCGGATGGATAAGGTGTTAGGGCCATCCAATATTGATGATTATTCCACTTTTGTTGGAAATACAAGACCGAAGGATGTGTCCAGCCGATGGACGTTATTTTATTGCGGCTACCGTCTGGCAAAAGTCGACCTTCAACTACATCAGGAAAAACAAGTTTACTTGCACTGAATTGGTAGTCTTTGAAACTTTTTAAACTATCTGTTCCGGTATCTGGTTTAGGTAGCGGGATAGGTTTAATATCATCGTCGCGTTTACAAGAGCTGACTAATTGTATAAATATTAATCCAATGACGATAATTTTCCAGCAAGCCTCTTTTTTTAGGATGGTGTTGAACCTCATTTTAAACTGAGTCTTTATAAAAACCCAGTGAAGTTAATAAATTCTATAAAAGATATAAAAATTTTATTTGAAACAAATCAGAGGTTTTTTAATAAACTTTATAAACTGTTGTAGATTTAAATTCCGCTCCTGCTTTTAAAACAGTTGAAGGAAACTTAGGCTGATTCGGAGAATCTGGATGATGTTGTGTTTCAAAACAAAAGCCTGTTCTTGCATTGTAAGGTGCGCTGCTTTTTCCAATATCCCCATTTAAATAGTTTCCGGTATAAAATTGCATTGCCGGTTGTGTGGTAAAAACCTCAAGCGTTAAGCCGGTTTTATCTCCCTTAGCCGATGCCGCAAAATTTAGCAATTCTGTTTGGTTGATACAGAAAGAATGATCGTAACCGTTTCCAAACTTAATTTGTTCATTATCTAGATCAATATCTTTTACTATTTCTTTTGGTTCTCTAAAATCAAACGGCGTGTTGGTAACATCTGCGAAATCACCTTTTGGAATACAGTTTTCTTTGATTGGAACAAATTCCTGGGCATTTATGCTAAACTGATGATTGAGAATTGTGCCACTACCTTCGCCATTTAAATTAAAGTAAGCGTGGTTGGTTAAGTTAACAACCGTGTCTTTATCCGTTTTCGCATTGTAATTAATAATCAACTCATCTTCTTCTGTAAGCGTAAAAATTAAATCGCAAGTTAGCGTTCCAGGAAAACCGCCTTCACCATCTGGGCTAGTTAAAAATAGACTAATACTATTATTTTTTACTTCTTTTATATCCCAAATTTTGTTGTGGAATGCTACACTTCCACTGTGTAAACTGTTGCCTCCGTTATTGGCTTCCAGATTAACGGTTTTGTCATTTAGGTTAAACTTTGCATCTTCTATACGGTTTGCAAATCTGCCAACAGTAACTCCGTAATAAAACTCACTTTCTTGAGCTAAATAATCATCGATAGCGTTAAACCCAAGCGTAATATCTATCTCTTTATCTTCTTTTGAGATGATGAAATGCGTAATTCTTGCACCATAATTGCATATACCAATACTTATATTTTCATTTTTTAACCAATACAAATTCGCTGGCTTTCCGTTAATACTTTTCTCGAACGCTTTCTGGAGGTTTTCCGACATAGTTTTTACAACATTTAAAGTCGCTAAAATAAAAAATACATTTAGTTTTCGATGAAAATGTTTCCTTAAAAGTTTCTTTACAGAAGAATGTATTAAGACAACTCAATGTTAATCTAGTATTAAAAATTGGTTAAAAGTTAAAAAATTAAAACATAATCTCTATTTTGAGCTTTAAATAAGATAACAATTATCTCCATGTCGAATCATCAAGGAAACTCCATAAAAAAAATATTAACAGAGTTAATCTCCAATGTTCTGGAGAAACTGGGCAATAAGCCCATGAACCACCGTCAAATCGCTAATAAACTAAACATTATAGATCCAGATTCTAAAACAACCATTTTAGAAGTTTTAGAAGAACAAACCCAAAAAGGTGTTTTTTTAGAAGTAGGAAAAGGAAAATACAAACTGCATGAGGTTAAGGCATTTTTAACCGGAAAAATAGCCATGTCTAACGATGGTTCGGCATTTGTAATTCCGGATGATGAGCTTGAAAAAGACATCTACATTGCACCTAGAAAAGTACGTACGGCGTTACACGGCGATAAAGTAAAACTCCATGTTTACGAAAGCAGTAAAGGCAAGCGAAAAGAAGGCGAAGTAGTAGAAATTTTGGAACGCGTTAAAATGGAGTTTACGGGCATCGTTAAATTGAGTCAGCATTTCGCTTTCTTTATTCCGGATGATCGTAAAATGTTGCATGATATTTTTATTCCTTTAGAGGATTTGAATGGTGCAAAAAACGGCGTTAAGGCTTTAGCCAGAATTGTAGATTGGCCGGCAGGCGCAAAAAACCCGGTAGGTATTATCAAAAGTGTTTTAGGAAAACAAGGTGAAAATAACACCGAAATGAACGCAATTTTGGCGGAATACGGCTTTCCATTAGCTTTTCCAGAAGAAGTTGAAAAAGATGCTCAAGCGATTTCTGCAGAGATCACGCAAGAAGAAATTGCAAAAAGACGTGACTTTAGAAAAACCTTAACTTTTACGATTGACCCGTTTGACGCTAAAGATTTTGATGATGCGATTTCTTTTAAAACGTTAGATAATGGAAATTACGAAGTTGGTGTTCACATCGCAGATGTTTCGCATTATTTAATTCCGGATAGTATTTTAGATAAAGAAGCTTATGAGCGTGGAACATCGGTTTATTTGGTGGATCGAGTGATTCCGATGTTGCCAGAGGTATTGTCAAACAATTTATGTTCATTACGTCCGAAAGAAGAAAAACTTTGTTTTTCAGCTGTTTTTGAAATGGACGATAATGCAAATATCGTTGGTGAGTGGTTCGGTAAGACCGTAATCTACAGCGACCATAGATTTGCTTATGAAGAAGTACAAGAAATTATTGAAAATAAATCGGGTGATTATGTAGAGGAAATATTAAAGCTGAATCGTTTAGCTCATGTTTTACGAGATAAAAAGTTTAAACATGGTGCAATCAGTTTCGAATCTACTGAAGTTAAATTTAAACTAGATGAGCATGGAAAACCAATTGGTGTTTATGTAAAGGAGCGTAAGGATGCTCATAAACTGATTGAGGATTTTATGCTTTTGGCAAACAAAAAAGTTGCTGAGTTTATTGCTAAAAAGGGAAAAGGTAAACATAAATATACTTTTGTTTACCGAGCGCATGATTCGCCTAAACCAGATAGTTTAGCTGCTTTTGCTGTATTTGCGGCTAAGTTTGGGCACAAAATCTCTACTAAATCTGACAAGGATACCGCAAAAAGTTTAAATAAGTTAATGGCTGATGTGGAAGGTACAAAAGAGCAGAACGTATTGACACAGTTAGCTATCCGTTCTATGGCGAAAGCCATTTACACCACAAAAAGCAGCAGCCATTATGGCTTGGCGTTTGATTTTTATACTCACTTCACCTCTCCTATTCGTCGTTACCCCGACATTATGGTTCACCGGTTGTTGGAATATTATTTAGCAGGTGGTGATAGCGTAAATGCAGAGCACTACGAAAAGATGTGTCAGCATGCATCTCAAATGGAGAAAAAAGCAGCCGATGCTGAAAGAGCTTCTATCAAATACAAGCAGGCAGAATACTTAGAAGATCATATTGGAGATACTTATCTGGGAATTATTTCTGGTGTTACCGAGTGGGGAATGTATGTGGAGATCGAAGAAAATAAATGCGAAGGAATGATTAGGCTACGTGATATTTCGGACGACTTTTACGTGTTGGATGAGAAGAATTATTGCATTATTGGACAAAAGAAAAAACGCACTTACCAACTTGGAGACGAGGTAAAAATTAAAGTGAAGCGTGTAGATTTAGGGAAAAGACAGATAGACTTTAGTTTGATTGTGGAATAGCTTTTTGGAGAAAGATATAAAGAGTCAAGAATAAATGCAATTTGCATCGTCTCCTGATCAAAAACACTATTTTCGCATCAATACGCACACATCAATATCATAAATGCATAGCATCAAAGAATTACAACAAATTATAGATAAAGCGGTAAAGGAAATCACTTATCCGGCAACCCCCACCGAATTATATGAGCCTATAGCTTATTTAATGGCTTTAGGAGGCAAGAGATTACGACCAGCCTTGGTTTTAATGGCTACCGATTTATTTGGTGGAGATATTGAAAACGCGAAGTCACCTGCGTTGGCAATTGAAATGTTTCACAACTTTACCTTGATGCATGATGACATTATGGATAATGCGCCTTTACGTCGCGGAAAGCCAACTGTTCATGAAAAGTGGAGCAATTCTGTAGCTATTCTATCTGGCGATGTGATGTTTGTGAAAGCTTACAAGCTAATGATTCAGGTTAAACCTGATATTTTGACTGGTGTGTTGGACGTTTTTAACAAAACTGCAATTGAAGTTTGCGAAGGCCAGCAAATTGATATGAACTTTGAAGTTCGCGACGAAGTTTCTATCGAAGAGTATTTGGAAATGATCCGCCTAAAAACTGCGGTTTTATTAGGTGGTGCTTTAAAAATCGGTGCTTTAATTGGTGATGCTTCCGCAGAAAACGCAGATTTACTTTACCAATTCGGTGAAAATCTAGGCTTGGCTTTTCAGCTTCAAGATGATATTTTAGATGTTTATGGTGACCCAGAAAAGTTTGGAAAACAAGTTGGTGGCGACATTATATCCAATAAGAAAACCTTTTTATTAATTAAAGCTTTAGAACTTGCCGAAGGCAATGATTTAGTTCAATTAGAGAATTGGTTAAATATTAAAGAATTTGTTCCTACAGAAAAAGTGGAAGCAGTTAGAGCTTTATACAATCAGTTGAATATTCGTAAATTATCTGAAGATGTAATGCAGAATTATGCCCGTTTAGCTTTAGAAGCTTTTGAGAAAATTAATGTTGCAGTGGAAAATAAAAAAACCTTATTGACTTTTGCAGAAATGTTGGTAGAGCGGGAAAATTAGTATTGAAGAACTGAATATTGAATGAGTGATGGAGAGAAGGATTGAATGCTTTTGAGATTTTTAATCCTTTCGTCATTTCGACGACTGCTCCTCAGCTTTTTTATCCCAAGGATGAATCAACTGACTTTTTAAAGTTTTCGGGAAATTCTCATCACCTTCAAACCCTAATTCAATATCCCTTCCGTCTTTTGGCATGTAACTCGTCCCGAACATATAATCCCAAACGCTCAAACTTATTCCATAGTTAACCCCGTAAGTACCCGCCGGCAACTCCTTAACATGATGCCAAATGTGCATTTTCGGATTGTTTAAAATGTACTTAAACGGACCGTAAGAAAGATTTAAATTAGAGTGGTTCAAATGACCAATGGCAGTCGCAAAAATA
>JBBSQW010000039.1:0-36435 GCA_038243635.1 Sphingobacteriales bacterium
CGATTTATAGTGCTTTTTTGCAAAATAAATTTGCCAGAATGATTCACTTTTGTACTTTTGCCCTCGGAGAGTTGGCAGAGTGGTCGATTGCGGCAGTCTTGAAAACTGTTGACTGTTACAGGTCCGCGGGTTCGAATCCCCCACTCTCCGCATCAAATAAAAGAGCCTCAAATCGTTAAGATTTGAGGCTCTTTTGCTTTTACAGTTATAGCAAAATACGTTTTTAGTCAATCTCCCCTACTCACAACAATTGAAAAGAACGCGTTAATTCATGCTAAACCGTTTGATTTGCCTTCTCATTCGCCTCGTCCAATACTTCATCATCAAGATTATCTTTTTCCTGCAAATTCTCTAGCGGAGGATGCAACACTAAATGCGTAAATATTGGAAAATGATCAGATCCATTCTTACTCAAACGCGTCATTTTGATAAAGCCAAAATGAGGTGAGCAAAAAATATAGTCTAAAGGAAACCTCATAAACCAATGATGTGCAGAAAAAGTACTGTAAAAGCCTCTACCCTTTCTTACATCAAGCAAACCACTTGTTTTAGTAAATAACGAGGTGGTATCGCTCCAAGCAACATCATTTAAATCTCCCATTACAATCACTGGCGATTTGCAATCTTTAACCTTTAGCGCTACCATAGAAAGCTCTTTGTCTTTTGCTGTGGAGGTTAAACTTTCACCAAGCACAGGAGGTTCTGGATGCAATCCCCAAAGTTTGAGTTTATCACCACTTGGAAGAACTATTTTACAACTTATAGATGGAACGTCATCTTTTACCAAAAACCTGATTTTTTCATCTTCTATGGGATAGCGGCTATAGAATAACATGCCGTAAGTGTTATCTTGAGGCACCTCGATGGTATATGGTAAATCTTCTTTCAACGGAGCCATAGCTTCTTGCCAGCGCTTATCGGTTTCTAACAATAAAACCACGTCAGTATTGTTTCGTTGTATCTGCGTAAGTAGCCTTGCGTATTCTGTGTTGGTTTGTAAAACATTGGCATTGATCAACTTTAATCCTTTTCCAGCTTCTACAATTTTTAATGTTTTAACCTCTTTCTTCCAAAATATGGTGTAGGGTAATATTTTAAAAAAAAGATAACCTACGCAAAGAACGTTCAAGAGAAACGGCAAGAACGCTATCGTTTCTCCCCATTGCCAATAAATTAGCCAAAGAGCCACAATAAAAGCAGATAAAAATAAATTTTGAAATCTGGAATATTCTAATGCTCTAAAAATCCAGAAATCACTTTTCACCATCGGCAAAACAACAAAAAGAACGCTTAAATAGGATATAGAAATTAAAATAATGCTTGCCGTCATAAACTGATAAATATTTTATTGCCAATAAGTTTACCGGTTGTTTCTGCATTTAAAAACGAGTGACACCATTTTGTGGTAAAAGTCGTTTAACGTTTTCAACGAAAAATATTTGAAACAAATACGGGAACTAATTGTGCTAATATATCTTTATTAAAAATTAACAACCGCATTTAACAGCAAAAAACTTATGATTTTTTAGGCTGAACAATACGGATTGCCCAAGATAAAGCAAGCTATTGTTGTATTGCATAAAATCATACACCCTTAAACTGAAAGTTTTATCAACGATTATCTCAAATTCACTTACGACTTAACTGACGTATATTCAATGCTTTCAATAATTTTTTGAGACGCAGCTTCGCAAAAGTCAAGACCAGAATAATCTGGATTATAACCACTTATGTAAGGTACAGCCATCAAGTACACGTTTTCATTCGAAACTTCGTATTCATTAATAATTTTAAAATTATCGTCAATTGTAACTCCTGAAACTTTTAGATAATAATAACCGTTCTTAAAATCAACGTTATCAGGGTCCTTAATTAAACACTCCGCTCCTTTTTCTTTCGACTGGAATTTTAAAGTAGCCTGACTTATGGTTTTATCCTTTGAAAAACTCTTAAAAGGAAAATCCTCATAACCCAAAGGCACTTGTCCTACACAATCAATAAATGTTTGGTAATGGTTTGATTGTGATTTCCCGGCCTCATCTTTATAATGGTAATTTACACCGCCTTCTTTTTTATATTCAACTTCGCTATCATCGCCTACTGCAATTATCTCTAAAATTCCAGCGTTGTGTAATGCCAGCAAATCCTCGCATGAACCTTGAGGAACGTAAGCGATAACAATTGAAATTAATGGCATTAAATGTTTTTTCAGCCGCAACATATCTTCCGCAGAAAAATATTTTGCTGGTTGGTTCATCGCAAAACTTAAAACGCCCAGTAGCTCTTTCCAATAAACCGATTGCTTTCTTTTCATAGATTTTTCTGCTTCAACATACTCGGCTTTCAAAAGCTGAAAAGGATCTACTTCTTCCCTCAAAGCCATCATCTCTTCAACAAATTCTTCCATACGCAAATCTTTAATACACTGGTAAAATTCTGGTTCTTTATCTTTGAAGAGGTTTTTAAAGTCTTTTTCGAAAATATAGTCGAGTGAGAGAAACCCATTGTTAGATTTTCGATGTTCGCCAATCTCTTGCGCAGTTAAAAGAGAACTATTTCTTAAATGGGAATCTTCTAAATGAAACCTCACGGCCGGCAACAATCCGTTACGGGAGTGCATTACAATTTTAAAATCTGTACTATCAGCATTGAGCTGATACTTGTATTGACCCATTTCGTTTTTCTCAAAAAAGCCGTTCTCTCTTGAGAGGGTTCTAATTGCATCTATCGCGGTAAGTGAAGAGCCTTTGATTGCAATCGGATGGTTTATTTTTACATTAAGCTTACAGGGCGGATAAGGCGAATCGTAAACACCTTTAATTTTACCCTCAAACTTTTTTGGCCAAGCATGACCAATGCATATAACCACCATGTCAAAATGCAAAGTTTCTTTATCGGTTACCACCCAAACTTCATTCAACTTCTTTTTATAAATAAGGTCTTTCACGTTCACCGAAAGGCGAAGGGTAGTGTCGATTCGATCACTTTCAACTTTTTTTAAAAGTGTTTCAAATTGATCATTTAAATATGCTCCAAACAAAAGGCGGGGCAATACTTTATACTCGTTGAAATTTTCTGGCGTAATCTTAAATTCTATGGCTATAGGAGGCTGCGTTTTTACCCATTCTTCAATAGTGCAAGCAATGGTCGGAATCTCGTTATCAGAAACATTTGTAATATGTTCCTTACAAGCTCCATCATCGCTGTAAGGCATTCCAGCACCTATCCTATTCTTTCGCTCAAAAATTTGAATATCAAAATTGGCAACTTTAGATTCAACCAATCTTTTGTACATAAACAACGCACTTGGTCCGCCACCAATTAATGCAATACGAATTTTTTCTACTCTCGTCACCGTCTTTTTAATTAAATATTTGCCAGAAAAATTCATTTAAGTTTTAATTTGCTTGGCAAAATAAATGCCATAATAACGCAAAAGACAGCGGAAATGTTCGTTATGTTGAAAAAATAATTAATCGACAAAAAGATCTTTTAAAAGAATGTGTATCATCTACAATTAAAAAGTCAATTTGATTTAAACATCTTTAAAAAAGAGCATATTTCTTCAAATTCACTGCTTTAAGTCTGTAATTAAGGCAAAAGGACTTATTTTAGAACTTATTTACCTGTAACTATTCTTTTAATTTCATAAGAAAGATTTAACAGGTATAACTACACTAATTGGTTAGGATGGTTTTCTGAAATTTAGTGAGGTAATCAAATTTAAAAGCGTACATGGTGAAATTTATATAGTGGTAAAAGGCGTGAATGCCGGAACAACGATTTCCCAACTTTGCATGTTGCATGATTTAACAGCAGTAATTTAGGCTTTTAAAAAACGGCTTTATGATGATTTGGGGTCGCGGACAAATATCTGCGACCTCAACCGTTATAAACTAAGCTTTTAATTTATCTTTGCTTCCATGAAAATTCCGAAGCTCCAAAACCTGATCATATTTGAGAACGAAAATATAATTGTTGTAAACAAACCACCTTTTATTTCTTCTTTAGATGAACGAGATGGCGGAGATGTTAATATTTTAAGATTAGCGAAGCAATACCACGAGGATGCGCAAATTTGTCATCGTTTAGATAAAGAAACATCCGGGGTTATGATTATCGCTAAGAACCCTGAAACATACCGTTTTATTTCGATGCAGTTTGAACACCGCGAAGTAAAGAAAGTTTACCATGCGATAGTTGATGGTACACATAGTTTTAATGATGTATTGATAGACTTGCCGATTTTAAACATAGGAAAAGGCAATGTTTTAATCAGTAAGAACGATGGCAAAAAAGCTGATACTTATTTTAAATCTTTGGTTTATTTTAAGCATTATACCTTAATAGAAGCCAGACCGGTAACAGGACGTATGCACCAAATTAGAATTCACTTAGCTACACAGAAAGCTTCTATAAGTGGCGATGATATGTATGGTGGTAAGCCCGTATTTTTATCGGCAATTAAACGAAACTATCGCATTAGCAAAAATGAAGAAGAGCAACCGATTATGAAACGTTTTGCATTACATTCCAGAGAAGTAACTTTTAAAATCTCGGAGACTGAATCTCAAACTTTTACCGCTGAGTATCCGAAAGACTTTGCAGTTCTTCTAAAATTATTGGAGAAAAACGATCGTTAAGATTCAGTTTCGATAAAGATTTACAGAATAAAGTTAAAAAAAAATCCCCAGCAAGCGCTGGGGATTTTTTTTTGTATGGGCTTTTGTTTACCACAGAACGGTATACAATACCGTCAATATTGCTATAATTATGATAGAGCCAATTGTGAATGACCTGTTTGGAACAAACATAGAGCTATCTATTTCTAAACCTTTAGATACAACTCCTCGTTTATGATCGTACCAGCTAATTAAATACATCCCTAATATACAGAATATGAAGACGAAGCCCATCCTGTCTAAGAAAGGGATTTCATATACTGATACACCGTTTCCTTGATTCACCAATTTCGAAAATCCAGTAGAAGAAAGGAACTCTAAGTTTACATAAGCTGGAATAAACTTTAAGATGATGGAGAAAATGAAACCGCCAATTGTTGCAAACATTGCCGCATTTGATGATGCTTTTTTCCAGAAAAATCCTAAGATGAACATGGCAAAGATACCCGGAGAAACAAAGCCTGTATATTCTTGAATGTACTGAAATCCTTGCTTACCCTCTCCCATTAACTTTTCACCAACAACTAGGGATAAAATTACGCCCATAATCATAGCTACAACCACAGTTCCTTTTCCGTATAACACTAACTTCTCTTCGCTCGCTTCTGGATTTATAGCTTTCTTATAAATATCTAAAGTAAAAATAGTTGCAATACTATTGGCCTTACTTGCTAAAGAAGCAACAATTGCCGCTGTTAACGCTGCAAAAGAAAGTCCCTTCATGCCGACAGGCAATAAGTTTAGTAAAGAAGGATAAGCCTTATTTACATCTAAAACGCCTTTAGAATCCAACATTTCTTGCTGAAACATTCCTTGTTGATAAAGATAATAAGCTGCAATACCAGGTAAAACTACAATTACAGGCATTAACAACTTTAAAAAGGCTGCAAATAAAATACCTGCCCTTGCGGTAGGTAAATCAGCCCCTAAAGCTCTCTGTGTAATGTACTGGTTACAACCCCAATAATTTAAGTTTACAATCCACATACCACCAAGTAGCACTGTTAACCCGGGTAAGTCCATATAATTATCGTTACTTTTGTCGAAAATCATGTGAAAGTGGTCATTGGCCTCGGTATATAAGACATGGAAGCCTTTAGTTATTCCAGTATCACCAGATAAAGCACTAATGTATTGTAAACCAATATAAGTTGCCACTAAACCTCCTAAAATAAGGAAGAACACTTGTATTACATCCGTATAACCTATAACCTTCATACCGCCCAAAGTAATAATGATGGCAAAAATGGCTAAGAAAACAATACAGGCATAAATATTAAAGCCAGAAATACCACTAACTGCAACCGCACCTAAGTAAAGGATAGATAGTAAGTTTACTACGATATATAAAAAGAGCCAAAATATAGCCATAATCATTGCTACAGTACCATTATACCTTTGATGCAGGAACTGAGGCATTGTGAAAATCTTATTTTTTAAATATACCGGAATAAAGAAAACCGCTACCACAACTAATGTTATTGCCGCCATCCATTCGTATGTTGCAATGGCCATTCCCATCTGAAAACCAGAACCACTCATCCCGATAAACTGCTCGGCCGAGATGTTTGAAGCAATTAACGATGCACCGATTGCCCACCAAGAGAGTGAGCCTTCTGCCAGAAAGTAGTCTTTTGAATCGCTTTTAGCACTCCTTTTCTTTCGGTAAATCCAAATACCGTAGGAAGCTACAATCACAAAATAGACGAGGAATACAATGTAATCCGCTGTTGAAAGTGTTTTCATTAATTTCTAAATTGGTTTAGGTCTTATAAAAAATCTTATGAATCAAACCAGAAAAAACGACGTTTTTATGCTCTAATTCGATTTGCGGAGGCTAATATGCAAAATAATTTTAATACAGTGTGTATATTTTACAATAAGTAAAAAAAAACGAACCGGTTTTCACGAAAAAATCGTAAAAAACAAATCTCAACTATTTGTACAGCAAATAGTTGAGATTATTAATAAAAAATAGCTTTTCTAGGAACGCTTTTACAGCATGTTGCAATCTAATTCTTAAACATTATCGTAGCCTATAAAGACCTTGAAATCCCAAGCTCTAAACCTCTCAATTCGGCTAAACCTCTTAGCCTGCCAATACCAGAATAGCCGGGATTAGTTTTCTTATTTAAATCGTCTAGCATTTGATGACCATGATCTGGACGCATTGGGATATTTACCTTGCGTTGTTTCATCAATAAAACCAACTCTTTTACCACAGCGAACATGTCAACGTTTCCTTCTAGGTGATTGTCTTCATAGAAATCGCCAAATTCATTTCTTCTGGTGCTTCTTAAATGCAAAAAGTTGATGCGATCGCCAAATTGTTTAATCATCGCTGGCAAATCATTATCTGCCCGCACACCAAACGAACCTGTACAAAAACACAAGCCGTTACTTAAAGATGGCACTTCTTTCACCAAATAACTGATATCAGCAGCCGTACTTACTACTCTTGGCAATCCTAAAATATCATAAGGTGGGTCATCCGGATGGATTACCATTTGTACTCCATTAGCTTCTGCAACCGGCACTACGTCTTTTAGAAAAGCGACGAGATTATTACGAAGTTGATCTGCATCAATATTTGTATAAGGATCTAAAGCTGCTTGAAACTTCTCGATGGTAAAGCTTTCTTCGCTTCCCGGCAATCCGGCGATGATATTACGTTGTAATATTTGCTTTTCCTCCTCAGACATTGCTTCAAAACGAGCCGTTGCCCTTGAAACTTCAGCTTCGCTGTAATCTTTTTCGGCGTTTTTCCTTTTCAGGATAAACAAATCAAAAGCTACAAAGGCCGCTTTTTCAAATTTTAATGCTTTAGAACCATCTTCTACTGTGAATTCAAGATCGGTACGTGTCCAGTCTAAAACCGGCATGAAATTATACGTCACCACATAAACACCGCAACTAGCCAAGTTTATAATGCTTTGCTTATAGTTTTGAACATGCAGCTCAAAATCACCTGTACGGGTTTTAATCGCTTCTGAAACCGGCACACTTTCAACCACGTTCCAAATTAAGCCTGCATCAGCAATAATCTGCTGGCGTTCTTTAATATCTTCTACTGTCCAAACTTGTCCGTTTGGAATTTGGTGTAGGGCTGAAACAACGCCTTTACAACCTGCTTGCAATATATCACTCAGTTTTACCGGATCTTTCGGTCCGTACCAACGCATAGTTGGCATCATTTGGTAATTACTCATTTTTGTTTGAATGAAGGATTGAATTTTGAATAGATGAAGAAATTTACGTTAACGATGGAAATGGCATCCTTTTTTTATTTTTCGCCAATAGGCTAATTATAAAAAAAGATACAGTGAACAGTCCCAAAGGGATGGCTGTGCTCACGTGTTAAAACGCCCAAATATTGATATTAAACACCACTAAAAACAGCGAATCCGCCATCTACATTCACCACGCTACCAGTTACAAATTTAGAAGCATCGCTCAATAACCAAATTAAAGCGCCCTCTAACTCTTGTGGCGTACCAAATCTGCTAAATGGAGTTTGTTTAACCACTAAATTTCCTCTATCTGTGTAAGTACCATCTTCCTTAGTTAACAAAGTTCTGTTTTGTTCTGTTAAAAAGAAACCTGGAGCTATCGCATTCATTCGCATTGTATCTCCATAACGGTTCGCCATTTCAACAGCAAACCATTTGGTGTAACCATCAATAGCACATTTTGCAACGGTGTAACCTAATACTTTAGTAATAGAACGTTGTGATGCCATTGAAGATATATTAACAATACTACCTCCTCCACTTTTCGCAATCTCTTCCCCAAAAATTTGCGTTGGCAAAATGGTTCCGAAAAGATTAAGATTCATTACTTTGGTTAATGCATCAATATCTAACGTAAAAACAGACGCACTAGGATCAACAACTGCACCTGGCATATTACCACCAGCGCCATTTACCAGGCCATCAATTTTACCAAAAGCCGCTAAAACCTGTTCTTTTGCTTTAATCAAAGAAGCTTCATCCAAAACATCCGCAATAACTGCCAATGCTTTGCCTCCTCTATCGTTAATTTCTTTTGCTCGTTCTTCTGCAACTTCCTTGTTTCTACCCAAAATAGCTACATTAGCCCCAGCAGCCGAAATTGCTTTCACAAAAGATTCGCCCAACACACCTGTACCACCAGTTACCACAATCACTTTTCCTGCTAGATTGAACAGGTTCACATTTTCCATATCGTTTTTCTTTGAATTATAAAAATTGGTTGTAATGATGTTAAAATTGGTGAAAAAAATGTTACTATCTGCTTTTACACGATTAAAACTACGCAACCGTTCCCATTACTAAAAAATTAAAAAAAATACATAAAAAAAGCCTGCGGTTGGGCAGGCTTCCAGATCTATGATGATCTAATTATTTAGAGGCTTTTGCGTTCACCAAGCTATCAGCCATTTTCAATGCATTGTAACCGTTGGCCACACCTCCACTTATGCTTAAATCGAAAAAACTGATTTCTTCTGTTGTATTATCAACTACTACATTAACTGAGTGGTCGATTTTTACGCTAGAGTCCATAATAATCTGTTTTACTTGGGTTGCAGTTAAACTTGGATAGTAACTACGGATTAAAGCTGCAATCCCGCTAACAACGGGTGACGCCATGCTGGTACCGTTTAAACTTTGATAGGTTGAACCTAGTGTGGTTGAATAAATTTCGACACCTGGTGCAAAAACATCTACGGTGGTTTTTCCGTAATTAGAAAAACTCGCTTTCAACGTCTCATTATTTTTTGGGCCTGATGCTCCAACTTCTAACCATGATGAAGCATAACCGCTACCGTCTTCGTAAGTTCTATTTGGAAAATTAGTAGCTATGTCAAGGTTTTTATTGTCATTACCTGCTGCGTGTACCAATAACACATCTTTAGAAACAGCATATTTAACCGCGTCATCAACTATTTTTTTATCATTTGAATATGATTTACCAAAACTCATGTTAATGACTTTCGCACCCCGGTCTACGGCATACCTTATCGCATTTGCTACATCGTTGTCACGTTCATCGCCATTAGGCACCATACGCACACCCAGTATTTTCACATTGTTAGCCACGCCATTAATCCCGATCTTATTTTTACGATCTGCTGCAATTATTCCTGCTACATGGGTTCCGTGTAAAGCATCCGGACCAGCAACATGGTTATTTCCGTAAAAAGCTGTTTGGTCATTAATTCCCAATTCTTCTCTTGGACGATAATCAAGATTAAGGTGATAATTTAATTTTTCATTGTAATAATCATAAGCCTTATCAATCTCTTGCGCTTTAAAAGTAGGATAATCTACTTCTCCATCAGCAAGTACATCTAAAACTGCCTTCCTAATGTATTTCTCTGCGGGGTCTGTTGTTTGATAGTTTGTAAATCCGCTTAGGTTTAGCGAATCTTTACTCATTTTACCTTCTAATTTGTCTAACGCGTTTTTAAATCCAGCTACACCAACAAATGTACGGCTCGCGGTTTCGTACTGCTTATCGTAGTCGGCTTGCATCAAAAGGAGCATTTTGTGATCTGGGTTATTAGCTTTAGCTGCACTATCCATAGTGTTTCCTGCAAACTCGGCATTTAGTTTTCTAATTTGCCTAACCAATTCTAATGTCTCAAAATCAACATCTTGAGTATGATTCCCTAGAAAATTCCAGCCATTTACATCGTCTACATAACCGTTATGATCATCGTCCTTACCGTTAAGCTTCTCTTTTTTACTCTTATAAATAACTCGCTTTAAATCCTTATGATTGATTTCTACACCTCCGTCTAAAACGGCAACAATTACAGGTTTTGATTTTTTTCCTTTTAACAATTCAGCATAAGCTTTTTCTACACTCACGCCCATTACAGAATCTTTAGCATAATCTAAGTTTTGCCAGTTTCGATTTTCCTGCGCAAAGATGCTTGCGGTAATAGAAAAAATAAAAAGGAACGATAATAAGAATCTTGCGTTATGGAGTTTCATAAATATTTTTAACGGTTTTTAAATGAATAGTAAAACGCAAAAATTTAAGTTTATTTTGATTAAGACGAATAATGCATATTAATTTTACAAAAAAAAGGTTAAACACACATTATCGAAAATAATATGCATTTAACCTCTCGGGTTAAAAATAATACAAAAAACCTTATACGAATACCTTTTTTACGGCTGCAATATATCTCGACATTTCGGCCTTTACCTTTGGCGATAAAAGTACTAAACCGATCATATTAGGAAAAACCATCGCCAATATCATCGCATCAGAAAACTTAATTACAGAATCTAAAGTTGCTGCAGCACCAATAACTACAAATATTAAGAATAAAATTTTATAAGTAATGTCTGAAGTTTTTGATTTTCCAAAAAGATACTTCCAAGCTTGTAAGCCGTAATAAGACCAAGAAATCATGGTACTAAAAGCAAACAAAACAATTGCTACTGTTAACACATAAGAAAAATGTGGAATTACCGAATCAAACGCTAACGTGGTTAAATCTACACCACCAACAGATTGACCCGTGGCTTTTAAAACAACGTTTCCGGTACCATCTGTTAAACCATATGCGAAAGCACCATCTTTATTAAATAAGATGATCACTAAGGCTGTCATGGTACAAATAACTACGGTATCAATAAAAGGTTCTAATAACGAAACTACGCCTTCACTTGCTGGGTAACGTGTTCTTACTGCCGAGTGTGCAATAGAAGCCGAACCAACTCCCGCCTCGTTAGAAAACGCTGCTCGTCTGAAACCGGTGATTAAAACACCTAGAAAGCCACCTAAACCTGCTGATGGAGAAAAAGCTTCGGAAAAAATTAAGCTAAATGCTTCGCCGATATAACTAAAATGTGCAAATATGATAATTAAGCAAGCCAACATATAAAGCCCGGCCATGAAAGGAACCAAACGCTCTGTCCAAACTGCAATTCTTTTAATACCTCCAATAATTACAACCGCAACAATTCCGGCAATAATTAATCCTAATAAGCTTTTTATAAAACCGCCTTCTAAATTAAAAGTAGTAGTAATTTGTGCGACTGCTTGGTTTGATTGAAAGGCATTACCACCTCCAAACGATGCTCCAACACATAAAACTGCAAATAAAACAGCAAGAACTTTACCAAAAGCACTCATTTTTAACTCTTTAAGTCCTTTTGCTAAATAGTACATTGGTCCGCCATGTACCGTTCCATCGGGGTCTACATCTCGATACTTTACACCGAGCGTACATTCCACAAATTTTGATGACATACCTAATATACCTGCAACGATTAACCAGAATGTTGCTCCAGGGCCACCCACCGCAATAGCAACAGCTACACCCGCAATATTACCTAGTCCAACTGTACCGGAAACTGCCGCGGTTAAAGCTTGGAAATGACTTACTTCGCCATGTCTCTGTTCTTCTTCCAACATTGGAAGTGGTTGGTCGCTATCTGGGTGCGTTTTTATACCATCGTTGCCTTCTACAAAATCATACTTCCCCTGTACTACTTTAATAGCCATCGGAAATCTACGGATGTTTACAAAAGAGAAATAGAATGTAAAAAAGAGTGCCCCGCCAATTAATACAATCAATACAATAGGCACACTTAATTCGTTGGTAAGTGGAATAGAGGTAAAAACGAAAGCTTCAAAAGTGTCTGCAATAGGTGCAAATGCTTTGTTTATTTTATCATCAAGGCCTTCGGCGGCAAAAGTAGTAGTTGAAGATATTAGTATTGTTAAGAGCGCAAAAAGTTTAAATAGCCTTTTTTTCATGTATAAAATTTAGATTTCAGTGGGTTAAGATATTTAGAAAAAAACGAAACCACAATTTTTTTATGGTTTAAAACGAGTTTGAACTGAAAAGAAACACGTAGAAACAGCTTTTAAACATGCTTTAACGATAAATTGAAAAGACCCCAAACCATTTTTTACTTGTTAGATTAAAAAAGGAAGTCTAAAATAAATTTAATTTATATTTTCGAGCTTCTATTATCCGAACTAGTACTCTTTTCTTTTAGCACATCAAAAAGAATTTCCGGGAAATCTGTCGTGATATAATCTGCACCTTCATCAATAAAGTAATGCATATCTTCTTTTTTATTCACAGTCCAAACGTTTACAGATAAGCCTTGTTGCTGCGCATCGTTAATCCAAGTTGGATTTTTTTTATAAATGGGAATCTGATAATCTATTCCACATAACCCATCATTTTTAATTTGTTGCGGTGCAATGTTCCCATTTAGATAGGCAACCTCAACTTTGGGTAAAAGCTCCTTTATTTTTTTAACCGCATCATAATCAAATGAGATAAACTCAACGAAACCTTTCTTATCCAATCTCCTAACTAAATCTACAGACATTTCAGCTACCTTGATTGTACGACTTTTACTAATTTCAGACGCTTTTAGTTCGAATACAAGTCTAGTATAATTCTGCTTTAAACCTTTTTTAAGATACTCTTCAGCTGTTGGAATAGATTCGCCATTGGGATGTTTCTTAGTTACAAGCTCTTCATAAGTAGATTTCTCAATATCTAAACCATAAAACAAATAGTCGTGGTTTACTACCAAAACATCATCAGCAGTTAAATGCACATCAAATTCAGATCCTCCGCATTTTAAATTAATTGCCTCTTGCAAAGAAGCGATGGAGTTTTGGGGAAAATATTTTTGCTTCCATGCGCCTCTATGAGCAATTACTGGGTTCAGCATTTTTGAATCATTTTTTTGTTTGCCAATTACCTTTTTTGAGCTATTTCAAAAACAAGCTTGAATAATTTCAATAACTCGACCTAGCGAACAGCTTTGTTCTGTTTTTACGCATCTGTTAATTGATGATATAAAAACAAGTCTTTAGCTTTACGTAAAACGATAGCTTAAAAAATCGACGACTTGCTATCAAATCAAATCTTCATGGTAAACAAAACATATTTCATTTCTTGCTTTTAAGAAATAAATATTTGAGTTAAACCGCGACTGCACCCTTAATATGTGGATGAGGATCATAACCAACCAAGTCAAAATCCTCGAATTTAAACCCAAAAATATCTTTTACAGCAGGGTTTATTTTCATCGTAGGTAATGCTTTCGGCTCTCTGGTCAATTGTAGTTCTGATTGTGCAATGTGGTTATTGTACAAATGCGCATCGCCCAGTGTATGTACGAAATCACCTAATTCTAAATCACAAACTTGCGCTACCATCATCGTTAGTAAGGCATAAGAAGCTATATTAAAAGGAACACCCAAAAATATATCTGCACTACGCTGGTAAAGCTGACAACTTAGCTTACCTTTTTCTCCTCCTTTTGTTGGATCTGGTGGCGCAACATAAAATTGAAAAAGGCTATGGCAAGGCGGCAGAGCCATATTTTCAATTTCAGCAACGTTCCACGCAGAAACTATAATTCTACGGCTATCCGGGTTGTTTTTAATTTGATTAATGATATTTGTGATCTGATCAATGTGCCCACCATCCGGAGTTGGCCAAGAACGCCATTGCGAGCCGTAGACAGGACCTAAATTACCGTCTTCATCGGCCCAATCGTCCCAAATTTTGACACCGTTTTCTTTTAAGTAGTTAATATTGGTATCTCCACTTAAAAACCAAATCAGCTCATGTATAATAGATTTTAAATGGAGTTTTTTGGTGGTTATCATTGGAAAACCTTCCGCTAAATTAAATCTCATTTGATGCCCAAACACACTCAATGTTCCCGTTCCGGTTCTATCGTGTTTTTGAGTACCGTCTTTCAACACATGTTTCATTAAATCTAAATACTGCTTCATTGATTTGGGTTTTAACCTACAAATTAAATTAATCTATATTTGCTATCCTATTAATATCTAAAAAAGACACTGTTATTATAATAGATGATCACTTTTCCATCGGCAAAAATCAATATCGGTTTACATATAACCAGCAGACGACCAGACGGCTACCACAATTTGGAGACTATATTTTATCCAATAAAAATAAAAGATGCTTTAGAGGTGATTGAAGGCTCAAAAATGAGTTTCGAAACTTCGGGCATCGAAATACCTGGGCATGCCAATGAAAATTTATGTTTGCAGACCTATGATTTAATGCGTGGAGATTTTGATTTGCCCAATATCAATATTCATCTGCATAAAAAGATTCCCATTGGTGCCGGTTTAGGCGGCGGTTCTGCTAATGCTGCATTTTTCATCAAACTAATTAATCAAAAATTCGAATTGGGTTTGAGTACCGAGGTTATGCAAAATTATTGCAGAAAGTTGGGTGCCGATTGTGCTTTTTTTGTGGAGAACAAACCTGTGTTTGCTTTTGGTAAAGGAGACGAGTTCGAGAATATCGATTTAGATTTAAGTAACTACTTTATGGCTTTAGTTATGCCCTCTGTCCATGTTTCAACTGGCGAAGCTTACCGTGGCGTTCGACCAAAAAGACCAGAACAATCTTTAAAAGGACTCATTAAATTACCGATTGAGCAATGGCAAGGAAAAATCATCAACGATTTTGAACACCATATCTTAAAAAACCATCCAAGTATTAGAGGTGTAAAATCAGCTTTATTAGAAGCAGGGGCTTTGTTCGCTTTAATGAGTGGTAGCGGTGCTTCCGTTTACGGCATATTCAAAGATATTACCGATTTAAGCACTTTAGAAAAAGACAACTTAGTTTTTAGTGGAGTTTGATGATGCCAGAAAAAGCTAAAATGTTAATTATCGGTTCCGTATGGCCCGAGCCGAACTCGTCTGCTGCGGGAAGCAGAATGCTTCAACTAATTGAAGTTTTTTTAGCGCATCGTTACCAAATAACTTTTGTCAGCGCTACTGCAAATAGTGATTTCGCTGTTAATTTGGCAGATTATGGCGTAGAAAAAGTAAACATCAAACTTAACAATCACAGTTTTGATGATTTTGTTAGGGAGCTAAACCCCAAGATTGTGCTATTCGACAGGTTTATGACGGAAGAGCAATACGGTTGGCGAGTAAGTGAAAACTGCCCATGGGCTCTAAAGGTTTTAGATACTGAAGACCTTCACTGCTTAAGAGCTGCTCGGCATAAAACTTGGAAAACAAACACGCCATTCAATATTGAAGACTTACTACAAGAAGATGTTGCTAAAAGAGAGATAGCTAGTATTTTGCGTTGTGATTTATCTTTAATTATTTCTACTTATGAGATAGAAATCTTGAATACCCTATTTAAAATAGAGGTTTCATTATTACTTTATCTTCCGTTCATGCTAAATTGCATATCTAAGAAAGATGCTCAAAGTTTCCCCACTTTTGAGGAGCGCACAAACTTCATCAGTATTGGTAATTTTTTACATGAACCCAACTGGCAATCCGTTTTACATTTAAAAAATAACATTTGGCCGCTCATCCGAAAAGCGTTACCAAAAGCTGAGCTGCGTGTTTATGGCGCTTACCCATCGGCTAAAGTATTACAGTTAAATAATCCAAAAGATGGTTTTATAATTAAAGGTAGAGCCGAAAATGTTTTAGCAGTAATGCAAACTTCCAAAGTATGCCTTGCTCCGCTTCTGTTTGGTGCAGGTTTAAAAGGCAAATTGATTGATGCGATGCAAAATGGAACACCAAATATAACAACGGCTGTAGGTGCTGAGGCTATGCATGAGGATTTACCGTGGAGTGGAACTATTGCGCAAGAAGCGGAAGATTTCGCAAAATCAGCAATTCAGCTCTATACAGCTAAAGAAACCTGGCTTGTTGCACAAAGAAATGGTTTCGAGATTATTAATCAGGTTTATCCGAAAATTAAGTATGCAAATCTATTAATGGACACAATTAACAAAATATTTAACAACCTTACCATACATCGTCAACAGAATTTTTACGGGGCAATGTTGCAACACCACACTTTAACCAGCACCAAATATTTGGCAAAGTGGATTGAAGCAAAGAACAAATAAGGTCGGTAAGAACTAACTAACATGCCTATCAAAAATGACAAATCTTTCCCTTAAATCTGGACTGATAATTGTTTAACCCCAGAAAATAAAAGTCAGGTTAAAATATATGGAGCGTTTTTTTATTGTGGGCGATGTGCATGGATGCTTCCATACATTACAGTTGCTTTTAAAGAACTGGGACCCTAAAACCCAACAGCTTATTTTTGTTGGCGATCTTATCGATAATGGACTTTACAGTCCGCAAGTTGTGGAACACATTTTAGATCTTCAGCACAAATACAGTAATACAGTAGTAATTAGAGGAAACCATGAACAGTTATTTATGCAGCATTGCTTAGAGAATTTTAATAAAGATTGGTATGGAAAGTGTGGAGAAACCACCTTTTATCAGTATTTGCAGACTGGTAGAGAAATTAATCCAGATGCGGAATGGTTTGCCACACTCCCGCTGCACTTTGAGACACCAAATTTTATTGTTTCCCATGCTGGAATTTCTGACACAAAAAATCCGTTTGACGCTAACAATCCGGAAGGCGTGGTTTGGCAACGCAATGAAACCAAAAAATTAAAGCAATTACAAATTTACGGTCATACACCAAAGGAAAGTGCGCTTTACGACATTAACACACATTCGATAAATATTGATACTGGCGCTTACAAATGCAATAAGTTGAGTGCCTTGCTTATTGATAGTGACGCAAATATTGAAGAGATTGTTAGCATTAATACTGACGATCGGGATTGCGAATGATTTGAAAAAATTTGATTTAATAATGTAGCTCTTGAACGAACCACATTTACATTTAAATCTCGAGCTTTAAACCATCGTAAGCCAAAGAAATACCTCTAGGAAGGTCTGCTGAAACATCTTCAAATTTCCCTAAACGATGACTGATGTGGGTGAAGTAGGTTTGTTCTGCTCCTATTTTTTGAGCAAATTCTATAGCCTCAGCTAATGTGAAATGCGAAATGTGTTTTTCTCTTTGCAAAGCATTTAGCACTAAAATTTTAGTGCCTTTAATTTTCTTTTGCTCCGCTTCGCTGATGGTTTTAGCATCAGTAATATAAGTGAAATCTTTAATCCTGAAACCTAAAACAGGCATTTTAAAGTGAGTGACTTCAATAGGTTGTAATTCCATATCTCCTATTGCAAATCTTTCCGCACCAATGTTATGAATGTTTATTAAAGGAATTCCTGGATATTTAAAATCAGCGAAAATATAATGAAATTCTCTTTTTAATCCTTCTTCAACAGCTGGACTAGCATAAATATCCATCGCAGATTGTTGCTTGAAGTTAAAAGCTCTTACATCATCCAAACCGGCAATATGATCTTTGTGCTCATGTGTAAAAACTACCGCATCTAAATGCTGAACGTTTTCTCTTAACATCTGCTGACGAAAGTCGGGCCCAGTATCTATAATTATAGTTTTTTCTTCAGACTCAATCAAAATACTGCTTCGCAAACGCTTATCTCGTAAATCTACAGATTGGCAAACTGTGCAGTTACAGGCAATAACGGGTACGCCTTGTGATGTTCCAGTGCCTAAAAATGTAACTTTCAAATTTTTAATTTGGTTTGTATTACTGCGTAGTCGTGTTCTTTTTGCTTTTTCTAAGCTTTTTGTTTATTAAGTAGGTTGATTTTAATAATTGTTACCTTAAATCTACAACATCAATCCCGGGATGCGCTTTCGCATCAAAAGAAAATACGGTATCGCTCACTTTTACATTTGGTGTAAATGATTTGATAAGGTAAGTGTAAACGTTTCCGTTTTTATCATTAACAACAATGTTCGAAATCTGCTTATTCACCTTATCAATTCTCAGTTTAATCTTTGAAAAAGAACGAGTTTGCAGTGGAGCAAGCTCAATATTTTGATATCTTCTTCCAGCAATTGTGGTTTCGCCCAGATAAACATATTTGAAGCCTTTCTCATACATGGTAAATATTTGTGCAGGATTCATAGCGTTCGAGCTGTTATCAATATCGCTCAACTGAACTTCATTATCCGCTTTTAAATAGGTCCATTGGACTTTGCCGTCAGAAATCAATTCTTGATTAGCAACTGCAACTTTGTACTTGTTAGATTTAGATTTAGAGTATAAAACGCCAGCTTGACTTTCATTGATATTGGCTTGTGGATTTTTAATGCTGTAAGTAAACTCCGCTTTTATCACATCGTAAGAACGGTATTTTTTACTTACACCTGCCAAAATAGCTTTCGCCGTAGCGTCCGACTGTGCAAACGATAAATTTGAGGTAAATAGAAACGCTATTAATAAATAAACTATATTTTTTTTCATTATTCTTATTCTTTTTTGCTTAAACCAGACAAGAACTGTTCCAAGTGGTGATCATCTAAAATCAAAACTTCTCTGGCTTTGCTACCTTCAAAGGGTCCAACAACACCACAAGCTTCTAACTGATCAATAATTCTACCCGCTCTGTTATAACCCAATTTCAGCTTTCGCTGGATTAATGAAGTAGAACCTTGCTGATGCATCACTATTAAACGAGCTGCATCCTCAAACATTGCATCTCTATCTTTTGGATCAAAATCTTTGATAGTACCACTTTCAACATCATCGCCTACATATTCTGGCAGCATATAAGCAGACGCGTAACCACGTTGCTCTCCAATAAAATCCGTAACTCGGTCTACCTCTGGCGTATCTACAAAAGCGCATTGCAAACGAATTAAATCACTTCCTGTTGATAAAAGCATATCTCCTTTACCAATCAGCTGATCGGCACCACCCGAATCTAAGATAGTACGGGAGTCAATTTTAGAAGTTACCCTAAAGGCTAATCTAGCTGGAAAATTCGCTTTAATAGTTCCAGTAATAATATTAACCGATGGTCTCTGCGTTGCCAAAACCAAGTGAATTCCAATTGCTCTCGCCAGCTGCGCTAACCTTGCAATGGGGGTTTCTACTTCTTTACCGGCAGTCATCATTAAATCGGCAAACTCATCAATCACCAAAACGATAAAAGGTAAAAATTTATGCCCGTTATTTGGATTCAGCTTTCGCTTGATGAATTTTTCGTTGTACTCTTTTAAATTTCGTACGCCTGCGTCCTTCAATAAATCATAACGCTGATCCATCTCAATACACAAAGAATTAAGTGTATTGATTACCTTCTTGGTATCGGTAATAATGGCATCGTCTTCGCCAGGTAGTTTTGCTAAGAAATGACGTTCAATCTTTTTAAATAAGGAAAGTTCGACTTTTTTAGGATCGACCAATACAAATTTCAGTTGTGATGGATGCTTTTTATAAAGCAAAGAAACCAAAATAGTGTTAATACCTACCGATTTACCCTGACCTGTTGCCCCTGCTACCAACATGTGTGGCATTTTTGCTAAATCTGCAATAAACACTTCGTTAGAAATGGTTTTACCCAAAGCAATTGGTAAATCCATCGTGGTATTCTGGAATTTTTCTGTCGCGATGATAGACCGCATAGAAACCATTTCGGGATGCGAATTTGGCACTTCGATACCAATAGTACCTTTCCCCGGCATTGGCGCAATAATCCTGATTCCTAAAGCGGCTAAACTTAAAGCAATATCATCCTCCAGGTTTTTTATTTTTGATATCCTAACACCGGGCGCTGGAATAATTTCATATAACGTAACCGTTGGACCAATCGTCGCCTTGATCTTATCGATGTCGATATTATAATTGCTTAAAGTCTCTACAATTTTATTTTTGTTATTCTCTAATTCCGTGGTATCAACCGCTATTTTTCCCGAACCATATTGCTCCAAAAGTTCTAACGTTGGGTTTTTATACGATGCCAAATCTAACGTTGGATCGTAAGAACCAAATTGTTCTACCAAAGACTCCGACTTAATTTCTTCCTCGGTTTTCTCGATACTCAATGCCAACTCCTCCGGCTCTATAATCTCTAATTCCTTCGCTTCTGGCTTTTTAACATCCTCAAAAACTGGCTTAACTACTTCTTCAAAGCCATCTTTATCTAACGTATTGTTCACTTCAAAACTGTTCACAAGCGGTTTCTCTTCATCCACAACAACTTTCACGGGCAGAGGTGCGTTAACAACTATCGGTCTTTTAACCTCTTCTTTGGCAACGGTATTATAGCCGTCCGCGTGTATGTCGTCCTCTTTTTCTAAAACATCGGAATAATCCTCTTCGGCTAAACCAGTATCAGTTAAAGAAAAAGCCTTAGCTTCTCTTTCTGGCAATTTAAAATCTATGTTATAAGCCATTACCAAACAGGCTAGTCCTGCAAACAGCAAAATACCTCCTACTCCCGCTCTACCAACCTGTGCTTCTAACAGCAGATTGGAATAATAGCCAAACTCGCCTTCTAAATAATGAGGATATTCTGCAATAAAAGCATGTAAAAAAGCTAAAGTGATTGATATAAATACGAGCAGGAAAAAGCAGTAAGCCAATGTTTTAGCGATTGACAATAACTTAACCTTAAACAGTAAGCGATATCCTAAAATAACAAATATAAAAACAAAGATAAATGATGTGATACCAAACCATTCGTACATAAACTGGTGCGATAATAAAGCACCTAACTTACCGGCCCAGTTTTGAATATTTGGATCTAAGACGCCGTTCGATTTAAGCTCTGCACTGGTTTTAAAAAAATTACTCCAGCCGCCGTTTGCATCTATTACATAGCTTTGATCATCTTGCCAAGTAAAAATATACGAAGTAAAAGAAACCAAAAAATATAATGCCAACAACAGCAAAAATAGCCCGCTAATTTTTACAAACCTGTCGTTATTGAAGTTTAATTTCGGAAAACTGCCTACAGCAGTTCCGCTTTCAGATTTTTTCTTAAAAGGTTCGGAGCCTGCTTTGTCCTCACCCCTAAAAGTATTTCCTTTAAATTGATTTCCTCTTCCGGGCATTCTTAACATGTATTTTCACACAAATATAATTTAATGATTAGGCTTTGCGAACAATAATTTCTTTAATTCAATAAATCGTTGTGCCTCTTAGTCGTATTTGCATTTTACAACTAAAAATCGGATGTAAATAATGTACAAATAGACATTACCGCATTTACCGATACTTTGGATTCGATTTAAATTTAAAACTTAGAATTTTTTTTTGTTTTTTGCTTAAAAAGCACATTATATTTTTTTGAGTTGTAATTTATTTATAATATTACTTTCTTAAACCGTAAAGATGCAGCAAGATTTGTTAGAAGAATTAATTATTAACAGCGATAAAGAGGGGATAAAAAAACTACTCTTAGAGAATCCTTCTTTAATAAACGCCAGCACTAGCCACGGTGTTTCGCCGCTAATGCTTTCCTGTTTTTTTAACAAGCCCGAAGTTACTCCAGTACTTTTGGAGTTCGTAAAGGACATCTCCTTATTTGAAGCTGCTTCTGTAGGGAAATTTGATGAGGTTGCACACCAGGTTTACCAAAAACCAGACGATATCAACAAGTTTTCTGAAGACGGATTTACAGCTTTAGGACTGGCTTGCTATTTTGGAAAAGACGAAGTTGCGAGATATCTGGTATTAAAAGGTGCAGAAGTTAATTTACCTTCGAAAAACGGTTTCAATGTATTCCCATTACATTCTGCAATTGCAGGAAACTTTGTAAACATGAGCAAAATGCTGATTGAAAATGGCGCCGAGGTTAATATCGTACAACAATCTGGATTAACACCCCTTCATTCGGCTGCCCAAAATGGGAACATCGAACTAATTATTCTTTTGTTAGAGAAAGGTGCAAACGTACAAATTAGAACGGAAGGCGGTAAGTTAGCATCAGATTTAGCCAAAGAAAGAGGTTATGATGAAATTGCTGATATCTTAAGCTAAATATTGATTTAATCTTCTAATACAACCTCCAAAATATTTGCTTTACTATTTTTCCCTGCTTCGTTAGCGATAAACATTCTACCATCTGGGCTAAAAGTTAAACCTTCTGGCTGCGCAAAATCAGATTTATCTAGCTTGTAAATCCTTTTAATATTCCCATTAATGTCTAAAATCAAAAGCTTAGGGTGTTTACCCTCTAAAACAAAAACTAATCTATTGGTCGGGTTAATTGCAATTTCAGATGGATTTAGGGTTTGGTAGCTCTTTTTCTTTTTAAAACTCTTTAGGAGTTCTGCATCCATTGAAATCTTTGCTAGAGTTTTTGCTTCCGGTTTCTCTGATTGTAAGGATAGTTGATAGATATTCTTATACTCATCGTCTTCATCTCTATCTTTTGGCATGGTCAATAATGAATTGCTTTTATTATCAAAAAAAAGCGACTCCATATTATTTTTCACTAAAAACTTAGTTTGGGTCTTACTTACTTTCTTGTTGCTTTCTCTATAATTTTTAACGTGATACAACAATCCATCGCTACGCATCACGTAAGCATCTTTACCGACTACCGCAATACCTTCGTAATCTCCAGGTTCGGCAAAAGATATCTCTTTTACTATCGTCTTTTTTGCTAAATCGTAAATAAAAATTTTCCCAACCTCGTCTTGTACGCAAGCAATCAAATTATCAGCTATCCAAGTGATACCACTCACCTCGTTTAGTGCATCAGGCAAATCCCAAGTTTTGGTTATGCTGTAGTTTGCTTTTAGAAGTTCCTTATTTTCCTGATGTCTTTTATCAAAAGTAAACGCTGTGATGATAATTAAGGATACAAATGCTATCGAATATAATTTTGTTTTGTTCATCATAGTTTGGGCATAAATTGTTAAACACAATGATAACATCCAATACTGGAAACATCTTGGATTAAAACATTAGCGCCAGAAATATTAAGGAAAGTCGAGTGTAAAGCAATGTGCGTCATGGTAAGCGTAGCTGAGTTGAAGCTGATATTTTTGAGTAATTGCTCTTGCAATGGCTAAACCTAAACCAGTTGACCTAGCATCTGTGTTCATTTTCTTAAATCTGGAAAATAGCTTGCTATCATCCAGCGCTTTATTTACGCCATAATTGGTAATTGTTAATCGCTTGTTTGAAACATCAATGCCTATTATACCTTGTTTTACGCCATGTACAATCGCATTCTTAATTAAATTAGTCAATAGAATTATTGCCAAGTCTTTATTCATTTTATAAACCAACTCCGTTTGAACAGATACATTTAATATCATCTTTTTATGCTCCAACAAGTCCTCAAAGTCCTGAGCAATATGATTGATTAAATCCTCAAAATTAACGCTCTCCTCTTCTACAAATTGCTGATTTTCTATTTTGGAAAGCAATAAAAGCGACTTATTTAGGCGTGTTAAGCGAGCAAGGTTGTCTAAAACAAAACCGATATCTTTAAGCTGCTCTTCATTTAAAGCATTCTTCTCAGAAAAAAGCTCCAGCTTGTTAATGCTAATTGCTAAAGGAGTTTGCAATTCATGCGATGCGTTCTCTATAAAGTGTTTTTGATTCAAATAGCTTTTTCTTGATTTTTCTGTCAGCTGTTCCATAGTTTGGTTCAGCAGTTCAAACTCATCAATACCAGTTTTGTCAATTTTAAGCGTAGTATCATTTTCAATACGAAAGCTTTTCAGTTGCGAGATAAGACTGTAGAACGGCTTCCATATTTTTCTTAGAATAATGTTATTTAGCAAGACTATACTGATGAGCACTAAAAGATATAGAATGATCAAATAAGTTGCTAAACTCTTGATTAAGTCATCCTCTTCTACCATAGAAGTGATGATTTTAATCTTATAGTGCTCCTCTTTCTCTTTAAAAGTACTCTCGAAAACTCTTATGGGTTCGTAATCCTTTTCGTTTTGCATATACATCAAACTATCTCGATAGCTTTCCTCGAAATCGTGATACTCATGCTTATCAATCTTTTCAATTACATGATTACCTTTTTTAAAGTTGTTGTTTTCAAAAGCGCTTTCTATCAGTTCTGGATGCTGCAAAATCATTACCTTCTGATTTTCTAAGCCATCATCTAAACTGTCATAAATTTCATCCAGTAAAGCGTAATAAAAAATTACTGCCCAAATTGTAATTACGGGAACCAGTAAAATTAACAGGTATTTTGAGGTATAATTTAATAGCTTCATTAAACAACATCTAACTTATAACCTATCCCATACACGGCTTCAATCGCTAACGTAGCACTTTCCAGCTTCTTTCGAAGATTTTTAATTTGTGAATATATAAAGTCAAAGCTATCTGCTTGGTCAATATGATCTCCCCAAACATGTTCTGCTAATGCGGCTTTGGTAACCAATCTTGATTTGTTAGTAATCAAATACAAAAGGATATCAAATTCTTTACGATTCAAAGCAATCTCCTGCCCTGCTATACTTATATTACGGTTTTCAGGATCTATTTGCAAATTACCCACTTGCATTAGTTTGTTGCCTTCAAAATATTTTCTTCTTAGCACTGCCTTTACCCTAGCATGCAATTCGGCCATGTGAAAAGGTTTCGCTAAATAATCATCGGCCCCGTTGTTAAGCCCATAAAGTTTATCATCTAAAGAGTTCTTTGCGGATACAATAATTACAGCATCTGTTTTACCTAAAGTTTTCAACTGAGTCAAAAGCTCAAATCCGTTACCGTCTGGTAAGTTAATGTCCAACAAAATACAGTCATAATCATAGTTACTAATTTTATTGACGGCGGTGCTGTAATCGGGTGCCGACTCAACGGTATAATGTTCCAACTCCAAGGTCTGCTTCATATTCTCAAGCATCTGCGGCTCGTCTTCAACAATTAAAATCTTCATAGTGTCGGTATTTCCCAGTAATGCTATCAATCTTTTCTAGAAACAAATGGGAATACTTGCTTTTTGTTTTAATAAGATCTTCCCAATTTATTCCAGATTTAAGCAATTACTTTGAAGAAAATTAAACAAAAAATCATGAAAACATTAAAAATAATAGCCGTTTTGGCTTTGGCGAGTTTTGGGGTTAATGCACAAGACCTAAGTCCAACCCAGGTTCCGACGGAAATAACAGCTGTTTTTCAAAAAAATTATCCGCAGGCAAAAGACGTGGAGTGGGAAATGAAAGGAGAACTTTATGAGGTAGGTTTTGAAATAGGAAGATTAGATCACGAAATTAGGTACAACAGCGAAGGAAAGGTGGTGAAGGTTAAAAAAGAAATTAACGCCAACGATGTTCCTAAAACCATTACCACCGTTATTAAAAGTAAATATCCAAATTATCATATTGATGATGTTGAAGTAACTCAGGTTAACAACAAAACTACTTACAAAGTAGAAATTGAGCAGTTACTGGGAAAAGAACGAAAACTTGTTTTTGACAATAATGGCAAATTACTGAGTGATTTAACGGATTAATTTCATTTACTTTACAAGCATAAAGACCCAGATTTCGGGTCTTTTTTTTACGTTAGTTTTTAAAAGATGAAAAGCATCGAGCGTTTCCTAATTATAGTCGCTATTACGCTATTTGCTAAGTTAAGTTTTGCGCAAAGTAATTTCACCGGTTTTTTTATGCCTACCGCGACCGTCAATCACACGTTAAGCAAAAAAATTACGCAAAGTTTTGAATTAGAGAATAGAAGTTTCATTTACCAAGATGACAAACTAGACTTTAAAGTAAAGCATTTCGAGTTGGGCTACCTTTCCAAATATAGTTTGAAAACAAACCGTCAATTAGGTTTCGGCATCCGCTACCGGGCAGAAGCGGAATCAGGAAAAGAAAATGAGCTACGTTTAACGCAACAGTACGAATGGAAAAAAGATAACGCTTCAATATTAAAACACCGAATAAGAGTGGAAGAAAGAATTTATGATTCAATTATCAAACTGCGCTTCCGTTACAAAACAGGATTAAACATTAAAACTGAAGTCTTTTGCGATCAAATATATATTGCCAATGAACTGGTATTAACAGTTGCAAACGCAAACAAACCTAGGTATGAAGATCGTTTTTATGTAGAAGCTGGCTGGAAACTATCTCCAAAATCAAAATTGATGCTGGGCACTCAATATCGTTTGGAGGATTTTACACATACTGCACATCATAATCTTTTTTTGACTACTGGCCTAAGCTTCGATCTTTAAACCAATCAAAAAAATTTCGATTAAGTGATGAGCTTAACCGGGATCTCTTTAAACGCTAGCTGAGTCTATTCCTCAGAAAATACATTCTTAATGCAATTAAATCACCACGCTTTGTTTGCGTCATTGTAAATTCTTTCCGAAACGTTATTCAAATTGCAGGTATTTGCTGTTTGACTTTTCTCGCAAAGTAGGCTTTACTTTGTTTAAAATCTCGCCATTCAGTACCCTTTCATATAGTACCAAGTAAGCTTTAGCCATTTTTAAAGCAGAGAATTCTTCTTTTGCATATTCGTGACAAGTTATCTTGTTAAAAGAGCCTGCATCTTTCAATCCGTCAACTATTTTTTGCTTTTTATTAGAAACAACTCCAACTTCTTGTTTAATCAACTCCGTTAAAGAGCCGTATGGAGTTGCAAAAACGGGACATCCAAAGTATAGACTTTCTACTATAGCTAAGCCAAAAGGTTCATGCCATAAAATAGGAAAAATTAATCCTTTTGAGCGATTTAGGTATAAAGATTTTTTCTGGTTATCGACCATTCCTCTAAATCTCACATGAGTATCAAGTGTAAATCTTGGACCCATTTTCAGATTTAATCGATAGCCTCCCAACACCTCCAATTTCTCTCCTGCCCTTCTTGTCAATTTAATAGCGTCTCGAACGTTTTTAACTTTCCAAGCTGCCTTAGCTAAGAAATGAAAACTTTCTCTCTTTACATCAAAATTTGGTCTTGGAAAATTATCCCAGTCTAATCCATTATAAACAAATTGTGAAGAATCATACCTTTCCGCATGGTTTTTACTGACAAAAACACTTTGTTTATCTAATTCTTCTCCAAAAGGAATATTTCCATGAATAGTAATTAAATAAGGCTTATTAATTACTTCATTTGGCGTAAACTGAATATGGACCAAATCAACATCTTCTGGTATTTGTTGATTTAGCGTTTTGTTAACATCAAAAAAAATAACGTTAGCAAATGGACAAATTGAACCTTCATTAACTAAAAAACTGATTGTATGTCCTAAATCCGCTAATGTTTTTCCTAAATCCCAAATTACTCTCTCGGTACCTCCATATAATAATGCGGGGATTTTAGAGGTTAATACGATTAAAACATGAAGCTTCTTATTCCTCAGAAAATACATGTCTTATATTTGGACGTAGGTTGTAAGCTGAAGCCATTACCTCGCCATAAGCGCCTGCTGTTCTTAACGCAATTAAGTCACCACGCTTTGTTTCTGGCATTGCTACGTCTTTACCAAAACAGTCTGAAGATTCGCAAATTGGACCAACAACATCATAAGCGACTACCGTGGCATCGCTATTTAATTTACTGATGTTTTCGATTTTATGATACGCTTGATATAAAGCTGGACGCATCAATTCGGTCATCCCGGCATCTAACACTGTAAAGTTCTTCTTAATTCCGTTCTTGATGTATAAAACCTTAGAAATCAAACTGCTACATTGCGCAACTAAAGCTCTGCCTAACTCAAAATGAACTTCTTGATGTGGTTTTACGGTTAAAAAATCTGCAAATATTTTAAAATACGCTTCAAAATCCGGAATGGGGTTTTCGTCTGGATGCTGATAATCTACACCCAAACCGCCACCTACATTCAACACTTTTACAGGCATACCTCGCTCTTCAAACCACGCTTGCATTTCGTTCACCTTAACACATAAACTTTTAAAAACGTTCATGTCTAAAATTTGCGAACCTACATGAAAGTGAATACCTAGGAAACTTAAACTCTTAGATTTTTTAAGCGTTTCGGCAACCGCTGGTAAATCCCAAGAGTTAATTCCGAACTTATTCTCATCCAAACCTGTGGTAATATAATGGTGCGTATGTGCATCAACATTAGGGTTAATTCTAATGGCTACCTTGGCGGTTTTACTTTTTGCTTCTGCCAACTCATTAATTACTTCTAACTCCTGAATAGACTCTACATTGAAAGCAAAAATATCCTGATCTAAAGCAAAATTAATCTCATTATCAGATTTGCCTACTCCTGCAAAAACTACTTTTTGCGATGTAAAGCCTGTCTCAATGGCTTTTTTTACTTCGCCACCAGAAACGCAGTCTGCTCCAAAACCTTGCGCTTTGATAGTTGCTAAAACCTTATCGTTAAAGTTAGCCTTTAAGGCAAAGTGTACATGGTAATTGTATCGATTAGCCGCTACTGCACAAGCTGTTAAAGTGCTTTTAAGTAGCGATAAATCGTAATAATAAAAAGGAGTTTCTTTATTTTGAAAAGAATCAACAATTTTTTGGTTAAACATTTTAGTCATTCTTATTCAAATAAACGGTTGTGTAAACTTCTTAAAGTTTCTACTTTATCGTCAGTTTTCACTAAAAAAGAAATATTACAGTTACTGCCACCGTATGATATCATTCTTAAAGGAATATGCTTTAAAGAATCGAAAACACGAGCTGCAAATCCATGTGAGCTTGCACCTAAATCACCAACTACACAAATAATAGAGTGATTAACATCTACCTCTACAACTCCAAAATCGCTCAATTCTCTGGTAATTTCGCCTAAATAACGGATATCATCTATCGTTACAGAAACCGCAACTTCTGATGTGGTGATCATATCAATTGGTGTTTTATAACGCTCAAAAACTTCAAACACACGACGTAAGAATCCATAAGCCAATAACATGCGGCTACTATGGATTTTAATTGCCGTAATTCCGTCTTTCGCGGCAATCGACTTAATCTTCCCTTTTTCGCTTTCCCCTGAGATTAAAGTCCCAAATGCTTTTGGATCCATGGTGTTTAATATCCTAACGGGGATTTTATATTTTTGCGCTGGAAAAACAGACTGCGGATGCAATATTTTAGCACCAAAATAAGCCAGTTCAGCAGCCTCGTCAAAAGATAAATGTGCAATCGGTTTAGTGCCTTTAACAATACGAGGATCATTATTGTGCATTCCGTCAATATCTGTCCAAATTTGTACTTCGTCGGCTTTAATACCCGAACCAATTAATGATGCGGTATAATCACTTCCACCTCTGCGTAAGTTATCAATCTCGCCAAACGAGTTTCTACAAATGAAACCTTGTGTTATAAAAAGATTAATATCCTTCGCTTGGTCAAGTAAAGGTTGTAAATGTTCGGTGATGTAATCAACAATTGGCTCGTTATCCTCATCAGTCTTCATAAAATCTAAAGCTGGCAATAATACCGACGGCACATTGATTTCTTTCAAATAAATATGGTAAAGCGTGGTGGATAATAACTCACCTTGGGCTAAAACAACTTTTTCTTCAACCGTAGTGAACAAATCATTAGAAAAAGCATAAAGAATATCAAAATGATAGTCAATTACCTTTTTTCCTTGAGCTAAAAACTCAGGCTTAAGCAATAGCTCTTTAATAAAAATCTCGTATTTATCCTGTAATGTTTTAATTAATTCGTTAGCCTTCTGTTTATCCGAAGCCAAAAATGCCTGAGAAATTTCGACTAAGTTGTTAGTTGTACCAGAAACTGCCGACAACACCACAATCTGCTTCTCCGTTGAATTAATGATATCCAACAATTTTTTCATCCGCTCTGGACTACCTACGGATGTGCCTCCAAATTTTAAAACTTTCATTATTTAATACGATAAATCTTGATTTCTATAGTGTTTTTAAACGCGGGCTAAAATAGCTAAAAGCTTTATAAAATGCAGAATGAAAAGCCAATAATATTATTTAAACGATGTTTTTTATTGAAACACAAGTTTGCGGCTTAATTAGAAGAATATGGAGTTAATTGAGCTTGCCAGCTTAAGAGAATTTACGCCTTTTTAGCGTTAAAAACTTAAATCATAAAGGTTTCACCCTCTTGGGCTAAGTAAGTATTTGAGAATACTTCTTTTGCCTCTAACAACATCGGCGTTAAATCTCGGTAACGAGCGGAGAAGTGCCCAATTAACAGCTTTTTAACACCCTTTGCTTTGGCGAGTTGCGCTACTTCTAAAGATGTAGTATGAAAAGTTTCTTTCGCTCTATCAACCATATCATGCATAAACGTTGACTCATGATAAAGCGTATCAACATGCTCTAAATGAATATCATAAGATCCATCAGCAACAGTATCAGAGCAATAAGCATAAACTTTTGGCTCATCGGGATCTAGCGTTAAATCCGCTGCTTTATGTTTTACACCTGCTTCATCAACAAAATCGATTCCCTTTTTTAAAAGTGCGTAATATTGTTGTGGAATGTTAAGCTCATCCGCTTTCGCTTTATCTATTTTACGCAAACGCTCTTTCTGTTTAAAGATAAAACCGGTACACGGAATTCGATGATTCAACACAAAACTTTCGACCGTTAAATCATTGGTTTCCAATATCACTACTCGCTCTTTAGCTTGTGTAAAATGGTAGGCTATCTCAAATTTTATAATGGTGCCAGAGTGTTTAAACTGTAGTTCTAAAATTTCCTGAATTTCTGGTGGTGCATACAGGTTTAAAGGTTTTGTTCTACCATTTAAATGCATAGAAGAGATTAAACCAATTAGCCCAAAAAAATGATCGCCATGTAAATGACTAATGAAAATATGATCGATTTTATGATACTTAATTCCATAACGAAGTATTTGCTGTTGAGTGCCTTCACCGCAATCAATCATCATCAGTTTTTCGTTAATATTCAAGATCTGGGAAGTAGGATTTCTATGAAAGATAGGGGTTGCAGAACTACTGCCCAAAATCGTTACCTCAAATTTCATACGCTCTTTGTTTTTCGGTGATCTAGAAATCAGCCTTTCTTCAATTCTTTTTCAATCTCTTCCATAAAGATAAGATCAATAGCTTCTTCTACGCTAGGAACAATAGTAATTACATTATCTAACTGAGAGATGTTAATTAGTCTAGAAACTGCATCATTAATTCCCGTCAAAATAAATACACCTTCCGCATTTTTACACAAACGGTGTCCCACCAAAAGACTACTTAAGCCACTAGAATCCGCATATTTAACCTCAGACATATCCAAGATAATATTTCGTTGTCCTTCGGTGTTTGTTAAAATTAATTCTGACTTTAACTTAGGAGAAACCAAGGAATTTAGCTTCGTCTCATCCAGTCTAATCAAGATGTATTTGTCGTGTTTATCTACCGTAAATTTCATATAAAAACTTAATTGTCTAAGTTACTTTATTTTCTTCAAAAAAAAATATAATATTTAAAGGACCTCTAAAGCAGCAAAGATATTACTTTCTACTCTTTTATATACGTTATCAGCGTCTTCTTTCACAAATAATTTTCCGGTTATCTTTTCATAAAGCTCTATATATCTCGCTGATATAGATGATACCTTATCATCATCCATTGTTGGAACTTGCTGTCCGTCTTTACCTTGAAAACCATTTTCAATTAGCCACTGACGTACGAATTCTTTCGAAAGCTGTTTTTGCGGAGCGTCTTTATCTTGTAATTCCTGATAGCTATCTTTATAAAAATACCTTGAAGAATCTGGCGTGTGAATTTCATCAATTAGATAAATAACATCGCCAATTTTTCCAAACTCATATTTGGTATCTACTAAAATCAATCCTCTTTCTCCTGCAATTTCAGTCCCTCTTTGGTATAAGGCCTTGGTGTATTCTTCTAATTTGAGATAATCTGCTTCGCTAACGATACCTCTTGACAGAATCTCGTCTCTTGAAATATCTTCATCATGACCTACAGAAGCTTTAGTAGTTGGCGTAATAATCGGCTGTGGCAGTTTGTCGTTCTCCTTTAAACCATCAGGCAAACTTACGCCGCAAACTTCTCTTTTACCAAGAGCATACTCTCTGGCAGCATGACCAGCTAAATATCCTCTGATTACCATTTCAACTTTAAATGGATTACATATTTTGCCAATGGTTACGCTTGGATCTGGTACGGTTAATACCCAATTAGGTACAATATCTTTGGTTGCTTCTAAAAAAATAGCTGCAATTTGATTTAACACCTGTCCTTTATATGGAATAGCCTCTGGCAAAACCACATCAAAAGCAGAAATCCTATCGCTCACCACCATAACCAAGTATTGATTATCAATCGTATAAACGTCTCTAACTTTACCTTTATAAAACCCTGTTTGTTTAGGGAATTTGAAATTTGTTTCTTTTATTGCCTGCATTTTGTGTAGATGTGAGTATTGAGATGTTAGATTTGAGACATTTTAAAGTCTACCATTTAACATTTTCTACTCATTGTTTATTATTTTCATGAAATTTAAAAGTATTAATTTTGCAATTCAATCGCATATCTCAATACTCACATCTCAAATCTAACTTATTGAATATCCCCGTACGCTTCTAAAATTTTAACTACCAATTTATGACGAACCACATCTTTGCCACTTAAGTAAATTATATCAATTCCTTTAATACCTTCTAAAATTCTTAAGGCATTAAACAAGCCCGACATTTGCTTTTTTGGTAAATCAACCTGAGTAACATCACCCGTTATAATAAACTTTGCAGATGGTCCCATACGGGTTAAAAACATTTTTAACTGCATCTCGGTCGCATTTTGCGCTTCGTCCAAAATCACAAAACAATTATCTAAAGTACGTCCACGCATAAAAGCTAATGGTGCAATTTCTATTGTTCTGTTTTCCAAATACAATCTCAATTTATCTGGCGGAATCATATCGTCCAACGCATCGTATAAAGGACGCAAATAAGGATCGATTTTTTCTTTCATATCGCCCGGTAAAAAACCTAGGTTCTCCCCTGCTTCAACCGCCGGACGCGTTAAAATAATCCTTTTTATTTCCTTGTTTTTCAACGCCCGTACCGCCAAAGCAACCGCCGTATAAGTTTTACCTGTCCCAGCCGGACCAATAGCAAAAAGCACATCGCTTTTAACTATACTGCCTACCATTCTACGCTGGTTATCCGTTCTGGCTTTCACCATAATGCCGTTAGTACCAAAAACAATTACTTCTGACGTGGATGCGCTTGCCGCAGCCTCGCTACCTTCAACACTGTCTAATCTTGGTAAAGGTCTGGCGTTTTCTCCTAAAATAGATTCAATATCATTCGTGGACAAATTTTGATATTTGTTTAGATGATCAATAATTGCAGTAAGTTTAATATTAAATTGAATCAACTCTTGCTCATCACCTAAAACTTTTACTTCATCACCTCTGGCAACTACTTTAAGCTTTGGAAAAGAACGCTTTATTAACTCAAAATACTCATTATTAGGTCCCCAAAGCACCGCCGGGTTCACTGTTTCTAAAGTAATTTTCAGCTCGTTCAATGTATAGTTTTTATGTTTCTGATATGAATGTGGATTAAAAATTTAATATTTGTACTGTTAATCCTGTGATACAAGATTAAGAATAAATATTCATAATATTAATGGCAATTATTACTTTAACCACAGATTTAGGTTATAAAGATTTTTATCAGGCAGCATTGAAAGGCAGTATTTTAAGTACGTTGCCTTCTGTTAATATTATTGATATTACACATGAGATTGAAGCTTTTAACATCTCAAAAGCTGCATTTCTTCTGAAAAACTGCTATCATTACTTTCCTAAAAACACGGTTCACTTAATTGGGATAGATACTGTTTACAGCGCTTCAAACAAATATTTAGCGGTAAAATATCGCGATCATTACTTTGTAGGTTCTGATAATGGCATCTTTTCTTTAATTTTCGAAGAAACTCCGCAAGAGGTTGTTGAACTAAATATATTACAAGATTTAAAGTTTTTACACTTCCCGTTAGCGGATATTTTTGTAAAAGCAGCTTGTCATTTGGCGGCTGGCGGTAATTTGAAAGAGATAGGCGAAAGTGTTTTTGAGATTGAGGAGAAAATGAACTTTCATCCCGTAATTGAAAAAGATAGCATTAAAGGAAGTGTAATTTTTATAGATTCTTTTGAAAACGTGATTACCAACATCACCAAAGATTTATTCAATAAAGTACAGGCTGGTCGAAATTTTGAACTTCATTTTAAACGAGGCGAATCTATTAGGCAGCTTAGCTGGCATTATGATGAGGTAATGGAAGGCGATAAATTATGCTTGTTTGGCATATCCAATCATTTAGAAATTGCCATAAACAAAGGAAACGCTAGTGGCTTGTTAGGATTGAAAGCTAATGACACCATTTTAATAGAGTTTAGAAACGATTAAAACCTGCTAAAATAACAGGCTATTAAATTTTGTTTAGCAGCTCAAATTAAATAACTCTAAAAATTAAATAACTCTAAAAATTGAAAATAAACCAAAAATGAAATTATTAGTAATTACCTTATTAACAATCTTCACCCTGCCAGCGTTTTGTTTCCAAAACGCAGATAGCTTAGCTTATCAGTTACAGCGTAATAAAATAAATGGCATGCTGGATTCCCGTGTTGCCAAATTTGGTCAGTTTACAGAAAGTTTAAACAAAAAGACGGGTATTTTTGGCTTTAAAACAAAAAAGGACATGCAAAAAAGCATGGATATACTAAAGCAGATTATTGAAACTGATAATGCTATTTTAAAAGAAACTAAATCGCTATTAGATTTTAAAACCTACCAACAGGAAAAAGTCGCCTCAGAATCTAAAGAATCAGAGGGTAGAAATATGGGGTACATGCGCACCATCAATAAACTGCAAACACAAAACGATACCTTAAGCAAAGATTCACAAGAGCTAAAAAAAAGCAAAAAGTTTTATCAACTGGTTTCTTTTGCTTTGGCTTTAGCCATCATTAGTTTTGCTCTGTTTGTGTTCCGTAAAATTTCATCAAAATAAAGGCTTTAACTGAAATTATATCTTAGTTTTGCGGCCATTGTAAAGAGAAAAGACAACTCTCTGACACATATAACACCCTATAAATGGCAAGAAACGGTTTAAATAGCAGCTCCACTCCTGCTCAGGAGTTCACAAAATCAAAAATCAACAAAGAAAATCTTCAAAGAATTAGCGCTTTACTCGCCTACATCAAACCTTACAAAGCAAAGTTTATCATTGGGATGGCATTTCTTCTTTTATCGAGTATTGGAGGTCTTGCTTTTCCTGCGATTATACAAGTAATGATTGATGTTGCTGTAGACAAAGCGCCGAAATATGGTTTACCAAATTCCATTAACCAGATTGGCTTAATCGCTTTTGGAATTTTATTTATTCAAGCAGTTGTTTCATTTTTTAGGATTAGGTTATTCGTAGAAGTTGCGGAAAAAGCACTAGCTGATATTAGAAGAGATACTTATTTTAGAATGATAACGCTACCGATGAATTTCTTCGCGAACCGTCGTGTAGGTGAGTTAAACAGCAGAATCTCCGCAGATTTATCTCAAGTTCAAGATACCTTAACTACCACTTTGGCAGAGATGATTCGCCAAATTATTTTATTAGTCGGTGGTATTGCTATTTTAGTTTATGTATCCGCTAAATTAACGCTGTTTTTACTGGCGATATTACCGGTAATTGTAGTAGCTGGAATTTTCTTTGGAAAAGCCTTACGTAAGATTTCTAAAAACGCACAAGATAAATTAGCAGAATCTAACACCATTGTTGAAGAAACTTTACAAGGAATATCAAACGTAAAGGCTTTTGTTAACGAAGCTTATGAAGCTGGTAGATATGATAAAAGCCTACGTGACGTGGTAAAGATTGCTTTAAAAGGTGCAAATTACCGTGGCTTGTTCGCTTCTTTTATTGTGTTCTGTCTGTTTGGAGCAATTATGGGCGTGTTATGGTATGGCGCAACCTTAGTGCAAGACGGTAGTTTATCTGTCGGCGATATTATTGCTTACTTATTGTACTCATTTTTTGTAGGTGCGGCAATGGGGAGCTTCCCAGAAATGTATGCCAACGTTCAAAAGGC
>JBBSQW010000040.1:0-36375 GCA_038243635.1 Sphingobacteriales bacterium
CAAGCCTCTACGATACCCAATTCCTCTGATTTACCTAGGATTTCTAGCTTCTCTGCTAAGCTCCATTTCTTGTATTTCATGTCTCAAATGTATTATTTGAAATTCATAATAATACTCCGAACTTATTGGGGGCTAAAATAACTACGATCAAAAGATATTTCATGCTTTCGCTCTCTTGGGATTTCAACAAAATGGGTGGAGGAATAAAAACACCCGCAACGCCATGATAAAATTTACAACAATAACTACAATCTGTGTTCTTCTTTTTGGCCTGCACCTTCATGCGCAACAGGTAAAATTTATGCAACAGGGGGAAATAACGTTTGAGAAAAAAGTAAACATGTATGCATTGCTAAAAGCAGTCATCAATAAAGAAAATGAAAGTTACATGCAAAACTACTATGACCAATACAAGGCATCGCAACCTCAGTTTGTAATTACTAAAAGTGCACTTAGTTTTTCAAAAGAGCAGTCGTTGTTTAAAGCCATAGAAGATAGCGAAGCTCCTCAGCAAAATGCATTTTCAAACTTTCCGGGCTCAACTCAAATCAATGTGGTCCACCATAATTTAACAACTGATATTAGTACTATTCAAAAAACAGTTTTCGAAGAGGTTTTTTTGTTAAAGGACAGCACCAGAAAAATTAAATGGAAACTTACCGATGAAAAACGAGAAATAGCAGGTTACCAATGCAGAAGAGCAAATGCTATTGTGATGGATTCTATTTATACAGTTGCTTTCTATACAGATGAAATTGCTGTTTCTAGCGGTCCAGAATCTTTCACAGGTTTGCCCGGGATGATTTTGGGAGTCGCAATCCCTCATGATCATATCAGTTGGTTTGCAACAAAAGTGATTGATAAAACTGTTGATCCAAAAAGTTTGCAAGCACCTTCAAAAGGAAAACCAGTTACTACTGCTTCGCTAAAAGAGATTCTTCAAAAAGCTTTTAAACAATGGGGACAACAAGCTCAGCTCTACTTCAAGTTTTTCATGCTCTAACTGTGTTTTCAAGCTACACAAAATTTATTCTGCTCAACTCCAGAAAAATAAAGAAACGTTATTTCTCCATCAACATATCGGTCTAGCACTAAAAATCAATTCATTAACACCCAAATTGCCTAAACAATAGTTCTATACTGGTTTTCTAGGTAGATTTTAGTTGCTCAAAAGAAGTTATTTTAAAACGTTACTTTGCGTGACGATTGGCTTACAAAAAGGATTTTCAATGTACCGAAGACATCCTTTTAATTCAATATTTAAAGCAATTATGAGTTCCAAAAACAACTTCTCTAAGTCAAGTTTGATTGCATTTAATAAAACTCAAGGTGAAATTTCCCTAAGATAACTTCACACTAAAAAATTATCCACTGTCTGTTTCAGAAAAGTATCTCATTCAAAGTGGTGTAAATTTTGATATAGAATTACCAAACCAAAAAAAATGACGACCGATAAAGACAAACAAGCTATTGAGAAGAGCAAAAAGTTAATTGAGCAACAGATCGAAGAAACTAAAAAATTGGATTTAGGCTTAGATGCTGACGGATCTTCGAAACCCAATCGAAAGTCAAAATCTACGTTTGATGGATTTTTGAATAGGGAAAATTTGTCTTCTTTGGATGGTAAATAATATTACTCATTGGCTTGTTGCAGGAGTTTAAATAGTTAATTTATCGACGGTTCTACAAAACATAAAATTATAGATCATGAGCAAAAAATATAAAACAGGCGACCACGTAAGCTGGAATTCAGAAGCAGGACGCGTTAGTGGTAAAATAATTAAAGTACATACCAGTGATTTCGATTACAAAGGCTACACCCACCACGCTAAGAAAGACGATCCTCAATACGAAATTAAAAGTGATAAAACCGATCACATTGCGGCGCATAAAGGAAGCGCTTTAACAAAATTATAGTAATTCAAATATCAGTTAAAAGCACAATTAATGGAACTTTGAGAGGTTTCTTAAAAAGTTGAGCTGCTTTTATTTCACTTTTCAACGTCACAATTGCTACCAAATTCTTTTTAACTCAGATTATTCTCTATTTTTACAAAAAAACAGATTCACCAAATGAACTTAGCTGCTTTTTTATATAAAAATGCCTGCTCGTTAAACTTTATTTGTTTATCGACACACGTTCTTGATCGTTCTTTTCTGAAGAGCAGCAAGGACTTTATAATTTATCCCTGCTAAATCCCGAGGCAGGGTACCTTCCCCATCATTTTTCATAAAATTAAATTTCACGGCTTTACGCTATGCTCGTTAATCAACAGGAATTTCCTTCAAATAGGTTTTCTTGTCAATTTGGGACGCATAAAGACACACAAATAACCACAGATACATAAAAAATAAGAACATGTCAGAAAACACAATTGAAGCAAACCCAAAACACATTATTTTAACAACTGGTATCTACGATTTAATCAAAGACCATATCAGAAAGAGAAGAGTTACTCCAGAAGAAGAAGCTGTATTAACGCTTCAACTTAAACATGCTGAACAAGTATTAAGAAAAGATTTACCTGCAGACGTTGTTACCGTTGATACAATTGTTACGATAAAGAACCACAACACAAACGAAGAGAAAACATACTCATTTGTTGGTCCTGATAAGGCGAGAAGGAAAAACAACACTGAATCTATTTTAACTAAAATAGGATTAGCATTAGTAGGTTGCAAAGAAGGTGATAAAGTTAATTGGGTTTTAGATGGCGAGCAAAGCGAAGTTGAAGTTTTGTCTGTTAAAAGAGTTGCTTAGCTAAGTCTAGTAATAATGAATTGATCAGCGTTTTCGTTAAGAGGCGCTGATCTTTTTTGTTTTAATTACTGTCACAACCAAACTAAACAAGAAAGCCTTAAATTTCTGTGAGGCTTTTACCCTGCTGCCAAGCTTGCACTTGTCCCGATAGTTATCGGGAAAGTGACGATCGACTATTAATTGTATCTATTCTTCAAATTTAAAACTAGCTCAGGATAGCTCTTTAGACTTTGAAAATATTTCACAGATTTCATTTTTTCTATGTAAGTCTCAATTAATATAGCTTGTTTCCTTGTAACAAAATCTATCTGAAAAAATGCTTTCCAAGGAATGCCCGACTTAGTTGAGGCGTGATCAAAAGTCCGCAATTATGTATCATGACTAGTTTTTTCCAAATCCTGAGTTTGACCAATATAATACTTATTGATTTTCTTAGAATATATTATATATACCCAATAGATCTTTTTTAACAAAAAAGCCTCACATTTCTGTGAGGCTTTTGTCTTGCTCCCAAGCCTGGACTCGAACCAGGGACCCTCTGATTAACAGTCAGATGCTCTAACCAGCTGAGCTACTTAGGAATTTCTGGTTTTTTAAAAGCTTATGCTGCTTTTCCCTTTCGGGATTGCAATGTTCGGTATTTTAAATTAAATATGCAATATTTGTAAAAAAAAAATTAAAAATATATGAGCTTAGTTGTTATAGGCACTGTAGCATTTGATGCTATTGAGACTCCTTTCGGAAAAACTGATAAAATTGTAGGTGGAGCGGCCACCTACGCTAGTTTGGCAGCATCTTACCTTTATAAAAAAACTAAGATTGTCGCTGTTGTTGGTGATGATTTCCATCAAGAAGATATTAAAGAAATTGAAAACCACGGCATTGATGTGGAAGGCTTACAGATTAAAGCTGGCGAAAAATCTTTTTTCTGGTCAGGTAAGTACCATAATGACATGAATAGCAGGGACACGCTTGCTACCGAATTAAATGTTTTAGCGGATTTTGACCCTATTATTCCTGAATCTTACCAAGATTGTGAATATTTAATGCTAGGCAACCTTACCCCACAGATTCAGCAAACGGTGATCAAAAGAATGCGTAAGCGCCCAAAGTTAATTGTAATGGACACTATGAACTTTTGGATGGACATTGCGATGGATGATTTATTGGAAACCATTAAATTGGTAGATGTGTTAACGATTAATGATGCGGAAGCTCGTCAACTTTCTGGAGAATATTCTTTAGTAAAAGCTGCAAAAAAAATCCTTACCATGGGTCCTAAATTCTTAATCATTAAAAAAGGAGAGCATGGCGCACTTTTATTCTACGGAGATCAAATTTTTTCTGCACCGGCTTTACCGTTAGCAGAAGTATTTGACCCAACAGGTGCAGGCGATACCTTTGCAGGCGGATTTATTGGCTATTTAGCAAAAGTAGGAACTATCAACTTTTCAAATATGAAGAATGCAATTATATTCGGTTCTGCTTTAGCCTCTTTTTGTGTTGAGAAGTTTGGGACCCAAAAAATCAAAAACTTAAGCCAAGAAGAGATTGCAAGTAGGGTAAAAGAATTTGTTAGCTTAAGTAGCTTTACTATTTAATAGATTAAAAAATACACTATATTGAGAAACCTGTTGAAGAAAAGTTCAACAGGTTTTTTTATTTTACAAAATTAGCTTAAGTCAAACAAAAGTATTTATATTTAATAGGTTCTAGATTTTGTCATCGTTTACCATCATGCCCTATGCGTAAAATTTGCTGTAATGTAACAGTCTATAAACAATTATACTTTATTTTTTATTGCATCTTGCTTATCTGCGGAGTTTACAGCCAAACATGCTACGCAGCAGCTCCACCTACTGACACCATTAAACTTCAATTAAAGTGGCGTAACCAATTTCAATTCGCTGGCTATTATGCTGCCCAAATAAAGGGCTTTTACGCAGAAAAACAACTCAAAGTTAAAATACTTCCGGGCGGCCCCGGAGTTCCAGTTATTGATAATTTATTGAACGGCAAAGCCGATGTTGGTATATTTGATCCAGGTGTCTTACTAAAAAGAAATGTAACGGATCCTTTGATTGTTCTAGCTACAATAATGCAGTCATCTGGCTATTGTATCATCAGTTTAAAGGATAAAAATATTTTGAAACCGTCTGATCTAGTCGGAAAAACGGTATTAGTAGAAAGCACTCAGGGATGGGGCATATTTAAAGCCATTTTATTAAAAGAGGGCATAGAGCCCAACAGCATAATTATAACAGACCGGCTCAAAGATTCTGAAGAAATTTTGGATAACAAAGCAGACGCTGTAGTTACCTATATTTCATCACAACCACAGCGGTTTGCCGCTAAGGGGTACAAAATAAACATCATTAGACCAGAAGAATATGGAGTTGACTTTTACGGCGATGTACTTTTAAGCACTAAAAAGTTTGCTTATGCAAATGAAGACAGAACAAATGCCTTTATTGAAGCCACGCTTAAGGGATGGAAATATGCTTTGGCGCATGAAGATGAGATGATAAGCTACATCCTTACACTTGATGATGTAAAAGTAGCGGGCGTAACGCGTGAGCACTTAAAATACGAAGCCAACCAAATCAGGAGGCTCATTATGCCACAATTAGTAGAAATTGGACATACTAATTTTGGAAGGTGGCAATATATGCTCACTATCTTTCAGGAATTGGGAATCGCAGATAAAGACCTTTCGCTAAAGGGTTTCATTTATGAAGGTAAAAAAAATCGTTTATCTCGTTGGTATCTCCCTCTTATATATATATCAGCAGTTATCATCATCATCATTATTGTAGTGATGATGATCAACTGGGAATTGCGCAAAAGAGTAAAAACAAGCACCACTAAATTACTAAATGAGATTGAACAGCGCAGAGCAGCCGAACATTTAGCAAACGAGAATAAAGAACAATTGGAGCTCATTCTTAACAGCTCTAACATAGGCTTATGGGAATTAGAAATTGGAACTAAAAAAGCAACCTTCAATTCTCAATTTAAAGCAGTTTTAGGCTATACAGATGATTATAATTTTTTGCTGAAAGATTTTTGCGATAAAATACATCCCGATGATTTAAAGTTTACACAACCGCTATTTTGTAGCGAAAATTTAGACGCTCCCACGCAAAAAATGATTCAATTTAGAGTGGAGAATTCTAGTGGTCAGTTTATATATGTGCTTTCGTCATCAAAGCTAATTCTCAAAGACCAACAACCCTATAAAATATCAGGCGTAATGCTAAGTATTGAAGAGCTGAAAAAAAAGGAGTTAGAAGTTTTAAAAGTTTCTGATGAACTCATCCGTCGTAATAACGAACTAAAAAAATTCGCGTACATAACCTCGCACAACTTACGGGGTCCAGTGGTAAATATTTCGTCTCTTTCTCAAATGATAAATCAAAGCTCGTTAAACTCCGAGAACCTTATAATCTTTGATAAGATGCGAATATCCATTCATAAACTGGAAAGTATTTTGGATGATTTGGTAGAAATTGTGGCACATGACAAATCGGGAAATCTTTCTTTAGAAAAAATTGATATTCGTGACACGATACAATCTGTAGTTGGTGTTGTTAAAACTCCAACTTCTGACTTTGAAATCAAAGTTAATCTTGATTTAAAAATCCAAAACTTGATGCTCCCAAAACACGCTTTTTTAAGCATTATTTTAAATTTAATTACAAATTCTATAAAGTTTAAAGCAACCAACAAGAACTTGATAATTAGCATTCAAGCTTTTGATGAGGGTGATAACAGTGTTTTAAAATTTAGTGATAATGGTATCGGCATAGATCTTCTGAAAAATCGGCAAAAAATATTCAGTCTTTATCAGCGTCTTAATCTCGATATAGAGGGAAAAGGGATTGGTTTGTTTATCATTAAATCACACATGGATACCTTAAATGGGAGAATTGAAGTCGAAAGTACATTAGGTATAGGCACAACCTTTACGCTCTACTTTCCAAAACCTCATTTTAGCTAACCTAAAAATTATCTAAAATAAATTCTCGCAAACAATTAAATACTGTTTAAACGTTTAAACTTGCTTAATTTGCGATTTCAAAATTCTACACAATGAAAAACTACTTTTTACTATTAGCCGTTACAGCTATTTTTATTTTTTCTTCGTTTTCCGAAAAAGCAGAAGTTTATAATTTAGATTTAAACAAATCAAAAATAGAGTGGACGGGAAGAAAAGTTACAGGATCACACACAGGGGAAATCAAACTAGCATCTGGACAGTTAAACATAAAGGGTGAGAAATTGACAGGCGGTTTATTTGAAATAGATATGAGCAGTATCACCAATACAGATTTAACTGGCTCAAGCAAAATAAAACTTTTAGGACATTTAAAATCTGACGATTTTTTCTCTACGGATAAAAACCCTAGTGCCCAATTTGTAATTACAAACGTGAAACATCAAAGTAATGATAACGCCATCATCACCGGCAAGCTCACCATCAAAGGCATAGCTAATATGCTAACCTTTCCGGCAAGCATCAAACAAAAAAACAATATCTTGGTTGCTACCGCAACTGCCGTAAAAGTGGATCGCACAAAATATGGCATCAAATATGGCTCAAAAAACTTTTTTACAGGTTTAGGAGACAAGGCAATTGATGAAAATTTTGAGCTTAATATTACGATTTTAGCAAAAAAACAATAATATTGTAGACAAGTTAATGTTAAAAAACGATAAACGCTTATGTATTAAATGGTTAATCATTACCTCATTAGTATTAGAATTGCCTGAACATAATAATATTAACAAGGCTCAATTCTTGCTCACTGATTATCAAGCTTAAATGATAATAAACCAAAACAAACCGTCTTTTTTGAAACATAAGCATTTACCTTTTCGTAATAGAAACTAATGAAAAACGATCTCCTACAAATTTTGATTATTGACGACGATGAGATTAACAATTTCATTGCTTCGAGATTAATTGACAAAATTCCTATAAAGACCTCAATAAATACCTGCTTAAATGGCTTGGAGGGGTTAAATTACGTAAAATCAAATCTGGAAATACCAGAAAACTTACCTGACATTATATTCTTAGATATTAACATGCCCATTATGAACGGTTGGGAGTTTTTAGAAGAATTTGAAGAGATAAAGCACCTTATTAACAAAGATGTGTGCATTAACATGTTATCTTCTTCTGTTTATAATGATGACATTACAAAAGCAGAAACATATACAACCGTAAATAAGTTTATCTCAAAACCTTTAACGGTGGAAAAAATTCAAGAACTTTATACTTCACTAAAAATTACTATTTAATTTCGTTTATAACTATAGCATCATCTCTAAGTGCAACTTTAGCAATTGCTTTTGCTTTAGCATGATAAAATAAGCAAGTCCAGTTACCCTCAACGGCTTGCTTACCATAAACATTTCTAAGTTCCATCGCTTTTCTTCCGTCAAGATCATATTTCGCAATAAACTTTCTTTGCAATTGCTCTGGCTCTGGCACAATATCAGCACCAAAGAAAATATGTTCACCCTCTTCTCGGATATGGAAAACCTGATGAAATTCTGTATGCCCGCCAGTGACTTCATAACTTATTTCGTCATTAATTTTTCCGTCGCCTTCTAAAAAAATGATTTGTCCAGATCGTTGTACTACATCAAAAATTTCTGTTTTGTACGATTTTGAGATGTTGCTATAAGCATTTTCCCACTCCCCTCTTTGGATATAATAATCAGCATTAGGGAAACTAACGGATAAACTACCATCAGTACTTTCTACCATCCCCCCGCTGTGGTCAAAATGCAAATGCGACATTAAAACTTTGGTAATATTATTAGTCGCATAACCCGCTTTTCTAATATTTTCGTGTAACACCAAATTACCAGCATCGTTATTATAGCCCAAACCGGTGTCTATTAAAATCAAATCGTTTTTGGTTTCCACTAAAAACGGTTGGATGTATACAAAAAGCGATGCTGGACGGTCGCTGGCTTTATCAACATCAGGATTAAACGGAATAAATTTTTTAGAAACATCTACAGAATAAGATCCTTCTAGCAAGGCTACAACTCTCAAATTAATAATATAAAATAAGTGAAACCCCGCAAAATTGCTGATTTTCTATTATTGAACACCTACATTAAAATGTATATTTACGGGTGATTCAAAGCAAATATATGGAAAAAAGGTGGGTGACGCAGGAAAAAGCTGATGCACAATTGGTTGAGAAAATAGATGCAGAACTAAACGTTGGCAATACCCTTGCAAGCATGATGATTAGGCGAGGACTAAATTCTTTTGAAGAAGCAAAAGCTTTTTTCAGGCCGCAAATATCACAACTACATGATCCTTTTTTAATGAAAGATATGGCTGCTGCCATAAACAGAATTGAAAACGCTATAAAAAACGACGAACAGATTTTAATTTATGGAGATTACGATGTTGACGGCACTACATCCGTAGCATTAACCTATTCTTTTTTTAGAAAGCTCCATTCTAAAATAAATTACTACATTCCTGATAGGTACAAAGAGGGCTACGGCATTTCTACCGAAGGAATTGATTACGCCTTTAACCACGGCTACACACTAATTATTGCACTAGACTGCGGCATAAAGTCGGTTGATAAAGTAGCTTACGCTAACGAAAAGAACATTGACTTCATTATCTGTGATCATCACCTGCCGGGAGATGAATTACCAAATGCCATTGCCGTTTTAGATCCAAAAAGATTGGATTGCCCCTACCCTTACAAAGAGCTTTCGGGTTGTGGATTAGGTTTTAAACTTATACAGGCTTACGCAATAAAAAACAGCATTCCATTTGAACAAGTAGAATGCTATTTGGATTTGGTGGCCGTAAGTATTGCTTCTGACATTGTACCGGTTACCGGTGAAAACAGAATCTTAGCGCATTTCGGTTTAAAAAGATTGAATGAAAATCCTTGTAATGGATTGCAGGCTTTAAAAGAACTGTCGGGCAAAACCGATGATTTTACTATTACCGACATTGTTTTTTCTATCGGTCCGCGTATCAATGCAGCCGGAAGAATTGACGACGCCAAAAAATCTGTTAAATTATTGATTGCCAGTTCTACCGAAACTGCCGAAGATGCAGGTCTCATCGTTAATCTAAAAAACTCGGAACGCAAAGAGTTTGATGCCAACATTACCGAACAAGCTTTAGCTATGATTTTAAATTCACCAGAAATGGAGAACCGAAAATCGACCGTAGTTTACCACGAAAGCTGGCATAAAGGTGTAATTGGAATTGTAGCTTCCCGTTTAACGGAAAAATATTACCGACCAACCATTGTTTTGACACAATCAAATGGAATGGTTTCTGGCTCGGCCCGCTCAGTTTTAGGTTATGATTTGTACGAAGCTTTAACTGCTTGTAGCGATTTACTGGAGCAATATGGCGGACATAAGTACGCGGCCGGATTGACTATGAAAGTGGAAAACGTAGCAGCTTTTAGCCAAAGATTTGAAGAAGTAGTTTGTGCATCCATCACTGATAATTTATTGACCCAAGAAATAGTGATTGAAGATGAGCTTTCATTAAACGAGATTGACGCTAAGTTTTTCAGAATACTGAATCAGTTTTCGCCTTTTGGTCCACAAAATATGGCTCCTATTTTTTTAAGTAGAAATGTATCTTCGTACCGTTACGGAAGTGTGGTGGGCAATAACCATTTAAAAATGACCATCAGACAAACCGATAGTCCGCTATTTGAATGTATTGCATTTGGCTGTGGCAACCATTTAGAGCAAATTAATAGAGGAAAACCGTTTGACGTTTGTTATACCATTGAACAAAATGTATGGAAAGAGCGAAAAAACATCCAGCTAAATATTAAAGGGATTAGAACTTATTAAGCATGATATTAAGAGCAGAAAACCTAATCAAAAAATACAAACAAAGAGTTGTGGTAAACAACGTCTCTTTCCATGTTGGTCAGGGAGAAATTGTTGGTTTACTTGGCCCCAACGGAGCTGGGAAAACAACTTCGTTTTACATGATTGTGGGTTTGATTAGACCAAACGAAGGAAAAGTTTTTTTAGAAGATGAAGACATTACCAGCGACCCAATGTACAAAAGGGCACAAAAAGGTATCGGTTATTTAGCACAAGAAGCTTCTGTTTTTAGAAAGTTGAGTGTTGAGGATAATATTTTGGCTGTGCTGGAAATGTCGGGTATGACAAAAGATGAGCAACACGACAAACTGGAAACTTTAATTGATGAATTTAGTTTACATAAAGTTCGCAAAAACCGAGGAGATTTGCTTTCTGGCGGGGAACGCCGCAGAACAGAAATTGCTAGAGCTTTAGCAGCGGATCCAAAGTTTATTTTGTTAGATGAACCTTTTGCCGGAGTTGACCCTATTGCTGTGGAAGAAATACAAATGATTGTAGCTCGTTTGAAGCACCGCAACATCGGAATTTTAATTACTGACCATAATGTAAACGAAACGCTTTCTATTACAGACAGAGCTTATTTATTAACCGAAGGTAACTTGATGCTCAGCGGTACCCCGCAAGAAATTGCGGATAACGAAATGGCAAGGAAGTTTTATTTGGGAGAAAGTTTTGAGTTGAAGATTAAGAAGTTTTGATTTAGGTGGTTAGGGGTTGGGTTGTTAGTTTGTTAGGGGAGAGTTTGGGGAATTTTAATTGAATGTGCGAATTGAAACAAAAAAAAAGACCCCTCATTTCTGAAAGGTCTTAATTCTTTAACTTGGTTACGTTATCCTAAGATAAGAGGCTTAACCAAGCATCACGATATAAAGGTAACGATAAATTACTGAATTCACAAAATGACATTCAAAGAGTTTGAGCAGTATTTTTCCGTAGCAAGAGTAAATCGATATTTATTAGCGACGAATAACTCGGAAGCTAAAGCTGTTGAACTTTATAAGAAAAACCTTACACTTTCACAAGCTTTTCATCCACTATTAGGAATTCTCGAAGTGTTATTACGTAATCGATTAGACTATATTTTAACAAATCACTTTACGGATTCAGATTGGATTATTAATCAAAAAGCAGGATTTATGTCTGACCCGTCTCTAACGTTTACGTATAAAAGAACATGGCAATTAACCACAAACGATTTTCTAAAACGAGAAGTTATCAAAGCGGAGAAAAGACTTTCGAAAAGTAAAACTCCGATAACAAGTGGTAAAGTGATTGCAGAACAAACATTAGGTTTTTGGACAGATTTATTTGAAGTTCATAATTACCGCCTGCTAAAAGGTACATGTATTCAGATTTTCAACTCTTTACCCGCTGGTACTGGGAGAAAAGAAGTAAATGACGCACTAAATAAAATTCGAAGATTCAGAAATAGAATTAATTATAATGAACCAATTTGTTTCAAAGGCAGCAAAGTTGATTTTACTGAAGCGCTAGAGGTTTATGATTCAATAATTAATTTACTAACTTGGATAGATTCTGAACTTTTAAAATTTATCACAGATCTAGATACGGTGATACAAACCATTAAAAAGGATGGTTAGAATAGCTAATGATTACAAACATATACCAAGGATCACTCCAAGACTCTCCACGCAAATACTAATGAACCAATGACTAATGAACTCCTAACCTAAACCATGACCATAGTAAACTCTTTCCTAAACTGGTACATCAAAAAGCGAATGCACCAGATTGAACTGTTCATGAAATATCCAGATGAGGTGCAGGAGGAATGGTTTGGATGGTTGATAAACGATGCTGTTGGCACACAATGGGGCAAAAAATACGATTACCGGTCGATAGAAAATATCAATCAGTTTAAGGAACGTGTACCCGTACAAAATTATGACACGCTAAAACCTTACATTGAAAAAATGCTGAAAGGTGAGCAAAATGTGCTTTGGCCTTCGGAAATTAAATGGTTTGCAAAATCATCTGGCACCACCAACGACCGTAGCAAATTTATTCCCGTAAGTGAGGAATCTCTGGAAGAATGTCATTTTAAAGGTGGGAAAGATATGTTGGCTATTTACTGCAACAATCGCCCCGACGCTAAAATGTTTACCGGAAAAAGTTTGGTTTTGGGTGGCAGTCATCAAATCAATCAGCTCAGCCCTGATTCCTTTTATGGAGATTTATCTGCAGTAATTATTAAAAATCTACCGTTTTGGGCGGAACTGCTAAGAACGCCTAATATGTCCATCGCTCTGATGGATAATTACGAGGAAAAAATTGAGAAAATGGCACATGCCACACTCGCGGAAAACGTTACAAATATTGCAGGCGTACCTACTTGGACTATTGTTTTAGCTAAACGAATTTTAGAGATTACAGGTAAAAGTAACTTGATGGAAGTTTGGCCAAATTTAGAGCTCTATGTTCATGGAGCCGTCAATTTTGAGCCTTATCGCGAGCAATTTAAACGCTTAATCGATAATCCGAATATGTATTATTTGGAAACCTACAATGCTTCCGAAGGTTTTTTTGGTATTCAAGACCAAAGTGATTCATCTGACTTATTGTTGATGTTGGATTACGGAATTTTCTATGAGTTTATTCCCATGGAGGAAGTGGATAAAGAATTTCCTAATACGATTACTTTGTCAGCAGTAGAACTTGGCAAAAATTACGCAATGGTGATTAGCACCAATGCAGGATTGTGGCGTTATATGATTGGCGACACCGTTACCTTCACCACTAAAAATCCTTACCGACTTAAAATTACTGGCCGAACCAAACATTTCATCAACGCTTTTGGCGAAGAAGTAATTATCGATAATGCCGAAAAAGCTTTGAATAAAGCTTGCGCCGAAACTGATGCACAAATTAAAGATTATACGGCATGCCCTATTTACTTTTGTGGTGATGAATTAGGCGCACATGAATGGATTATTGAGTTTGAGAAAAAGCCAAAAGAGTTTGAACGTTTCATCGATATTTTGGATAACACACTCCGAGAAGTAAATTCAGACTACGATGCCAAGCGTTTCAAAGATTTGGCTTTACGTCGTCCAAAAGTTCATATTGCACCAAACAACTTGTTTTATAATTGGTTAAAAGCAAAAGGAAAGTTGGGCGGACAGCATAAAGTGCCACGTTTGGCTAATGAACGTAAATATGTTGACGAATTATTAGAGATGATGGGTTAATAAATCGAATTTTAAACGCAACTATGTTAAATTTGCAATATGTCAGCTTGTAAACTATCAGTAAACATCAATAAAATTGCAACGTTACGGAACTCTCGTGGAGGCAACAACCCGGATTTAGTGAAGACTGCTTTAGACTGCGAACGTTTTGGTGCGCAGGGAATTACGGTCCATCCTCGCCCGGATGAAAGACATATCCGCTACCAAGATACTTTTAATTTAAAAGCTAAAATTGCAACAGAATTTAACATTGAAGGTAACTGTGAAGAGCAGAAATTTATTGATTTAGTATTGGCTAATAAGCCGGCACAGGTGACTTTAGTTCCTGATATTTTAGGTCAAATTACCAGTAACCACGGTTGGGATACTATAAAAAATCAGAATTATCTACAAGATATCATCGCTGTGTTTAAAGAAGCAAATATTCGAGTTTCCATATTTGTAGATCCAAATCCAGAAATGGTAGAAGCTGCAAAAACTACCGGAACGGATAGAATTGAGCTTTACACCGAATCTTATGCGAGCAATTATCATCACAATAAAGAAAAAGCAATTGCACCTTATATTGTTGCCGCAAAAAAAGCAAATGAATTAGGCATTGGCATTAACGCTGGTCACGATTTAGATTTAGACAATCTTAAATATTTTGCAGAAAACATTCCAGGATTATTGGAAGTAAGCATTGGTCACGCTTTGATTTGCGACGCTTTATATTTAGGATTAGAAAACACCATTCAACGTTATTTACATCAATTAGCATGATAACAACTCTTCGTGGTTAAAAAACTCACTCTTCCCGAATTTCTGGAGAAAGCAAAAACCACTTTGGTGGTCGATGTCCGCACACCTTTAGAATTCGCACAAAGCCACATCCTTGAAGCAGTAAACATTCCAATATTCACCAACGAAGAACGAGTGCTAGTCGGCACAGCTTACAAACAACAAGGTCGCCAACCCGCAATTTTATTAGGTTTCGAAATCACTGGTTCAAAATGGGCAGATTTTATTAGAGAGGTTGAAATTTTAGCTCCTGATAAAAAAGTGCTTGTACATTGTTGGCGTGGTGGAATGCGCAGTGGCGCAATGGCTTGGGCTTTTGATTTATACGGTTTTAATGTTTCCACACTAGAAGGCGGTTACAAAACTTTCCGCCGATTTGGCTTAGATGCTTTTGATAAATCTTATCCGTTTGTAGTTTTAAGTGGAAGCACCGGCTCCGCAAAAACTAAAATTTTGCATGAGCTAAAAGCAATGGGCGAACAAGTTATAGATCTAGAAGGTTTAGCTCAACACCAGGGTTCTACGTTCGGTTCCATGAATAAGTTGGAGCAACCCTCCCAAGAACAGTTTGAAAACCTCTTCGGTTTAGAATTACAAAACTTGGATATCCAAAAACGAATTTGGATAGAAGATGAAAGCGTCACTATTGGCAAAAGAATAATCCCGAAAAACATTTGGGGACAACTAAGAATTGCTCCTGTTATTAAAATCGAGTTACCAAAATCAGAACGAATCGAGTTTTTGAATATTGATTATGGCGCTTTAAATAAAGACTTTTTAAAAGAAGCCGTAGTAAGAATTAGTAAAAGACTCGGCCCGTTCGAAACAAAAATCACTTTACAGGCAATTGATGAAAACCGAATGCGTGATTTCATTGATCAGGTTTTGGTGTATTATGATAAAACCTATAGCAGAGGCTTACAAAAACGAGATGCAAAAACGATTCATAACATTTGTTTTGGACAAATAAATCCAAAACAAAATGCTGAGGAAATTTTAGCCTTCGCTAATCAAACAATTAAGATATAAACATAAAATGGAAGAAATAAAACTCACTCAATATTCTCATGGCGCAGGTTGTGGATGTAAAATATCACCTGCTGTTTTAGATCAAATTTTACATAGCACTGTAAAGTATGAGGCAAACAAGAATTTGTTGGTGGGCAATGATACTAGAGACGATGCTGCTGCCTACGATTTAGGAAACGGAACCGCGTTAATTTCTACTACAGATTTTTTTATGCCGATTGTTGACAATGCTTTCGATTTTGGAAGAATTGCTTCCGCTAATGCCATTTCTGACGTTTACGCCATGGGTGGTAAACCTGTTTTAGCAATCGCCATTTTAGGTTGGCCCATAGATAAATTAGCACCAGAAATTGCGCAAAAAGTTTTAGAAGGCGCAAGATCTATTTGTGCCGAAGCTGGAATAACATTAGCTGGCGGCCATAGTATTGATTGCCCTGAACCTGTTTTTGGTTTATCTGTGAATGGTATAGTTGACATTAAAAATCTAAAACAAAACTCAACCGCAAAAGCCGGATGTAAACTTTACTTAACAAAAGCTTTGGGTGTAGGAATTTTAACTACAGCTCAGAAAAAAGGGATTCTAAAAGCGGAACACAAAGATATCGCTCCTGCTTCCATGGCTAAATTAAATTCTATTGGCGAAGCCCTTGGCAAATTAGGTTACGTTACCGCGATGACAGATGTTACCGGTTTCGGTTTGTTAGGTCATTTATCAGAAATGTGCGAAGGAAGTAATTTACAGGCAGAAATTGACTTTGAAAAAGTTCCTCACTTAAAAGAAATTGACGAATATTTAGCGCAGAAATCTATACCTGGTGGAACGAATAGAAACTGGGCAAGCTATGGACATAAAGTGGGAGAAATTACAGAACGACAAAAGCATATTCTTGCCGACCCACAAACAAGTGGAGGTTTATTAGTTGCAGTTGAGCCAGAACATGCTAATGAGTTTGAAGCGTTGCTAAAAGCAAACGGAATTTTGGCAGAAAGCTGTATTTCTTTTGGAGAATTACGAGAGAAACACGAGGGACGCTGGATTGAGGTAAGGTGATTTTCATCTATTAGACTCTTTGGACTTTAAGCTCTTAAGTAGTAAATCACTATATTAGCAAAGTATAATCCGGTTTAACCATGTGGTGGATATTTGCATTACTCGCAGCTTTTTTTGCTTCACTAACACCGATTTTTGCGAAAGTTGGGGTAACAGGTGTCAACTCAGATTTGGCAACTGCCATCAGAACAATCGTTATTCTTTTACTGGCATGGGCGATTGTGATTTCTAGAGGCGAATTAAAAGGGGTAGAAACGCTTTCCAAACATAACCTCATCTTTTTAGCGTTGTCGGGCTTAACAATTGCCCTGTCTTGGATCTTCTATTTTAAAGCATTGCAATTGGTAAAGTATCTCAAGTAGCACCCCTTGACAAACTTAGCGTTGCATTAACAATCATTTTATCTGTGGTATTTCTAAATGAAACATTAACGCTAAAAACTGCCATTGGTGCGTTTTTGATCGTTGCGGGTTCTGTTGTTTTAATATTTTAACTCCAACTATTTTCAGGAGTTAATCATATAAACCTTCAGTTTATTTCAACTTTACTTTTTAACAAATCTTCTCCACATATCCTTCTAACTGTTAAAAACTTTACAATTTTTGGCAGGTTAACTGATTAACAAGCGCATAAATTTTTCTACTTTTGCGAATCCATCCGGTAGCTACCGGAAAAGCATTTTAAAAACATTAATTCTGTTTAGAATACTCATAATACCCTCCAAAAAATGAAGTTGAATGTAGCATACAAAGAGCAATTTGAAACCAGACATATTGCACCAAATGAGCAGGACACCAAAGCGATGTTGAAAACTGTTGGTGTTGATAGTTTGGAGGATTTGATTGACCAAACCGTACCAAAAAACATTAGACTAAAAACACCCCTTAATTTACCAGCCGCAAAAAGCGAGTACGAATATTTAAACAAACTACGTGAAACAGCTTCAAAAAATAAGGTTTTCAAAAATTACATTGGTCAGGGTTATTATGATGTAATTGTGCCAGCGGTAATCCAAAGAAATATTTTGGAAAACCCAGGATGGTACACACAATACACGCCTTATCAAGCAGAAATTTCGCAAGGACGCTTGCAGGCTTTGTTAAACTTTCAAACGATGGTTTTGGATTTAACCGGAATGCAGATTGCTAACGCTTCGCTTTTAGACGAAGGAACAGCAGCAGCAGAAGCCATGTTTATGCAATACAGCTTGCGTAAAAATTCAGCATCAAAAGCTTACTTCGTTTCTGAAGAAGTATTTCCCCAAACCATAGATATTTTAAAAACCAGAGCGCAACCTTATGGTATCAAATTAGTCATTGGCAATCATCAAACTGTTGAATTAACCGACGATTTATTTGGTGCTTTGGTGCAATATCCAGCGGGACATGGCGAAGTTTATAATTACAAAGCTTTCGCCGATGCAGCACACCAGAAAAACATTAAACTTACGGTTGCTGCAGATTTAATGAGTTTAGCGCTGTTAACTCCTCCAGGAGAATGGGGTGCTGATATTGTTGTGGGTACCACGCAACGCTTTGGTATTCCGATGGGTTTTGGTGGGCCACATGCCGCGTATTTTGCAACAAAGGACGAATACAAACGCAGCATGCCAGGCAGAATCATTGGTGTTACCATTGATAAGCATGAAAATTATGCATTGCGTATGGCCTTACAAACCAGAGAGCAACACATTCGTAGAGATAAAGCAACCTCGAACATTTGTACTGCACAGGCTCTATTGGCAATAATGGCAGGAATGTACGCCACATATCACGGGCCAAAAGGCATCAAAGCTATTGCCGAAAGAATTCACGGATTAACTGTTTTGCTAAGTACTGCTTTGGCCGAATTTGGTTACAAACAACTTAATGAAACCTATTTTGACACTTTAAAATATGCGCTTGGAGATTTAACAAATCCAATCCATTCCGAATCATTAAATAACGAGTTTAATTTAAATTACGATGGAGAGTTTGTCACCATTTCTTTGGATGAAACTACTCGTTTATACGATATTGATATAATCGTTAAGGTTTTTGGAAAAATAAAAGCAAAAACTTTGTATGACATCGATATACAGAGCTTGGCTAAAAACGTAGAAACTGTTATTCCAAAAGAGTTACAACGTCAATCTGATTTTTTAACGCACCCGGTTTTCAATAAATATCATTCAGAACATGAAATGTTGCGTTATATTAAATCTTTGGAAGCAAAAGATTTATCGCTTTGCCATTCTATGATTGCCTTGGGCTCATGTACCATGAAGCTGAACGCAACAACAGAGATGGTCCCTATCACTTGGCCAGAGTTTGGCGCTTTACATCCGTTTGCTCCAGGTCATCAAACTGGTGGCTATATGCAAATTATGGCTGAGCTAAATGACTGGCTTAGTGAAATTACAGGTTTTGCTGCGATGAGTTTACAACCAAACGCGGGTGCTCAAGGAGAGTACGCTGGTTTGATGGTGATTAGAGCTTATCATCAGGATAGAGGAGACTTTAACAGAAACATTGCCTTAATTCCATCATCGGCACACGGAACAAATCCAGCTTCTGCTGCCATGGCTGGAATGAAAATTATTGTTACCAAATGTGATGAAAAAGGAAATATTGATGTTGCAGATTTAAGAGCCAAAGCGGAGGAACATTCAGCAAACTTGAGCTGCTTGATGGTAACCTATCCGTCCACACATGGTGTTTTTGAAGAATCAATCGTAGAGATTTGTGAAATTATTCACCAACATGGCGGCCAAGTTTATATGGATGGTGCAAATATGAATGCGCAGGTTGGTTTAACATCACCCGCTAATATTGGCGCTGATGTTTGTCATTTAAATTTACATAAAACTTTCTGTATCCCACACGGTGGCGGTGGGCCAGGCATGGGTCCAATTGGTGTTGCGGCACATCTTGTTCCTTACTTACCAGGCCACTCGGTAGTTGATATGGGTAACGAAAAATCGATTTCAGCGGTTTCTGCGGCCCCATGGGGTTCCGCTTCCATCTTATTAATTTCTCATGCATATATTGCGATGATGGGTGCTAAAGGGTTAACTAACGCTACCAAATATGCCATTCTAAATGCCAACTATATTAAAGCAAAATTAGAGTCGCATTACCCGGTTTTATATTCTGGAGCGAACGGACATTGTGCGCATGAAATGATTTTAGATTGCCGTGGTTTTAAAAACTTTGGCATTGAGGTTACAGATATTGCTAAACGTTTAATGGATTATGGTTTTCATGCACCAACAGTATCTTTCCCGGTTGCAGGAACTTTAATGGTTGAACCCACTGAATCTGAACCAAAACATGAGTTAGATCGTTTTTGCGATGCCATGATTGCAATAAGAAATGAAATTGCTGATGTAGAATCTGGCTTATCAGATAAAATGGATAATCCATTGAAAAATGCGCCTCATACGGTTGCAATAATTACTGGGAACGAATGGGATAAACCATATAGTCGCCAAACAGCAGCTTTTCCATTGCCTTATGTATCTTTAAATAAATTCTGGCCGTCCATTGGTCGTGTTAACGATACTTTTGGAGATAGAACGTTAATCTGTAGTTGTCCGCCGATTGAAGAGTATGAGTTTGATGTTTTAGTTTAATTAGCAACTAGTCCATGGAAAGTTAATCATGGACTAGCGACTATAGCACAAGCGATTAACCTTTTATACAAGTAAAACAAATCGTTGTTCCGCCTTCTCCATTACGTTCTGCCCAAATTTTACCGCCGTTTGCTTCAACAAACTCTTTGCACAATATCAACCCTAATCCGGTTCCAGCCTCACTATTAGTACCTTCTTTGCTAATATGGCCCGGAGAAAAAACAGCTTCTAACTCTCCATCTTTCATACCCATCCCATCATCTACCACACAAACCTTTATTAAATATTTTGTATGATGTGCTGAGTATACTTTAATATTTCCACCGTTTGGCGTAAACTTTATTGCGTTTGCCACTAAGTTTCTAATCACAAAAGAAAAATGGCCACTATCCGTAAAAACTTTGACATGCTCCAGTTCAACCGCTGTTACACTCAACTTCTTCTCGTGTATAGCCTCGGAGTTTAGATCAAAAACATTTTGAACCATTGGCAAAATCCTAAAATTAGTCTTTTGATGCACATCTCCTTTAATTTGCGCTCTTCCCCATAACATAAGATCATCTAAAGTAACTAAAGCTGATTGAGATTGCCTGATCAACATTCCTAAATAAAGCTCTGACTCTTCTTTGTTAAGCTGCCCTTCCTTTATCAAGTTCAAAATCCCCAAGGTTGTACCCTGATTTCCCCTAAGGTCATGCCCGATGATTGAAAAAAGTTTATCTTTTACTGCATTACTTTCTGTCAGCTGCTTTCGCTTTATATTAAGCTTATTATTAAGCCTTCGTAAACGGAGCAAAACAAAAACTAAAAAGCTTAATAAAACCCCTACAAAAACTAAAATCCCGAATAATATGTTTCTTTCCCTATTTTTTTGAAAGAGAAAGTTTTCATTCTCTACCAACTTTTTATTTGCATTGTATAGTCCTAAAGTCACACTCGCTTCACGCAAAGCATTTTCTTTTTGTTCGTTTATTTGCTTGTCTTTTATAGCCTTTGAACTAGTTAAATAATCGAACGCTTTTTTATATTCATTCTGTAATTTAGCCAAATTGATAAGATGGAAATAAATCTCTAACACTAAATCATCTAATCCTTCACCTTTCGCACTGGATAGCAGATTTAGAAACTTAACCTCGGCCCGCTTAAACTCTTTCTTCTCTACAAGAATAATGGGAATATTAACGCAAAGTCTTAATTCTTCATCTTTAAAGCCGCTACTTTTTGCCAGTGTTAAGCCCCGGTTTAAATAATCAACAGCTTTGACGTAATCCTTTTTCTCCTTATAAACTAACCCAATATTCTGCAATGCCAATACTTGTTCAAGTTTCTTTTTTTCTCTAATCGATATCGCATAACTATCTTTAAATAAAGCCAACGCTTTATCTAAATCGCCACGTATTGCAAAAACTATCGCTTTATTATTAATCAACTCCGATTCAAAAAAATGAGAGTGATACTTTCTATTGACCGAGTCGGCCTTTAAACAAAACTTATAACTATCGTCGTTTCTGTTTTGGCGACTTCTTAGGGTAGATAGCTTTAAATACGAAGCTGTCATCATTTCAGAACTATTTTCTTTTTGGCCTATCAATAAAGCTTTTATAAAAAGCATTTCTGCTTTTACATGATCTCCTTTTTTCGCCCACAAAACCCCTAAAGAATTTGTATTCTCGGCTTCCGCAAAGCGATTTTTAAGCTTTTGGCTAATTATAAATGCGTCTTCAAAATACTTTTCTGCGAGCTGGAGATAATTGTACCTTAACAGCAAAGATCCCGTCACTTTATTAATCATTCATTAATTCCGTGGATTGTTTAGATTTGGCGTGTTCTAAAATTAATTCGTCTGCAAACCTTACAATACTATCCGGATTGTTAGCACCTATAGTCTTTAACACTTTAAGCGATGACTCTAATTGAAGTGAATCTTTTATAGGAGCGTTTTGAAAAGCGCTAGTTGTAAGAGATACAAAGAATAAAAATGATGTAAGAATGGTATATCTAAAAAGAATATGTAATTTAAATTTAACTAGTAGCAACATAATAAAACAAAAAACGAAATGTTAAGATAGTAAAATTAACTGTCTAGTCTAAAATAATACTTGTAATTTAAAACTAAATTAACAATAGCAAAATTAAGACTAACATACCAAACAAAAAAGAGACATAAAAAAACCTCCAACAAATAAATGTTGAAGGTCTCTCTATAAAGTTATTAAAGCTTATTCAGCTGACTTTTCTTCTTCTAAAGAATCTGCTTTTTCTTCTTTTGCTTTTTCTTCTTTTGCTTTCTCCTCTTTTGCTGGAGCTTCTTCTGCTTTCGCTTCTGGAGCATCTTCAACTACAACTGCTTCTTCAGCTTTCGCTTCTGTTGCTGGAGCGTCTTTCTTAGCTTTAGCACCTCTTCTACGCGTTGATTTTTTCTCAACTTTAGCGTCATTATTGTACGTTTCGTTAAAGTCAACCAATTCAATGAATGCCATTTCAGCGTTATCACCTAAACGATTTCCTAACTTAACAATACGAGTATAACCACCTGGACGGTTAGCTACTTTCTCTGCTACTTCACGGAATAAAGTTGTAACAACTTCTTTGTTTTGTAAGTAAGCAAATACTGTACGACGAGAGTGTGTAGTATCGTTTTTTGACTTAGTGATAATTGGCTCAACATATACTCTTAAAGCTTTAGCTTTAGCTAAAGTAGTAGTAATACGTTTGTGCTCAATTAAAGATGAAGCCATGTTAGCTAACATTGCTTTTCTGTGAGCTGTTTTACGACCTAAGTGATTGAATTTTTTTCCGTGTCTCATTATTTATTTATTTGCGCATACCGTCAGTTCAAGCCACCATGGCGAACCGGGAATTATGCGTCATTTACGCACTAGCTCTAAGCACCTTAAAAGGGGTTTAGATATTTTATTCTTCGTCTAATTTAAACTTAGACAGGTTCATACCAAAAGATAAACCTTTTGATTTAACTAACTCTTGAATTTCTGTTAGCGACTTTTTACCAAAGTTTCTGAACTTTAACATATCAGCAACGTCATAAGAAACCAACTCAGCTAATGATCTGATATCTGCAGCTTTCAAGCAATTTAACGCTCTCACAGAAAGATCTAAATCCACTAACTCCGTTTTCAAGATTTTACGCATATGTAAAACTTCTTCGTCAACTTCTTTAGTTTCTTCTTTAGCCTGAGATTCCAATACCAAGTTCTCATCAGAGAATAGCATAAAGTGCTGGATCAAAATCTTGGCAGCTTCTTTTAATGCCTCTTCTGGATGAATCGAACCATCAGTAGTGATGTCTAGAACTAACTTTTCGTAATCCGTCTTTTGCTCAACCCTAAAGTTTTCAACCGTATATTTAACATTTTTGATTGGCGTGTAGATAGAATCAATTGCAATTACACCAACTGGTGCATCAGCATTTTTGTTCTCTTCTGCAGCAACGTACCCTCTTCCTTTGTTAATGGTTAATTCTATTTCTAGAGTAACAGAATCCTCCATGTTACAAATCACAAAATCGGGGTTTAAAACCTCAAAGTTGTTAGAGAATTTAGTGATATCACCAGCTTTAAAAGACTCTTGTCCATTAATAATCACAAATATTTTTTCGGTATCGCCAGAATCACCAGTTTTCTTAAAGCGAACTTGCTTTAAGTTCAAAATGATATCCACAACGTCTTCTGCTACACCTTTGATAGTGGAAAATTCGTGAGAAACACCTGAAAAACGAACAGAAGTAATTGCGAAACCCTCCAAAGAAGAAAGTAAAATTCTTCTAAGTGAATTACCTATGGTAACACCAAAACCAGGTTCCAATGGACGAAATTCAAACGTACCAGCGAAATCCGTTGATTTCTGCATAATTACCTTATCGGGTCTCTGAAATGCTAAAATTGTCATTTATTTGCCTTATGTTAATTTAATTTTTGGATAAATAACCAATTGCTGGTTCCTGTTTTAACAAGAACCAGCAATCAATTTTCATCATTATTTAGAGTACAACTCGACGATTAAGTGTTCCTTAATGTTTTCAGGAATACTTTCGCGTTCTGGGTATGATATAAACTTACCAGATAATGCTTTTGCATCCCACTCTAACCAACCGTATTTGTTAATCGTACGAGCAGAAACTGATAAAGTAATCGTTTCTAAAGCTTGAGACTTCTCTCTAACTGCAACAACATCACCAGCTTTTAAAGTATAAGATGGAATATTAACTACAGAACCGTTTACTGTAATATGTCTGTGGGAAACCAACTGACGAGCAGCAGATCGGGTTGGCGCAATACCTAAACGGTAAACTGCGTTATCCAATCTCGCTTCCAACAATTGTAATAAGTTTGTTCCTGTGATACCTCCTTTTGCAGAAGCTTTCTTAAACAAGTTTGAGAATTGCTTTTCTAATACACCGTAAGTGTATTTTACTTTCTGCTTCTCCATCAACTGAACTGAATATTCAGACTGCTTTCCTCTTCTTTTAGAAGCGCCATGCTGTCCTGGAGGATAATTTTTTCTATCTAATGCCTTATCAGGACCGAAAATTGGTTCTCTGAATTTACGGGCGATCTTGGACTTTGGTCCGGTATATCTTGCCATTTTGTTTTTCTTAAAGTATCAGTCCAACTTAATCAGACGACTCTTATCTTTAAAATAATTAATTAAACTCTTCTTCTCTTTGGTGGACGACATCCGTTGTGTGGAAGTGGAGTAATGTCTTTAATAGTCGTTACTTCCAATCCTGAATTTTGCAAAGTACGGATAGCCGACTCGCGACCAGATCCTGGACCTTTAACAAAAACTTCAACTTTACGTAAACCCAAATCATGAGCTACTTTACCGCAATCAATCGCTGCTTGTGAAGCCGCGTACGGAGTGTTCTTTTTAGAACCTTTAAATCCCTGCTTTCCAGCTGAAGACCAAGCAATTGTTTGACCTTGGTTGTTGGTTAGCGTGATAATGATGTTATTAAATGTAGCGTTTATGTGAGCTTGCCCGATAGGCTCAACTACAACTAAACGCTTTTTAGTAACTTTTTTTGACTTAGCCATTTCTTACTATCAATTATTATTTAGTAGCCTTTTTCTTATTCGCAACAGTTTTTCTCTTTCCTTTACGGGTACGAGAATTGTTCTTGGTTCGTTGTCCACGTAGTGGCAAACCTTTCCTGTGGCGTAGTCCTCTGTAACAACCAATATCCATTAAACGTTTAATGTTTAACTGAACCTCAGAGCGAAGTTGACCTTCTACTTTGACGCCTTCATTGATGATGTTACGGATCGCTGTTAATTCTTCATCGGTCCATTCTTGAACTTTTTTATCTACGCTAATGCCAGCTTTCTCTAAAATAGATTGTGCTGTGCTTCTTCCTATACCGAAGATGTAAGTAAGGCCGATCTCTCCTCTTTTGTTTTTTGGTAAATCAATACCTGCTATCCTTGCCATTTAATTTTGTTGATAGTTTAATAATTAACCTTGACGCTGTTTGAACTTAGGGTTCTTCTTATTGATTACATAAAGCTTTCCGTTTCTACGGACAATCTTGCAATCAACGCTGCGCTTTTTAATGGATGCTCTAACTTTCATTTTATTTATACCTATAAGTTATTCTACCTTTTGTAAGATCATACGGAGACATCTCCAATTTCACACGGTCACCTGGTAAAATTTTGATGTAGTGCATCCTCATTTTACCGGAGATATGTGCGATAATCTCATGACCGTTCTCTAGTTCAACACGAAACATTGCATTCGATAATGCTTCTTTTATTATCCCGTCTTGCTCTATAGAGGATTGTTTAGCCATATTTCTTTGATTTTTACTGCTTTAGCACCGCCCAAAGCGGGACGCAAAATTAAGTAAAAATATTTAAATTCCTATTTTTTATTTAAAACTTCTTCGATGAAGCTAAAAGTTGACAAAATATCTGCTTTTCCCTTCTTAATTGCAACTGTATGTTCGAAATGCGCTGATGGTTTTTTATCTATCGTAGATACTGTCCATCCGTCATCCCAAAACTTTACTTCAGCTCTCCCCGCATTAATCATCGGTTCGATAGCAATCACCATTCCCTCTACTAGTTTTGTTCCTGATCCGCGTCTACCGTAATTTGGTACTTCTGGTTTCTCATGCAACATTCTGCCTACTCCGTGACCAACTAGTTCTTTCACTACACCATATCCATTCTTCTCAGCATGTTCTTGGCAAGCAAAGCCTATATCGCCAACGCGGTTACCAACAACAGATTGTTCAATAGCTAGAGTCAAACATTCCTGTGTAACTTTTAAAAGCTGCTGAGTTTCCTCCGTAACCTCTCCAATCATGAATGTGTAAGCTGAATCTCCAAAGTATTTATCTTTGATTACTCCGCAGTCGACCGAAACAATATCGCCACTCCGCAGTTCATAATCACTAGGAAAACCATGTACCACTTGATCATTTAAAGAAATGCACAATGTGTAAGGAAATCCGTTGTAATTTAAAAAAGCTGGAATTGCGCCATTATCTCTAATAAATTCTTCTGCAACTTTATTTAAGTGTTTGGTTGTTACGCCTTCTCCAATAACTTTCGCTATTTCAGCATGCGTCTTAGCCACAAGCTGTGAACTAACTCTTATTAATTCTATTTCTTCTACTGACTTAAGAATTATCTTAGACATCCTTTGGCTTAGATTACCGCTTCTGAAGTCCCCATTGCTGCAGCCGTACCTGTACGCCCGCTAATTCTACCGGTCTTCATCAACCCATCGTAATGACGCATTAACAAGTGACTTTCAACCTGTTGCAAGGTATCCAAAACAACTGCTACCAAAATTAATAGCGATGTACCTCCAAAGAAGTGTGCAAACTGTGAGTTTACGCCTGCAATGATTGCAAAGGCTGGCAATATGGCAATGATTGCTAAGAATATAGAACCAGGAAATGTAATTCTAGAAATAATAGCATCGATAAAATCTGCTGTCGCTTTACCTGGCTTAATACCGGGAACAAACCCCCCATTTTTCTTCATATCATCGGCCATCTGATTTGGATTGATGGTGATTGCTGTATAAAAGAAAGTGAAAAGAATAATCAGGATGGCAAACGTAAAGTTATAAGCGAAAGAAGTATAATCACTAAGTGATGCTAAAAATGAAGATTGAGCCGAAGGAAAAAACTGCGCTACAGTTGAAGGTATAAACATAATTGCTTGTGCAAAAATGATTGGCATAACCCCTGCAGCATTAAGCTTTAGAGGAATATACTGTCTAACTCCACCATATTGTTTGTTTCCAACGATCTTCTTAGCGTATTGAACAGGAACCTTTCGTGTACCCTGTATCACCAATACTGTAAATACTACTACTGCAAATAAAGCTACAAACTCAATAAAGAAAGCGATTAAACCCCCTTGACCGTTTTGTCTGCTCATAAACTCTGCACCAATACCGTAAGGAAGCTGTGCGATAATACCCACCATAATCAATATAGAAATACCATTACCAATTCCTTTATCAGTTATTTTCTCTCCCATCCACATTACAAACATGGTTCCGGCAGTAAGTATAATCATTGAAGATATCGTAAACAAAGGTTCTGATATTAATCTTGCATCTGGCGCTATCTGAGATTTAACATAGCCTATAGCTTGTAAAGCTGTAATACCGATTGTTAGATAACGAGTAATCTGCGTAATTTTTTTACGCCCGCTCTCTCCTTCTTTCTGCATTTTTTGGAAATAAGGAACAGCGATACCCAAAAGCTGAACAACAATGGATGCCGAAATATAAGGCATTACCCCTAATGCAAAAATTGAAGCTCTTGAGAAAGAACCACCCGCAAACATATTCAACAAACCTAAAAGACCGTCTTTAGCTTGCTGGTTATCTAAAGATGCAGGATCTACTCCTGGCAAAACGATAAATGAACCAATTCTATATACCAAAAGAATTAAGAGCGTGTATAAAATACGCACTCTTAACTCTTCAATTTTCCAAATATTGGATAATGTTGTGAACAGCTTCTTCATTAAATAAGGTTATATTTTTTCTACTGTACCACCTAAAGCCTCAATAGCTTTTTGTGCTGTAACAGTAAATGCGTGTGCTTTAACGTCTAACTTAACTTTGATTTCACCTCTTCCCATGATTTTAACTAAATCATTTTTAGAAATCAAGCCATGATCTTTTAACGAATCAAAAGAAATAACGCTTAAATCAAACTTTTCTGCTAAACCTTGTAAAACATCAAGGTTAACACCAACGTACTCAATACGGTTTGGATTTTTAAACCCAACTTTAGGCACACGACGTTGCAAAGGCATTTGACCACCTTCAAAACCGATTTTAGATTTTTTACCAGAACGAGAACCCGCCCCTTTGTGACCACGTGTAGATGTTCCGCCACGTCCAGAACCAGTACCTCTACCAATTCTTTTTCTATTTTTTGTTGAACCTTCTGCAGGTTTTAAATTACTTAAATTCATGGTAATTATACTTTTTCTATGGCTACCAAATGATTTACTGCTCTAACCATTCCAATAATTGCCGGGTTAGCTTCTACTATTACGCTACTGCTGATCTTTCTCAAACCTAGAGCTTGCATAGTTCTTTTTTGGCGTAAACTTCTATCGATAACGCTCTTAATCTGGGTTATTTTTATCTTAGCCATCTTCTTAACCGTTAAAAACTTTACTTAATGAAACACCTCTATGCTGAGCTACCGTTTGTGCATCCCTTAATTGAGATAACGCAGAAATAGTTGCTTTAACCACGTTGTGTGGATTTGATGAACCTTTTGATTTTGCAAGTACGTTATGTACACCTGCAGACTCTAATACAGCTCTCATTGCACCACCAGCAATAACTCCAGTACCATTTGCAGCTGGTTTCAAGAAAACAAAACCTCCTGAAAATTTACCGATCTGCTCATGCGGAATAGTATCATTAATAATTGGAACTTTTACCAAATTCTTTTTTGCATCGTCAATTCCTTTAGCAATTGCTTCAGTAACCTCTTTTGCTTTACCTAAACCGTAACCTACTACTCCGTTCTCATCTCCTACCACAACGATGGCAGAAAAACTGAATGTACGTCCACCTTTGGTAACTTTAGCAACACGTTGGATGCTAACCAAACGATCTTTTAATTCGATCTCGTTTGCTTTTACTCTTTTTATATTTATAGTTGACATTTCTCTACTTCAATTAAAAGATTAAACCACCCTCACGAGCACCTTCAGCCAAAGACTTAACTCGGCCATGGTACAAGTAACCATTTCTATCAAAAACAACTTCTGTAATTCCAGCTGCGATAGCTTTTTCAGCAACTTTTTTACCAACCTCTTTAGATTGGTCTATTTTGTTTCCGCTTGCACTGAAATCTTTTTCTGAAGACGAAGCAGCAACTAATGTTTTGCCATCATTGTCATCAATTATTTGAGCATATATTCCTTTGTTACTTCTGAAAACAGATAAACGTGGACGCTCTGGAGAACCAGTAATTCTTTTTCTGATACCCTTTTTTATTCTTTCCCTACGGGATAGTTTTACTTTTCCTGCCATGACAATTATTTTTTAGATGCTGACTTACCTGCTTTTCTTCTCAACTGCTCACCAACAAACTTAATACCTTTACCTTTGTAAGGTTCTGGAGCTCTTAATGAACGAATCTTAGCTGCAACTTGCCCAAGCAATTGCTTATCTATAGATTCTAAAATGATTGTTGGATTCTTTCCTTTTTCTGAAGTTGTAGCAACCTTAATTTCTGGAGGAAGTGCAAAAACAATATGGTGAGAGAAACCTAACACTAAATCTAAGGTATTACCTTGATTTGATGCTCTGTAACCAACACCTACTAACTCTTGCTGTAATTTATATCCTTCTGTTACACCAACAACCATGTTGTTAAGTAACGCTCTGTACAAACCATGTAATGCTTTGTGACGCTTTTGCTCAGTTGGACGTTTAACCACAATAGTACCATCTTCTTGATCGATGATAATATCTGAATCTACTTGTTGTGTTAATTCTCCTTTAGGACCTTTAACGGTTACTAAATTTTCTTTGGATACGGTTACTGTTACACCGCTAGGGATTGAAATTGGGGCTTTACCTACTCTTGACATATCTTTCTCCTCCTAATTAGTAAACGTAACATAAAACCTCGCCGCCGATGTTTAGTTGCTTAGCTTCTTTATCGGTCATTACACCTTTAGAAGTTGACATGATGGCGATTCCTAGACCATTTAAAACTCTAGGCATATTGCCCATACCTGCATATTTTCTCAAACCAGGTCTACTTGCTCTCGCAATGCTGCGAATAGCTGGAATTTTAGTTATTGGATGATACTTTAAAGCAACTTTAATAGTGCCTTGAACATCATTATCCTCGAACTTATAATTCGTGATGTAACCCTTGTCAAAAAGAACTTTTGTAATTTCCTTTTTGAGGTTTGATGCAGGAATTTCAACAACCCTATGGTTGGCCTTGATGGCATTCCTTACTCTTGTAAGATAATCTGCTATTGGATCTGTATACATTTTATTGTTATATAAAAAAGAATTTTTCGGACCGCAAAGGTACAAAAAATTCTTTATGATTCTTTTTTATTACCAGCTGGCTTTTCTAATCCCTGGGATCTTGCCTGCTAATGCCATCTCACGGAAAGTTACACGTGATATACCAAACTGGCGCATGTAACCTCTTGGACGACCAGTTAATTTACATCTGTTATGTAAACGTACTGGAGAAGAGTTTTTTGGTAGTTTATCTAAACCTTCGAAATCGCCAGCAGCTTTAAGTGCTTCTCTTTTCTCGGCATATTTTTCTACCATTCTCTGACGCTTTATTTCGCGAGCTTTTATTCCTTCTTTAGCCATTGTGAACTATGTTATGATTTTTAAATGGTAAACCGAATTGCTTTAACAATTCTAACGCTTCTAAATCTGTACCTGCACTGGTAACAAAAGTAATATCCATACCTTGAATTTTATTGATTTTGTCAATATTAATCTCAGGGAAGATAATTTGTTCTGATATACCCAACGTGTAGTTACCATGTCCGTCAAAACCTTTATCATTGATTCCTTTGAAATCACGGATACGAGGAAGAGCTACAGAAATTAAGCGGTCTAGGAATTCATACATTTGGCTGTCACGTAAAGTTACACGTACACCAACCGGCATACCTTTACGTAATTTGAAATTCGAAATATCCTTTTTAGACTTCGCTACAATTGCCTGCTGACCAGTAATGGTAGTTAATTCTAAAATTGCAGATTCTACAATTTTCTTATCAGTTACACCAGCTCCAACACCTTGGTTGATTGCAATTTTCTGTAACTTAGGTACTTGCATAACGCTTTTGTATTGGAATTTTTCCTTTAAAGCGCTAACAATCTCCTCTTTGTATTTGTTTTTTAATCTTGGTGCGTAAGCCATTACTTAATTTCCTCCCCAGATTTTTTAGCTATTCTAATTAATTTGCCGTCTTCATTTTTCTTCCTACCGATACGTGTAGCTGTTCCTGTTTTAGGATCAACCAACATTACGTTAGAAATATGAAGTGGAGCTTCCATTTTAATAATACCGCCATTAGGATTAGCAGCATTCGGTTTTGTATGTTTAGAAACCATGTTGGTTCCTTCAACCAAAACACGACTAGTTTTAGTAATTACTTCTAATACTTTGCCTTCTTGTCCTTTTGAGTCTCCTGCTATTATCTTCACTAAATCACCTTTACGGATGTTTAGCTTAACGTTCTTTTTCTTTTCCATTTTACAAAACCTCCGGTGCTAATGATACAATTTTCATGAATTGTTTCTCACGCAACTCTCTTGCAACAGGGCCGAAGATACGGGTTCCTCTTGGCTCGTCTTGAGCGTTTAGCAAAACAGCTGCATTATCGTCGAAACGGATATAAGAACCGTCTTTTCTTCTGATTTCTTTTTTAGTTCTTACAACTACGGCCTTTGATACTGTTCCTTTTTTGATGTTTCCAGATGGAATTGCACTTTTTACAGTTACAACCACTTTGTCTCCTATTGAAGCGTATCTTTTACCGGTACCACCTAACACTCTAATTACTAAAACTTGTTTAGCACCAGAATTGTCGGCTACGTTTAATCGTGATTCCTGTTGTACCATGTTATTTAGCCCTTTCTATAATTTCAACTAATCTCCAGTTCTTATTTTTACTCAGCGGACGTGTTTCCATGATCAGGACAGTATCACCGATACCGCAATCATTCTTCTCGTCATGAGCCATAAATGTGGTAGTCGTTTTTACGAACTTACCATAAATTGGGTGTTTCACTTTTCTCTCAACCGCTACAACTATGGACTTATCCATTTTGTTGCTCATCACCAACCCAGTTCTTGTTTTTCTTAATTTTCTTTCCATTTCGACTTTAAAAATTATGAATTACTTTCAGAAACTGCCTTAGCCGCCTTGCGCTGAGTTAATTCGGTGTTGAAACGAGCGATATCTTTTCTCGCCTTGTTAATTCTTGTAGGATTTTCTATAGCAGAAACTGCGTGAGCAAACTTTAACTTTGTTAAAGTTGCTTTCTCCTCTTGAATCCTGGTAACGATTTCTTCGTTTGACAGGTCTTTGATTTCTGAGTATTTCATTTTTGTTGTTAGTTAATAGTTAAAGTTGTCTTTGTTAGGTAACGGCCAACAAAAAAAACTAAAAACTGATGTTATGCTTCTACGTAATCTCTACGTACTACAAATTTTGTTTGAACTGGTAATTTTTGTGCTGCTAAACGCATTGCTTCTTTAGCAACCTCAAAAGGCACACCTTCTGCTTCGAAAAGGATTCTTCCTGGTCTTACAACGGCAACCCAATATTCTGGGGCACCCTTACCCTTACCCATACGTACCTCTGCAGGTTTTTTGGTTACTGGTTTGTCAGGAAAAATACGAATCCACACCTGGCCTTCACGTTTCATAAAACGTGTTACGGCAATACGGGCAGCTTCTATCTGGCGGCTGGTAATCCAGCTTTCTTCTAATGATTTTATTCCGAATGATCCGAAAGACAACTCAGCACCACGAGAGGCTAAACCTTTCATTCTGCCTTTTTGCATCTTTCTGAACTTCGTTCTTTTTGGCTGTAACATTACTTTGTCTTTAAATCGTTATAACGATAGTTTTTTTAATAATTATCTCTTTCCTCTTCCGGCACCTGCACCAGCTCCACCACGGTTGTTTCCACCACGGTTGTTAGGTTTTCTATCGCCACCACCGCGGTTATCGCGTGATCCGAAGCCACCTTCTGGTTTACCACCTTTGCCAGTGTTTGCACCTATGTTAGGAGAAAGATCTCTCTTACCATAAACTTCGCCTTTACAAATCCAAACCTTAATACCTATTTTACCATAAGTAGTTAAAGCTTCGCCTAAAGCATAGTCTATATCAGCTCTCAAAGTATGCAATGGAGTTCTTCCATCTTTATATTGTTCGCTACGAGCCATCTCTGCTCCACCTAATCTTCCTGAACACATGATCTTAATTCCCTCGGCACCCATTCTCATGGTTGCAGCGATTGAAGTTTTCATTGCTCTACGGAAAGAAATTCTAGCTTCTAATTGTTTTGCAACACCGTCCGCAACTAATTGTGCATCAAGCTCTGGGCGTTTGATTTCAAAAATGTTGATTTGTACATCCTTCTTAGTCAATTTCTTTAACTCTTCTTTGATCTTATCAACCTCTGAACCACCTTTACCGATTACAATTCCCGGACGGGCTGTGTGTATAGTTACTGTGATGCGCTTTAAAGTTCTTTCGATAACAACTTTAGAAACTCCACCTTTTGCTATACGAGCAGATAGATATTTACGAATTTTTTCGTCCTCTACTAATTTATCAGCGTATTTGTTACCGCCATACCAGTTAGAATCCCATCCTCTGATGATACCTAACCTTAGTCCTATTGGATTAGCTTTTTGTCCCATTTTTGCTTAATTAGTTTGAGGTTCAACATTCTTACTATCTACAACCAAAGTTACATGGTTAGAACGCTTGCGAATTCTATATCCACGACCCTGAGGTGCTGGTCTTAAACGCTTTAATTGACGACCTGCATCAACCATAATCGTTTTCACGAATAGCTTTGCGTCTTCAGGGCGTTGACCCTCATTTTTTGATTCCCAATTTTTGATAGCCGATAATAATAATTTTTCAACTCTTATTGCTGCTTCTTTATTGGTGTATTTTAATATGTAAAGTGCCTTTTCTACACCTTCGCCTCTGATCAAGTCAACTACCAGTCTCATTTTACGAGGTGAAGTGGGGCAATTATTTAATTTTGCTACTGCTTCCATTGCTTATTATCTTTTCTTATCAGCGTGTCCTCTAAATGTTCTGGTTGGAGCAAATTCTCCTAGTTTGTGACCAACCATGTTTTCAGTTACATATACAGGAATAAACTTATTACCATTATGTACTGCGAAAGTGTGACCTACGAAATCCGGAGAAATCATTGATCTTCTTGACCATGTTTTAATTACAGTCTTTTTACCTGCATCATTCATTGTAGAGACTTTCTTCTCTACGTTGTGATCTATATAAGGTCCTTTTTTAATCGAACGAGCCATTATTTCTTCCTCCTAGATATGATTAAACGATTTGAGTTCTTCTTCTTATCACGAGTTTTGAAACCTTTAGATAACAAGCCATTTCTTGAGCGTGGGTGACCACCTGATGATCTACCTTCACCACCACCCATTGGGTGATCGACTGGGTTCATCGCAACACCTCTTACTCTTGGGCGACGACCTAACCAGCGCTTTCTACCAGCTTTACCTAATACCTCATTTGCATGAGATGAGTTAGATACAGAACCAATAGTAGCAACACAAGTCACCAAGATCATACGTGTTTCACTAGAAGGCATCTTAATAGTTGCGTATTTACCATCTCTTGCCGCTAATTGTGCGTAAGATCCAGCGCTTCTTGCAATTTGACCACCTCTTCCTGGGCTTAACTCTATATTGTGAATAATAGAACCCAAAGGAATTTTACCTAATGGAATAGTGTTACCCAATTCAGGTGCTACTTCGTCACCAGCAACTACTTTTGCTCCAACTTGTAAACCTTCTGGGCAAATGATGTATCTTTTCTCACCATCGGCATAATGTAACAGAGCAATGTGGGCGGTACGGTTTGGATCGTACTCTACAGTCGCTACTGTTGCAGGGATATCTTTTTTATCGCGTTTAAAATCTATCAATCGGTACAATTGCTTGTGTCCCCCTCCGAGATAACGCATAGTCATTTTACCAGTATTGTTACGACCACCTGATCTGTGTTGCTTTACAACAAGCGACTTTTCTGGAGTACGAGTTGTGATTTCTGAGAAATCATTTCCTACTCTGAAACGAGTTCCAGGGGTTACTGGTTTAAATTTTCTTAAGCCCATAATTCAATTAAATATTGCTATAAAAGTCAATAATTTCACCTTCTTTTAAAGTAATCACTGCTTTTTTGATCTTAGCAGCCCTACCTGATACCATGCCAGCCTTAGTTGAACGGGTTTTTAATTTACCTACAACAACCATTGTGTTTACTGACTCTACATTTACACCATACATGGCTTCAATGGCAGATGCAATCTGCAATTTGTTAGCTCTGTGATCGCACTGAAAAGTATAACGGTTCAGTTTTTCGGTCAACATAGTAGCTTTTTCTGTTAATACAGGTTTTTTTAAAATATCCATATTACTTGGCAAATGCCTCCTCCAATGTTTTTACCGAACCGGTAGTGAATACTAATTTTACTGCGTTTAATACATCATATGTATTTAACTGATCAGCAGTGATAACTTTTACCTTTTGTATGTTTCTACTCGCTAAGTAAACGTTTTCATTTCCTTCAGCAAGAACCAACAAAGTTTTTTCTTCTGAGAAATTTAATGCGCTTAGCAAGCTTATAAAATTCTTAGTCTGTGGGGTATCGAAGTTGAAATCTTCTAATACAATAACACTGTTATCTTTAGCTTTATAAGCTAAAGCTGATTTACGAGCAAC
>JBBSQW010000041.1:0-35371 GCA_038243635.1 Sphingobacteriales bacterium
CGCATATATTCAAGCAAAAACTACTGTTCCAATGAAATAATTCCGAGACTCTTTTAGAGAAAAACAACCAAAAAAATGCCTTTAAAACAAATCAACCAATGTGTAACTGAATTTGACTAATTTGTTCGGACACTTATGATCTGATATAAATACTGATACACTCATAAAGAATAGAACAATTACTGCTCAGATGTCATTTACAACTGGAAGAATTAATATCCACTTACCAAAACAGAGGTTTAGAGAACGCTCTAAATTAAATGAATTTTTAGAGCAGGAATCAGTAAAATTCTTTGTTAAAGATACAGTTGAAAATTGCGCACCTTATCAACAATATTTAAAAAGATATACAACTGAATTGAGTAATGACTTGGTTCAGGAGTTTAGGCTAAAAGGTGTGAGGTTAGACCCCAGTGACTTAAGCCTAAAGATATTTTGCGCTTTGCCGAAAGCAGATTTGAACTCTGGTTATAGTGCAATTAATGATATTGCTGCTTTAGATAGAGATTGCGGTAATTCTATTATCATCCCTTATAGCACCTATGGCTTTCAGTCCTATCTCTCCGAAAGTAAGCTATGGATTAGCGTCAGCTTCAAGTCGCCATCATTAATATTGATTCCTCGCATGATATGGCCTCTTATTTTATCCTTTATTCTTATCATTTCTACTATTGTTATTTTTGTTATCCTGATAAGGACTATTTTAAATCAGAAAAAGCTAGCAGAACTAAAAGATGATTTCATTACTAATATGACGCATGAATTGAAGACTCCAATTGCAACCATAACCGCTGCTATTGAGGGCATGCAAAATTTTAATGCATTGGAAGACAGGGGAAAAACCAGCCGTAATTTAGAAATCTCCAGAAAAGAATTGAAGAGACTGGATGTTTTGGTCAGTAAGGTGCTAAATATGTCTACCTACGAAAAAGGGGAAATAAACCTGATTATTACAAAAGTGAACATCGCAGAATTGATTGATGAGGTTATTGCTGCAGAGAAAGTAAAAAACACAAAAGCAATTGAATTTACGGTCGCTATAAATCAAGGGTTAAAAGAAATAAATGTTGACAGATTCCATTTTAGAAACTGTTTGGCAAACATCATTGATAATGCGATTAAGTATTCAAATCAACCTGTTAAGATAGAGATTGATTTTACTCAAAATGACCACGCCGTATCGGGAACGATAAAAGATAATGGTATTGGGATTCCCAAATCAGATATAACAAAGGTTTTTGATAAATTCCATAGGGTAGCAAAAGGAAACGTACATGATGTTAAAGGTACTGGTTTGGGCTTAAGCTATGCTAAATATATTATTGAAAAGCATGGAGGAACCCTTTCGGTTAAAAGTGAAATAGGTAACGGCAGTGAGTTTTTAATTGTTATACCTAAATTGTGATCCATTGAATAATTTAAATAACATGAGCAATTCGCTAGTTTTATTAGCAGAAGATGAACTTTCCTTAGCGCATATTGTGAGAGAAAGTTTATATGAAAGAGGTTTTCAGGTTGTGCTCTGCGCAAATGGGGAGGTTGCTCTTAAAAAATATAAGGAGATGAAACCTGACATTCTTGTTTTGGATGTGATGATGCCGATAAAGGATGGTTTTACTGTAGCCAAAGAAATAAGACAGTCGGATAAAAACATACCCATTATATTTTTAACCGCTAAATCTCAAGTAAAAGATGTGGTAGAAGGTTTTGAACTTGGTGCTAATGACTATCTTAAAAAGCCATTTAGCGTAGAAGAACTTATCATAAGAATACAGGTACAATTGAGTAAGAATGGACTGTTGCAAGTTGAAACCCCGTTATTAGAGGTTTATCAATTTGGAGACTACGTTTTTAATCCTCGCAAAAATCTGCTTAATTATGGAAACCACGCGAAGGCGCTCACGTCGAGGGAAAGTGAAATTTTGAATCTTTTATTTATTCACAAACAAGAGGTTTTAAGCAAAAGCGTTTTATTGACAAAGCTTTGGGGAAGCGATAGTTTTTTCAATGCCAGAAGCTTGGATGTTTTTATTACAAAGCTTCGGAAGAAATTAATGAATGATCCTTCTGTTAGGATTATTAACGTGAGAGGGATAGGCTATAAACTGGTGTATTGATTTTAGACACCCTTCATTTTCTTCAACAACCCTTCAATTACCTTGGGAAAATGTAAATGCTCCAATTGTTGCACTTTAAACTTCATCATCTTTAGATCATCACCTTTGTCAATCTTAAATTTAGATTGATGAATGATTTCACCTTCGTCAAATTCGCTATTTACAAAATGAATGGTAATGCCAGATTCTGGTTCTTTATCTGCCAAAGCTGCTAAATGTACGTGTTCTCCATACATTCCTTTTCCTCCATACTTTGGTAATAAGGAGGGATGTATGTTGATGATTTTGTTTGGAAACGAGGCTAATAATGATTGAGGGACTAACCACAAAAAACCTGCTAATACTACTAAATCTACGTTAAGATTTTTTAACAGGCTAATAACTTTGTCGGTCTCGTAAAACTCTTTACGGTCAAAAATATGCGAGGGAACTTCAAAGTTATCTGCTCTTTGTAAAACATAAGCATCAGGATTATTTGTTAAAACTAAGGCAACCTCTGCATCATTACTGCGTTTGAAATGTTCCATTATTTTTTGAGCGTTAGAGCCCGAACCTGATGCGAAAATAGCGATACGTTTCTTCAAAATTAGGATGCTTTTTGTTCTTTGTTCAAAGATAAAATTTTGAATGTCTAAAGGAAATCATTTTTGATAAAATACCTCAAAACATTTAATTGTTTTTTTGAGAGCTCTTATTTATGGTTTGGTGTTTGCTAAACTATGGTCAGTCTAGATTTTTAGATTTATCATAATTAAATATTACCATGGAAAACTTAAAGAACAGAAAAATTGCCATTTTAAGTGATAACGGTTTTGAGCAATCAGAATTATTAGAACCCAAAAAGGCGCTCTTGGATGCAGGAGCAACAGTACACGTAGTTTCGGCGCAAGAAGGACAAATTAAAGCTTGGGATACAGATAATTGGGGTGTAGATGTTAACGTCGATGTTCAGTTAAAAGATGCTAAAGCAGAGGATTACGACGGATTAATGGTTCCTGGTGGTGTAATGAATCCGGATAAAATGCGAGCAGATGAGAATTACGTAAACTTTGCTAAAGCATTTTTTGAAGCCGTAAAACCAGTTGCTGCTATTTGCCACGGTCCACAACTATTGATTGAAACCGGAGCATTAAAAGGTAGAAAGATGACTTCGTACCCATCTATTAAAACTGATCTAATAAATGCAGGCGTTAATTGGGAAGACAGCGAAGTGGTTGTTGATAAAGGCTTGGTGACTAGTCGCTCGCCAAAAGACATACCCGCGTTCAATAAAAAAATGATTGAAGAGTTTGGTGAAGGATTACATGAAGGTCAAAAGACAGCGTAAAGCACCAAAGGAAAAAAAGGGAAGATTATCCTCCCTTTTTTTCTGTTATTAGTTTAAGTTGTGGCTTCTTGTTGCCATTATGGCAAGTAGCACATTGAATTGCAGCAACGTTATCGTTCCCTTCGTGATGTTGAAAATACTTTTTGTTGATTTTATTGGTCATTTTCATCATATCTCTCGCTACCAATTTATATTCCTTTTCGTCACTTGCAAAATCGAGCTTAGTAGGATCAGTTTTAGATTTAGCGTGACAAAAATCGCATTTAACGCCTAATGCTGTTTTAAAGTTATCCATCACTTTTTTCAATTCGTCATGGCTAATGTCTTTAGGCAATACTTTAAGGTTAGTTGCTTTTTCTTTATCCTTCTGTTTAACCGGTACCATAGCGGCAAAGCCAATAAATCCTACAATAGCAACTATAAATAATAAGGGTTTGACTTGAGTTTTCATAAGGTGATTTTATGTAAAAAAAAATTTTTAATATTCGTGAAGATGATGAAATGTTAACGTGTTGTTGATTTAAAAATTAGCGCTTTTTTATTCGATGCAATCAATATCAAGTCTCCGTCTTTAATTTTATACGAACCAACATCGTTTAATAATGCTAAGAATTGAGCTTCGACATTGTCTTTTCCGCAAAATATTTTAGTGCTGGCAACATCTTTAAATCTTAAATCACTGTTGTTAATAATCAATTCGCCATTTATTTGATTACAGCCACTAAATCCCGAAAAACTTCCATTGCCATTTATATTCAAATTAACCACATTCTCGTCTGATTTTTTAACGAGGTTACCGTTAATTTGAGTTAAAATCCAGCTGCCATCTAGTGGGTTATCTGCAGCGTAATTACCACATCCAGACAATATAGTTTCACGCAGGTCATTTGGCCGTTTATATCTTATAGTTACGGTGTATGGAGATACTTTGCCAGACATTCCGTTTTCGCATTTCGACATTTTAATTTGAATATCCAAATTTGTCTCTTGATTTGCAATATGGTAAATTTTAGTATCGACGGCTGTTTCTGGAATTGGCGTAGTAACAACAATAGAGTCTTCAATAAGGTCTAGAACGATTTTGTTCTCAGAAATTGTTAAACCCCAAAACGGTTCGGTTCCGGTTGCTTTGAAAGAAGCAGTGTCGTTTTGATTTTGAACAATAACAGAATCGCTCGTTGCAGTACTTATTGAGTCAGTACTATCATTTTGTAAGTTACCAGATGATGAATTGGTGCAAGAAGCAAAAGTAAATAAGGAAGACGCGAGCATCAAAGAAAATATATTTTTCATCATTAGCGTTTTTGTTGTGCCATTAGATTATTGTAACAACAGCAATTTTTATACCCTTAAATTCTGTGATGTTTCGGTGTATAGCTTATCAATTTAAAGTACGCTAAAAACTGAAGCTAACTTTAGGTAGTAATTCTATTGTTTCTGTTGCATACTTCCCTACACCTCGTATTTTATTTCATAAATAACCAAATCTTTTACCGTTACAATATATCCACTATAAAAGGCTCCCGGATTTTAAAGCTTTTAACGATAGTTGAATATCCAAAATTGTTATTTTTAAGAAAGTTAGGTGGCGTCATTTATTTTGAGTATCGGTTAAAGGAATTAGAGTCACCTCTGCCTTCAACCAAATGGGTTCAATGTACTTTGTTATTACAGATTTTGCTTCAAACTCATTTTTGATTTCGTTTCTTTTTATCGCAATTTTTGATTTATCCGCAGTTTAACTTAGCTTAGAGAGCTAGCTGTTGTTAACAATTTTATCTAAAATTCAGCCTAACAAATATTAAATTAAAAACGCTCCAGCTATGTTGGTATACCTTTTACTAGTAAAAGCGTTGATTTTCTGAAGTATTAGACTCTAATGCCACAAAGATGTTTGGTGGATTCAAGTAATAAACCTACAAACCCGTAATTTGCCAGTTTTAAATCAGTTGTTTTTCATTTTCTTGCTGAACCGCAATAAGCAATGTAGAAAAAATTTCTTTTTTACCGGATCGCTGTAACTGCGGGATTAAAATCAGAAGCTCTTTTTGTATCATTCGGTCGTTTTTGCCGTAATCCCATATTGGTGCTATTGTGTCGGCGAAAATTTTATCAAAACTTAGCTCTTCTAAAACAATGGTAGCTTTACCATCCTCATCGCAAACTACGCCGTTTGGAAAATGTTTTAATCTATAAGCGTAAAGTTCAAACAATGCCCTAAGTGAAATAATGGCGGTTCCAGGATCATTTATACCAGGACTTAAAGCTTTAAGTGCGATTTCGGTGAGTTGCCTAAACCCGTAAAAATAATTAAGATCAATAGATTCAGTATGGTTGATTAAAAATGTATCACTAACGTCTTTTTTAACGTCCTCAGTTAGTTGTTTATCTGTTTTTGCTAAAGGATAACCCGCCAGCATGTTAAAGCCAGGTGTAACCAAAATCTGGATGGTTAAATTATGTTTTGTACAAATTTTTAATAAGCTAGAAGTATCAAAACCTTCGTAAATACCCGATTCGGAAGCGTAAATGTAGTTTTCGCCAGTAATCTCAACTTTGAGATGTGGTGGTTCAGTTTCTAAACTGTCGGCTTTTAATATCTCAAAAGTGTTGTCGAAAATTTTACGGATTATTACCTCGTATTTTACAGATTGCGTAATGTAATGCAGAAAATAAATAAAAAGGAAAATATCAAAAATGGTGATTATAATAAGCAGGTAAGTACTTAAAGACGGAATGTATAAGCCACTGTCAATGTCTCTAATGGTGCTTAATAAAAAGAAGGAATATACTATGGTGCCAATGTAAATGCCTAATACAATCTGCTGAAAGCGGTTGCCAATCAATTTATCTAGCACTCGATTGCTCATTTGTGATGCAGCTTGGTTTAGCACAATCATCACCATAGAAAAACTAAAAACCGCTAGAGATATAATTCCCGCCGCTATTGCAGATATAATACTCCGAGCGGTAGAAGCATCTCTAATGCTTAACCAAGATAATTGAGCTTTGATGTTTTTCCCTTGAATAGAAAAGTCAAAAGCTAACATGAAAACTGCTACTATTAAAAATAAAATACCAATTAATGCCGGGTAAAAAGAAATACTATTCAGTACTTTTTCAGATCGGCTGACAAACCAGTATTTTATTTTTTGAACCATTGATGGAGGTTAAACTGCTTCCTCTTTTTTTGGAAACCAAAGCAAATGCTTTTCTGGAGTATGAAAAGTCCATGCCAAAATTCTGCTTATTTTATTGCCTTGCCCCATAGGTAAAGTTTTTACATCTACCGCTTCCACATCTTTAAGGTAAGCATAGGCGTTTTTTAAATAAGCTTGGTCAGATATTAAAGTAGTAAACCATAAACAAGATTTTGCGAACTCTTGACTTTGGTAAATCATGTCTTTTACAAACCTTCCTTCGCCACCATGGCACCAAATTTCTTGGTGCTGACCACCAAAATTCCTTTTGGCTTCAATAACGTCTTCGTCGCTTAAATTATTTAGCTTTTTTAAAGACGCAGCTTGTGCTGCGCCAGATGTTGCGTAAAAAGGAGGATTACAAATACTTACATGTATGCGTTCAGTTTTTTCTAGTGCGCCAGGAAAAATATTTTTAGCATTTGGTTGCAATCTAAATTTAATTTTCGAATCTAAGCCAGGGTTTGAGTCTACAATTAATTTTGCAGATGCTAATGCCATCTCATTAATGTCAGAACCGATAAAACTCCAGCCATACTCATGTGTGCCAATTAATGGATAAACACAGTTAGCACCTACTCCTACATCTAAACATTTAATTTGTTTGCCCGTTGGGATTTTACCTTCATTACTTTTAGCTAGTAAGTCTGCAACGTTGTGTATATAATCTGCTCTGCCTGGAATTGGTGGGCATAGGTAATCTTCTGGAATATCCCAATTCTTTACCTTGTAATAATGAAGTAATAAGGCTTTGTTTAAAGCTTTCACCGCTTCCGGGTCTGCAAAATCTATGGTTTCGACTTCGAAATCGTTGATTTTTACAAACGGAGCTAAATCTGGACAAGTGGCCATTAGCTCTTGCAAATTATATCTTCCGTGGTGTTTGTTACGAGGATGTAGTTTTGCTTTGGTTTTTGCCTTAGCGTTTCTTTTTTGTTTCTTTTGAGCCATGAAGGTGTTTTGTATTACGGCTGCAATTTAACCATTTTATTTAGGCTTGCTTTAATTTTTAATATGATGTTAGTTTTGATGATGATAGAGCTTTAAAATTTTTATGTTAATTTGTGTTAATGTCAGAATATCGATTAGATAGAACCAACTTTAAAGCGCAGACTGTTGAAGAAGCCGCCGACCATGCCACATATTTTCAAAAATTAATATGGCAAGAGCAAGCTAAAATTGCGCATTATTTGAACAGCATTGCCTTTAATTTTCCGTTGGACGACCAACCCAGAATGGATAAAACTAAGTTTGAAGCCAGAGCTAGAGATTAGAACTTTTACTGATGAGAAACTTTTTCAATGAGTTAATTGAATACAACCGGTATTGCAATCAAAAAGTTGCAGAGGTGTTAATTAATAATGAAGCGAAGCTTACTGTTAAAACTAAAAGTTTATTCAGTCATTTAATAAGCGCTCATCAAATCTGGAATGCTAGAATTCTCGCTAATCAAAAACCATTTGAAGTTTGGCAGACGCATCTAGTTGTCGATTATCAACTAATTGATCAAAATAATTTTGAGAATAGTTTAAGCATCTTAAGCACTTTTGATTTAGACCAAGTGATCAATTATAAAACGAGTTCTGGAATTCAGTTTCAGAATAGCGTTCGAGATGTTTTATTCCATATTATTAATCACTCTACTTATCACAGAGCACAAATAGCTACTGAATTTAAGGACACTGATATTGCGCCTGTAAACACAGATTGGATTACTTATAAGCGATGAGCATGCGTTCAATAGTTCGTTTAGTAAATTTCTATGAATCTAATTTATGAATACAAACCTTAACTCTTTGTTAAACGCAAATTTAAAAAACCAACTTTCTTTGTATAGTAAAAGCCTGCGTTAAATAAACGGGATAGCAACGGATACAGGCTTTGTGCGTAATGCTGTGTTGTGGAAATGTGAGATTGGGTAGGCGTATGAGTGAATAGCCCGACTGCCTTTGTTATTTAGCAAACCCTAGCTTTTCCTTAAAACAAAAAAGACTTCTGAGCGTGAACCCAAAAGCCTTTTGTTTATAGTTTGATAAAATTATTTCTTATCTTTTTTTTCTCTCACAATATCCACAACGATTGGCGTAGCCACGCAGATAGAGGAGTAAGTTCCGAAGATTACACCGATTAATAATGCGAAAGAGAAACCTCTAATAACTTCGCCACCGAATATGAATAGTACCGCTAATACGAATACTACAGTTACGGCTGTAATTACGGTACGACTTAATGTGCTGTTGATTGCGTCGTTAATTACTATAGTCATGTTATCTGTTTTCGCATGGTGGTTGTTTAAATACTCTCTAACCCTGTCAAATACTACCACGGTATCGTTAATGGAATAACCAATTACCGTTAATATGGCGGCAATAAATGCTTGGTCAATATCTAATGAGAATGGTAAAATTCCGTTAAATAAGGAGAAGAAAGATAGTACCAGTAAAACGTCATGCGTTAAAGCTACCAAAGCACCAATACTATAAGATACTTTTCTAAAACGGATGAAGATGTACAATCCGATTGCTAAGATTGATAAACCTACCGCATAGATTGCAGAGATTTTAATGTCATTTGCAATGGTTGGCCCCACTTTTTGAGAGCTTTCTATGGTAGATGGATTGTCACTTACCTTGGCTAAGCCTTCCTTTAATTTTGCTTCTACCAATTGATCAGCATTGTCTGCTTGGCTATCAATTAGGTAAGGAGTGGTAATTCTTACTTGGTCTGCACTACCAAAAGTTTTCACTTCTGATGCTACACCAAATACATCATTAACGGCTTCCCTCACTTTATCTGTAGTAACTTCTTTTTGGAATTTAACTACATACGTTCTACCACCTTTAAAATCTACACCGTAAGAGAAACCTCTAACTACGATGGAGATGATACCTAAAGTGATGAAAATACCAGAGATAGCGTAAAAAATCTTACGTTTTTGAACGAACGGATAATTTGCGTTTTTAAATGTATGATCACTCCACGGGTTTGAAAACTTGATTGGCATTTCTTTTTTCAACATCCATTCAAAAATTAATCTTGAGATTAAAATTGCTGTGAATAATGAAGTAACAATACCAATGATTAATGTAGTTGCGAAACCTTGAATTGGTCCTGAACCGAAAACGTATAAAATAATACCCGTTAATAAGGTAGTAATCTGCGAATCTAAAATAGATGGCATTGCATGTTTATAACCGTCAGAGATTGCTAAACGCAAGGATTTACCTAAATTTAACTCTTCACGGATACGCTCATAAATTAATACGTTAGCATCAACCGCCATACCTAAGGTTAACACAATACCAGCGATACCGGGTAGGGTTAGCACTGCACCTAAGGATGCTAATACTCCCATTAAGAAGAATACGTTAACCAATACTGCAACGTTTGCAACTGTCCCAGCTCGGTTGTAATATAAAATCATAAAGATTAATACTACAATTAAACCAACAATTGCAGAAGTTAATCCAGAGCTAATTGCTTCGGCACCTAAAGACGGACCTACAACCGCTTCTTGAACAATTTTTGCAGGCGCTGGTAATTTACCAGCTTTTAATACATTGGCTAAATCTTTTGTTTCATCAACCGTGAAGTTCCCAGATATTGATGAGATACCATTAGGGATTTCTCCAGAAACGCGTGGAGCTGTATATACTGCATTATCTAAAACAATGGCTACACATTTATTATCGTCTTCGCTTGATGGAGAACCCGCAGCTGCGGCTGTAATTCTTTTCCATTCTCTAGCTCCGTCGGTTTTCATAACCATCACTACTTCCGGATTTCCACGTTGGTCAAAATCCTCACGAGCGTTCGAAATAACATCACCCGCTAAAGCTGGTTCGCCATTAATACCTGTAGATTTAATAGCATATAGTTCGAAAATTTTATTGTCTGGCGCTGTAGATTTTACTCCCCAAAGTAACTTTAGGTTGTTAGGAATTAAAGATGCAATATCTTCCTCAGCAAATAATTTATTGATTCCAGCAGTGTCACTTTCTAATGCGTAACCAACAGTTGGGCCAGGGCGTAAACCTTGTTGACCGTCTTGTCCTTGAAAAGTTGCTGGGGATAAAACTGCAAATAAAGGGTTTGATTTTGCTAAAGCATCAACATTTGCCGAATCTTTAGAAGTACTGTCTTTTTTAGCGTTTAGTAAAGCTGGTTTATCCGTTGCTTTAACCACAGCTTGTGTAGTATCTTTTGCTATAACAGCTTTGTCTGTTTTAGGCTGTTTTGCAGCTAAAATATTGTTGATGTTTTGCAATAAAGGAAAGATCTCTGAGTTGTCAAAAGTTTCGTAGAATTCTAATTTTGCAGAACCTTGCAATAACTTACGTACTCTTTCCTTTTCGGTTACACCAGGAAGCTCAACCAAAATACGGTTTGAACCATCTTGTAATTGAATGTTTGGTTGTGTTACACCAAACTTATCAATACGTGTTCTTAAAATATTAAATGAACGTTCAACGGCAGAAGTCGCTTGCTTATCTAAAAACTTTTTAACGTCGGCATTAGATGCATTTAACTTAATGTCTTCAGCGTTTTCTTTAGTTGCAAAGAATATAGCAAGTTTACCACTAGGATTTAGTTTTTCGTATTCGGAAACAAAAAGAGGCACTAATCCATCTTGAGACGTTGCTAATTTGCCTTCTGCGTTTGCTAAAGCTTGGTTAAACTTTTCGTCGGTTGGGTTGTTGGCTAAACTTTTAATTAACGCAGATAATTCAATCTCCATTGTTACGTTCATACCACCTTTTAAATCCAGACCCAGAGGAATTTCTTTTTGTTTAACATACTGATAGGTATGTCCAAAAACAGGATAAACAGGTTGGTTAGAAACCGAGTCAAGATATCTTCTTTCTTTTACCGGGTCTCCGTTAGCGTATTCTCTAGCATCGCTTTCTACTTTTTTGGTTACAAAAGTGAAAGAAAGCGAATATAAACATAGAAGCGTTAATACAATTGCTGCAAACTTAATAATTCCTTTTTGTTGCATTTTTTTTAAATGATGTGTGTAATTGCTGTTTTATTCAAGAGGGCAAAGCTAATTAAATTTTTAATTTATAAAATCCCTAATGGTTAATTTATTAGCTAATGTTTTTTTAAGATTAAAAAAGTATAATCATAGGCGTGTTTGTTGTCTTTTTGATGCTCCTGTCGCCATTTGACTTCCCACGTTTTTGCCTCAATTTCTGGAAAAAAAGTGTCGGCATTAAAATCTCCTTCTACCTTGGTTAGGTAAATTTGATCGGCTTTTTCTAAAGCTTGATTGTAAATTTCGCCGCCGCCAATTATAAAGTATTCGTCTTCATTTTTACAGGCGTTAATGGCATTGCCAAGGTTATCAAAAACCTCCACACCATCGATCTTTAAATCTGGTTTACGACTAATAACGATGTTTCGGCGGTTTGGCAATGGACGACCAACAGAATCAAAGGTTTTACGACCCATAATTATGGTGTGCCCTGATGTTACTTTCCTAAAAAACTTTAGATCGTTTGGTAAGTGCCACAATAATTGGTTGTCTTTCCCAATTCCATTTTCTTGGTCGGTGGCTACAATAAGCGATAGGCCCTTGAATTTTCCAAGAGGGACTTCATTGTCCTCGTTGATTTGCATGTTTGGTTTCGGTTTTTTTGAATGAAGCCAAATATAGTATTTTTTGCTAAAGGGTTAAGGTTGGTTTTTAGAGGTTTTTTAGAATGGATAATCTGGGGCGGATGGTTGTTTAATGATGATTTGGGCGTTTTAACAGGCTTTACGTTAAATATTATAATCCGCCACCCGGCGGATAAAAAGGATATCACTTCAATCCTTAACGCGATGATGACTTTATTTGTGATTTATAATTAAACGATAAACATAAAGGCTCTTCAAACGAAATTTGAGGAGCCTTTTCTATAACTATTGAACTTTACTATCCCTTATTCTTGAGGTGTAAATTTCATGCTTAAAGAATTTACGCAATGCCTGGTGTTTTTGTCAGTAAGTGCTTCCCCCTCAAAAACATGACCTAAATGTCCGCCACAATTAGTGCAAACAATTTCAACTCTTCGGCCATCTGCATCTAAAACTCTTTTTACAGCACCGGGTATTTCATCATCAAAGCTAGGCCAGCCACAATGTGATTCAAATTTATCTTCTGATTTATAAAGCGGTGCATTACACTGCCGACATATGTAGGTTCCAGCGTCTTTTAAGTTGGTATATTCACCAATAAAAGGTCTTTCAGTACCCTTATTGATAATTACATATTGTTCTTCGGGTGTTAGTTTATTTAGTTCCATGGTATATGTACTTTTTGTTGCTCTATCAATAAACGTAAGAAAGTTTAATAAGTTTTATTCTTCAAGTGTTTTTTGATACTCCTGTTGCAATTCTGACAAACAACTAGCGCATAAGCAACCTTCATAATTTTCGGATACATATTGCACTTCATTTAAATTTAAAACCACTCTAGTACATTGGCACTGGGTAAAATTATTGGCTTTGCATTCTATTCTCTCTTGGCAACGCTCGCAAATTATGACTTCGTGTTTGGTGTATTCAGGTATATCCATTTAAAAAATTAGAAAATTATTCGGAGAATTGTTAAAAGACAAAGATAGTTCTTTTAACAAAAAGAGAGCTTAGCTCATAAAAACTAAACTCTCTTCTTTATACTGTACTGATTTTACGCACTACAGGATAAACAACCTTCTTCCATGCTACAACTTTCACCTTCTATGATGTCCGTTGCACTAATTACGGGATCAATCTCTTTAACGGCTTGGCTTTGTACGCTAAATTTAATAGCCTGACTTGCCGCCTGTGTACGCAAATAATACATGCCAGTTTTTAAACCTTTCTTCCAAGCGTAAAAGTGCATTGATGTTAGTTTAGATGCCGTTGGCGAACTAATAAATAGGTTTAAAGATTGAGACTGACAGATGTAAGCACCTCTATCTGCAGCCATATCAATAATGGTACGCATTTTAATTTCCCAAACGGTTTTGTATAGCTCTTTAATAGGTGCCGGGATGCTGTCAATTCCTTGTACAGAACCGTTTGCCAAAATGATTTGTTCTTTCATTTTGTTGTCCCACAATCCCAACTCTACCAAATCTTTTAACAAGTGTTTGTTAACCACTACAAACTCGCCACTTAAAACTCTACGAGAGTAAATGTTAGAAGTATAAGGTTCAAAACATTCGTTATTTCCTAAAATTTGAGAAGTGGATGCCGTTGGCATTGGTGCTAAAAGCAATGAATTTCTTACACCAGTTTTAACAACCTGCTTGCGCAGTTTATCCCAATCCCACCTATTGCTTGTAGGTTTTACATTCCATAAATCAAATTGGAACTTACCTTCTGATAATGGCGAACCTTTAAAAGTTTCGTAAGCACCTTCTTTAATCGCTAGATCTGCAGAAGATTGCATAGCCGCGAAATAAAGTGTTTCGAAAATATCAATATTCAATTGCTTAGCTTCGTCACTTTCGAAAGGCATTTTCAAAAGCATAAAAGCATCTGCCAAACCTTGCACACCTAAGCCAATTGGTCGGTGGCGGAAGTTCGAATACCTTGCCTCTTCAACCGGATAATAATTGTTGTCAATAATCCTATTAAGGTTAATGGTGATTTGATAGGCTACCTCAAACAGTTTTTGATGGTTAAATTCTCCGTTTTCAATGTAAGACGGTAAAGAAACTGAAGCTAAATTACAAACTGCGACTTCTTCTGGTGATGTATATTCCAAAATCTCTGTACAAAGGTTTGAGCTTTTGATCGTACCTAAATTTTTCTGGTTTGATTTCGCATTCGCGGCATCCTTATATAAAAGGTAAGGCGTTCCGGTTTCAATCTGCGAATCTAAAATAGCAAACCATAATTCCTGTGCTTTTATTGTTTTGCGAGCTTTGCCTTCTGCTTCGTACTTGCTGTACAATGCTTCAAACTCATCGCCGTAGCAATCTGCCAAACCTGGAGATTCGTGTGGGCAAAATAAGCTCCACTCACCATCAGCTTCAACACGTTCCATAAACAAGTCAGAAATCCAAAGTGCATAAAATAAATCTCTAGCCCTGTTTTCTTCTGCTCCATGATTCTTTTTTAAATCTAAGAAAGCAAAAATATCTGCATGCCAAGGCTCCAAATAAATTGCGAAAGCTCCTTTACGTTTACCACCACCTTGATCAACATACCTTGCAGTGTCGTTAAAAACTTTAAGCATGGGTACAATACCATTACTGGTTCCGTTTGTGCCGCTAATGTAGGAACCTGTTGCTCTTACATTGTGAATACTTAAACCAATGCCGCCTGCACTTTGCGAAATTTTGGCAGTTTGTGTTAAAGTGCTGTAAATACCTTCAATACTGTCATCCTTCATGGCTACCAAAAAGCAACTCGACATTTGCGGTTTTGGAGTGGAAGCATTGAAAAGGGTAGGAGTAGCGTGTATAAACCATTTTTCGCTCATTAAAGTGTAGGTTTTAATTACACTTTCTAAATCATTTTTATGAATACCAACTGATACTCGCATAAAAAGATGTTGCGGACGCTCAGCTATTTTACCATCAATTTTTAAAAGATAGGAACGCTCTAAAGTTTTAAATCCAAAGTAGTCAAAGGCAAAATCTCTGTCGTAAATAATGGTGCTATCTAACAACTCAGCATTATCTGAGATAATTTGCATGACATCATTAGCGATTAAAGAAGCATTTTTACCTGTTTTTTTATCAATATAGCTATGCAACATTCTCATGGTTTCTGAGAATGATTTTACTGTGTTTTTGTGTAAGTTGGAAACAGCAATTCGCGAAGCTAATAAAGCATAATCCGGGTGACGCGTAGTTAATGACGCAGCAGTTTCGGCAGCTAAACTGTCTAATTCAGATGTAGTTACGCCATCATACAAGCCGTCAATTACTTTTTTAGCTACTTCTGATGCATCAATGAAATCCTGATTTAGACTATAGCTTAATTTCTCTATCCGGGAAGTTATTTTATCAAATTTTACGGTTTCTTTTCTACCGTCTCTTTTTATTACGAACATTTTTTTATCAGGTTGTTGGGTAGTCAGGTTGTTAGTTGGTTATTTAGTGGTCAGGTTGTTAGTGGTTAGGTGGTTAGGGCTTGTGTAACGGAAAGTTCTCGTCAATTAGCGCAGGTAATTTGGTAGAGACTTGTTAACTCAATAAGCTGTTAATTTTCCTAACAAACTAACCACCTAATAAACTAATCACCCACATTAAAAATCCTCCTCTAAAGAAAAAGACTGACTTCCGGCATCGCCTAAAACGCCGCTTTTTTGGTAATCGCCCACTCTCTTTTCAAAGAAATTGGTTTTTCCTTGTAATGAAATCATCTCCATAAAATCAAAAGGATTGGTTGCATTGTATATCGTTGGATAGCCTAATTCAGTAACCCATCTATCGGCCACAAACTCAATATATTGTTGCATTAAGACCGCATTCATTCCAATTAAATTAACGGGTAGGGCATCGGTTACAAATTCTTTTTCTATTTCTACCGCTTCTTTAATGATGCTGTAAACTTCTTCTTTGCTCATTTTGTTCTCGAGCATTCCGTACAGTAAGCAGGCAAACTCACAGTGTAAGCCTTCATCTCTTGAGATTAACTCGTTACTAAAAGTTAAGCCAGGCATTAAGCCTCTTTTCTTTAACCAGAAAATGGAGCAGAAACTTCCGCTAAAAAAGATGCCTTCTACGGCTGCAAAAGCAACTAAGCGCTGTGCAAAAGTTCCGTTCTCAATCCATTTTAATGCCCAATTAGCTTTTTTAGTTACGCAGGGAACAGTATCAATAGCGTGTAATAAATGATTTTTCTCTTTAGGATTTTTGATGTAGGTGTCGATAAGTAAGGCATAGGTTTCTGAATGGATATTTTCCATCATAATTTGGAAACCATAAAAGCATCGAGCTTCTGGAACCTGCACTTCTCTCATAAAGTTGATGGCCAAATTTTCATTTACTATTCCATCACTCGCAGCAAAAAATGCCAATACATGCCCAATAAAGTGCCTTTCGCCGTCGGTTAAATTATCCCAGTCTTTTTGATCGGCAGATAAATCAATTTCTTCTGCTGTCCAAAAACTAGCTTCGTGGCGCTTGTACATTTCCCAAATTGCGGGATAGTTAATGGGTAAAATAACAAAGCGATCTTTGTTTTCTTTGAGTAATACTTCTTCCTGTTGCATGATTAAGTTTTAAAATTTAACAAACAGGAATTGACAAAAGGAGAAGGAATACTACTTTTCCAGCAGTATTTTCATTAGCTTTTATCAAAACCTTTTACGTGAAAGTCTTGAAAAAACTTATTTGGCAGGTCTCCTGGCTTTTCTATTTACAAAACGTCTTCCCAATTGCTTATGCATTCAGTGACTTTTTGTTTTGTAAAGTTTTGATGCTGTTTCCAAATACAGCAAAACAGAATTACAGTTGCATCGTCAGCCCGTGATTTTAACACGGTTCCCTTTTAATCTTGGTATGTGAACACCAAAAACCTAAATAAGTATTGTTAAAGAACTGATGTAAAACTAAGCTTAAAATACTAAGCCTGCTTAACAAGTTTTAAACAGGCTCATTCTTATCAACATTAAATCTTTTAAACGAAGATTCAGATGGTTTTAGGGAACTTCGTAGGTGATTTTACAAGGAACAATTCCTTTACCGTAAAGTCCAATTTCTTTTGCAGCGATAACAGATAAATCAATGATTAAGCCTTTGCCAAACGGTCCACGGTCGTTAATTACAACTGTTACAGTTTTGTCGTTTCTCAAATTAGTGACTATAACTTCGGTACCAAAAGGTAATGTTTTGTGTGCTGCGGTAAATTTACTGGCTCGGTAAACAGCACCACTTGTAGTTTTTCTGCCCTCAAATTTTTTAGCATAATAGGTTGCTTTTCCAGTTTTAGATATGCTATCTGCCGGAGCAGTAAATGTCAAAATGTTTAATAATACAACAGTTAGTAAACCCATTTTCGAATTTAGTTTTTTTTAAACAAAATCTACACTTAATATTTTAGGCAGTATAAGTGAACTTATGCTAATAAAGTTGATGGATAATTCTAATACAGAACAGTCCACGTTTTTCATGATAGAATATAATATGGAGGTTCTTTTTGTTTTTCATTGAATAATAACATTTAGTTGATGTCGCTAAATTTATAATGAAAGTTAATTTTTTAGCCCTAAGGTTCAATTACTTATCTTAAATTCGCAACTTTAGTTCTTAACATCTATCCTATTTCGTTATAGTACTAAAAATCTGTCTGCGTAATTGTATGAAAAACATGTTTACTTCCGTTAACAGAATAATTAGATGCTTGATTATTGATTTGTTTAGCCTTGTTTCCTGTGAAAACATAACATCGGATAATCAAAAAAAACTTAAAGAAAAATTACAAACCGCAGATAGTTTATTGTTAGCCAGTGAGAATGCGCAAGCCACAACTATACTCCACAGTATAGATATTGAGCAATACATCACCAAACCCCAGATTATAAATTATTACCTCTTATATGCAGCTTCTAAAACTTTGGAACGGAAAACACAGATATCATCTGCAGAAAAAGCATTGAAGCTTTTTGATAATGAAGATTTTATTTCAAAACATAAAGATTTATACTTTAAGACCTTGGTGCTCAACGGAGATGTTGGTTATGAAAGTAAAAATTATTTAAGTGACCTAAATTTTTACGTTGAAGCAAAATCATTAATTAAAGAAAGTGACTTTAAAAACGGGTACATTCTTAGTCGGTTTGCTCAGCTTTATTTTGAGCAAAAAGATTATGAAAACGCAGCGAAATATAACCTTAAGTCTTATTATCTAACCAAATCCTGTTATGAACGCAATCTTGTAAGTCAAAGATATTTTAGGCCTGAGATGTCGTTAAATAATGCGGGGTTTTGTTATTTTAAAAACAACCAGTTAGATAGTGCTGCTAAATATTATAAGCAGTTTGAATAACAAATACGTAAGGCTGAAAAGTCTGGCGAGGTAAATAGTGATTACGCTGATTTGTTGAAAGGAGTTTTATACGATAATCTAGGAGGGCTGAGTTTAAAGGTGGGTAATCTTAAGCTTGCCAAATTATACGTAGAAAAGAGTTTAGGCCTCTACAAAAATCATGAGGATAACATTGTTATCCCTCCTTATATAAAGTTAGCGGAGATTTACACACTCAGTGGTCAGCGAGAAAAAGTACTTATCGCTTTTAATAAAAGCAGAACATTGTTAGATATAGTACACAAGGAACCAAGTGTTTATACTTTATTATGGTATCAAAAATATGCAGATTATTTTCAAAAGAATAATCAGGCTGATAGCGCTTTTTATTATCAAAAAGCTTACTCTAACATGTCAGACCCTTTAAACTAAGCTAATCAACAAGTTTCAAGTTTAGATGTGGCTAAGGAAATGGAGTTAATTGCTGAACAGCAAGAACTGATTCAGCTGCGTCACAGCGATCAACTAAGAAGAATTTATGTAGCAGGATTAATTGTGTTTTTAGCATTGGTTCTAATCATCATCACATTGGTTTATCTCAGCTTAAGAAAAGTAAAAAAATTACATCAGGATTCGGTTCAAAATAACGAAGTGATCTCTTCAACGGTTGATGAATTGGAGCGAGCGAACAAAAATTACATCCGGATAATGCGAGTTATGGCGCATGATCTTCGCAATCCACCGTCGGGGATGGCTGGTTTAGCGCCTGCACTTTTGGATGATGTGGATTTTGATGAAGAAAGTACGAAGATGCTCAAGCTCATTGAGAGTACCGGGCTACATTCTATTGAAATGATTAATGAGCTGCTTAAAACTGCTTTAGTTAACGAGGATAGACCAATTGAAGTTCGTAAGTTGGACTTGAAAGCTTTACTTTATGATTCCGTTGAGTTATTGCATTTTAAAGCGAAAGAAAAGCAACAGCAAATAATTTTTGAGAATCAAGAAATTGATCAACCCATTTTTGCAACGGTTAATTACGAAAAAGTTTGGCGAGTACTTAATAACTTATTGGTAAACGCTATAAAATTTAGTTTGATAGGTGTTAAGATAAAAGCAGGAATAAAGGAAAATAGTACCAGCATTATTATTTACGTATCTAATAAAGGAATAGGAATCGCTGATAAAGATAAGGAAGCGGTTTTTGATATGTTTACCGATGCTAAAAGGACAGGTACAAATGGCGAACAACCTTTTGGAGTAGGCTTGTCTATTTCTAAAAAGATAATGGAGAAGCATAACGGTAAAATTTGGTTCGAAAGTAATGTAGAAGGTGGAACTACTTTTCGTCTTGAATTTCCGAAACTTTAAAAAAATGAGCGGTTTTTTTAAGTATACCGCTCACGCTTAGGTATTGTTTAGAAAGATTGGATTGGTCCTAGATTTTACTCACAGAGCCTTCACCTAATTTTTGTGTGGTGATTGTTGGATTTCCTAAATACTTTACAGTTCCAGGACCAACAATCTTTGCATCAAGATTAGTGGATACATTGACATAAGCAGTTCCGTTGCCAGCAATTTTAACCTTACTGTTTTCTGCTCTCAATTTATCAGCATTTACATCGCCAGAGCCAGCCATGGTAACATTTAAATCGCCAACTTTTCCAGCAAGTGTAATGTTTCCTGAGCCACTTAATGTTATTTTTGCGCTTTGTGCGTCCATCACAGCAATAATTTTACCGGAGCCACTTAACTGAATATCAGCGCTGGCCGAAGTCATTTTCCCTTTAAGGTCAATACTTCCTGAGCCTGACTGTAACAAAACATCTAACTTAATTGCCGTGATGTAGATTTTTACAGTATTTACAGCTACGTTCCAATTATTGAAATCTCGTTTAGTACGTATTTTTAAAATTCCGTTCTGTACAATGGTCTCTATTCTTTCCACATCCTCGTCCGAACCTTCAATGGTTAAACTCTCTTTACTGCCCACCTTAACAAAAACCTCAACGGCCCCTGCGTTTGCAATGGAATGGAAGTTTTTAACGCTTCTGTCTTCTTGTGCGTTAGCACTATCAAAACTTAAAATTGTTAAAAGAAAGAAAATAGAAAAGGTGGGAATTAATTTGTTCATCTGTTATTGTGTTTTTATATAAGACGCTTAAATTATAAAGTTTTGCGTTAGTTGTTTAAAAATTTTGTTTCGATGTAAAAGTCTTTTTTTATTTCTATGGTTCTAACATCGTTAACATTTGGAATAATCGACCACGTTGTAACGGGCTTTATCCAAGTTTGTTGTTTGTTATTTAAACGTAAAGGCATATTAAATTCAGCCACGTTTGATAGCCACCTGCATTCTACAGTGTCTCCGTTTTGGCGTAATTCCAAAACAGGTATGTTTTTGAACTTAAGGTATTGATTAAATATTGGACTTAAATTTAAGCCGCTTTGCTCATTAAAATATTTAATAACCTCGTCTCCTGTACAGGTTGCCTTGCCAAATTTTTGATTCAGGCCGGTTAAAATAGAACGCCACTTTTGATCATCATCAATAATTTGACGGATGGTATGCAACATATTTGCTCCTTTATAATACATATCGCCAGAGCCCTCTTTGTTTACGCCATAATCACCAATAATGGGTTGGTCGTTTAAAATGTTTTTCCGCGAGCCAATTACGTACTCAGCACCAGATTTTTTGCCATACCAATATTCGGCAAATAAGCTTTCGGCATAATTGGTAAAGCTTTCATGCACCCACATATCTGCAATATCTTTAGCGGTAATGTTATTTCCAAACCATTCATGCCCAGATTCATGCACAATGATAAAATCCCATTTTAAACCCCAACCAGTACCAGATAAATCGGTGCCTAAATAACCTTTTTTGTATTGGTTACCGTAAGCAATAGCACTTTGGTGTTCCATACCCAAATGCGGTGTCTCTATTAGTTTGTAGCCATCATTGTAAAAAGGGTAGGCGCCAAACATATATTCGAAAGCTGCTAACATCCGTTTAACATCGGTAAATTGCTTTTTTGCCTTGCTTATATTTTTTGGCAGTACGTAATAATCTAAACTTAAATTCCCTTTTAAACCTTTATAGCTATCTGTAAAATGAGCGTAATTGGTGGCATTTATGGCGATGCTGTAATTGTTTATGGGGTTTGTAACTTTCCAATCGTAACGAGTATAGCCATTTTTTAAATCGGTTTTACCTACCAAACGTCCGTTAGAAACATCCATTATTTGGTTAGGTACGCTTACGCTGATGAGCATACTATCAACCTTGTCTGCCTGTTGATCTTTGTTTGGCCACCAAATACTAGCGCCTACACCTTGGCAAGCGGTGGCAATCCAATCCTCTCCTTCGTCTGTTTTAGCAAAAACGAAACCCCCATCCCAAGGTGCTTTTTTTGCGATGGTGGGTTTTCCCGAGTAATAAACCGTAAAACTATCCTGTTTTCCTTTTGCTATTTCTTCTTCTAAGCTTAAAAAAACAGCATTATATTCTCTTTTAAATGCCAATGATTTACCATGATATAAAACTTTTTCAATAGCCAAGTTGGCAAATAAATCAAACTGAAGTGTTTTAAAATTGGTAGTCGCAGTAAATTTGAAAAGATTGCTTCCGCTGATGGATTTTTCTTGGGGATTTATTTTTACATCGAGATGGTAGTAATTGATATCATAACAAGTCCGGAAGGGTGAAGTTAGACTTCCGCGTAAAGTATCAGCTCGGCTGTATGCCTCTTTATTTTCTAATAATTGCGCATTGCTATCTACCGAAAGTAATATGAATAATGAACATAGAATATAAATATTAAATTTCATGGAGTTAAGGATCGTGGAAACAACAAATATCTTAAAAACTGATAAACATACGATAGCGTTTAGGTTTAGATTGTAAAAATTGAAGATTAATTTTTTAATAACGATGAGCGTTAACGATAATAGTGGATACCGGCTTTTGTGGCTAAGGCCTTGTGTAGTATGAACGGATAGCGTGTTTAAACGCCCAAATCAACCATCTCAAAAATAGTTTATCATTCAGATCATCATTACAAAAAATTCAATACTTCTCAATCCGAAATTTTTAAAATAGATTTGAAGAATGGTACAAAAACCAAATTTACGGACTGTAAAAGTAATGCGCTACATTACTCCTTTAAGAGAAGGAGGATCTATGCCTGCAATTGCCGAAGCCGACGACGATTTTCTCTACGTTTTAAAATTTAGAGGAGCGGGGCAAGGGACAAACGCCCTGATTTCTGAATTAATTGGTGGCGAAATTGCTCGGAAGCTGGGACTGCGAATGCCTGAATTAGTATTTGCCGAATTGGATGAGGCGTTTGGAAGAACAGAGGCCGATGAGGAGATTCAGGATTTGTTAAAGTTTAGTACCGGTTTAAACTTGGCTTTGCATTATTTATCTGGCGCCATCACTTTTGACCCAGCGGTAAATACAATAGATGAAGATTTGGCTTCCAAAATTGTTTGGTTAGATGCACTGTTGATGAACATGGACCGAACCGCAAAAAACACCAACATGCTGATGTGGCATCAAGAACTTTGGTTAATTGACCATGGCGCATCCTTATATTTCCATCATTCATGGACCAATTGGAAAAAGCAAGCAAAATCTCCGTTTTTGTTAATTAAAGACCACGTATTGTTGAAACAAGCAAACAACGTGGAATCTGTAAATGCCGATGCTAGGAAATTGTTAACGGAAGATTTTTTGAAAAGTGTGGTGAATTTAATTCCAGATGAATGGTTAAACGATAACTTTTTTGAAACTCCACAAGAATTTAGAGATGCTTATTTAGAATTTTTAACGACTCGGATTAACAACGCTAATAACTTTATAAAAGCCATTGAAGATGCAAGAACAGCACTTATTTGAGTACGCAATTATAAGAGTTGTGCCAAGGGTGGAACGCGAAGAGTTTATTAACGTTGGCGTGATTCTATTTTGTAAAAATCAAAGATTTTTGAAAGCAAAGTTCGTAGTAGACAAGCGGAAAATTTCGGCTTTAGATAGCGCTATAGATATTGAGGGTTTAGAAAAAAATTTGGAAGCTTTCACAGCGATTTGTCATGGAGAAAACAAGCAGTCAATAATTTCTGATTTAGACACACCATCAAGATTCCGTTGGCTTAGTGCAACCAGAAGTACAGTAATTCAATGTTCTAAGGTACACCCTGGCTTTTGTATCAATCTTGAACATAAGTTAGAAAAAATTTTTAATGAAATGGTTCTTTAGCTAACTGCAATTTTTTTACAGCCTTAATCTATTTTAATTTAAGAATTTCTTAGCTAAATGCTTATTGGTCTGGTTTTTGGAGTTTAACTTTTTTTTAAACATCAAAAACTATAAAAACATGAAAAAGTTAATTTTAATGGCAGCAGTTGGATTAGGAGCATTATCATTCCAATCTTGTACTAACCAACAAGCTGGTAACGACGCTAAAGACAGTTTAGACTCGTTAAATGAGCAACCAATGGTGCAAACCACAGAAGATGGTGCAGATTTTTTGACGGAAGCCGCAAGCGGTGGAATGATGGAAGTAGAATTAGGGAAGTTAGCACAACAGAATTCGCAAAATGTGAGCGTAAAAGATTTTGGAGCCATGATGGTAAAAGATCACTCTACAGCGAACGACGAATTAAAGCAGTTGGCGATGAAAAATAACGTTTCATTACCAGATGCGCCGCTTCCAAAGCAACAAAAAATGATTGACGATTTGAAGGCGAAATCAGGAACTGATTTTGATAAAGCCTACGTTGATATGATGGTAAGTGATCATAAAGATGATATCGATGCGTTTCAAGACGCTGCAGATAACGATAAAGATGCATCAGTGAAAGCTTTTGCTTCTAAAACTTTACCAGTATTGCAAGGTCATCTTGAAGCAATCAAGAAAATTCAAGATGCAATGAAATAATTTAGTCTTAAGCTTAGCAATAAAGGCGATTGAAATTTCAATCGCCTTTATTTTTTACAAAAAACACATATAAAACCCTACCATCGTAAAATACTTTAAATTATCTTTGGGTTCTAATGGATAAAGATTTCATACAAGCCTTATACAAAAGGCAACAAAGTGCTCAAACAATTCCCGCGAACGAAGAGATTGCTAAATGGGCATTGGCTATTATCGGTTTGCTTTTCCCCGAACTTTCTGATAAAATATATAATTCTGAAGAAGAGATTAGCAAAGAATTCGAACTTTTAAAATTTGAGCTTAACAACCTTTTAGACGCCACACAAGCCTGTCAGGATTGCCATAACGATGTAATTGCAGACGAATTTATAGATAGTTTAAAGGATATTTATGCAACTTTAAAAAACGACATTGCAGCTTTAAACAGTGGCGACCCTGCCGCAAATAATGAATTTGAGGTAATTCGCACTTATCCCGGTTTTTGGGCTATTGCTTTCTATAGAATTGCAAATAAGCTTTTAAAACTCAAAACACCGTTAATTCCAAGGATTTTAACCGAATATGCGCATTCAAAAACCGGAATCGACATTCATCCGGGAGCGCAAATTGGCGATTTTTTGTGTATTGACCATGGAACAGGCATTGTGATTGGTGAAACCGCAATTATTGGAAACAATGTGAAGCTTTATCAAGGCGTAACTTTAGGCGCATTAAGTGTAAGTAAAATCCTAGCTGGCGTAAAACGTCACCCAACGGTGGAAGATAATGTGGTTATTTATAGTGGGGCAACCATTTTAGGAGGCGAGACTGTGATCGGTACAAACAGCGTTATCGGCGGCAACGTTTGGTTAACCAAGAGCGTTCCCGCAAATTCTACGGTTTACCACACGCCGGCAATCAAAGTTATTGAAAACTCTAATTTTAAAAGTTAATGAGTACAATTATAGATTTAGTGGGCAATACGCCACTTGTTGAAATTCAAAAGTTGAATGCCAATCCAAATGTTAAGATTTATGCAAAGCTAGAAGGTAATAATCCAGGTGGAAGCGTAAAAGACAGAGCTGCTTTAAACATGATTCAAAGCGGTATTGAGCGTGGAGATATCAAATCTGGAATTAAACTAATTGAAGCAACAAGCGGAAATACCGGCATAGCTTTAGCAATGATTGCTCGATTTTATGATTTAGAGATTGAGTTGATTATGCCCAAAAACTCTACCAGAGAGCGTATGCAAACCATGGAAGCATTTGGCGCAAAAGTAACTTTGCTAGATGGGATTGAAGAGTGTAGAGATTATGCGGAAGAAAAAGGTGCATCTGGCGAATACTTTTTATTGAATCAGTTTGCTAATGCTGATAATTATTTAGCACACTATAAAACTACTGGGCCAGAAATTTGGAACGACACCGATCATCAAATCACCCATTTTGTAAGTTCAATGGGTACGACAGGAACCATTATGGGAACTTCCATGTATCTGAAAGAACAAGATTCAGCTGTGCAGATAGTGGGTTGCCAGCCTACAGAAGGTGCATCCATCCCAGGGATTAGACGATGGCCAGAAGCTTATTTACCAAAGATTTTTGATGCTTCGCGAGTTGACCGGGTGATGGATGTTTCGCAAGAAAACGCGACGAGGGTTGCTCGGGATTTGGCTAAAGTAGAAGGCATATTTGCCGGAATGAGTAGTGGAGGAGCTTGTTTTGCTGCGCTTGAACTCGCTAAAGAATTAAAGGAAGGAGTGATTGTTTTTATAGCTTGCGATAGAGGTGACCGGTATTTGAGTAGTGATTTGTTTGGGTAAGTAGTTAGTTAGGTGGCTAGGTTGTTAGTTGGTTAGCTAGACTTTGCTTTCCTGTTTAATTTTTCAATATTTCATAGATTTTCAACTCCAAAACCTTTAATAACGTTGTGATCTCCGCGTAATGGGTGGTAAAATAAAACACTTAAATTGTAGACCGACTCATTAGAACAACTACAAATTCTCTGCAAACTCTGTGAAAATCTCATTCCCCTCTGTGGTTAAATAAAAATAAATACCGTTTTGGTTTTCGGTTCAAAAATTCCTTATATTGCAAAACAAAATAGTTATTATGCGTAGGGAACTCCAAGAATTTTCTTTAATGATTGATGAACAGTTTGAGTTAATTGATACACGCACCAATGGTTTTTGGGCGTTTCTAATCAGTTTGTTCAAATAAGATAATTTTAATTTTTGTCTAAGCAGCTCGAATTCTTCAGCTGACGTAAAATTATTGCCGTTAAGTTTTCTGAAGATCAACGTTGCTCATGTCTTACGTTAAAACTATTTATAACCTTCCCACGCAACAAACCAAGTAAGACCTATCACTTAAAACTTATAACCAAAAACTTATAAACAACTCCTCCTCAACCTTCCAACCTTTTTGTTAAATTTGCGTCTTTAAATAAAATACAGTTTTGAGAAGAGAAAGAGAGCCACAAACTTTATACGGCTTAACCGTACATGATATAGCAGAAGAGGGAAAAGGAGTTGCCCGAGCGGAAGATTTAGTGGTGTTTATTGAAAAAGCAATCCCGGGTGATGTTGTTGACGCAACAATCTATAAAAAGAAAAAGAAGTTTGCCGAAGCAAAAATCGCTAATCTTATCACTGCATCTCCAGAAAGAGTAGATCCATTTTGCCAACATTTTGGCGTTTGCGGTGGTTGCAAATGGCAACACATGGATTATCAGGCTCAGCTTAAGTACAAACAAAAATCTGTTTTAGATGCTTTACAGCGTTTAGGTGGTTTGGATGTTGCACATGCAGAACCAATTTTACCGTCTGCACAAGATAAATATTACCGAAATAAATTAGAATATACTTTCTCCAACAAGCGCTGGTTAACAGCCATGGATGATATTATTGAGGATGAAAGAGACAGAAATGCTTTAGGCTTTCACGTTCCGTTACGCTTTGATAAAATTTTGAAGATAGACCATTGCTATTTACAAGCAGATCCATCAAACGAATTAAGAAACACCATTGCCGAATTTGCGATAGCAAACGACATTTCTTTTTATGACTTAAGGGGACATGAAGGTGCTCTGCGGAATCTGGTTATCCGTACATCTTCTACTGGCCAGTTAATGGTGATTGTGATTTTTGCTTACCCAGAAGAAGGTCAAGTGGAATTGATGATGGAATTTGTGAAAGGTAGATTTCCACAAATTACCTCTTTGCTGTATATCATCAACCAAAAGAAAAATGATACTTTTTCTGATCAAGAAGTATTGTGTTATAGCGGAAGAGCGTTTATTGAAGAAGAAATGGAAGGTTTACGTTTCCGTATTGGTCCAAAATCGTTTTACCAAACCAACTCTTTACAAGCTTATGAGCTTTACAAAATAACCAGAGATTTTGCCGATTTAAAAGGGGATGAACTGGTTTATGATTTATATACCGGAACGGGAACCATCGCAAACTTTGTAGCGAAATACGCAAAGAAAGTGATAGGAGTAGAGTACGTTCCAGATGCGATTGTGGATGCAAAAATAAATTCGGAAGTCAACGGAATTAACAACACCGTTTTTTACGCTGGCGATATGAAAGATATTTTAAATAATGATTTCATAAACCAGAACGGAAAGCCAGACGTGGTAATTACTGACCCACCACGGGCAGGAATGCATCCGGATGTGGTAGAGCGCTTGATGGAGATGGAAGCGGATAAGATTGTTTACGTAAGTTGCAATGCAGCCACGCAAGCCCGTGATTTAGTGCGTCTGAAAGAAAAATATGATCTAGTGCGCATAAAACCTGTTGATATGTTTCCGCATACGCAACACGTCGAGAATGTTGTTCTTTTAAAACTAAGAAAATAATGAGTCCAGAAGAGTTATTAGGCGAAGGAAATGGACAGCAAGCTCCAGAAGAAAGTCCGCTGATTAGTTTAAAAAGAGATTTGGAGTTTTATAATGATACGTTGCGAGAAGTGGCTGTGGAAATTATGGTGGAAGGACTTTCCGCCTATCCTATTTTTGTAGCACACCAACACGAAGTGGCTTTAGGTGAAATGATTTTAGATAGAAATGAACTTGGAACCAGCTGGAGCATTCAAGCTTCTACTTTAGAAGAGTTTGTGGAAAAAGGAATTATACAGCATTCTAAAAAGGAAATGTTTATCCAAAGCTTTAAACCTGCGGATGATTTTATGTGCGTTTTTACAATTGTGCCAGAAGGAGCGAATTTTGTTTATTACCCTTATAAATAAATTCACGTCATGATTCTGTCCGGAGAGTTTAGCGAAGCGTCTCTCCGGATTAGCAAATGAAAAAGAGTCTCCAGACTCTAGGGAAATATACGGATCATCTAATATTTAATGGTGCACTTTTTTTAGCTAACTAACTTAAATTTTTAGGGAGTTTGGAAACTCCTATCTATTCTGCAATCCGAAGAGACGCTTCGCTAAACTCTCCGGACAGTTGTGTGAGGGCAATGAACAGCATGCGCCAGAAGAAAGTCCGCTCATTAGTTTAAAAAGAGATTTAGAGTTTTATAAAGATACTTTGCGTGAAGTGGGTGTAGAAATTATGGTGGAAGAACTTTCTGTCTATCCAATTTTTGTAGTACACCAACACGAAGTGGCTTTAGGTGAAATGATTTTAGATAGAAATGAACTTGGAACCAGCTGGAGCATTCAAGCTTCTACTTTAGAAGAGTTTGTGGAAAAAGGAATTATACAGCATTCTAAAAAGGAAATGTTTATTCAAAGCTTTAAACCTGCCGATGATTTTATGTGCGTTTTTACAATTGTGCCAGAAGGAGCGAACTTTATTTATTATCCTTATAAGTAGATTTCGTTGGTAAAGGTTTTAAGGAATCTTTTTCGTTCCTTCAATCCTTAGATAGTCGTTTAAACGTTTAAGGGCCAAAATGATTGAGGTTATTTAAGATTAAAAATAAAAAATAACCCTAAAAAAATAATTAATATACCCAATAAGAGTAATTTAAGATCAAAGCCGTACTTGCTTTGATCTTTTTTTTTAAAACTTTTATTTGATGTCTTGTAAGAAACAAACCGAAAACTATGGCAACAAAACCCATGAAAAAATTCACCATGTCGACTATTAATTTTTTTCCTTTCAATTATAGAAATTCAGTCCAAGCTTTCAGCCTTCCGCTTTCAGCCTAACAAATACTACATGTAAGCTCTGGCGGTCTTTCCTTCCATCCAGTTCATGTAAGCTTTGTTTACCACTTTGTTTCCACCCGGAGTTGGGTAATTACCAGTGAAATACCAGTCGCCCAAATGATCGGGACAAGCCGTATGCAAACCTTCAATAGATTGATAAATAACCTCTATCGCTGCGCCAATTCCTTGTGGAGTGATGATTTTCGCAATTCTTGCAGAAATTTCTTCGGCAGTGAAAGAAGCGTAAATAGCCTTTACGTGATTAATTACTTCTTCTTTTGGTGCATCAGCTTGCGCTCTACATTTCTCATAAACTTCCGTAATGATGTTCTCCATACCACGCTCTTTCAGAAGCGTAATGGCGGCTTCAAAAGCTACAAACTCGCCCATACGGCTCATGTCTATTCCGTAACAATCCGGATAGCGAATCTGCGGAGCAGAAGAAACAACAATGATTTTTACAGGACCTAAACGGTCGAGAATACGTAGAATGCTTTGTTTTAAGGTAGTACCGCGTACAATAGAGTCGTCTAAAACAACAATTGTATCTATATCTCTGCGTACTAAACCATAAGTAGTGTCGTAAACGTGAGCCACCATTTCGCTGCGTTCAGCATCTTGAGTGATGAACGTACGCATCTTCACATCTTTAATCGCTAACTTTTCTACTCTTGGCGTTACTCGTAAAATACGATCTAGCTCTGCATCGGTTAAGTTATCACGACTGTTAATTAAAGCATCACGCTGCGTTTTTACGGTATATTTATGCAACCCTTCTACCAGGCCATAAAATGCAACTTCTGCTGTATTTGGGATGTAAGAAAAAACGGTGTTTTCAATATCGTGGTTAACTGAATCTAAAATCCTATCCGTCAATAAATTTCCTAATTGCTTGCGTTCCTTATAAATGTCGGCATCGCTACCTCTAGAGAAATAGATGCGTTCAAAAGAACAGGCTTTTTTCTCAACGGGTTCTCTAAAAATCTCCTCTGTAACAGTACCATCTTTTTTAATAATCATGGCATGTCCAGGTTTAATTTCTTTTACCTGACCAATTTTAATGTTAAAAGCCGTTTGTAAAGCCGGACGCTCAGATGCTGCTACAAAAATCTCATCATCTTGGTAATAAAAAGCAGGTCTAATTCCAGCTGGGTCACGCAGTACAAATGCATCGCCATGACCAAAAATACCAGCGATGGTATAACCACCGTCCCAAGTTTTAGCAGATTTTTTTAGAATGTGGTTAACATCCATGTGGTTGCCAATTAACTGAGAGATCTCGTTATTATCGTAACCTTCGCGTTTAAACTTATCAAACAAAAACTGGTTTTCGTCGTCTAAAAAGTGACCAATTTTTTCTAAAACCGTAACCGTATCTGCTCTTTCTTTTGGGTGCTGACCTAAATCGTAAAGCTGTTGTAAAAGCTCGTCAACGTTGGTCATGTTAAAGTTACCGGCAATTACTAGGTTTCTGCTTTTCCAGTTGTTTTGGCGTAAAAAAGGATGACATGCTTCCACGCTGTTTTTTCCGTGAGTTCCGTAGCGCAAATGCCCTAACAAAACTTCCCCTGTAAAACTTACGTTTTCTTTTAACCATTGCGCATCGTTTAACAAAGCTGGATCTTGCTCCTCAACGGCCGCAAACTTTTTCATTACGTAAGAAAAAATATCCTGAACAGCATTTTTTTCCATGGAACGGTAACGGCTGATGTAGCGGTTTCCGGGTTTTATATCAAGTTTAATGGTTGCAATTCCAGCACCGTCTTGCCCACGATTGTGCTGTTTTTCCATCAGCAAATACAGCTTATTTAAGCCATAAAGCGACGTTCCATACTTTTCCTGATAATATTCTAAGGGTTTTAACAGTCTGATGAATGCTATCCCGCATTCGTGTTTGATTTGTTCGCTCATTATTGAGTGTTAATGAAGCTCACAAAATTAGTACTTTATCAGGGTTTGAGAAATATAAACCGTCATATCGTTCACATTTCTGAATTATTTTTTAGAGCACTTGGTTATGAGCTAATTAGTCGGCCTTTTGTTGGTAAAAAAAAATAAATCTGGAAGATGATTTTAAGGTTATCGATGAATTGCGTTAAGGATTGAAATGGATACCGGCCAAAAGCCTAATGCCTGTGTGCGTATGAATGCAAAGCCTGTTTAAACGCCCAAAAAAAAAATCTAACAATCGTGGTCTATTTGTAAAGGTTTGTAAGCCTGATAAATGACCATTTTGATAGACAAAGAAATGGTCATAAATATCCACAGGCTACGTTAAATCTGATAATACTGAAATATTTGAAAAATGGTCTTCTTATTGTATGTAGCTATGAAACAAATCTTATAATAAAATGAAAAGTTCAAACATTCTAACAACATTAGCAATAACAGCATGTTCGGCATTGGTTTTTACCGCATGTAGCAATAATGATTCGAAGTACAAAAATTTACAAACTGGCGAGAAGGTTTATATCATTAAGTCAGAATCAGGAGCAGCTATTGACAGTGTGAGCGGCAAACCAGTAGAATTTTACGTTAACACCGAAACACAGGATACCATTTATGGCGAAACTGGAGTGGTAGTAAACAACAAAGTCATAAAAACCGGAGATGGTGTTTACAAATTGGACGAAAGTAAGTTTAAAACCGATGTTGAAAAGCTTTTAGAAAGCGGTGATGATGTAAAAGTGAAGGTTGATGGCGACGAGATGAAAATTAAGACCGACGACAAGAAAATTAAAATCGACGGTAACGAGAAAAAAGTTAAGGATAGATAATTAAGCCCTAATGAAGAAGGTATTTTTAGGAATAGCAGTGGCAACAATGTTAGCGACTGCTTGTAATAACGACAATAAGCAGAGCGACACAGCGGATAGCTCAACTTACAACTCAGAAGAAGGTACAACAACTGTAGCAGATCCGGTAGTAAAGGAGGGCGAGTACGTGAACCTAACCTCTGGGGAAAAAGTAAACATTGTTAAAGACCCGGCTACTGGAATTGCGATTGACAGTAAAACGCAGATTCCCGTACAGTTTTATTATGATCCAGTTACTTTGGATACGATGTATCAAAGCGGTATGGTGGTAAATAACCTGCTGATTAAAGAAGGTAAGGGCAAATATAAATTAGATGATATGAAAATTAAGATTGATGGCGATAAAATCAAAATCAAGACAGATTCATCTAAATTAAAGGTTGACGGTGATGAAATGAAAATGAAAACGCCTGATGGTAAAATGAAGGTTGACGGTGAAGACGGTAAAATTAAAACAGACGATACTAAAATTAAAGTGGAAGATGGCGATATGAAAGTTAAGCCGAACAACTAAAAAAAAATACTCATTAGAGAAAGAGCGGTCTTAAAATTTAAGACTGCTTTTTTTTGCTTAAAAATGTGCTTGGTATATTTGTTGATTAATTCTCGAAAAAAAAGAAAAACATGTCTGTAATAGGAGAACTCATAAAAAAAGCGATTGATGTAACTGGTTTTATCAAAGGAAAAGACAACCCGATACAGGAACAAGACGCTGTTTTAAAGCATTTGTTGGAAACAGCAAAACTCACGGCTTTTGGCAAAAAATATGGGTTCTCAGAAGTTTTGGAACAAGCTTCGATAAGCGTTGCATTTCAAAAAGCAGTGCCTATTCATGATTATGATAAGATGTTTGCCGAATGGTGGCAGTTTTTGTTGGATGGGCATCAAAACGTAACCTGGCCAGGCGGACAAAAGTATTTTGCACTAAGTAGTGGCACCACCAGCAATAGCAAATATATTCCTATTACGGATGATATGTTGGAATCCATTAAAAAAGCGGGTGTTAAACAGGTTTTGAGTCTTAAGAACTTTGATTTGCCAGGCGATTTTTTTGAAAAACAAATTATGATGTTGGGGAGTTGCACACAATTGATTCAGAAAGACGACCATGAGGAAGGGGAAATAAGTGGAATATCAGCTGCAAATATCCCGGTATGGTTTAAAAGTTTTTACAAGCCGGGAGAAGAAATTGGTGGCATTAAAGATTGGGATCAAAAACTAAAACACATTGTTGAAGAAGCACCTCAATGGGATATTGGTAGTTTATCTGGAATACCATCTTGGGTGGAAATGATGTTGAAAGCTATTATTGAGCATCATCACTTAAATAACATTCATGATATTTGGCCAAACTTGCAAGTTTACACCAGCGGAGGAGTCGCTTTTGAACCTTACTTGCAAAGTTTTGAAAAACTGCTGGCACATCCTATCATTTACATTGATACCTATTTAGCTTCTGAAGGTTTTATTGCAATGCAACGGAGACCAGATACTTCCGCAATGGCGCTAAATACCGATAACGGGATGTTTTTTGAATTTGTATCTTTTATTGATTCAAACATTGATGAAAATGGTTGCGTTAAACCTGACGCGAAGGTGTTAACCTTGGCGGATGTGAATGAGAACGAAAATTACGTCCTTTTAATTAGTACGGTGGCTGGCGCTTGGCGTTATATGATTGGCGATACCGTAATGTTTACGAATAAAGAGCTTGCTGAAATTAGAATTTCTGGCAGAACAAAGCATTATTTAAACGTGGTTGGTTCGCAACTTTCGGTACACCAAATGAACCAAGTTGTTAAATATCTTTCAGCAAAATACCAATTAGAAATTAAAGAATTTGTGGTTTCGGCTATTCATCGTGGAGATGAGTTTATCCATAAATGGTTAATTGGGACGAACAAAGTTTTGCCTAATTCCATTGAAATTGCCGAAGACTTAGATGCGTTTCTTCAGGAAAATAACAAAAACTACAAAGTTGCCAGAAGCAAAGCGTTGAAAGGCGTAGAGGTTGAGCTTTTTGAAGTAAACAACTTTTACAAGTGGAGTGAAGAAAAAAAGAACTTAGGCGGACAGGCGAAAATACCGAGAGTGCTAAAAGAGTCAGAATTTCTAGATTTTCAGGATTATTTGAGAGCTAGTTGTTAGTTTTTAGATTTTTCTTCTTCAATTTTCCGTACTTGTTCCACAATATCATCTGGCGAAAGATACAGTCTGGCAATTTTTTCTTTGTATTTATTTGGTAAGTCAGACTGGTCTATAATAAACCTTTTAGTCTCAATAATATAAAAGCCTAATCCGTGGTTCACGGCAAAAGTATCAGCGATACGCTCTGCTTTTTGTACATACCTTTCAGAAAATAAATAACCAGTTCCAAATCTCATTAAAGAAAATAAACTTCTTGATTTATAATCCATAATATGTCCCAGCTCATGTCCAATCCACCCAATCATAATATTTGTTGGCAGTTGATGTATAGGCGTTGCCGAATTTGTTAATTTAAACATAGAGCTGATATTGATTTGGTAAGCCCGCTTTTTTTTGTTTCTTAACAAAGTGGAAGCTCTGGGTTGCGCCTGCATCACTGATTTTTTAATATCCTTTTTAAAAACAAAGTCAATTTCTGTCTCTTTCAATTCTGGGTAGTGCGAAAGCGCAATTAACACGCTTTCTTTGATGATTTTCGGAATTTTCTTGTGCTGGGCAAAAGCAGATAAATCGTTACTGTTTATGATGTTAATGGATGTGGTGTCTTGAAACATAAGGCTAATCATTAAAAAAACTGTGGATAGCATAGGCATATCTTTACAAACGTTCTTTGGTTGATCAAAGATTTGTGTTAATCAACTTA
>JBBSQW010000042.1:0-34112 GCA_038243635.1 Sphingobacteriales bacterium
AAAAGGAACCAAAAACCCGAGTGAAACGAACACATGAAAGCCAGTAAAAAACAATTAACAAATTGAATAAAGCCGCCGCTACGCTTTTTGCTAGGGAAGGCAGTGGTTTTATTTCTGCACCAATACCGCAACCGCCAAGGCGGAATTTGTCGGCTATTAATGGGAGTGCATTAAACTTATTTTGAGGGCACTTGTTAGCAGATCAACCTCGCAGATCCGGCCTCTGAATGTTTGGATTGGAACCCGATAAATCTTTTGCACTGCCTTTGTAAACTGACAACCATCAGCAATCCGCAAAAGTGTTGCACAAACTTTGTAAAAGCACCACCGTTGTCACGACTTGGATTGCGCTTAAAGATTTATTGAGGTGGAATGAACAAAGATTCGGAAGCCTTGAACTTATTCGAATTGTTTATTGTTTTTTCAAAGGCTTTCATGCATCCGCTTTGCTTAAGATTGGTTCCTTTTTTCATCAAGGAAAAAAGAACTTGAGCTTGTCCTGCTCAAGAAGGACGGAAAGGTTGAGAAACGGGCTTTTTCATTTAAATTATAGGTGAATCTTAATTCAAAATCTTCCCGATCATTGCCATTAACCTCCCCTCAATTTGCTTTTCTATATCAATTTCTACAAATTTGAAAATGTACAAAGCCTTGCTCCTTTTTTTAACCACCTTGCTTTTTTCCTGCACTCCTAAAATCACGCAGAAAGGGAAAGCATCGTATTATGCTGACAAATTCAACGGACGTAAAACAGCTTCAGGGGAAAAGTTTAGGAACTCCAAACTCACCGCTGCACATAAAACATTGCCTTTTGGCACTAAAGTAAAAGTGACCAATATGCGAAACGGACAATCGGTTAAAGTACGTATCAATGATCGCGGACCGTTTGTTGCCGGCAGAATTATAGACCTTAGTAAAAAAGCAGCCCGAAGAATTGGAATGAAAGATGAAGGCGTGGGCAGTGTTCAAATCCGTTATAAAAAAAACAAATAGGTCTAAATTTCTGAGCTAAAGCAAAGTCTACCTGAAATTTTATTCATTGTAACCTATTTGTTGCTATTTTACCTCTTGTTATCGCAACGAAAACTAGGCAAATGAGACCATCTTTTACTTCTCCAGCGCAACGCAGCGTCCTCCGCTAGAAATCCCGCTAGAACGAATTTTATAAAAATCAAAAAAACGGGCTTTAGCCAAAATCTTTATTACGTTTCGACTAAAGCCAAATACTCAAAAACTTTTTCTTTAATCCAAGCAGGGTCTCTCTTTTCGAGAACCCTGCGTTATATCTATTAAAAATTTCACGCTTATGGCTGGTATTATTACCAAAACACCACGCTATTGCACCAATCCATCTAGACTAGCGCCCGTTGTTATGCAAAAACAACCTCATAAAAAAACCGACACTTGGCCGGTTTCAAATTTCATTTACTTTGCCTTCGTTTTGAAGTAAGTGTGCGACTTTCCACCGCCACCGCCTGCTGGTTTTTCTTGAGAATCTCCTCTTCTCGAATTTCCACTAGCTGGTTTATTAGCCCCAGATCTGTTTCCTCCTTGCGAAAAACCTCTTGGACCTCTCCTATCGTCATCACTTTTTTCAGGTCTTGCGCCCGTGTAAGGGAAAGGATGTTCTCCGATAACGGGGATAGGTTTATTAATTAATTTATGGATATCCTTTAAATATTCTTTTTCTTCTGCATCGCAAAAAGATAAGGCCGTTCCATTTGCTCCTGCTCTACCGGTACGACCAATTCGGTGTACATAAGTTTCTGCAATGTTCGGAATCTCATAATTGATTACATAAGCTAATTCATCAATATCAATTCCGCGGGCAGCAATATCAGTAGCCACTAAAACACGTAACGTTTGATCTTTAAATTGCGATAATGCGTTTTGTCTAGCGTTTTGCGATTTATTTCCGTGGATTGCTGCAGATTTAATCCCTTTTGCATTTAAAACTTTCACCACCTTATCCGCACCATGTTTGGTACGGGTAAAAACCAAAGCAGTTTTAATGTTTTTATCATCCAAAATATGCAGTAAAAGCGCATTCTTATTGCCCTTATCTACATAATATAAAAACTGGTTAATGGTATCTGCGGTTGAAGAAACCGGGGTAACCTCTACCCTTACCGGATTATTTAAAATAGTATTAGCTAATTTAGTAATAGCCGGCGGCATGGTTGCCGAGAAAAATAACGATTGTCTTTTAGCTGGCAATAAAGCAATAAGCTTTTTTACATCATGGATAAAACCCATGTCTAGCATTCTATCAGCTTCATCTAACACAAAAAAGTTAATATCGCGTAAGCTGATGAATCGTTGGTTGATTAAGTCTAATAAACGCCCTGGCGTGGCAATTAAAATATCAACGCCTCTTTGTAAAATATCAGTCTGTGCTTTTTGACCAACACCACCAAAAACTACGGTTTGCGTAAGGTGTAGGTTTTTACCATAATCGGCAAAGCTTTCGCCAATCTGAATAGCCAATTCACGCGTAGGTGTAACAATTAATGCTTTTATTTTTCTTGATCCCTTTTGTTGAGGACCTTGCTGGTGCAGTAACTGTAATATAGGAATAGCAAAGGCAGCTGTTTTACCAGTACCTGTTTGTGCGCAACCTAATAAATCTCTTTCCTGTAAAAGTAATGGAATTGCTTGTGCTTGGATTGGCGTAGGATTAGTATATCCTTGTGCGGTGAGCGCTTTTTGAATAGGCTCAATTAATTCTAATTCTGAAAATGTCATATATCTTTTTTTAAGGAAAAGCACATATCAACATTTTGAAAAGGCAAACCTTATTTTTTGCCAAGTTACAGCTAATAATCGGAAAGTAAGGTAAAGCCCATGAGCAGTTCTCAACTTAGCCACCTCAGTAGAAAAAAGCCCAACGCTCATTGTTCCCTCACAATGCTTAAAGTTGAACGACTAAAAACTCGAGTTTTAACAATAACTACATAAATATTAACGAGCGCATAAACTTGCGATTATAAAGATTAACACTAAAATAAAATAGTATCCAATGTCACTTTTATACAGTGTAGTTATCACACTTTAGTTTGTTACGGAGATATACCTTTGACAGTACAAACAGCAAGCAAAACACTAAACAGAAAAGTTATGAAAAGGTTAAATAACATTAAAACATTGAAAACAGCATTCACTCGTATTAGTGTAATAGCACTTTTCTTTATCACAGGATTAAGCGTCCAACAAGTAAAAGCACAGTATACACTTACAACAAGTTCTCAAATTACCGTAGCTGGAACGTCAAACTTACACGATTGGACTATGGACGCTAGCAAGTTTTCTTGTGATGCAAAAATGGTTATCGCTAACGGACAGTTAAAAGACATCACTTCCTTAGTTTGGACTTTACCGGTAAAAAACCTAAAAAGTAAAGAAAGCTTAATGGACACCAGAGCTTACAAAGCATTAAAAGCAGACGCTCATGATAAGATGCTTTTTAAATTGACTGATGCCACGGTAGTAGAGGCAAAAAAGACAGTAAACGTAACCGGAAACTTAACCATTTCAGGGGTTACCAAAAGCGTTACCATACAATCAAACTACGTAGTTGGTGCAGATGAAAGCGTAACGTTTAAAGGTTCTAAAGCAATTAAGATGAGTGATTTCGGCATCAAAGCTCCACAGTTTATGATGGGAGCGCTTAAAACAGGCGATGATTTAACCATTAACATTGTTTTAAAACTTAAAAAATAATATCGATCAAAACTTATAATTAACCACATAACACACAAGATCATGAAAACTAAACACATCCTAAGCACAGCCGTATTCCTGATGATAGGTTTTGGTGCACAGCTAGCAAACGCACAAACAGAAATTGCAAATGTTAGACCATACGATCAAGACGGAATAAACGTATTTGAAGCTCCAAAAGAGTTAGACAAGCCGTTTGATAAAATAAAAGTTAAGTTTGGCGCAGGCTTTACCCAGTCTTTCCAAGGGCTTAAACATTCAAATACAAGCACCCCAGCAAGTCCACTTTATAAAATGACTCCTGGTTTTAACACTGCTAACGCCAACCTTTTTATGGACGTACAATTGGCTGATGGTATTTTGTTAAACTTAACCAGCTACCTTTCTTCTCGTCACCATAACGAAACTTGGGTAAAAGGTGGATATATCCAATTTGACAAGTTACCGTTCAAAGGCGAAGTTTGGGATAACATAATGAAATATGCTACTTTAAAAGTAGGTCACATGGAAATTAACTACGGTGATCAACACTTTAGAAGATCAGACGGTGGAAACACAATTTACAATCCTTTTGTAGAGAACTATATTTTAGATGCCTTTACTACAGAAATTGGTGGAGAGTTATTACTTAGAAAAGACATGTTTTTTGGTGTAATTGGTGCATCTAATGGAATGATCAAAGGTAATATTGACGAACAAGTTCCAAATCCAGGAGTGGATGAGAACATCAGCAAAAACCCATCTATTTACTTTAAAGCTGGCTTAGACAAACAAGTAACTACAGATTTGAGATTGAGAGTAGCTGCATCTTACTATACCAACACAAGCTCAGGTGGCCAAACACTTTACGGTGGTGACCGTACAGGATCCAACTACTTTATGGCAATGGAAAAAGCAGGCTCAACTGCAATGGCTCAAGCATTCTCTGGACGTTTAAACCCAGGTTTTAGTAAAAAAGTGGAAGCAATTCAATTAAATGCTTTTGCGAAATACCAAGGCTTAGAGTTCTTTGGAACTTACGAAACAGCTAGCGGAAGAACTAAAGCAGAAACTGCAGAAAGAGATGTTAACCAGTTCGCAATTGATGGTGTATACAGAATCGGAAAAGCAGAAAAGGTATTCATTGGTGCGCGTTACAACGTAGTAAAAGCAGAATTAGCTGGAATTGCAAACGAAGTAGAAGTTAACCGTGTAGCAGTAGGTGCAGGTTGGTTCTTAACTAAAAACATCTTATTAAAAGGTGAATACGTTAATCAACAATACAAAGACTTCCCTACAGTAGACTACAGAGCAGGTGGCGAATTTAAAGGCTACGTAATTCAAGCAGTAGTAGGATTCTAAATTAAAAAACCTTAAAATCGGGATGAGCATAAACCTCATCCCGATTTTTTATTTAATCAAAAATAGGCATGAGCGTAAGATCCAACCTTCTAGTACTTTGCTTTATTGCTTTATTTGGTTATAGCTTTCAAGTACCTAAACCCACCAAATGGGTAATTAGTAAAAGCTGTTCTTTAAAAGTTGCTGGCAGTACTAACATTAACAAGTTTAATTGCACCATTGCAAACTATTACAAGCCAGATACGTTAACGGTTTATAGAAGTGCGAACAGCGAAAGCGTAAAAATTTCTGGTAAAATGGAGTTGGATGTTAATAATTTCGACTGCCACAACCCTGTAATGACGGCTGATTTGAGAAAAACTTTAAAAGCAAAGACATACCCACACTTAACCATCAATTTTATCAATTTAGATAAGTATCCTGATTTTAAAGAGAAAAGTGGCGAAGTTAAAGGCAAAGTGAATATAGAACTGGCTGGCGTTACAAAACAGTTTGATGTCAATTATAAATTTACTACAAGCGGAACAAATGCATTACTGTTGGTTGGCACAAGGCGAGTTAACTTCTCAGATTTTAAGATTATCCCTCCCAGAAAATTAGGTGGAATGATTGAAACCAACAACGAATTGGATATTGAGTTTAACCTTAATTTAAAAGTAATGAATTAGCGGGCGAAAGCGCTGTCACTTGCCAACAGGTTTTGGCGTATTTAAAATAAATAGAAATCTAACAACAAAAATAGCTCACCAATACTATCGTTAACAAAAACAAAGAAGATGAAAAAAATAGCACTCTCAGGACTAATCGCTGGCCTTATCCTATTTGTTGTTAGCTACGGCGGACTTTATCTTGCGGTACGCTATTTTCCCACCTTATTTATAGAATACAATAGTCCGTTATTTAACTCGGACGGAAGCAGGGACATTATGTTTTACATGCATCCATTCATCATCAGTTTTGCATTATCTTGGTTTTGGGATCGTTGTAAAGGTTTTTTTAAAGGTCACCTATTGTTTAGAGGTTTAGAATTTGGCTTTGCCTATGCATTGGTTGCGCTATTGCCAGTCATGTGGATTACCTTCAGCTCTTTAGATATTACCATTGCCATTGTATTAAGTTGGTTTTTTTACGGGTTAATGCAAGCTATATTAGCAGGACTGATCTTCGCGAAGATTAATCCTTAAAGAAGCAGTATAAATTTTATTGTGAAACCTTTTAAAAATTATTATTGCATGAGAGCACCCATTCCGCACAACCTTTCCGTTCACCTTTAACGCAACAAGCTTAAGTTCTTTTGTCTTGAAACAAAAGGAACCAATCTTGAGCAAAGCGGATGCATGAAAGCCTTTGAAAAAACAATAAACAATTCTAATAAGTTCAAGGCTTCCGAATCTTTGTTCATTACACCGCAATAAATCCTTTAGCGCAATCCAAGCCGTGAGAACGGAAGTGCTTACACAGCGTTTCTGCACCACTTCTGCGGATTGCTGATGGCTGTCTGTTTACAAAGTTTCTACAAAAGATTTATCGGATTCCAATCCAAACATTCTAAGGCCGGATTTACTAAGTGGCTCTGCTATTCCCATTATCAAGGTTGCCATAACATAAGGAGCAGTGGAATTGCTGGGAAATCAGAAAATCAGTAGCAGTAAACAAACGTTAAGCACTGCCAAGCATATAGCGGAAGCGGTTTTACGTCGGGCCTGCAAAGAACATTGTTTACTGATGTCCGAGTAAAAATAAGCGCTCTTGATTTTCTGATGTGCATTGGCTCTGCGCCCCAAGCACCTGTGCGAAAAAAAAGATTTTTGTTTCTTTTCATCCGAAAAGAAATAGCCTTTTTGGCGGCAATGAGCCGGGAGAATTTTATAGGGAATCTGAAATATAATAAACAACGACAGGGTTTTAGAAAAGAGAAATCCTGCTTGGTCTAAAGAGCTAACCAATAACATAACGAGCAAACAAACCAATTGCTAAAGAAAAACAAAAACATTCGCCTATGATTATGATTTTCCATTACTTTGTAAAAAATTAAAAATCACACCGCCGCAATGTTATCACGCTCTCTTTTCCTTATTATTATCGCTTTCTTAGCAAGTTGCTCGCCTAAACCTTATGAACAAGCCCGAAAAATTCAGGAAGAAAAAGTAAAAGAAGTCATCACAAAAATTGACATGCACCAAGCGCCCGAGCTGTTTGATACCTCAGGCAATGCACTGAAAACGTCATTTATCCCTACCGTAAACTTCGGCAGCAGAAAACCCAATTTTGTAATTCTTCACCATACCGCACAAGATTCTATACAACAAACTATCAAAACATTTATGTTAGAGCATACGCAAGCAAGCGCACACTACATTGTAGGCAGAAGCGGCGAAGTAGTTCAAATGCTGAGCGATGATTTGCGGGCTTGGCATGCCGGAAATAGTAAATGGGGAAACAATTACGATATGAATTCCTGCTCTATCGGCATCGAATTAGACAATAATGGATTTGAACCTTTTAGCGAAAGCCAAATTAATAGCTTGCTGATTTTATTGCAAAAACTAAAAACGGCCTATAATATTCCAAACGCAAACTTTATTGGCCATGGTGATGTTGCTCCAAAACGAAAAATGGATCCAAGTATTCTTTTTCCATGGAAAAAATTATCAGATGCTGGTTTTGGCTTGTGGTTTAATGTGCCCAACCTAACGCCCCCGGCAAATTTCGATGTAGAAAATTCCTTACGCAGGGTTGGCTATGACACCCGTGACTTACCGGCGGCTATTATTGCTTTTAAAAGGCATTTTGTACAAATAGATTTAAGCCCCGTAATGACCGATTGGGATAAATGTGTGCTCTATAACCTTTATTGGAAATACTAAAATCTAATTTGCTTAACACTGCGTTTGTAATTCGTCATAAAACACCAACATTCAGCAAATAAGTCTCTAAAATTGGCTGAGCGATATATTTAAAAAAATTTATACGTAAACTTGCTTTAGTAAAGACAGATGATTCTGTCTTTTTTTTGTAGATTCAATACACATTGTCCACACAATTACGTTAACATTACCTGTGAATATAGAGTTCGAAAAAGTAAAACGCATGTTGAAAAGAGTTTTTTTAGGTTTATTTATTGCCGCCACTGTTGCTTGTAGCGCTACGCCACGCATTATTGATATTGATGTTCCAGGTTCAAACAACTTAAAACCCGAACTCCGTCAGCAGAAAGTTGCTAAAGAAATTGCCGAATTGGTAACCACCCTTAGCTATAAAAAAATAGTACTTAACGACTCTATCAGCAGTGTGATTTTTGAAAATTACCTCAAAGAGATGGACGGCAACAAAAATTACTTCTTAGATTCGGACATCAAAACTTTTGAGCAATACAGAAACACTTTTGATGACGATTTAAAAAACGGTGACTTAAGTGCAGCTTTTTTTATGTTTAACACCTACCAAAAACGCTATAACGAAAAAATCGATTTCTCTATCAAACAGCTAAATGATAATTTCGACTTTACTAAAAATGATGTTTACGTTTATAATAGAGAGAAGTTGCCTTGGTTTAAAAGCCAGCAAGAAAGTGACGAGTCGTGGAAAAACAAGGTGAAGTATGATTATTTAAACCTAAAACTTACCGCTCAAAAAGATTCGGCTATTCAAGCATCGTTAAAAAAAAGATACGAGAATTTATTGTCACAATCTAATAAGATCAACAATCAGGATGCTTTCCAAGTTTTTATGACTGCCTTTACCGATGCGGTTGATCCACATACAAGCTACTTTAACCCCGCAAATGCCGCCAATTTCAATATTGATATGGCTAGGTCTTTAGAAGGTATTGGCGCTACTTTATCGTCAGAAAATGATTTTGTAACCATTAAAAGTGTGGTTACCGGCGGACCTGCAGATAAAAGCAAGCAATTAAAAATTGATGATAAAATTATTGGCGTAGCCCAAGGTGATGATGAATTTGTAGATGTGGTAGGCTGGCGTTTAGATAATGCCATTGAACTCATTAGAGGAAAAAAAGGAACAACTGTTCGCTTAAAAATCCTCTCGAAAGACCAAGATTTATCTGCGAAACCAAAGATTGTAACCATGGTACGTGAGAAGATTATTTTGGAAGATCAATCTGTAAAAAAGAAGGTAAAAACTTACACCAAAAAAGGTAAAACCTATAAATATGGGATCATAGAAATTCCAGCATTTTATGCGGATTGGGCCGAAATGCAAAAAGGAAATCCGAATTATAAATCAACCACCAGAGACGTTAAAATTGTTTTAGATTCTTTAAAACAAGAGAAAGTGGACGGAATTATCATTGACTTACGCGGAAACGGCGGCGGTTCTTTAAGCGAGGCAATTGACTTAACTGGTTTATTTATTAAAACTGGGCCGGTAGTACAAACCAAAAATTACAGAGGAAAAGTAGATATAGATAAAGATGAAGATCCTACTATCTTTTGGGATGGTCCTTTAACCGTAATGATTGATCGTTTTAGTGCCTCAGCATCAGAAATTTTTGCTGGCGCAATACAAGATTATGGCAGGGGAGTTATTGTGGGCAACACCACTTACGGTAAAGGAACGGTGCAGTCTGCCATTGCTATGAAAAGAATTGATTCTTCGTTTGCAGATAAGGAAGACCAAATTAACCTAACTATGGCTAAGTTTTACCGCATTAGTGGTAGTTCTACACAACACAAAGGCGTTACTCCAGATGTTGAGTTTCCAACGGTTTTCCCTGCAGATATTTATGGAGAAAGCGCTAAAAAATCTGCACTTCCGTGGGATGAAATTCCGAGCAGTAAATATGTAAAGGTTGCCGATTTAGGAAACACCATTGCGGAATTAAAAACCCAGCATGATGCTCGTATGAAAACGAGTAAAGAATACGCTTATCTTTTGCAGGATATTTCTGAGTTCAAGAAGAGAGATAAGGATGTGTCTTTACCACTAAATGAAGTAGCGCTTAAAAAACAAAGAGACGATTTAGAGACCAAGAACCTTAAACGCGAAAACGAACGTCGAGTTAGTCGTGGTTTACCACCCATCACCAGTAAAAGTGAAAAGGTAAAAGAAGATAACTTCGACTTTATGCAAGACGAAACGCTTAAAATAGCTACTGATTATATCACAGATACAAAGATGATTAAAAAGTAAAAGCTCAAATGAATTGAAAATGGCTTATGGTTTTTAAAAACTGTAAGCCGTTTTTTCGTTTGGGTACTATTGGAATAAAACAGTTGTAGCCCGCTAAAAAGCTTTTTCATAACCTTTTGTTAGCGAACCTACCTAAGTGCGTTAACATAGAAGACCAACCTTGAGTTTTTTTGTACTAATTAATTTACCCAGCTTTTAAGTATTTCGCTATTCCGCTTTTTCAAACCTTCTTATACAACTTGTTAAAGACAGAGTCAGTATTATTGCTTTTTAATTATCAACAACGGCATCTTCCGGTTGCGTACCAGTAAATCATTGGTTGTGCTGCCAATAAAAAGAGAAGTTAAATTGTTTGCCCCTCTGGCTGATACAATAATCATATTGAAAGTACCTTTCTCTGCGGTTTGCTCAATAGTTTCTGCAACAGAAAAATCCTGCTTATCAACATACTTAAAACTAATATCCTCCGGTAAAAAGTATTTTTTTTGGAATTGCATAAAACGATTATCCAAGTGTTTTTGAGTTTCATCATGAGCTTTTTCTGTATCTATATAGGGGAAAAAGAACGAAGGAATACTGTAGGAATGTAGCGCTTCAATTTCTCCACCAGAGCGTTCTGCTATTCTTCTCGCCGCCTGAAAAGACACCGCCGAATCTGCGCTGAAATCTGTAGGTACCAAAATCTTATCCAACACATGTTGGGTATCATCTGGAATCAATAGCAAATGAGAATCTAACATCCTCACCAACTTTTGGCAGAGTGCTCCAGTTCCTTGCAAAGCATTCTTGTTTCCCACCACCATCACATCAATATGGTTTTCTTTTGCCAAATCCGTCAACATGCTTTCCGTATAATTATCACTGGTAACAATGAGTTGTTGCGGAACTATTCCTTTATAATTTAGTGCGATGGTACGTTGCAGTTCTTCTTCCACAATTTTATCAATCGCTAGGTCTTCGCTAATGAAATCTTCATACAAACTATACAATACAGATTGTTTGATATTGTGCACAAAGTAAAGTTGTTTGATACTAAAAATCGTCGTTAAAAACTCGATATATTTGATGAGAATTGGATCCATCTGGGTTAAATCCAGCGCCACCATTACGTTTAATTCTTTGTTTAAGGGTTTTTTCTTATCCATCATTATTTTCGGAATTAGGTTCTACACTTGTATTGGCTTCTGTATTGGTTTCCGCATTCTTACGACTGCGTTCCTCCCGTTCTTTTTCTACCAATTGCAGAATATTTTTTCGGTATTGCTCTTTTTCTGTTAGCATTTTTTTGCGCTCTTCTTTTTCATGATCTTCTTTAATACCAGAAAGCAACGAAAAGCACATCATTACCAACAATATTGCAAACGGAAGCCCAGAAATGGTAACAACAGTTTGGAGCGCATTCAACCCGCCTCCATACATCAATACCGCTGCGATAATCCCTGTAGCTAGTGCCCAAATCACCCTTTGGAACGCTGGTGTTTTCAATTTCCCGCCAGAGGTAATGCTATCTATTACTAAAGCTCCCGAATCTGCAGAAGTAGTGATGAAGCTACAGATTAACACCAAGCCTAAAACTTTAAGTACAATGGCAAAGGGAAACTTATCAAAAAAAACATAGAGTGCGGTGGAAATATTATCATTAACCGCAGCTATCAAGGCGGTATCACCTAAAAGGATATCTCTCATGGTTGTTCCGCCGAAAGCACTAAACCACAAAAAGGTAACTAATGTAGGCAGTATCAATACACAAAGCATAAATTCTTTGATGGTTCTACCTTTTGAAATCCGAGCGATAAACGTCCCTACAAATGGAGACCAAGAAATCCACCAGCCCCAATACATGATGGTCCGCGTTTTTTGCCACTCTGTTTGCCGAAGCGATTCGGTCCAGGTAGACATCTCTATAAAGTGACTAAGGTAACTACCAATGTTTTGAATATACGATTTAAGAATAAACGTGGTTGGGCCAAGAATGAGCACTAAAATAAAAATGAGCGCTGCTACACGAACATTTAGAACGCTCAGTATTTTAACCCCTTTGTTTAAACCGCTAAAAGCGGATAATGTAGCTGCGGCCGTAATTGCAAGGATAATGATAACCTGATAAAATAGGGAGCTGGGAATTCCAAAAACATGGGTTAAACCCGAGTTAATTTGCCCTACGCCAAAACCAATAGTGGTTGCCAACCCAAAAAGCGTGGTGATTACCGCCATGATATCTATCACATCGCCCATCCACCCGTATATTCTGTTGCCCAATAAAGGGTAAAATGCTGAACGTAAGGTTAGCGGCATTTTTCGGTTATAAGTAAAATAAGCTAATGATAAACCCACTACAGAATAAATAGCCCAGCCGTGAATACCGTGATGTAAAAAAGAGAAATTGATCGCTTCTTGCGCAATTGATGCTGGGTCTTGACCGATAAGTCGTGGTGGATTTAAAAAATCTCTGACTGGGTCTGCAATACTAAAAAGCACCAAACCGTTCCCAATTCCGGCGCTAAACAACATGGCAAACCAAGCGCCCAAACTAAACTCCGGCCTCGCTTTTTCTCCACCAATACGTATGTTGCTATATTTGCCAAAGGCCATATACAAACAAAAAACAATGAAAATATTCACCGAGAGTGTGTAGATCCAACCACCATGAGCAGAAACAAAGCTTTGGCCAATTGCGAAATAATAGTTGGCTTGGTCTTTAAAAATAAGCGTGAGGGAAACGCTTAAAATGACCACCGCAATTACAGCGAAAAAAACTGTTTTATTAACAACCAGTCCCAAAAAATTAGAAGATGCATCTCTCCTTACCACTTTTATCGACATAAATTTCTTTACTTATTTATAATAATTTGGATTTCAGTAAAGCATAACGCTTTATTATCCGTTATTAAATATGATGCCTCCACCAACACATTTTGTTGTTTTCGGACTTTGTAGAATTATACGAAAAAAAATGGACTAATCGATGTCAGCGTCGTGATAACTTTTGATTAAATATATTGGTTTTTTTATCTGAGTTAATATATAAATGAGAACTTATTTTGGAAACAACTCAGTATAACTAGATTATAGTCAGTCCCGGTCCTATCAAGAATGCCTAAAAATGGACTAACATTACGCTGGACAATTGACGACCAAGGTTAATAAATGCTTAAGAAAACTAAGAACCTTACTTCTCTTTAACCTCTTCGTAATCTACAAATTCCCCTGCATCGTCCAACTTGGGTTGCTTGTGAGGTTTAACAGGCGGCACATAATCTACCGAAACAGTGCCTTCAGGCTTTTGAGGATTGCCATTGTATTTCTGATATGCTTCCTGCTGGTTATTCATTTTATCCTGCATATTGCTCACCACTTTTTTAAATAAAAACGGCAAAAATATGCGAGCTAATGCCCTTATTAAATAAAGCACACAGATTGCTATGATTAAAAACTTTAGTAAGCCCATGATTTTGTAAATATAACTCTTTAACGCAATTTGACTATAATTCTTGTGGAATGTTACGCTCCAAATTTCTCAATCATCATTTTTTCTAAGGCATACATTTCGTCACGAAGCTTAGCTGCCAATAAGAAGTTAAGCTCTTTAGCGGCGGTTTGCATTTCTTTTTTAGTATTCTCCAAAGATTTTTTGAGCTCTGGCTTGGTCATGTATTGCACAATTGGATCAGCAGCTAAGGTTACTTCAGCGTTATCTTCGGTGTAAATTTGCTGTACTCCGCCCTTAAAGTCCATAACAGAAGTTTGTTCAATAATCTCGTCTCTAGTTTTACCTACAGTTCTCGGTACAATACCATGTTGTTCGTTATACAAAATCTGCTTTTCACGACGACGATCAGTTTCTTCCATCGTTACCCGCATGGAGTCAGTTATTTTATCCGCATACATAATTACACGACCTCTATCATTCCTTGCGGCTCTACCAATGGTTTGAATCAACGACCGTTCCGAACGTAAAAAACCTTCTTTATCGGCATCTAAAATGGCAACTAATGACACTTCGGGTAAATCTAAACCTTCACGTAAAAGGTTAATTCCAATTAGAACATCAAACTCGCCTAAACGCAAGCCACGTAAAATTTCTACACGTTCTAACGTCTTAATTTCTGAGTGGATATAACGGGCTTTGATATTTAGCCTATCCATGTATTTTGCCAATTCTTCTGCCATACGTTTGGTCAGCGTGGTCACCAAAATACGGTCGCCCATTTTTATGGTTTTATCAATTTCGTCCAGCAAATCATCCACTTGGTTGCCCACAGGTCTAATTTCAATCACCGGATCAAGTAAACCTGTTGGTCTAATTACCTGTTCTACAAAAACACCTTCCGTTTTTTCCATCTCGTAATCGCCAGGAGTAGCACTTACATAAATGGTTTGCGGCGCTAACTTTTCAAACTCTTGGAAGTTTAAAGGGCGGTTATCCAAAGCGGCAGGTAAGCGGAAGCCATATTCTACCAACGAGAGCTTACGTGACCTATCACCACCGTACATCGCTCTAATTTGTGGAACGGTAGCGTGGCTTTCATCAATCACCATCAGGTAATCATCCGGAAAATAATCTAACAAACAGAAAGGTCTTGCACCAGGCTCACGGTTATCGAAATAACGCGAATAGTTTTCAATTCCAGAGCAGTAACCTAGCTCTCGCATCATTTCCATATCGTAATTGGTGCGTTCTTCCAAACGTTTAGCTTCTAAAAACCGTCCATCTCTTTCCAATTGCGCTTTCCGGTCAACCATATCCTCACCAATTTGATGCAACACGCTGGTAAATCGATCGCGTGGTGTAACAAAAAGATTTGCTGGAAATATTGCCACCTGATCCATTTTCTCGATGGTTTTCCCACTACCAGGATCAATTACGGTCATTTCTTCAATATCGTCTCCGAAAAAAGAAATACGATAAGCTAAATCTAAATATGCCGGGTAAATATCAACCGTATCGCCTTTTACCCTAAAAGTTCCACGTTTAAAATCGGTAGTGGTACGAGAATATAAAATCTCGACCAGTCGGTGCAAAAAAGCATTTCTACTTATCCTAGTCCCTACTCCAAATCTAAAAACGGAAGCAGAAAAATCCTCCGGGTTTCCCATACCATAAATGCAGGAAATGGAAGAAACTACAATTACATCACGTCTGCCACTCATTAACGAAGAAGTAGTGCGTAAACGTAATTTCTCTATCTCTTCGTTAATCTGAAGATCTTTTTCTATGTAAGTATTGGTGGTCGGCAAAAATGCCTCTGGCTGGTAATAATCGTAATAGGAGACAAAGTAATTAACGGCGTTCTCTGGAAAAAACTGCTTGAATTCTCCGTAAAGTTGAGCCGCCAAAGTTTTATTATGGCTTAAAATCAAGGTTGGCTTTTGCGTTTGCTGAATTACGTTGGCAACAGTAAACGTTTTCCCCGAACCCGTAACGCCCAACAAAGTTTGGTAATTATCACCCGCTTCAACCCCAGAGACTAATTGTTTAATAGCTGTAGGTTGATCGCCGGTGGGCTTGTATTGAGAGACGATTTTAAAATCCATTTTTCAAAGATAAATATTTAATAAAGGCTAAAAGCAAAATGCATAAAGCTTAAAGCGAAAAACTATTTTTACAGGATAATAAAGCTTTATTATTGATAATAATTAATAGGCTGTGAATAGCAAATAAAAAGGGATTTACCTTTTAAGATAAATCCCTCATCATCAAACCTTATAAGAACATCGACTGTTCAGGTATATAAACTAAATTTTATGCGTTTTGGTTTGTGGATGTTCAGTTTATAATCGCATTTTTACTTTTTGATGGCTTTACTGATTTATACCGAGAAAATAAACCCAAGAATTAGCTATGGTTTTCAACATATTTTTGGAAACATACTGGGTGTGGACTTTTCTTTTAGCCAGGATACAGCCTACTTTAACAACTCTAGCGGTGCAAAAATTGTTTATAGCGAACACAGGTTGACGGATTACTTAAACTTTAAAAAGCATCCGTTTATTGATGAAACAACCATAAGCGACCAACATTTAGCTTTCGCCGATTATGAAGGACTAGAAATCCCTTTTGCTGTGAACAATTCTTTTTTCGGTTTTGATGTTTTTGCTGCGAGTTTCTATTTGTTATCTAGGTATGAAGAATACACGCTGGATAAAAGAGATGAACACAGAAGATTTGAAGGAACAAACTCCTTGGCTTATAAAAACGGTTTTTTAGAGCGTCCGCTGGTTGATGAATGGGCTTATGCAATTGCAGAAATAATTAAAAAAACCTTTCCTAATTTCGAAATTAAAAAACGCGAATTTAAATATATCCCAACGCTAGATATCGACCGACCGTTTTATTTTAGAAATGACGGATTCATAAGAAGGCTAGCGAAATTTGTTTTAGGCGGATTTAAAAAAGATCCATTTGATGTTTACCAACAAGTGACCGATTGGGATAAACGCTTTAATTTAAGCACCCTTTACTTTTTTTTGGTGGGCACCAAACATGTGAACGATGTTTCTCCCGGCGCTGCAAACAAATTATATCGGTCGGTGATTGAGAACGTTGTAAAAACACATCAAATTGGGATACATCCCTCCTATTTTGCAGCTTTAAATCCGGATCAAGTTGAAACGGAGAAAAACGAACTTGCTGAAATTTCAGGTACAGAAATACATACCAGTCGTCAGCATTATTTGATGTTACGATTACCCGAAACTTACCGAGCCTTAATTGATGCTGGAATACACACAGATTACACTTTGGCTTTCGCCGATGTTGCCGGTTTTAGAGCAAGTACCTGTACGCCGTTTTTATGGTATGATTTAAAGCTGGGAAAATGTACAGATTTAGTTTTATTTCCAACCGCAGTAATGGACCAAACCTTGCGGAAGTATATGAATTTATCGCCAGACAATGCTTCGGCGTATATTGCTCAACTAATGCATAACGTTAAAGCTGTAAATGGCACTTTCATAAGTTTATGGCATAACGAGTCCGTCAATAATTTTGGAGCTTGGAGAGGATGGAAAACAGTTTATGAGCAAATGCTTGTTTTAGGTCAATTAAAGAAATCCGTCATGTCGAACGAGAGTGAGAAATCTCACAAATAGGTGTCAAATGCTATATGCAGACCTTGCTAATGAGATTTATCTGCGATGAACTCTGTTTCTCGTACCTCGAAATTACGTAAAAACTAGAATATCTCTTAAATAATAACCTTGGACTTTACGTACTGACGCTAAGTCTTTCCACTGCAAATCAATTTTCATCATTAAAATTCTTATCTTTAAGTACCATGTTTATACTCCAAAACCATAATAGCATTGCCAATCATTTTCTGGCAGAAATCCGTGATGCCGATTTGCAACAGGACAGTATGCGTTTCCGTAGAAATATGGAAAGGCTGGGCGAAGTTTTTGCTTACGAAATTAGCAAGGTTTTACCTTATGAAGGGTTTGAAGTGCAAACGCCTTTGGGCTTATCTAACTTAACCATGATCAAAGAGCTCCCGGTTTTAGCAACTATTTTAAGAGCTGGTTTACCGCTGCACCAAGGCTTATTGAATATATTTGATCGATCGGATTCCGCTTTTATCTCCGCCTACCGAAAAACTAAGAAATCCGGTGATTTCATTATTCAAATGGAGTACGTTTCTACCCCCGATTTAGAAGGAAAAACGGTTATCATATCAGATCCGATGATTGCCACCGGTAGAAGTATGGTTTTATGTTGCAAGGAAATTCTGGCTAATTATAAAATCAAGGACCTTCATATTGTTTCTGTTATTGCCAGTCAAGAAGGTTTGGCGCATGTAAAAGCGAACATTCCAAATGCAAAGCTGTGGCTAGGCGCTATAGACGAGGAGATGACTACAAAGGCTTATATCGTTCCGGGCTTGGGTGATGCTGGCGACTTGGCTTTTGGTAAGAAGGTTTAAGCAATCAAACGGATCACTTTGAAGTTTTTGTTTAAGATCTGCGTCTGGATTTTGCCGGTTGTCCCAAAATGCCATAATGACAATCTGAAACTCCAAAAGTTTGTAGAACAAACTGAAATTTTACAGTGCCGCTTCCTTATTCCGGCCACAGAACTTTGTTTACCCACTAAAGGATGCTTTGCTAAACTGCCAGCTCTTAAATTTATAGCCTTAATTAATTTTCTAGCATATTGCGTAGAGAAATTATGTAAAACTCAGTATTCGATAATTTCGCGTCGTTGTTTAATGGCGGTGTTAGTCCAAACTACTTCTTTCCTAGCCCTTCCAAGTCTTGCTGATTTAATTCTTCTTGGCTAAGAATCCTTCCATTATTTAAATCGCGTTCGCTCATTTGAAGAATGAGTAATTGAGATTCTGTTAAATCAATGATATCAGTATCTACTCCACTCTTATTAATGATTTGATATAAAGCAGATAGGTAACCCTTATTTGAAATGGTCAACAATTTATCGATAATGTTATTTCGAATGTTTTCTGAAGTCATACCCCTATCCTTTTAAAAAAAATTGTCATTTTACCTCTTTTTTCAAAACCATAAAATGGCTAAATCAAAACATTTATCGGTAAATTTACTTATTCATGTTCCATAACAATATTTGAAATTGAAACAATACAAACACATTTTTTTTGACTTAGACCACACGCTTTGGGATTTTGATAAAAACGCGGAAGAAACTTTGAACGAGCTTTATCATAGCTATAAACTTTGTGATTTGGGTTTAAACTCCTGCGATATCTTCATTGAAACTTACACCGTAAACAACCATCAGCTTTGGGCAGATTACCATTTAGGAAAAATCAGTAAATCAGTTTTACGTGAAACGCGGTTTAAAAAAACTTTTATCGACTTAGGTTTAAGTGAAGACGTGATTCCGGCCCAGTTTGAGGACGACTACATCAGTATCTGTCCAACGAAAACCAACCTTTTTCCGCATACCCATGAAACGCTAAGTTATTTACAAGAGAAGTATCATTTGCACTTAATCTCCAATGGTTTTACGGAATCTACACAACATAAAGTAAAAAATACTGGCTTAACTCCTTATTTCAAAAACGTTTTTATATCAGAAATTATTGGCATCAATAAACCAGATAAAGCTATTTTTCAACACGCAATTGATACCGCAAATGCAGAAACATTAAGTAGTTTGATGATTGGCGATAGTCTTGAAGCTGACGTAAGAGGCGCTTTGAATTTTGGAATGGATGCGATATATTTTAATCCCTTAAACGCCGAAAAACCAGAAGATATAAATTTGCAAATCAATCATTTAAAGGAGTTAATTGATTTATTATGAGCGTAAGGTTAGATCAGAAAAAGATTTTAGACAGTTTAAAGTTTTACGACCAGTTTTTAAGAACGGTAAATGAAGATGTTTTTCGGGCGACGCCACCGCAAGGTGGTTGGTCTTTCTCAGAGGTTTATTCACACATTTTAAGTGCTAACTTTTTATCGGTAGTAGCTATTGAAAAATGCTTAAACCGAACCGCGGAAATAAAAACCAAAAAACCAGATTGGCGGGTTAGATTGGTTTTGTTTTTTGGACGTTTCCCGCCGGGAAAATATAAAGTTCCATCTTTTTTGGAATCAGGTATTAAAAAAATAAGTAAAGAAGAAGCTTCTAATCAACTCATTCGGTTAATAAAGAAAATTGAAGAAGTAGAAAAAGGATTCTCGAAATTTAATGCGGATTATAAATTTAAACATCCACGATTTGGGTTCTTAGATGCGAAGGATTGGTTACGGTTTATCTATGTGCACAGTAAGCACCATCAAAAGCAGGTTAAGCGGATCGAGTATATGTTGAATGAGGCTCGATAAAAAGAACAAGATATCTAAGAGATCGCTATTTTGAAATAGACTCCCTTCAATACGATCGCGTTAACGATAGAAGCGACATCCTTTTTGCATTTTCAGCAAAAAGATAAAGCGGATAGCGTGTTAAAACGCCCAAAATAACATTAAAACTCCCCATCTAAAGCAGTTTAAATAAAAAAAAGCCCAACGAATCTTCTTCGTCGGGCTCCAAAGACGTTCTATTTACTCTAAAAAATATAGTGCGTTATAAAAAATGCGATTGCTGCTAGGGTTGCTGAAACTGGGATGGTTAAAACCCAAGCCCATATTAAACTATAGGTAACTCCCCATTTTACAGCAGAAATTCTTTTGGTTAAACCAACACCAATAATCGACCCTGTAATGGTATGCGTAGTAGAAACTGGAATACCAAAGTGTTCTGTAATTCCTAAAGTTACTGCACCTGCAGCTTCCGCACTTACACCTTCTAAAGAAGTTACCTTAGTTATTTTGGTTCCCATGGTTTTAACAATTTTCCAACCACCACTCATGGTACCTAAAGCAATTGCTGCGTAACAGCTTAATGGAATCCATTCTGGCATAGGTTGACCGGGTTCTACCAAATTGTTTGCAAGCAAGGCTGCAAAAATAATTCCCATCACTTTTTGCGCATCATTACCTCCGTGGGTAAAACTCAATGCTGCAGAAGAAACTAGCTGTAATCTTTTAAACCATTTTTCTGCGGTAGACGGTCGGGCGTTTTTGGAAATATTTATAATGATGAGGTTTATTATAATTGCGATCACCATACCAATGATTGGTGCTAAAACAATGAAGGCAACCACTTTTATAATTGGCTCAAAATTTACTGCGACAAAAGCACTTTCGCCTAGGGACAAGGCTTTAGCCATACCGGCACCCGCAAAACCACCAATTAAAGTATGGGAAGAACTCGACGGAATACCATAATACCAAGTCAATAAATTCCAGATGATGGCCGCAACCAAACCCGAAAGCACCACTTCTAAAGTAACGTATTGTGCAAATACAGTTTTGGCCACCGTATCTGCAACTTTATGATCTGTAAAGTAAAAGTAAGCAGCAAAGTTGAAGGTGGCGGCCCATAAAACTGCCTGAAATGGCGTTAAAACTTTGGTAGAAACAATGGTTGCTATAGAGTTTGCTGCATCATGGAAACCATTAATAAAGTCAAAAACGATCGCTAAGATGATAACAATGACAAGTAGAGTAGTAATCATTTTTGTTTTTTAGGATTTAGAATTAAGCATTTTTAACCAAAATGGTTTCCAATACGTTAGCAACATCTTCACATCTGTCTGTTGCGGTTTCTAATCCGTTAAGAACTTCCTTATATTTCATAATAACTTTGGCGTCGTCTTCGAAATCAAACAAATCACCAACTGCTTTATCAAAAACATAATCCGCTTGATTTTCAATACTGTTGATTCTGATACATGAATCAGCAATTAATCTTATGTTTTTTAGATTTTTGAGTTCGTTAATTGCCTTATCTACATCAACGCAGGCTTGCCCAACTAACTCAGCCAATTTCTTAATAGGTTCGGTTGATTCATGTACGTTATAAAGTAAAATTCGGTTAGAACTTCCGTGGATATAATCAGCTACGTCATCTAAAGCGGTTGCCAAAGTATGTATATCTTCTCTATCAAAAGGAGTAATAAACGTTTTACTTAGCTCTAAATAAATTTGGTGCGTAATGGTGTCACCTAAATGTTCAAGCTCTTCAATTTCTTTATGGAGTGGTTCTCTCACTTTTAAATCATCTGTATTCACTAATTTTTTTATCAGTACAGACATATTTACCAAGTTTGCACTTGCACTTTCGAAAAGCGGAAAAAACTTTTTGTCTTTTGGAATGAAATAAGAAAATATATTATTCATTATGAAGCTTTGTTATAAGTTGCAAATTTAATATCCCAATGTTAAGATAATGTTAAGTTTTGCTACTCCGCTGTAGTAATCATAGGTATACTAATCACATTATCCTTAAACTTCTCTATAGTGAAACCAAAAGTAGAACCTAACTTTTGTGTACTCCTAACATTAATTGTTTGGTGATGCGCTTCAACAATATGCTTCACGATGGCCAAGCCTAAGCCTGAACCGCCGATTTGTCTGGATCTGCTGCTATCTGTGCGGTAAAAGCGTTCAAATAATCGAGGCAAATGTTCTTCGTTTACACCCATTCCGTCATCGGTAATTTCAATAAGATATTGATCATGCAGTGGAAAAATAGTGATGGAAGTAGAGCCGTTCTCCTTACCGTATTTAAAAGAATTGTCAATCAGATTCACTAAAACCTGTCGAATTTTTTCCCTATCGGCTCTAACCCAAGTAGGTATATCGTACTTTTCTTTAAAAACAAGCTTAATTTTATATTTATTCGCCTTTAGCTCTAAAGATTCCATTACTTCTTTAATTAAAGCGGTAAGCTCAAATTTTCGGTAATCAATCGGAATTTCGCCCGTCTCTAACCTAGATATCTCATTTAAATCTTTAATAAGCACACTTAAACGATCAACATTAGAAGAAACTTTATTTAAAAAATTTTGCGCCAATTCAGGCTCATTGATAGCACCGTCTTGCAAAGCTTCTACGTATCCTTCTATGGCAAAAATTGGCGTTTTAAATTCATGAGAGATATTAGAAAGAAACTCGCGACGAAACTTTTCCTGCTTTTGTAAATCGTCGATTTCCAACTTTTTATCCCTAGCCCATTCTTTTACTTCTTGTTCAACATCGTTAATCGGGTCCGGACTTACGTATTCGCCCAAAGCATCCTTTAAATCTTTACCTAGTTTTAAACTATGAATCATTTTATAGATGACCTTGATTTTCGAGTAAACGTATTTCTCTATTAAGTAATAAAAAACAAAGTAGCTTACGATAGTGGCAATAACCAAGGAGATAGCAAAATAAAACCATTTATGTTGAAAATAAAGGTTTACCGCAGCAATAGAAATACCCACTGCGAAAGCATTTAAAAAAACGAGCGTTCTTAACTTCATGACTCTAATATAGCTAATATTTCGGGATGATTTGCCATCGGTTTCTCCGAGTATTCTTGTGTTTGAGTTTTGGTAGAGCGTAGTTTAATCAAAAAATTTGTCCGTGTGTTTTAGAAACAATTTTTTGGGTGAGCGAAGGGAAAGGTTTTAAACTTTTGATTGTAAGCTCCGTAAGTAGGTTATTACCGAAGAGTTGCTGAATGCTTCTGCCAATTTTTAATCGAATCGCAAATTCCCTATTCCAGATTTGGGTATAATTGTTCTCCAATTGTTGGCGTTTTTCCGGATTTAGTCCATTTTGGCAAATAGAGACGATTTGTTCAGCTAAAATTTTCCCCGATTGTAAAGCGATGGCCATCCCGTTTCCGCATAGGGGTGCAATCATACCGGCAGTATCACCGCACATTAAAATATGGTTTTCTACCAGTGATTTTTTTCTAAAAGAGATTTCATTAATGGTTTCTGGATGTTGCCATACGAATTCGGAATTTTTAAAGTGCGATCTAAGGTTCGGGTTTTTAAAAAGAAGCTGTTCCTCCATTTCTGGGATACTTCCGAATTGTTTGAGATATTTGTTTTCTGCTAAATAACAAAGACAATACAAATCATCTTCTATTTTGTTGATGCCGCAATAACCGCCTTTAAAATTATCTAACTGAATGGTGTCTTTAGCAAAATCTGTTTTGATATGGTATTTTACACCAATGTAAGGACTGCGCTTGTAAAAGAAACTACGATTCAGTTTTTGGTCCAGGTTAGAACGCTTACCAAAAGCTCCGATGACCAAATCAGCTGGTAATTTTGATCCGCTTAGCTCAACCTCAAAAGATTCGTTTTGGAAACGGATGTCTATCACCTTTGTTTCCAGCAAAAATTGAACTCCTGCTTTTTTTGCTGTTTCGTACAACGCATTATCTAAGGCGTATCTGCTAATGCCAAAAGCACCCAAATCTAAATTGGATTGTAAAGTATTGCCTTTCGGGGATGTTACTACCAACTTGTTGATTTTTGCAACCCCATATTCATCAGGCTTAAAGCCGATGCTTTGTAGAAATGGCAAAACTTCGTTACTTACATATTCACCGCAAACCCGATTGAAAGGATATTTCTTTCGTTCAATCAATGTAACTTCAAAATCAGCTTTTCCTAATAAAATGGCGCTGGTCAAACCTGCTAAACCACCGCCTACAATAATGACTTTGGGTTTTATTGAACTCATGTTACGATCAGAAAATTGTTTAAGATTTATTATCCGGTAAATACCCGACACAGGCATTAAGCTTTGAGCCTTTTGCTTTCAATTTATTTACGGATGATGATTTGCCATCTAAACGCCCACATCCATTTAATACTGTAATTCTTTATTCCAGCTTTTTGCAATAACATTTCCAATTCCTGCTTTTTAAAACTTCTTAAAACAGAGAGTTTGCTATCATGCTTTACCATTGGCGATTTAGAAAACAATTGTGTTAACCAGCCAATAGAATGGTAAGCCAATGGATGGCGATGTAAATCGTTTATGATTACTGCATTTTTTGAAGCATGTAACATTTTGTTGATGAGAACAATCCAAGCTTCATCATCAAAATGATGCGTAAATAGAGAACTAATCACGACATCAAATTCGTTTTCTTCGAACGGCTCTTTTAAAACATCTGCTAAACGGAAACTCAAGTTGGGATAGTTTTTATTGGTCTGCATCGCATATTCTACAGCAGATTCCGTAGCATCTACCCCTATAAATTTTAGTCTTAGCTTTTGTTTTCTAAAATAGTTATCCAGTACTTTTAGGCTATCGCCACCGCCGCAACCCCAATCACAAATCACATCGCCATTTTTAATGTTTATTTTTTTAAAAGCGTCGTAAAAAACAGAAAAACCACCCAATAGTTTATTAATGGTTTCCAGTTCCCGCAAAACAGGGTCAATCTCCGCATGTGGCAACGCGAAATTATCCATTATTTCTTCTTCGGTGCTTCGACCGCTAAAATCAGGCATATTTTAAAATCATACTTTCAAAAGTTAATCCAGGACCAAAGGCAAAGCTTAGAATGTTCTTTCCAAATTTTTGTTCGTTTGCTTTTTTACTGAGTTCATTTAAAACAAAAACGATTGTAGTGGATGACATATTTCCGTAATTATTTAACACGTGATAACTGGCTTCAAGTTGTCCATTATTCAGATTAAAAACTTCATCACATACCTCTAAAATTTTTCTTCCACCGGGGTGGATGGCGTAAGCGTCAATGTCGTCAAAAGTCAAATTTGCTTTTTCTAGTAATTTATCGGCTACACTTTTAATGCCCGATTTTATTTGTTTAGAAACCTTGTTGGTCAGTTGCATTTCATAACCATGGTCTCCAATTTTCCAAGCCATTTCATTCCTGGCTTCCGTTACCACTTCCGTGTAAAACGTATCAATTTCAAATATTTTCTCTTTGGCTTCATCTGCGTTTTGTACTAAAACGGCCGATGCGCCATCTGCGAAAAGCGAATTAGCTAACCAATTATCTAAAGTGTTCTCCTTTTGGAAATGTAACGTACAAAGCTCCACATCTACAATTAAAACATTGGCTTTATCATCTGCTTTGCAAATATAATCTGCCACTTTTAGCGCATTAAAAGCGCCATAGCAACCCATAAAATTGATGCAAGTACGTTCTACACTCGGCTTTAAACCTAAACTTTCTACAATCTCTATATCTAAGCCTGGTGCATACATTCCGGTACAGCTCACCGTAATTACATGGGTAATTTGTTTAACGTCGAAATTATTCAGCTTTGCAAAGCAATTATCAATCGCCGAAAGGCATAAATTGAGTGCATTTTTTTGAAAAATGATTCCGCGTTGAGCAGTAGTAGGGAAAGGTTCTAATCCAGCTTCGTTTCCAAAAAAAGCATAATTGCTTTTTGGTGAACCAAAATCATCTAATACAGAATAGCGATGTGCAATTCCAGATACCTGATATAGCTTGTGCAACCTGCGGGAGTTTTGCTCATCCAGCTGGTGCGCATCTTTCATAAACTCAAAAATCTGCTCTTGTGAAAATTTATTGGAAGGATTACTGGTGCCAATTGCGGAAATACTGCTCCTCATCTAATCTATTTTTCTAATTTTATAAATATTTATTTTTGAATGAACACAAAATTTAGGAGTGTCTTATTACACCTGCGTTTACCCTTTTCTTTACTGCTATTACCGGTTTTTTTATTTGCATTGGCCACCGTACCAATTGTTAACAATACTAATGCCGTACTGGTTTTTATTATTCTGCATTTTTTAGTGTATCCTGCAAGCAACGGTTATAATAGCTATTTTGATAAAGACGAAGGCAGTATTGCGCTCATTAAAACTCCTCCGAAAGTAGACCATACCCTATATATTACGTCAATTTCTTTAGAATGGATTGCGGTGTTGCTGGCTTTCTTAATCAATTTCAAGTTTTTATTGTGTGTTCTAATTTACAATTTCCTTTCAAAGGCATACAGTCATCCTTCAGTACGGTTAAAAAAATATCCAATTGTCAGTTTTTTGGTCGTGTTTATTTTTCAAGGAGGATTTATTTATTACACCTGCTACACGGCTATCGCCCCATCTTTTATTGAATTTTATCCAGACGATTTTATTGCATGTTTAATTTCTTCATGTTTGATTGGCGCATCATACCCATTGACGCAAATTTACCAACACGAGGAAGACAGTAAACGCGGCGACCAAACTTTGAGCTTATTGTTGGGTTACAAAGGTTCTTTTTTATTTTCAGCGTTTGTGTTTTTTATCGGCTTAGGCCTGATGTTTTATTACTGGATGTCGGCGGGTAAAATATTGAACTTCTACGTTTTCGTTATTTGTACTTTTCCTATACTGGCTTACTTTATTTGGTGGTTTCTAAAGGTGGCTAAGGACGTGAAAAATGCTAACTTTTTGAATGCCATGCGGATGACTTTGGTTAGTGGCGTGATGATGTTGGTTTATTTTGGATGGCTGGTGCTTTGGGGGTGATTGTTAAAAACTAAAACAGAATTACTACTTTTAAATTCTAAAATTTTCAGCTTTAATGCTGCGTCTATTCTTTTCCAGAGATTTCGCGGAGCACTTAGATATAAATAAGTAGAATAAATATGATTTCAATATCCAACTTTGAAAAACAACTAAAAGGAGCGTCTTTAACCCGAGGTAAAAACTACTACAAAGCCGGTGCTGTATTAGAAATTGAGGAAGTAGAAAAAGGAATTTGGGTTGCCGATGTAAAAGGAACCGAAGTTTATGAAGTTAACGTTACTCTAAAAAAAGACGGTACCGTAAAAGATTGCTTCTGCGATTGCCCACACGACGATGAGTTTTGCAAACACGTAATCGCTGTGCTTTATTGGTTAGGTAACGAAAAAACAATTGCGGTCGAAGAAAAACCTAAGTTGAAATCTTTAAGCATAAATCAACTTTTAAAAAAAATCACTCTGGATGAACTAAACGTATTTATTAAGAATTATGCCTCAAAAAACAAAGACTTTAAACTTTCTTTCGAGATTGCCTTCGCAAACAAAGATGATAATTACGACCTCGTAAAAACCTATGATGAACTCATTAAAAAAGTCATCAAAAAACACATGCAAAGAGGTTTTATCCATTATCAAAATATTAAGCCATTAGCTAGAGAGTTAGACAAGATTTTAATCGAAATTAAACTACTGACGACGGAGGGCAATTTAATGGATGCTTTTCAAATAAGTGCTAAACTACTAAATCAAGCAGTACATACAGTTGCAGACATAGATGATTCTGGAGGCTATTTCGGCGATTTTATTTTTGAATGTATAAGCCAAATTGATCATATTTTTGAAAAAAGCCCAATTGATTTAAAAGAGAAGATTTTTGAGTTTGTTAGTAAAGAACTGCAAAAGAAAATTTACTTTGATTATGGAGATTTTGGTTTGCAACTATTTGAAATATTTTTTAACGCGTCAATTTCTTTATCCAAGCAAGAAGAGTTTTTAGGTTACGTAGATGCTAAAATAGATAAGCTTAGCGGCACCTATGATTCATATTTAAAAGCTGATTTACAAAAACGTAAAATTGACTTCTTAAAACAAATTGGAGATGATAAACAGGCGGAGGAATTGACGCTTCAAAATTTAGACATTGTTGAAATTAGAGCCACAGAAGTTGAAAAACTCATCCAAAATAAAGAGTATACAAACGCCAAGCAGTTAATTATTGATGGGATAAAAATCGCCAAACAAAAAGCACATTCAGGCACAGAAAGTAATTGGGAAAAAGAACTTTTGCGAATAGCGGTATTGGAAAAAGACGTGAAAAAAGTTAGAGAATTTACTAAAAAATTCGCCTTTGAGAGCTATTTCAATGTTCAGTATTATAAGCAATGGAGAAGCACATTTAAAACAGAAGAGTGGACGGAGGTTATTGAGGAACATATTAAAAAAACTATTCTGAAGATCGAAAAAGACATCAAGAATCGTCCTTATTGGTTTTCTGAAAATAATGCTATGTTAGCGTCATTAGCGCCGATTTATGTAGCGGAAGGATATATTGACAGGCTATGGTCACTAATTAAAACAGCATTTACATTTGATATATTACTGACCTACCACAAATACATTTTTCTTGCACACGCAGATGAACTGTTAACGCTATATTTAAGAGCACTCGATAAAGAAGCCGAAATAGCATCCAACCGCAATAGTTACCGAACTCTGGTTTTAAAAATGAAAGAAATAGCAAAAAGTAATGCGACTTATAAAGAAGCGATGTTAAAAAAAGCGGAATTTTTAAGAACTCTTTACATTAAAAGACCAGCGTTTTTAAATGAGTTAATGGCTATTAAATGATATAGTTTCTTGGCAATGCTTTTCCCCGTTACCACTAATGCACTCAATGCTACTCCAGATCTACGCCAAACGCATCCCAAATTGTTTTGCTGAGCCAATTTTTAATCCGTCTCATAAGGTAGAGTTAACAAGCAGTAATGTCTCTGCGTTTACTCCGGATGCTTCGGCAATGCCCATATATCCAATAATATAGTTAGACTTTTAGTAAAAATAATCATGGATTTATCAGTTAATTCTGAGAAATTCCTTTATACTGTTTAGCTTGCTCCAAAATGCGTTCAAAGCCGGATTCTGACAACGCAAGTTTAAAGTCTATTCTCCGTTTATTGTTACAATTACTGTCATCACCTTTCCTATACTCTTTTTTTGTGCAATTACAACTCAGATTAGAGGAAATTTTTTCTTAGAAATCATCATAGAATTCTGAATAAATATCCGCTAAACTATCGTGGAATCCCCAACCGATACCACTTGTGTCACTCACAACTTTACTTGCTCGATCTTTAAATTTATCGAGTAAGCTTTCTTTTTTCATCAGTGTTAAAGCGGCAAGATAAGTGGTTTCCATACTTGAATAGAAACCATCTTCAATATCGCCAAATTCGTTGGTAAATATTACGCCTGTTTCCACATAGGTAAGCATAAGGTCGGCAACTAAATCAGTAGAAGTTCCAAGTTTTTTAAAATCGCTTGTTTGCCATCTTTGAGTTTTAAGCTGTAACCTCGTTTGGGGTAAAACGCTTCAACCACTTTATCACGATATTTTTCAAAAACTTCCGCTTCGTTAGGGTTTACATAAAAGTCAAAAAAACTCTTTTACTGATTTGTTTTTTTTATATAAGTCAGCAACAAGATCTATTAGTTTGTCTTTTTCTAACTTTTTGAGTTCATTTTTCAGGTCTATTAGGCTCATGTTTTTATGTTATTAGTTCGTTCTGAGCTTTGTTCTGTTAAACCTCCACAACACTCTCCTTCGTTACTGCAAAAACCTGCTCCCCAACTTTAGATCGGATATTATACAGACCAGTAAACACACTAAATGCTGGCATCACCGCATAGTCTTTTCCAAAATAAAAGCATGGGAATTTTAAACGTTGTTTCGCCCTGCCAACAATCGTAACTCCCGGATGAATGTGCCCACTTATTGGATAAAGTTCTTCCTCCGTACATTTTGGCGCATCGTGAATAAAGCAGAAAGGATCTAAACAAAAACTGGGTTCGTGGATTTGAATATCCATAGTAGCGTAATCTGCTTGAGCTAAACGATCATGGTTTCCTTTAACCAGCAAAAAGTTGGTTTGTTGATAATTTTTTCGCCACTGATAGAATTCATCTATATCAGCATTTAATCCATGATGAAACATATCGCCATTGATGAGTAAAGTCGTGGGTTTATATTTCTGTAAAATTTCGTCTAAGCGTGTTAAATCTCTTTGCGCAACCGACGCTGGCACAGGCACACCAGCTTGCCTAAAATGGGCAGACTTACCTAAATGCAGATCAGAAATGGCCAAAATCTGGTGTTTTGGGAAGTAAATCGCTCGTTCTTTATCTAGTATCAGCTCTTCGCCGTGGCTGGTTATGGTCATGCTTTAAAGTTGTAGGTTTTAAGTGGTAAGTTTTAAGTTGCTGACGTTAAGTTTCAGTTTTAAATATTGATTGGCAAGTTTTTGTTTTTCTTAAAATCTATAAGTATTATTACTTACAACCTATTACTTAAAACTTATTACCATTAATCTTTAAATAACTTCCTGTCCGACTCCGCCTTCATCCTCGCAATCCGTTCTTCTAAAGCTTCGGAACTCATACTTTCTCTTAGACTATCCACTTTTATGGGGAAAGATAATGGCGTAAAACTATCTGGATGTGTGATGATAATGTTTGATTTTTGTATTCGCTCCAATGCTGCGGCTAATCTCGGTTCTTCCAATTGTTGATAAAACACTTCATCATAAGCCTGACGTAAAAGTAAATTATGTTTGTCGAAATCGCTAAATACATTAAAAAACAAACCTGCCGATGACTGTAAATGTTTATTGGCAACATACTTTCCAGGATAACCTTGAAAAACTAAACCCGAAATACAGGCAATATCTCTAAACTTTCTGCGAGCCATTTCTGTGGAGTTGATACTCAAAGTAATATCCTGCGTTAAATTCTTGGGCGAAAAAACATCGTAAGCAATCGCATCATCCATCGGGATTTCTATATCGCTCAAAAGCTCAAAACCGTAATCATTCATGGCGATGGAGAAAGTAATTGGCAATAATTTACTTAAGCGATAAGCCACTAGGGCGGCTAAAACTTCGTGAACCAAGCGTCCTTCAAAAGGGTAAGCAAATAAATGAAAACCCTCTTTATTATTGATGAGTTCAATTAATAGTTCGTCACTTTTTGGGACATGAGAACGTTTTTCTTGTAACTGAAACAAGGGATACAATACATTCAACTCTTCGTCTTTATGGTTTGTGTCGAGCGCTTCATCATACTTTTTGCGTAATACTGCCCCTAAATTTGAGGATAAGGGCAAGCGTCCGCCGAGCCAACTTGGCGAAATGGCATTCTTCTTTTTACTTAAACGTACGATCACCGTCATGTCTTTGACCTGCACAAATTCCAAAACCCGCCCTGCCAGTCTAAAGGTGTCGCCAGTTTTTAAGCGACTTAAAAAATACTCTTCCACCATACCGATGTACCCACCTGACAGGAATTTCACTTTCAGCATGGCATCGCTCACAATGGTTCCAATGTGTAATCTGTGGCGCATCGCCAACTGCCTGCTTTTCACTTTCCACAAACCATCATCTTCGTCTTTCGCTACTTTCTTGAACTCTGGGTAAGCTGTTAAACTTTTGCCCCCGTAAGTAATAAAGCGCATGCACCAATCCCATTCTTCGGGTAAAATCATGTTGAAAGCATGGGTGTTTTTGATTTCTTCGTAAATGATTTTATCGTCGAATCCATCGCCAATGGCTAAAGTAACTAAGTATTGAATCAACGTATCGAAAACCATAATTACAGGTTCTCTGCTTTCAATATCTTTATTTATTGCTGCTTCTTTTATAGCGGCAGCTTCTACCAGTTCTAAAGCGTGGGTGGGTAAAAAGTAGATTTTTGAAGTCTCGTAAGGGGAATGGCCAGAACGACCTGCTCGTTGTAAAAAACGGGCAACCCCTTTTGGCGAGCCAACTTGCACCACCGTATCTACCGGCTTAAAATCAACACCCAAATCCAAGGAAGAAGTTGCAATAACTGCTTTTAGCTGACCTGTGTGTAAAGCATCTTCAATCCAGTTTCGCAGTTCAAAATCGATAGAGCCATGATGGATGGCGAGTTGCCCCGCCAATTCTGGTTCTAAATTTAAAAGGTGCTGATACCACATTTCCGTTTGCCCACGGGTGTTGATAAAAATTAATGTGGTTTTGCTTTTTTCGATAATTGGCAAAAGTTTATACGCTAGTTTTAAACCCAAATGCCCAGCCCAAGGCAAGGTTTCAATATCATCTGGAAGGATGGATTTGATTTCAATTTTCTTTTCTAAATCTGCTTTAATGATGATGCGTTTGCTGTCTGGATTAGGGTTTAAAACCTGCATCGCTTCCTCGATATTTCCGATGGTTGCAGAAATTCCCCAAACCCGTAAAACTTCATTTTTCTCCAGCTTTTGCAAACCTTTAATCCGCGATAAAGCAAGTTCGACCAATACGCCACGTTTGCTTCCCAAGAGCTCATGCCACTCATCCGCAACTACACATTTTAAGTTTTTAAAAATTTTGGAGGACTCTTTCTGCGATAAAAGCAAGTGCATACTTTCCGGCGTAATCAACAAAATTTCGGGCATTGATTTTTTCTGTTGGAGTTTTTCAGCTTGCGAAGTATCGCCATTTCGTACGCCTACTATCCAATCTAACTCTAGCTCTAACAAAGTTTGTCGCATTGCCCTCGATAAATCTTTGGCTAAAGAACGTAAAGGCGTAATCCAAATTAACTGCAGCCGGTCTTTGTCTTTTTTTCCTTTTACCGGCGGTTGATTTAAGCCCTCAATCACTACGGCCAAAAAGACCGAAAAAGTTTTTCCAAATCCAGTGGGTGCATTCACCAAACCACTATAGCCATCTAAATAATGTTGCCAAGCATCTTCCTGAAACTTAAACGGTTTTTTACCATCGGCTTTAAGCCAAGCTTTTATTTTTTTGTAGCCTTTGGTTTTTTTTACCTCCATTAGTTAATAAAAATTAAACCACATAGAAACATAGGAAATGTAAAAGCATAGAGCGTTACTGGCGATGATAAATCTTTACCATATAGCACAAATGAATCTATAATAACCTCCTTAGTAACCTTTAAAAAGTCTTTCATAAAATCTTATGTACCTATATGGTTAAAAAAAAACTATAAAGTCGATTTTAAAAGATCTTGTAAATCTTCTAAAGTGTTAATTTCTGATGCAGGCTTATCTCTCCGCCAACGTAAAATCCGTGGAAAGCGCAAAGCAAGACCGGCTTTATGCCTCTTGCTTTCTGCAATACCTTCAAAAGCGATTTCAAAAACCAACTCCGGTTTTACGGTACGCACCGGTCCAAATTTTTCTATGGCATTCTTATTTACAAAAGAATTAACTTCCTTAATTTCTTTATCGGTTAAACCGGAATAAGCTTTGGCAATGGTGACCAATTTTTCGCCATCTCGAACAGCAAAAGTATAGTCGGTAAAAAAGTTTGCTCGCCTGCCACTTCCTTTTTGTGCATAAATCATTACGGCATCAACCGTGAACGGACTTACTTTCCATTTCCACCAATCCCCACGTTTACGGCCGGCATGATAATGCGAATCCATTTTTTTTAGCATGAGGCCTTCGCTGTTTAACTCACGGGATTTTTCTCTTTCTTTTGCGAGTTCTTCCCAAGAATTACATTTTAAAACCGGAGATAATAGCAAGTTTTCCGCTTCAAAACTTTCAATGATGGTTTCTAAAACCTTTCTTCTTTCCGACAGCGGCTGTTCTCGAACATCTTTGCCTTCATATTCTAACAGATCATAAACAAAGAAACCGATGGGGGCATTTTCTAATTCTTTTTTAGTGATATTTTTTCGGTTTAAACGCTGTTGCAAAGTACTGAAAGAAAGTACTGCTTTATCTTTTACCGCTAAAATTTCCCCATCTAAAACAACACCATCGGGTAATGCGTCGACTAAAAAATGAAGTTCTGGAAATTGCTCCGT
>JBBSQW010000043.1:0-33298 GCA_038243635.1 Sphingobacteriales bacterium
AAAGGCTACATTCCAATGCTGGAGATTTACATAAAACTCAACCAATCAGTTTACGAACCGCCGTATACGAGACCCGTACGTACGGTGGTGTGAGAGGCGCACTCTGTCAGATTTCTGGCAGAGCCGTCTACTCGATTAGCGCTCGTTCATTTACTCCCAAATTATTTGCCATTTCTCGTAATCAATTGTATTTGAAACAATTTCTGTTGTCGGATAGTAAGTGTTAGGCGAAATTAACTGCATTTTACTGTAAATAACTTTTGTTAAATCAATTTCTCGAGTCTCAATCAATTCTGGTCTTAATGCGAAATTCATACCTTTTGACTGCCAGTGGACGCTTGGATAACAGATACCGTCTACATCGACTTTATTTTTGCCGTCCAAAGGAGCCATAGATGTCTCATAAATATAATTTGCAAATGCACAAGTTATTAAGTAATTGAAATTTTCCGCTGAACTGTGTTCCGAAAACTCCTCAGCTATTCTATAAAAGAAATATTGTAAATTTGTTGAGTCTTCATTATTGTACTTTCTAAATAAATAATCAAAGTCTTTATTCAGAGATTCTACAGTTTTATTGCCGAAGAAATCCTTGTCTTTTGGGAGAGTGGCTACGTTTATTTCCCTTTTACTTTTCCATATACTTAGAGTTTTATCTTCAATCCTATTTTTCTCTTTGTTTCTAAAAAGCTTTGACGTCTCACAAAAAGCAGTTTCGCTAACATCTGAACAATAGAAGATACTTTGAAATGGCTCATTTGCTCTGCCAAATTTTTTAATTCCATTTCTATCCACTCTATGACCGACATCCATTATTGTTTTGAACATAATGTCATGTTCAAGTTCTTCGTGAACACGAATTCTATAAAAAATTTTCCCAGCTGGAAAAGTAATTATAGGAGCTGGGATTGAAAATAGTTTGAAAGTATTCTTTATTGAGATATAAGATTCCGGGCTATTTTCTGTCCCGAGTTTTCTAATAGTCTGTAATATATCTTCAATTACATTTCTAGATAAGGCTGTCATTTGAATGTGCGCTAACTTATATATCCAACAAAGCTGCACATATACAGCTGAATTGTGATAAATATGTGCAACTGTTGTCAGTATTATAATTTTCTAATTTAGAAAATTAATCTAACAAACCACTTTTTTAAAACACCCCAAACTCAAACCCGTCATCCCTCCAAATCTCCAACGCTTTTGGTAAAATATACTCCAACTTATCCCAAGCTTTTAAGCTGTCATGAAAAACCACAATAGATCCATTTTCTGTATACTTTAAAACATTACGTAAACATTTCTCCCGACTTAAACTCGGATCAAAATCACCGCTAAGAACATCCCACATGATTATTTTTAGTAGTGAGTAATGAGTAGTGAGTAGTGAGACTTGCAAATCCTCTTTAATCTTTACGCTTTGTTCTTTTGCTTCAAAACCTACGGCGATCTGAGGTTTAAGGTTTAAGGTTGAAGAACTGTGCAAATCGTCTTGATTCTTGGTTCTTTGTTCCTTCGTCTCAAAGGCATCTTGATATTTGATACTTATATTTTGGGACTTCAAAAGTGCTATCTGCGATTTCTTAATCCTCCCGTAAGGTGGGCGAAACAAATTGGTTTGTGTTAATTCTTGGCATTTTAACACGTTAGCTATGTAGGTTTCATCATCGGTTTTCCAACCTTTTAAATGGTTGAAAGTGTGGTTGCCAATTGCATGTCCATCGGTTTTAAGCTGTTCAAAAATTTCTGGGTGTTTAATTATATTATCGCCAATGCAAAAAAATGTAGCTTTGGCATTAAAGTTTTTTAAGGTTTTTATTACCCATGGTGTAACAATAGGGATGGGCCCGTCGTCAAACGTTAAATAAATTACCTTTTTTGCTCTGGTTTTGTGCCAGATAAGCGCTTTGGGATAAAACTTTTTTAGTAAGTACGGGGTTTTTGTTAAAAACAACATGGTACAACTAAAGTATAGATAAATTTAGAATTGGAGATAATTTAACCAAATGAAATACATCAAAATTAATTTAACGTTGTTTGTAATGCTTGCTGTTTTTATCTCGGCAAATGCGTTTGCACAAGGTGGAGAAACCATTACGCTAAGGCAAGCGGTAGATATTGCGTTGCAAAACAACCTACAGATTAAGCAAGCGCAGTTTCAGTCGGCCATTACGGATGAAAATTTAAAGCAATCTAAGTTTGAGTTATATCCGGACGTAAGTAGCCAGTTCTCTGCAAACAAGCGTTTCGGATTGTTTTTTGACCAAACTTCTGGAAGGTTAACTAACCAAACTACGAACACCGCAAGTGGAAATTTATCATCAAACGTTACTTTGTTCAGTGGTTTCCGTTTACAGAATCAAATATTACAGAACAAGGCGCTTTTGGCATCAGACCAAAGTAAAGTAGAAAAAGTAAAAAACGACCTTTCGCTTTCTGTGGTAAACACTTATCTGCAAATTTTAAATAATCAGGATTTAATTAAAGCAAGCGAGCAACAATTATCGCTTTCTCAACAACAGTTGGGTGTGGCGCAAAAGAATTTTAAGGTCGGTAACAACACACAAGCAGATCTTTCTCAGTCGGAAGCGCAGGTTGCCAACAACGAGTTGAGTTTGACAAATGCACAAAACGCTTTTGAACTTTCTATGCTGGATTTAAAACAGCTGATGGAAATGGATCCTGAAAGAAATATTACTTTACAAGTGCCAGTTATAGAAAACTTGGAAGCAATGGAGAGTAATTACACCGGTTACGAAGTTTATAGCAAAGCAGTGACTAATTATCCAGATATTAAAGCGGCAGAATATGCTACTAAAGCTTCTGAGTTTGGAGTGAAAATTGCCAAAGGCGGTTTGTACCCTACGTTAAGTTTCGGCGGGCAGCTTTTTAATAGTTATTCCAGTAATGCGGTAGACCTGGCTACGTTTCAGAAACTTCCGTTTAATGAGCAATTTAATAGAAACTTTGGGCAAGCGCTTGGTTTTAATCTTTCTATCCCAATTTTTAATAATTACCGGAACAGATCAACCTATAATATTGCTAAAATTCGTTTCGAAAATGCGAAAGCGAGTGAGCAACTGACCAAAAACAACCTAAATAAGGTGATTAGCCAAGCAGTACAGGATTTGAAATCGTCCATTAAAAGTTACGGTGCTACGCAAAGTGCTTTTAATTCTTCTAAAGTTGCTTTCAATGCCATTAAACAACGTTATGAAGTTGGTTTGGCTAACGTAATTGAGCTCAATATTTCGCAAACAAATTATAACAAAGCCGAGTTTGATTTTATTCAGGCAAAATACAATGCCATCTTCCGCAAAAAAGTAATCGACTTTTACTTAGGAAATCCTTTAACCTTATAAGCTAAAAATTAAGAACATAATAATATGAACAAGACACTTAGAAACGTACTGATAATAGCCGCTGTTTTGGTTGTGATTGTAGTTGTCGCAAACAAAATGGGCTGGATTGGTAAAGGAAAAACCACACAAGTTGCGGTGACTAAAGTCGCTAAAAAGAATATCGTGGAAACGGTTTCTGCCAGTGGAAAAATACAGCCAGAAGTGGAGGTGAAGTTAAGTCCTGAAGTATCGGGCGAGATTGTGGAGCTCAACGTTAAGGAAGGTGATATTGTTAAAAAAGGACAATTACTTTGTAAAATTAAACCAGATATTTTAGTTTCTGGATATGAAAGAAGTGTAGCATCATACAACGCACAAAAAGCTTCTGTAGCGGGTAGTCAGCAACAATTAATACAGTCTGAGGCTAGTTTTAGAAATATTGAATCCAAATATCGTAGAACGGAAAAGCTTTATAAAGACAAGGTTGTTTCTGCATCCGAATTTGATGCTGCAAGAGCAGAGTATTTATCAGCGAAAGCGAGTTTAGAATCATCAAAACAAAGCGTAGTTGGCGCAAAGTTTGGTTTGGAACAATCTGGCGCTGCAGTTAAGGAAGCTGGAGATAATTTAGCCCGAACCAATATTTATGCGCCAGTTGATGGTGTGGTTTCTAAATTGCTGGTTGAAAAAGGGGAACGAGTGGTTGGAACTGCACAAATGAGCGGTACCGAAATTATGACTATTGCTAACCTAAATAGCATGGAAGTTAACGTGGATGTAAACGAGAACGATATTAATCGTTTGAGTTTAGGTGATACGGCTGTGATTGAGGTTGACGCATTTTTAGATAAAAAGTTTAAAGGCGTGGTAACCGAGATTGCCAGTTCTGCAAATTTAATAGGTACTGGTACAGATGAGGTGACGAACTTTAGGGTTAAAGTAAGAATTTTGCCAGAATCTTATGATAAGCTGAGTAATAAAGGACAAACAAACTCTCCATTTAAACCGGGTTTATCTGCCACGGTTGATATCCAAACAGAAAAAACGATGGGTATTGTTGTTCCGATTCAATCAGTTACCGTCCGTGAAGAAGAAAAATCAGAAGATAATAATGTTGATAAGCCGAAAGACGATTCAAAAGATGCGAAAAAGGAGAAGACAAAAGCCAAGGAATACGTTTTTGTAGTTGAGAATGATAAAACCAAGCAAGTGGAAGTTAAAACAGGCATTCAGGATGATCAGAACATCTTGATTTTATCTGGACTGAAGGTTGGTCAGCAAGTGATAAGTGCGCCATACGCTGCTATTTCTAAAGATTTAAAAGATAAAATGGATGTGGAAGTGGTAGAGAAAAGCAAGCTCTTTATTGGAGACAAGAAATAGTAATTAGATTCTTTTATAAAGTAAAGCCCGATAGAATTGAAGTTCTATCGGGTTTTTTTATGTCTTGAAAATAGACTAAGAACGCTTTTATTATTCGTTACTACTAACCTGAGTTCGATTATTAAAACATGCATTAGGGCGTTCAGGCGGGCTTTACGTTGCAATCTTTTTACGCTGAAGAAGAGTAAAAAGGATTTTCACTGCAATCCCTAACGCAAAACCTTTATGACTCTAAAAAAAAATATACGCTATTAACAGCATAAAAGGCCATTAATAATCGAACTCAGTTTACTAGATGTAAAGTTATTCTCATTGGTACTTATAACAGTTATCCCGAAGAACTTAAAAAGAGCCTTGTGAATTAAATTATGAATTCGTGTACGTAAACTTATGGGTTTGTTAGAAATAATACGCATTATTGTAAAACGAAGAGTCGCTCTTTGTTTTGACCAATTATTAAAATTTATGCTTCTTCTAAAAAAAACACTGTGCTATTTGGGGCTTTTTATGCTGTTTGCAATACCCAACCAAGCAGAAGTTAAGCTTCCAAAACTGGTAAGTAGCGGAATGGTATTGCAACGCGATCAAAGCGTTAAAGTTTGGGGTTGGGCAAACCCGGGTGAAACTGTTGCGGTAACTTTTAAAAACAAGAACTATAAAACTAAAACCAGTGGTAACGGTAAATGGTTGATCAACATTAAACCGCAGCAACATGGGTCCATATAAAATGTTGATTAATACTATTGAGCTTAACGATATTTGGATTGGAGATGTTTGGTTATGCTCCGGTCAATCAAATATGGAAGCTTTAATGAGCAGGCCAAATATTAAAGCTCTTTACGGCGATGTTGTTGAAAAAAGCAATAACCCAATGATTAGGCAATTTTCAGTTAGCCGAAATATGGCGTCTAGTGAGCTGGAGGATGTGACTACAGACAAAGGTTGGGTTGGCGCAAATCCTGAAAATATTCTTTCGTTTTCTGCTGTTGCTTATTTTTTTGCCAAAGACTTATATGAAAAGTACAAAAATCCAATCGGAATTATTAATTAAAGTGTAGGAGGAACGCCAGTACAATCGTGGGTTAATTCTGAGTCCTTAACAACATTTCCAGATTACGAAAAAGTGGCACAACGGTTTAAAGACAATAAAGAGGTAACTCAGGTTTTAGACGAGCATCTATTAAAATCTGAGTCATTTTACAAATCTGTTAAAGAGGATGATTTAGGGACTAAAGAAAATTGGGCACAAACATCGTTTTCTAAGAATTTGGAATGGAAAGAAATAACTTGCTTAAATGAGTTTGCAAAGCAGTTTGTAGGATTGAAGTTTGGCGTAATGTGGTTTAAAACAGAGGTGGAGATCCCTAAATCGCTGGCTGGAAAATTAGCAAATTTATTATTGGGAATAATGTCTACTACCGATGAAACTTATGTTAACGGAGAAAAAGTAGGTGGGATAAATAGCAGTTACACCAATCGTGATTATACGTTTAGGTTTGGGCTATTGAAGGCTGGAAAAAATACGATCACCATAAGATTGACTAGTTAAACCAACGGATTGAGTTTTGACCCAAAGAATGTTTATCAGCTTAAATCTCAAGACGACTCAATCAGCTTAAACCAATCTTGGCAATTTAGATTTGGTGTTGAAAAACAGTATTTGCCAAGAGGGAACGGACTTTTGGCACATACGCCATCTGCTTATTATTATGCCATGATCAAACCTTTAACTAATTACAGCATTAAAGGTTTTGTTTGGTATCAAGGCGAAAGCAATGTTGCTAAACCTTATGAATATCAAGATCTATTTAGTGCTTTAATTAAGTCGTGGCGGAAAGATTGGCAACAAGGCGAACTGCTGTTTTTGTATGTGCAATTGGCAAATTATTTATCTCCAAATGCGCATGCCAATACAAGCAATTGGGTTTTGTTGAGAGAAACACAAACAAAAGCTTTAAAAATACCTCATACCGCTATGGCTGTTATTCATGATATCGGAGAAAAAAATGATATCCATCCCGCTAATAAACAAGATGTTGGGAAACGACTTGCGTTGGCCGCCCGGAAAGTCGCTTATCATGAAAATATAGTTTTCTCTGGCCCTATTTATAAATCGACGCAGGTTAAAGGTGATAAAGCATACGTATCTTTTGATCATATAGGTTCGGGATTAAAATGCAAAGGAAATCAACTTGAACAGTTTACCATATCCGCCGACGGGAAGAACTTTGTAGCTGCAAACGCAAGTATAGTAGGGGAGCAAGTTGTGGTTTGGAATAGTACAATTGGTAAACCAATAGCTGTGCGTTACGCTTGGCGGATAACCCAGAAGGAGCGAATTTATACAGCCAAGAAGGTTTACCAGCCTCTGGTTTTAAAAGTAATTAATAAATGCACATTTTAATATTGACCAAATGAATTTTAAAAAGACATTATTTACATTGGTGTTTATTGGCTTTTACCTAGCTAATTATGCGCAAAGTTTTAAGGTTGATCCCAACTTAATTTCAACACCTTTAACCGATAGCATAGATTTTTCTTTACTTAACTCAAGGTTGGGAAGTAGGTTTACTTTTTCATTACTTAACGAGAAGCAAAGTATGCAAACCAGTAGTTTGGGTTTTGATATGGACGACCAAACCGGTTTATTAATTAGCTTAACGGTTGATAAAAAACTTTACTGTTTTAGAACCACCAAATTACCTAGGAACGCGAGCTATCTAAAAAATCAGCAATTGCGTTTTGGACCTACGTCTATGCAGCTTACCGGTGAAACTCCGGAAGGAATCAAAGTTAATTTCACGTTGATTTCTGCTTTCACGCCATCCAAAGATTTGAACGATAGTGTAGCCATTAAAACCCAAATATTTCCGGGTTTTTATATGCAGGTTAATGTAGACAATTCGAGCGCTGCAAACACTAATTGTAAACTTCAAATTGGATTGGCGAAAACACCTGTAAAAAGCTTCAACTTTATGGCGCTTGAACCTACCAAACCACGAAACACAGACCCAAAGTGTGTTGTTTAGAGATATGGCTTATCTAAATGCGAAGTTAGCGCTAAAGGCAATTAAAACTCCGGCCAAAGGTGTGTTTACCGAAAGTGGTTTTGGAGGTTTGTTTTACGAGTTTAGCTTAGTGAAAAAAGCTCGTAAAGAGTTTACACAGATTTATGCAACCTATAATGATAGTACTGTAGTTGAAGACCGACGTGTAAATTTGCCGCTTAAGTCTTACTATACGCAATACTGGAAAAACATATCGGAAGTTTTAAAATATGCGGAAGATAATGTAGAACAAAACATCGGCCTGACGCAAAAATTTGAAAACAGTTTGATGAATAATACTTTGAGCGCACAAGAAAAGTGGGTTTTAGCATTATCATTCCATACCGATTTAGCCAATACTTTCTTCTTGATTGACAAAAATAAGCAACCTAGTTTTTATGTTTCTGAAGGTCGATTCAAGCATTTATCTACCGTTGACGTTGCACACGAAACAGAAGTGAGTGCTATTTTTGCACCATGGCGATTAAAATTGCAATTGGCGCAGTGGACACATTATATCGCTCGGGCAGAACTAACAGTAACAGCTAATCCAGTTCAGAACAAACCAGCATATCAACAAGGAATGACCGCTGCAGAATATGGTCCTTATTTATACCATGACGTTGGCGATTTACCTTTTGTAAGTGAAACAGCCAATTATGATTATGGGCCGCATATGGCGGTAGAAGAAAATACATCTTTTGTATTATTGTTGTATTGGTATTGGAAGATTAGCCATGATGATGCTTTTGTGAGATCAATGTTGGGTACGGTTGACGTTTTAATGCAATCTGTAATTAATAGGGATACAAACGGCAATGGAATAGCAGATAAAGCTTATGGCTGGACAACTTATGACGCTTAACGAAGCCTTGAAGCTATCGCCCGATAATACCTTTTTAGGCGCCAAGCAGTTTAGTGCTTATGTGGTGGCAGCAGAAATGTTTAGGGCGCTAGCTAATAAAGAAAAAGCGAAGACAATTGACGCAACTGCTGTTGGTGTTGTGGATGGTGAAGGGGTTGGCTTTAAAAGAGCTGGCGTAGCCGTAAATAATGAAGCGTTAAGAGAAAAACAGGCTTTACATTTAGAAACTGAAGCGCAAACGATTCTAGCAACATTAAAAGCAGCGCAAAGTAAATATGGTTTTATCCCGGTGAGTTTGGATGAAACGTTTCCTAAATGGAAACAACGCTCGGTAGTTGTTGGCGAAGGTTTATTTTTACCTGGTTTAGCAAGATCAAAAGCACCATTGCTGAACCAGTTAGCAGAAGTATTAAAGAAAGATCATTCGGCTACTTACACCCAAAGCATCACCGATTACGGTATTAAATTAACCACTGATGAAGGTACAACTTGGTTTAGTAAAACGATTGTAGCAGATGTGGTTGCCGACCAATGGTATGGGATTAAGCACTCATCTGCGCCTTACGTTTACAATTGGAATAAAAATAGTCCATATGCTTATAACGATGGTTTGCTTAAGAAAGATGATGTTTGGATTGGGTATTGGTATCCAAGAGGAATTTCTTCTTTAGGTTATTGGTTGTTGCGGAAGTAGCCTCACCCCCGACCCCTCTCCGAAGGAGAGGGGTGACAATGTGGGAATATCTTTGAGGTTAGTGGTGTGGGTGTTTTGAGCAAGAAGGGTTTTTAGAATAAAGTCCGAGCAGGGTTTCTTCTTTCGAGAACCCTGCTTTAAAGTAGAGGTGAACCTCTTTATACGTCTTTTCGAACGAGGTACGAGGAGAAATCTGTTAGTTCCTTCGATGAACCAAGCGAGTGCAAAGGAATTTGCAGATCTCTCTTATCATCGAGATGACGTATGATTTTTCCGTCCAAGCAGGGTTTCTCTTTTCGAGAACCCTGCTTTAATTAGTTTATTCTAAATTAGCATACCTTTTTTCTAAAAGGTCTTTCATAAACAGATTTGCATCCCATAAAGAACTAACATCTTCTTTGCTAAACGGCAATTGTGGCATGTATGGGTAGGGGCCAAACTCACAGGTGATGGTCAGTGTTTCCGACTTTAAAGAAAGGTGATGCTGAACAATAGCATCCCACCAAACACAATGAAAATCTATTGCTTCTTGCCATTCTGGTGCGGCAGGGTTATTTATTTGCGGACCTCCTGGAAAACCAACCCTAGCATGGAAGTGATTGCTACGACTAATCGCTAAATCTAAAATCTCTTTTTGGTTTTGTAGAAAGGATTCTGCGACGCAACACCAATGTGAAAAATCAGCGGTTAATTTTAAGTTAGGGTATTTGTGTAGATATGGTGCTGTAGCCGATGTGCAAAAACTAAATTTACCACGATGCGTTTCATGCAAAACAACAACGCCAGTTTTTTCACTTACTTTTGTTGCAATTTCTATCAGTTTGCTGTTTTGTTCAAACGAAAAAAAATCTTTACCCGTTTGCGAATTAATAAAAAGCGGTTCTGCCAAAGCCAATTGGTTTAACCGCGTTTCATATTGTTGAGAATGCTTTTCAAAATCGGCGGTCGAAGTTTCAAAATGTTGACCAATCCAACTTAAATCGTTTTTTTGAAAGTATCAAACATCTCCACTTGTTCAATTTCATCGATTGGTAAACCGGATTCAACGCCATCATATCCGGCGCTTTTAGCTTTCACAGCAAAATCAGCCCAAGATAAATCTCGGTTTCCCCACCGAGGTATAAAAAATTTAATTTCCATTTAATTATTAATTTGGATTTAGGTATTGTTGCCGGTATTCTTTGGGTGTTTTGCCATTCATTCTTTTGAACAAACGGTTAAAATAAGAAGGATTGTTAAACCCCGATTCGAAGGCAACCTGTGCAACGTTTAGGTCGCCTTTAAGCAATAAACCGGCGGCATTTCCTAACCTAATCTCATTCATGAAATCTTTAAAAGTTTTGCCGGTTTTCTTTTTGAAATACCTGCAAAATGCGGCCGTATTCATATTGCATTTCAAAGCGATATCCTTCACACTTAAATCACTTTTAAAATTGTTTAGTACGTAATTGTAAACGGCATCTATTTTTTCGATATCGTTGCTTTTATACTGATGCGCAAAACCAATGCTGCATAAAAAAGTATATCGTTTTTGTGAGGCAATAGTTAGCAGAATGTTGTTAACGAAATGATTTTTTGTCCTTCGTCTAACGTTAAAAAATGAATTAACTGCTGCTGTAATAATAAGTTGCTCTCTGGGTTAATAGAAATTCCTCTTTTTGCATCGCTCAGTAAATCCAGCACAGGTTTCATGGGTGGAATTTTAAGAAATTCGCTACCAGCATAATCGTGGTTAAACCTAATGATAATAGCTTCCGCAGCTTGATTGTCGTTATTTTGATAATAGGTTTGGTGGTTGCGCCAATAATGAGGTAAGCGTGAACCTAATAGGATAATTTCTCCAGGTTTGAACTCAGAAATATGATCGCCAATAAACTTTGTGCCTTCACTTTTGATGATAAAGGTAAGCTCCAGCTCATCATGAAAATGCCAAGGATTTGCAAAATAGCTTACCTTTTCTCGTCGGGCATCAATATAAAATTTACTATAAGCCGGGACCTTGAGGTGAACTGCTTTCATTGAACAAAAGTTAATAATTTATTTGTATAAATCCTTATAAAGGCAAAATTTGTTTTATAGGTAGCAAAATTCGAGCTAACGGCTGCTGACTATTTGCATTAGCTTCGTATAACCAATTCACCTAAATCCGTTTTACTGAATAGCTTTCGATTTTAACTATATATGAAAATATCTTATGCCTGGAAAATCTGTATTCTACTGTTTTTTAGCACTACTATTAATTACCTGGACAGACATGTACTGAGTATTTTAGCGCCCGAATTGCAACAGTTATACAACTGGAGCGAGGTTGAATATAGCTATATCGTAACCTCATTTCAGGTTTCTTACGGTTTAGGCGTGGTTTTAACGGGCAAGCTGCTTGACAAATTTGGCACCAAGTGGATATTTGCGATAGGGGTAGCGCTATGGAGTGCAGCCGGTATGGGTCACGCATTTGCTAAAAGCGCTTTAGGTTTTGGAATTGCTCGTTTCAGTTTAGGTTTGGGCGAGTCTGTCAATTTTCCGGCAAGTGTTAAAACTGTTGCAGAATTGTTTCCACCTTCGCAAAAGGCATTTGCAACTGGCTTTTTTAATGCTGGCTCTAATATAGGTGCCATTGTAGCTCCTTTATTAATTCCATTTATTGCCTATAAATTTGGTTGGCAATGGGCGTTTATTTTAACCGGAGCGCTTGGTTTTATATGGTTGATCTTTTGGTTATTGATTTATAAAAAGCCAGTTGTAACGCCGATTGTTAATGAACAACCGATTATGGCTGAACAAGCAGTTGTAAAAAGTTCTAAAACTTGGAAACAGGTTGTGTTGAGACGAGAAGTTTTAACCATTTGTTTAGTAAGGTTTATCTCTGATCCCACATGGTGGTTTTTACTATACTGGTTGCCCAAGTTTTTGAACGAGACTAAAGCGGTTAGCACTTCTTCCCTAGGTTGGCCATTGGTAGCTGTTTACCTGATGGCAGATGTTGGTAGTCTTGCAGGCGGAACGTATTCATCTTACCTCATAAAAGCGGGTAAAGGGATTTACGCTGCAAGAAAACAAGCGTTATTGATATGTGCATTATTAGCCCTAGTTCTTTGCGGAGTTGGTTTTACTGATGACCTGTGGACTGCCGTGATATTAATTGGTTTAGGTGCAGCTGCACATTGCGGTTGGACTGCAAATATTTTCGCCACCATTACAGATCTTTTTCCATCAGATGAGGTAGGTACCGTGATGGGCGTAGCAACACTTTCTGCCGTAAGCGGAGGTATTGGGTTATCTCTTTTAACCGGACGAATTTTAGAATTTACTGGTGGTTACGGTGGCATATTTATGCTGGTAGGTTGTACTTACCTACTCGGCTATTTCTTACTTACTCGTTTAATACCCGAAATAAAAACAAATCAAACTCAAGAAAATGGATTATAAAAAACTAAGTAAAGCAGACAAAGATCTTTTTGATAGAGACGGTTATGTGCTGATTAAAGGCATGCTAACATCCCGAGAGGTGAAAAAACTATATGACATTGCAATCCATGATGAAGTGATTAGTCATAAATCATTTGATAGGGGAGATGCCAACGGGATGAGGACAAAACTAGCTTTATGGTATTCTTTAGGAGAAGATGCGTACAGCTTACTGGCTCGTAGCGAGCGAATTGTGGAAGGTGTAGATCTTTTGTTAGGAGGCAAACCTACACATTTCCATTCTAAATTGATGCAGAAAGAACCAAAAGTTGGTGGGGCATGGGAATGGCATCAAGATTATGGTTATTGGTATCGCGATGGGTTTTTGTATCCTCATATGTTGAGCGTACTAACCGCATTAAGTCCATCAACTAAAGAAAATGGTTGTTTGCAGGTACTTAAAGGTTCTCATTTATTGGGTAGAATAGAACATGGTTTTAGTGGAGAACAAGTTGGAGCCAACCAAGAAAGAATAGATGTACTGATGGAACAGTTGGATTTGGTTTATGTGGAAATGGAAGCTGGCGACACGCTGTTTTTTCATAGCAACACTTTACATCGCTCGGATGCTAACCTAAGCGATTCGCCAAGATGGTCGCTAATTTCTGCTTATAATTTGATTACCAATAAACCTTACAAAGGAAATTATCCATCAGCAACGGAAGCTATAAAGGTGGTAAGTAATGATGTACTATTGCATTCAAATAGCGAAGGAATACAAGATGATGCCAACTTTTTGATTAAATAGGTAGTTTCTAGTTGCATTAGTGTCTCAAACCTATTAGGCGGGTAAAATTAATTTTACTCGCCTAAATTTTTGCTTTCAATCTATCTGGAAATCCGTAAATTAAGGCTTATTAAGCTTTCTCACTTCAAGGTTTTTTAATTTTATAACGATTTACGTTTTCTCGTAAAAACGCCTAAGTAAACTTCTGAAAAAATGATTTTTTTATATTGATTCTTGTGTTGGTAATCAAAAATTTATTCTGACTTGCAAACGCTTCACAATGGGCAATTAAAATAATCTACAATTGTTATTTTAAGTTCACTTTATACTTTTTATTATCAGATAGTTTAATATTTTTACAAGAGAATAAGGGTACGTAGAAATGAAGATAAATATGTTGACGGGTGTTAAAGAAATAGCGAGAAGAGCGAACGTTTCTATCGGTACTGTTGACAGGGTAATACATAATAGAACAGGGGTTTCTGAAGCAACAAAAAATAAAATATTGGCAATCATGATAGATGTAGATTATCAGCCTAATATTTTAGCCCGAAGGTTAGCATCAAAGAAAGTGTTACATTTTGCGAGCTTAATTCCAGCTGTTTCTTCAGAAACGGAGTTTTGGGATGCTCCCATTAAAGGTATCGAAACAGCAGAAACAGAAATTAAGCAGTTTGGGATTGTAATTGATAAGTACTTCTATGATCAAAATGATAAAGAATCTTTTGTGAAGCAGTCTAAAGAAATCCTTAAAAATAAGGTAGATGGCGTATTGGTAGCTCCCATTTTTATGGAAGAATCCTTAACTTTTTCTAGGCAATGTAGTCAAGCTGAAGTTCCACAGGTTTTTATTAATTCAGATATTCCTAACGAGTCACGACTTAGTTATATTGGACCAGATTTATTTCAAAGTGGTCATTTAAGTGCGCACATGATTAACTATTTGGTAAAGGATGGAGATAAAATACTAATCGTAAATATTTCTAAAGAGATTGATAGCTATCACCATTTACTAAGAAAAGAGGAAGGGTTTATATCGTATTTTAAGGATCATGAAAAAAAGGTGCGAATTATTAAAACCGATATTACTACCCAAACAGATTATAAATCAGTAGCCGCTAAACTTATCGAAGTATTTGCAGAACATACCGATATTAAAGCAGTTTTTGTGACCAATTCAAGGGTGTTTTCTGTGGCACAGTTCTTAGAAAATAATAAACTTGACAGCTTATTTTTAGTAGGCTATGATTTTTTGACCGAGAGTATTGCACAATTGAAGCGAGGAACAATTGACTTTTTAATATGTCAGAAACCGCAAGAACAAGGTTATAGAGGCATTATGGCGTTGTACCAAAACGTGGTTTTAAATGGCGATGTAGAGTCTACGCATTATATGCCGATAGATATCATCACTAAAGAAAATTACAAATCATACAGCAATTAAAATTCGTTTAAAAAACAAAAGACAAGTCGAACCGACTTGTCTTTTGTTTTGAGTTCTTTAGCTTATCTATTGCTTTGTTAGCTTCTTATATCTTAGCAAAGCCTCCAGATAATAATAATCTGCATAAACCAATGGCGTATTAATCTCAGAATTTCCAGGTTTGTGACCTACCGAGTGTTTCAAAATAAAGTTATTGTTCTCGTTTATATTAGCCGTGTATGCCGGCGATGCTAAACTGGCTAACATTTGCTCTGCATTAGAGAAATACAGCTTTTTGTTTTCTCCTTTGGTGAAAGTACTTAACTCTAATAATGAGGATGCAAATATCGCGGCCGCAGATGCATCTCTCTCTTCATTAGGGATTTTTGGTGCATCAAAATCCCAATAAGGTACTTTATCCTTTGGTAAGTTTGGGTGATTAATTACAAACTTCGCAATACCTTCGGCTTGACGCAAATATTTTTTGTCTTTCGTTTCTCGGTACATCATGGTGTAACCATATAATGCCCAGGCTTGCCCTCTGGCCCAAGCAGACGAATCTGCAGCACCCTGATGTGTTTTTTTTCTGAAAACTTTAGATCCCGGCAAGTAGCAAACTACGTGATAGCTGCTAAAGTCATCTCTAAAATGATGCTCTAAAGTATTGTCAGCATGTGTAATTGCGATATCGCGTAGTTTCTTGTTCTTAGACTCTTTAGCCGCCCAAAACAAAAACTCCAGATTCATCATATTATCAATAATCACCGGGTATTCACAATCGGCATGCTTGTCCCACGATTTAATTACTCCGTATTTTGGATCAAACCGGGTAGCTAAGGAATTTGCACCTGTAACCAAAGGTTCAATGTAATCTTTATCTTTAGTTAGGCGATATCCGTTTCCGTAAGGGCAGTAAAGCATAAACCCTAAATCATGCGTACGGGTATTGTACTTTTCGCTCTCCAATGCTTTTGTCCATTTATCAGCGGCAGTTTTCCATTTATCTTCACCGGTAAATTCATATAAATACCATAAAGAACCCCCAAAAAAGCCACTGCACCACCATTCAGAAGTTCTGTCGTCTGGTGATCCATCTTTTTTGGTTGACTGCGGAAATTTCTTGATATCTGGGTGGCTAGCCAACATGTTTTCATACTGTTTGGTAGCAAAGCTGAATTCTTTCTTTACATCCACTAAAGGAGCTTTTTGAGCAAATACGTTCAAAATGGTACTTGCTAGTAAAAGGGAAAGGGCAATTTTTTTCATCATCATCTAATCGTTTTTGTTAATAATTTCTAAATTACTCAAGCTGTAAACTTACCGAAGCACCTTTTTGAGTGCCTTGTGGAAAAGTTACCGATATTGGTTCTGTTAGTTTAAGGATTTCAGAACTGAAAGTTAGCTTTAAATCTGTTAGTTTTTGCGTAGGATCTGCAACATAAACTGTCGGACTTTTTGAGTTTATATTCTTGATCATTAAAACACATGCTTGATCTACCGAAACCGATATTTTTTGATCGTTTATGGTGCCTGCTTGGTAAAATACAACTTGAAGCATTTGTAAACTGTCGTTTTTAACAGCTTGTACATTCTCATTATTTGCTAAAATTTGTACCGCACTTTTTGGCTGACTTAACATATCCTTTTCACTTACATCTGGCTTTACAACGTAAGCATAAGATTGTTTAAGTGGATCTGTACCATGGTTAAACCATAGTTTAAATACGTTTCCTTTAATTGCAGCGGGAGATCTGTTGGTGTTTATCTTGTACCAACTGCCTTTTTGTGTTTGGTTGCTCAATTCCAGTTTACCTTGGTTTGGGAAGTAATAGCCAATGCTATCATGCCATATCCATTGTAAATCATTAGCAACTAATTTTTTATTGATTGAGCTTAATTTACCTTTAGTGAAAGCTTTAACCGGGCCTTTTGCCCAAGCTTGATTTATTGTTGTGGTAATGGGCTCTTTGGCAAAACTGTTGATGTCTGCACCAAGACAGATTACCTCCTCATCAAAGAAAAACCATGCTTTTTTTGCTTTAACTTCATTATAATCTAACTGATAAGCTGATGCGCCATAAACGCCATCAGAAACTCCTCCAACAAAAGAACTTGTACCTCTTTCTCCCCATTCAATCGTCATTATTGGATCAACGGAGTAATCTCGAGCTGTTATTCCTGGAACTTTATCCCATTCCCAAACTGGCATAATGTTAAAATATTCGGAACCAGTTCTTTGGATGTTTGTAGCACCATCTGGTGAAAATTTCGCCAATAAATTTTCGTTATTTCCCGTTTCGGTTCTGATGGTGCGTTTAGAAATTGACCTTACGTTGAACGAGTAAGCAAGTCTTAAATGCAGTGTATAATCACTTTTCCAAAAATGATTATGTGAAGGTTCTATTTTAAAAGACGGTGGCTGTTTTTGGGAGATGCGTTGTTGAGCCTCTTCTAATTTTTGTGTATTTGACTGACTAACTTTTTTTGCCAATGCTAGCAGCGCATGGTCGTTATTTTGCCCGCTAATATCGAACTTATCCAACACGTTATTTCTGGAAATCGCCCGACCTTCAACGTTAAAGTCAATATATCTACCCCTTATTGTTTTTAAGAAGGTCTCAACAAGGTAATGATCCAGTATTTTCACTTTTTCATCTGATAGTGCATAAGAAGTATCCAACAACCACGAAGCAACTTTGTATTCGCCGGTTAAAAACACCTGTCCGTAGCTCGCTATTTGTAATTGTGGCCCATGTTATAAGTAAGAATAATCGCTTTGTAAACCTTGTTTGTTAGTTAACGTTATTGGTAAAAATGCTTGATTAACTGCTGAATCCATTAACGCTTTATCTCTGGTAACGCAAGCTCGGTAAATTATGTGTATGGCAATGTCTAACTTATTTGCGCCGACAGCCTTAACCACATTTCCTTGGCTCATTTGTGTTAACAAAGAATCTTGTAAGCTTGCAGAGAGTACGTTGGTGTTTTTTAAAAGGAGTAGTATTTCACCAATATTAGTTGGTGAAGCAATCTCTCCTTGAAACCAGTTTGTACTTTGAGGATCAACGCTTAACCAATAGCGTAAACCATTAATGGTTTGATTAGCCAATTTTTGATCTATACTTGTTTGATTTTGTGAAGCGAGAGCCAGAGAGAATTGCTTAAGCCTGTGCAAATGTAAAAGAGGCGGCCAACCCGTACTCGCTGTTGATAAATAGTCGATAACAGGCCAGCTTCCATTAGTTTTGAGAGATGCAGCATTTGCTTTTACGTCTTGCTCAAAGTTTGCGGTATTAAATCCTTCTTTTAAATATTGCGTTATTCTTGCTTCAATTTTTTGAAACTCATCTTGACCATAGCTCACCTTAACTATAAGACATAGCAAAGCTAAAACACTATAAAATTTGCACAAAAACCTATTCATTTAACTAAAAATAATACCTTAATTATATCGTTTTTTACTGGGTGAGCTCGACATTAAGAAGGTTAGTTTTCCGCCAGCTGTTATTTCGCTGTGGGTAATGTACAAGCGGTTTAAAGCTTTTCCATTTAAAAATGCTTCTTTTACATACACATTTTTAGGCGATTGATTTTTAGCTTCCACAATAAATTGCTTTCCGTTTTCGAGGTTAAGTTTAGCGTTTAACACGGATGGACTTCCTAAATCATAGCGGTCAGATCCGGGAGCCATCGGGTAAAAACCTAAGGAAGACATCATGTACCAAGCGCTCATCTGGCCACAGTCATCATTTCCACCTAAACCATCTGGCCCGTTATGGTATTGCTTTTCTAAAATCATTCGAACCGTTTTTTGTGTTTTCCACGGTTGTGATGTGTAGTTATATAGATAAGCAACATGGTGAGCTGGCTCATTTCCGTGTACATAATTTCCGATGATGCCTTCTCTGGTAATATCTTCAGTATGAGCGAAAAACTCATCGGGCAAATCCATGGTAAATAAGGAGTCAAGATGAGGGATAAATTTTTTATCGCCACCCATTACTTTAATCATTTCATTTGGGTTTTGCGGAACGTACAAGCTATAATTCCATGCGTTACCTTCAATAAATCCCTGTCCTTCTGTATCTAATACATCAAAATCTTTTTTAAATGTACCATCAGATAAACGGGGTCGCATAAAGCCAATACTCGCATCATAAACATTTTTCCAATTCTCTGAACGTTTAATAAACGTATCGTAAACCTTGGTGTTGCCAATATGCTTTGCCAATTGTGCAATACACCAATCGTCATAAGCGTATTCTAAAGTGTTAGATACAGATGTTCGATTTTTATCAGACGGAACGTAACCTTTGTCAATATAATCGCCAATGCCTTCGTAATTGCGTTGGTTGGCAGTTGTTACACAAGCTTCTAATGCTTTGTTTACATCGCCAGTGAAATTGCCTTTAATAATGGCATCTGCAATTACAGATACGCTATGGTAACCACTCATACACCACGTGTCATTTGCAGAGTTGGACCAAATAGGTAACATGGGCAACGGACTTTGATCAAAATGAGCCAACATGGATTTTACCATGTCGTTATTTCTTTGGGGTTGTATAATATTAAAAAATGGATGTAAAGTTCGGTACGTATCCCATAAAGAAAAGGTGGTATAATTGATAAAAGCTTTTGCATTGTGCACTTGTTGGTCAAGCCCTTTATAATCACCATTAGTATCCATATAAACGGTAGGACTTAAAAAAGCATGATACATTGCCGTGTAGAAATTGATAGCATCTTCCGTTTTTTTGGTTTGCACTTCGATTCTCTGCAATTCTTTATTCCAAGCTTGCTGTCCTTGTTTTTTGACCAAGTCGAAATCCCAACCCGGTATTTCTGCTTGCATATTCAGCAAAGCATTATCACTACTTACTGGCGAAATGGCAAATTTAATTTTGATTTTTTCTGCATCTTCCGTATCGAAGTTAAAATGCATTCTAAGTTGCTTAGTTGCTAGTTGAGAGAAATTTTTGGTTTGATCGATTTTTCCCCAAAAGCCCTTGTAAACTTCTTTTTTAGTGAAGTCTTTAGCACCATAAGACTTAAAAGGTTTAGAAAAAGACATGGCGAAATATACCGTCCTGTGTTTTGCCCAGCCGTTTGTTTGCCTGTAGCCCACAACTAAAGAATCGTTCACAACTTTAACAAAGGTCCAAACGTTTTTATCCTCGTAGTTGTAAAGCCCATGCATTAAGTCCAAAATAATATTCGCTTCCTTAGACTTTGGGAAAGTATATTGGTGGAAACCTACTCGTGTAGAGGTGGTTAACTCCGCCAATATATTATCATCATCTAACTTAACCTTGTAATAATTAGCTTCGGAAACTTCATTTGCATGGCTGTATTTTGAACGATATCCGTTTTCTGGATGCATTGCCGTTCCTGGATTAAGCTGTACTTTTCCTACGGTTGGCATCACTAAAAAGTCGCCCAAATCTGAGTGACCAGTCCCACTGTAATGGGTATGACTAAAGCCTACAATTGTTGGGTCATCATATTGATAACCAGCGCAATATTTATATACATCTTTATTGTAAGCTCCGTTTTCTTCGTAAGAAAGCGTATCAGTATCCGGACTTAATTGCACTGAACCAAATGGTACTGTAGCGCCCGGAAAAGTATGTCCCATTTTTTGGGTACCAATAATAGGTTTGATGTATTTATATAATTCGGTTTTATTTTGTGCACTTACAAAATGAGCCGTTTGCCCTATTAAAGCGGTAATCAATAAATATTTACTGAGCTGTTTCATGTTGGTAGTTTGTTAAAATGTAGGCTTTAGTTATTGACCTCTAATTAACGGTAATATTTGTAGATTTTTGAGTATACAGTAATTTTTTCTGATTTATTTGCTCAAAGGTTACTTTTTTCAGTTGTGCACCGTGTACGTCGTCCATTATTATTGGCAACCTATAATCCTTCTTTTCTGCGGTTAAATGGATATTAGAAAAATTGATATTTTTTGCATGTCTAACATAAATTCCCCAAGCTAGTATTTCTTTAAATTGAGAAAATTCAGGATAGTTGGTTGGTTGTTCTGGAATGCTATCTAACTTATCTAAAGCTACATAAGCAATAAACTTACTTCCGCGACCTGGGTATGAGATATTGAAATTGGTAAAAGTAACGTCGTTAATGTATTGACCAGGCAAACCAGCAATAACGATAGGGGAAATGTTTCGCGGCATATCCTCAATTGGCCCTTCGTAATCATAGCCTGCATCAGGTTTGTCAAAAGGGACATCAGCAGTTACGTTTTTGATCGAAATTCTATCCATGGTAGATTTTTACTCGCAACTCTTTCGCCTATGTGTATAGGTTTTGAGCTGTAAAATAGATGCTTGATGATTTAACAGTTTCCATCATCGATTTTAAAACCGGGATTTTGTAAGCTAGCGAAACTGTTTTTATCCTTAAAAAGCTTGCGTCTTCTACTACTTCACTAGTTACACAAGTAGTTCTTCTTACAACACTATTTACTTTTGGAAGGGTATTACTTGTACCTGGTCCAGTCCAACGGTTTGTTACGCTTTGTAACTTGTTAGCACTTACAATACCAGATTCAATTTCATACCTGTTTAAATTAAGCACATTTACACCTTCAACTCCCTGAAGAAATACGTTTAAATTAAATCCTTTGAAGCTAAAGTTGTTGGTTAAACCATAGATAAAGTCTGGTTGTGCTTTACCTATGATTGTTCTGTCTAAAGAATTGATAATTTTATCATCATTCGTATCAACATAACGTGGATCGCCCGGTAGTACTGGGTTAGTGATTCCACTAGCGGTAATTTCTGCGGGAGTTTGCCAAATGCCTTGGAAAGTATAGCCATAGAAAGAGCCAATTGGTTCTCCAACACGAAGCACATTACTACCCGGGTTTGCACCAGGGAATACGCTAGTACTTAGGTCTCCAACAAAACGTTGGTACTCTCCGTTTAAATCAGTGACTTTGTTTTTGTTAAAAGAGATATTTGCATTTGTGCTCCACTGGAAATTTTTGCTATCAAAATTAACGGTACTTAAACCAAGTTCTATACCTTTGTTTTCCACGCCACCAGCATTAATTAATGTGGTTGAGTAGCCTGTACTTCTAGGAATAGCTACTTGTAACAATAAGTCAGTGGTTTTTTTATGGTAATAATCTAACGTTACACTAATACGGTTTTGTAAAAATGCTGCGTCTAAACCAACATCTAAAGAAGCAGTAGATTCCCAAGATAAATCCGGATTAGAAATATTATCTGCCGCAATATCGGTTAATCTATTTGGTCCTGCAGTATATCTTTTATCAGAATACCTCCCTAAAGAAGAATATGCATTAATTTCTTGGTTTCCAGTGATACCATAACTGGTACGTAGTTTTAAGTCACTAAGGAAATTAAGGTCTTTAGCGAACTCTTCTTCAATAATTCTCCATGCAATTGCTGCAGAAGGGAAATAGCCCCATTTATTGTTATCGCCAAAAACAGAGGATCCATCAGCTCTCATGGTAAAAGTAAATAAATACTTTTCCATCAAACTGTAATTTGCTCATCCAAAATAAGAAGCTAAACTTTTTCTAGACCTACCTGAAGAAGGGGTTTGTAAAGTAGAACCGATACCAATGTTATCAGAACCTAAGATATTTGTAAAGAAGCCTCGGCTGGACGTGTCGAAATTTGTGTAATCAAATTGTTGAACAGATAAACCAGCTAATAAAGTTAGGACATGATCTTTACTGAATGACTTATCATAGGTTAAGAAATTCTCATTTATCCAACTGTATCTGTTTCCTGCAGCTCTTGTTGCAGTACCTTGGATAGAAGCTAAGAAAAGATCAGTAGGTAAATAGAAATCACGAGTATTGTAATTTAAATCAACTCCACCATTCACTCTTAATTTTAACCCTTTTATAAATTCATACTCTCCAAAAGTATTAATTAAACTTCTAAGCGTTGCAAACTTATTATTAACCTTTTGCGCATAGGCAACTGGGTTTCCAACGTTGTTATCTGCGTAAGGTGCTGGTCCGTTTTGGAAAGTATATTTTCCTGTAATTGGATCAGTAACTGGTATAGCAGGATTAGATCTTAATGCATCTAAAATTACACTTCCGGCGCTACCGCCTGCAGTATTTACCAGCGCTCTGTTTTCGTCAGTGCGAGAAGTTTGGGTATTAAAGCCCATTTTAATTTTATCACTTATCTTTTTGTCTAAACTGTATCGTATGGTGGCTCTCTTAAATCCAGAATTAAGCACTACACCTTCTTGGTTCATGTAATTAAGACTTAAGCTTTGTTGTGTATCTGCATTACCGCCAGAGATACTTAACTGGTAATTACTAATTGGCGCTGAACGAAAAAGTGCGTCTTGCCAATCTGTTCCTACGCCCAATGCTGCAATCTCTGTAGGGGTATAAGCAAGTGCTCTTGTAGAGCCAGTTTCAGAATTTGTTAAAGTAACCACTTCATTTAAATACGTGGCAAATTCCGTAGCATTCATCATTTCATAAGTTTTACTTACGTTCTGCATACCTTGGTAGGTTTCAAAATTGATAGATGTTTGTCCCGCTTTCCCTTTTTTGGTGGTTATAATAACAACTCCGTTTGCACCTCTACTACCATATATTGCAGTAGCAGACGCATCTTTTAAAACATCAATAGACTCAATGTCGTTTGGATTGATGGAGTTAAGGTCACCAGCACCTGGGAAACCATCAATTACAAATAATGGTTCGTTACCAGCAGTAATAGAGTTGGTTCCTCTAATGCGGATAGAAATATTACCACCTGGTTCTGAGTTGGTTTGAGTTACTTGTACTCCACTTACTCTACCTTGTAAAATTTGATCAGCTCTTGTAACGGGTACATTTTCTATGTCTTTCATAGCTACCGATCCAACTGCTCCAGTTACATCTTTCTTCTTCTGCGTTCCGTAACCTACAACAACTACCTCGTCAATTTTATATTTGTCGAAATCCATTGCCATGGTAACATTAACCACAAATTTGTTAGTGATGTTAATGCTTTGAGAGATGTAACCTACATAAGTGAAAACTAAAGTAGCACCTTCGGGAGCGGTGATTTGGAAATCGCCCGACATGTTAGTTCCAGCACTAGTTTTACTTCCTTTAACTGTAACCGCTACACCCTGGAGTGCACCACCACCGTCACCAGTTACCTTACCTTTAATAACGATGTCTTTAGCCAAAAAAAGTTGCTTTAGCCACGGTATTTAGACCTGAGTTAATTTCGATACTGTTAGTTTTTGTTGCTTTAACAAACTTCTCGGTAGCAGCATTTACGATAGTTGAAAGCATTAACACAGAAGCATATAACAGTGTATTCTTTGGATTAATAGCTCGGTAAAAGCTCAAAAAAGAAGATGTACTTTGTGATAGTTTTTTTTTCATTATTTTGCGTTTAAAATTTTTAATGGTTTGCAGGAATGTTCTAATTCCTGAGGTAACATTTAAAGATTAAATAAAAAATGCCCTAGGCCCTTTTTATCTTTCTGGTAATTTTAAGTTTTCTAAGAATTCATGTCATGTTTTAGCGTTTAGTTTATAATTGGTTTTGTTGTTTAAAATTATTTCCCCGTTTATTAGTTTGCTTAAGTATTGTCTATTATTCTGTTAGCTTTCTCTTTTTAATAATGGCAGCCAATGTTTAATCTGATGACCATAAAAGGCGTAAAAAATTAAATAGAGGTAACATGGAAATAGAATCCAATAGGCAGATCTCACATTATATAAATCAGCTATGTAGCCATATAACAAAGGGAAAATTGCACTTCCACAAAGTGCCATGATGAGCATAGAAGCGCCTACTTTTGTAAACCTGCCTAAGTTTTGCAACGCTAGCGGCCATATCCCTGCCCAAACCAGCGAGTTTGCTAAGCCCAGAGCCACGATAAACCAAATGGAAATGGCAATTTGGTGCCCCAAAATGGTATAATCGCCATGGCTGTAAATGATAAAGAGCGTAAATATTAATCCAAGAATGGTGCAAATCCTTAATACGTTAACCTGCGAAATGTATTTAGGCATTACTAAAATGCCGATGCCGTAGCCAACAATTGTAGCGAATAGCGCATAAGAAGGAAAAACTTTGGCTTCCATAATGGGCATGCCCATGCTATTTGCATAGCCTATAACAGTGTCAATTGCAATTACCTGCGTACCAACGTGGAAAAATATGGCTAAAACGCCCAATACTAAGTAGGGAAATTGGAATGCATTCTTTTTGTCTCCGTTTAAAGTTGATAGCTCTTCAGTTTCTTGCTCGGTATCAATTTCGGGTAATGGCGAAAACCGTACAAGGGAACCAAGAATGGTTAACACAACACCTAATATCCCGTAAGGGATAATTACGCGTCTAATTAATTCATCTAAAACAGCGCTTCGCTCAACATCACTCATCAGCGGCAATTGTTTTAGCATCTCATTATCGCTGACTTTAAAAATTACAGACGCAAAAATTAGAGGGGCTAAAATACCCGCACCTTTATTGCAAATACCCATAAAGCTAATTCGTTTGGTCGCTTTTTCTGGAGCACCTAAAATGGTAATGTAAGGATTAGCTGCGGTTTGTAATATCGCCAAGCCAGATCCAATTGTAAATAAGCCAATTAAAAATATCTCATACGTTCGTGTTAATGCTGCAGGTATAAATATGAATACACCAACGGCCATTAACCATAGGCCATACATGATTTCTTTTTTAAAGCCTACCTTTTTCAATAAAAAAGAGGATGGAAAAGAAACCACAAAGTAAGAGATGTAAAAAGCGAATGCAACTAAGTACGATTGAAAGTTAGTAAGTTCACAAGCGATCTTAAAATAGGGGATTAGGATGGCGTTAATCCACGTGATGAAACCAAATACAAAAAACAATCCCCCTAATATGAACATAGAGAGTGTAGTTTCTCTTTGACTTAAGGAGTTTACATGTACTGGTTTGAACTGACCTCTGTTTTTATCTATTGACATACTATTAAGCTATGTAATTATCATTAAAACAATTATTACGTTTACGTACACGTAAATTAATAAAAGTAGTGTCTACGACTTTTCTAATTGGCATTAAAAATTGTTTAGTAAAAAGGTGATAACTGGTTGTTAAGTTTCATCGTTAAAAAACGTGAACGTACACGAATATAGGAACTTTTTATCTAAACCCAATTTTTTTGTATTTAATTTTTAACGTCGAACCTATCCAACTTGATTGTACAATTAAAAATAGAATACTTTTTCAACAAAACCAATTCACTCTTATAGGTTATCAATAACAAGGTTCTATTATAAATTTGCCGAATGATAAACATGGCGTTTTATTTATAAGAGCTTATTTAAATTATGAAAGCATTGTAGATGCTAGTTGTAAACTTTAATACGAACGCTTAATCAGTATTGGAGATTTTAACTAGTTCAAAAATTGAGCAATTCACCTTTTGAAGGTATGTGTTTTGAATAAATACGCAAAGCTTTAATTATATTTATTGTTTCAATTGTTAGTTTATGAACAAGCGTTTAAAATATCTTACCGTTTATATATTTATTTTTTGTGCGTGGTCAGCATTTACGCAAGAAAAAACTCAAAAGGCAGATTCCCTTCACAATGATTCTATCCATGTTACGGAAAGTATTTTAATACGTCAACAGCAGCAAAGTTATCTAGACTCTTTACTAAAACTTCAAATTCAGCAGGAGCTAAAAGGAGTAGAGGGCAACCAGGAAAAAACAGATGAACTAAGAGCTCGTATTGTAGCAATTGATAAGGCTGATTCTGCAAGACGCGTACAGCAGAAGAAAAAGATCGCGGAATTAAAAAGGAATAATAAGGGCTACCCTGTAACATTATTAAACGACACCCTGTTTAATGTTTTTGTATGCGTGGGTTAGATAGATAGCCGTTTTATACCTCATCTTGGCAAAAGCTTGCCAACGAAATGGGAGGTTATGCGCTTTTACCTGTTAATTATAAGCTAAACTCGGCGAGTAATTATGCAATTCGTATCAAAAGCTACAGAAGTTTGAGTAAAGATGATAAGTTTAAAGTTGCGTCTCAAATTAGTACGTCGAGCAAGAGTTATTTAAAATCGACGATTGTTAAAGGCAAAAAAGGTTATGAGTTTAAAACAAGAACCGATAAAATTACTACAGCACTTAATGAAATTGTTGAAGCAGGATTAAAAGCTATTAAACCAAGTTACGGTGTCGATAAAAATAGTTTTAGCAGCATTGTGGAGGTGATGATTAAAAATCTGGATGGCATACAATACAGAAACTTGCTGGCGGATTCAGCAGATGCAAATTATGCAACTGCATTGGTAGAATGTTGAGGCACAGATAGATAATGAAATTGTACAAATGGTAAATGCGTACAGTTTTATTTAACTGATGTTGCGGAGATCGACAGTTACGAATCAGAGAAAACAATGAATTTCCTTTCTATAAACGCGGGGTACGGCGCAGTTTATAACAGTGGTACTTATAAAAGCTTAAACTACTCTAGCGGTGCTTTTGTGGGGTTAAGTTTTCCTTTAGCAAATTATGCAACTAATAACTCATTTGTGAGCAAAACATCTTTTTCTGCGGGTTTATTTTTAAAAGATTTTAAAGGCGGTGCAGATACCACAATTACAGGTCCGTTAGTTAACAAGCCTTTATATGTTGCACTTGGTTATCGGTTTTTGAATTTTGTTAAAATTTCGGCAGGTACAGGTATCGTTCAAGAAAAATACAACCTAAGTAATACCAGTAGTAATATCAAATTTAAGCCATTTATAGGGTTGGGTATTGAGCTAGATTTGTGGTTAGGCTTAAAAAAGCGATAACATGAGAGGGATATTTATCAAATTAGCCACGGTTGCAGCATTGCTTGTTTTTGTTGTACAAAGTGCTGATGCATAAAGTTATAGATATGCATTAAAATTCAACTACGGTATTGTTAATTACAATAACAAAAATAGCGAGGTTTTAAAAAAACCTTTAGATAGTCCATTTTCTTTAGGGGGCGAGTTCCAAAGTAACTTTAACAAAGCATTTACCAATTCTTTTGGCTTTAATACCTATAACTGGACAAACAACAGCAGTTATAACATTCAAGATATGCTGTTTTTCCGCAGTAATGCAAGACAGTTAAATCGGTTTAAACCGCAGATAGGTTTTGGTGTTGGTTTTGAGGAAGCTAAAACTAAAGTGGCAAATACCAATTATTATACGCAATACGTATACGTACCAGTAAATATTGGGATTCAAACGGATTTAAGCAACAGAATTTCTTTAGGGATTTTTGCAGAAATCAAATACGGCTTTGATCTCCATAATTTCAATATTAAAAATCGAAGTATTTTACCAAATAACACTGCCGGAATTAGCGTTTCCTATCGTTTTTCAAAAGTTAAAGAAAGAGCTGTTTATCCAGAAATTAACTGGAATAGCGAAGGAGCCGTTATCACCTTAGACGGTTTAAAAGACTATGAGAATAAAAAGATAGGTATTGTACTGCCGGTAGAGGCTAAGTTTATTGAACCGATAACAGTTAATTCTAATGTAAACGGTGCGATGCTAATGAGGGATTCGGTAACTAGGGTATCTAAAATAAAAGCTTTAACGCCGATTTTGGTTGCAGATTCTATTTTACTGATGCAGGATAGTTTAAGAAAGTCGCAGCGTTCCGTTGCGGCTCTTTCGCAAGAAATGTGCCTACAGTAATTACCGACACTGTTTTCGCCAGGCGAGATAGCGTTACTATTTATCAGAATGCTAACAATCAAGCAACTGCCAGGATTGCTTATTTGCGAGATTCTTTAAAACGCAATAAGACAAGTCAGTTTAAGCTTGGTGATTTTACCGAGGCATCAGTTACAGATACTGTGTTTATAGTTAATAAATACATCAATGCAGAAAATGCCTTGCCAGCAACAACAAGTCCCTATTCTCCAGCGCCTGTGTAACAACCCTATAATTATTCGGTACCGCAAAATTCGGCTTATCCTTCTTATAATGCCGTTCCGCAGACTTTGGCTCCTTTACAGGTAGAGACTAAGCGGGATAAATTAGTTGCGGGTTTACAAGTGGCAGAAACCGGTAGCAGTGCTTTAGTAAATGCCCCATTGGGTAAATTAATTGATTTGCAGACTCAAACTTTAGCGTTACTAAGTTAGAATAAATTGAAGTCGGACTCCAGCTCTCACACAGTTAATAAGTCAGCAATGGATAGCTTAATGGTCCGGATTACGGACTTAGAGAATCGTTTAAATAGATTTTCTCAAACGGATTCGTCAGTTCAAAAAATATCAGAGGTTAAAGAAAAAAAGCAGTCAGATGTATTGGGGTTTTGTGTAATATCTTACGCCGTTAACAAAACTGATTTGAGTGATTTACCAAGAAATCTGATTGATAATGATGTATTCAAAAGCTATCTAAAGGCCGATAATAGGAAAGTGTTTTTAGAGTCATTTACTGATAAGTCTAGTTCTGCTGCGTACAAGAAGAAACTTTCGGATTTACGTTTAAAAAGAGCGGTTCAATTTTTGTTAGTGTTAGGTGTAAAACCAAATGATATCATTACCAATAGTTATGGCGATTCAAAATCGTCTGATGAAGTAAACCCAGAAGAAAAACGTTTAGTCATAAAAATAGTAGAAAATGGAAAATAGCACAGCAGTAAAAAAGAAAAGTATCGATTACAGATGGATAATTATTATAGTTTTGATTGTGGTGGGAGCGTCGCTATATTTTTATCAAAGCTATCAGTTGAGTCATCAAAGAAAAGGCTTAAGTGCTCAAGCAGATTCGGCATTGGTAAAGCAAAATAATGCAATACTAGAAATGACTGCAAAGCCGTTAATATGGGCCATACGGAGTGAGATGCTGAGAAATAATTTAGATGAGATTAACGTATTTACGAGCGATTTAGTGAAAGAGAAAAACGTAACGGAAATATCTTTGATTAACGCGGTAGGGAAAATTATCAATTCTACCGATAAAAAATTAGAAGGCGCAATGGCAAAAGATGAATACATGACCTATCTAAAAACGGACAGTGTGCAGGTTTTTAATTTAAGTGATTCTACAGCCAGATTAATTGCTCCTGTTATGGGTTATCAAAGTAAACTGGGCGTGGTGATTTTGAATTATAAGATCACGAAATTTAACCCTGAATAATACCGGTTAGACCACTTCTGCAACTACAAAAGTACTGCCACCAACAAAGATTAAATCACTTTGTTTAGAATCTATTTTAGCTCTAAATAATGCTGATTTTATGCTTGGATAAGCTTCTCCAATTAAACCAAAACTGAAAGCTTCGCTTTGAAGCTCGCTGGCGGGTTTCGCTCTTTCGATGTTTGGAGAACAGAAATAGTAGATTGCACTCTTAGGTAATAGCTCCAATATTTTAGAAATCTCTTTGTCCTTCACCATTCCAATTACCATTCGTAATTGTTGATGTGGCGTTAAAGAAATGTTGTACAATACTTCTTTAATTCCATCTTCGTTATGGCCAGTATCGCAAATTACTAAAGGATTTTCTTGCAAGGTTTGCCAACGTCCCATTAAGCCAGTAAGTGTTTTCACTTCGCTTAAAGCGGATTGAGCAACTTTATCTGAAATATGGAAACCGATTTTGTTTAACTCTTTAACAGCTGATAGTACAGTTTTTACGTTTTTAATCTGATAAGTGCCGGTGAGGTCGAGTCTTAGGTTAAAAACATTTTCTTTACCGTGGATGGTAATTTCTCTTTTTCCATCAATAATTTGGTTACTATCATGACACCATTCATTGCTAGCGAAAGTCAGTGTTGAATCGTTTTGTATGGCCTTGTGCTCAAACAATCCAGCTATTTCTGGCTGATACTCCCCAACAATCACAGGTATTCCTGGCTTTATAATTCCGGCTTTTTCACCTGCAATCTCTGCTAAAGTGTTCCCCAGCAAATTCATGTGGTCGTAACTAATATTAGTAATTACAGAAAGTTCCGGCGTTATCACATTTGTGGAATCTAATCGCCCACCTAAACCCACTTCAATTACTGCAATATCAACCTGGTGTTTTGCGAAATATTCAAAAGCCAACCCAACCGTTGCCTCAAAAAATGATGGTGAAAGTTCTTCTATAAATCCTTTGTTTTCCTCTACAAAGTCAGCCACTTCCTTTTCAGGAATCATTTCTCCGTTAATTTTAATACGTTCTCTAAAATCCTTTAAATGAGGAGAAGTATGTAACCCAGTTTTGTAACCAGCCTTTTGCAACACTGCCGCCAACATGTGTGATGTTGAACCTTTTCCGTTGGTGCCTGCAATATGTATGGTTTTAAACTTTTTTTCTGGATGATCTAAATGCTTGCAAAAAGCAATCGTATTGTTTAAATCTGCTTTGTAAGCAATTGCTCCAACTCTAGTGAACATTGGGAGTTTAGCAAAAAGGTAGTCGAGGGTTTGTTTGTAGTTCATGTTTTTTGAATCGACAGGATGGCTCATTTTCATCAAAAACCATATGATTACTAGCTTGCTCACCTTTAATAAACAAGAATTGTAAGATAGCTTAGTGATTTTAAGCTATCTTATAATTCAAATTAAATTCAAAAATAACACTTATTCTCTGTTCCGTAGATGTTAAAGATTTTAAAACACCATCTAGTAAAATACTTAAGGTAGTTAACTAATTGTCAAAAGACATATAATCCAGACTTAAATTTATCTCTCATAAAGAAATTTGTAAATATTAAATTTAGACTTACTCCTTGTTTGCTAATTGACTTTTGTTATTCTTACTTTAACTCCTACTGTTGCATTTTGTCCTTGTCCATCTTTTTCTAATCTTAGGTCAATCTCAATATTGTTTTCGCCTTTACCCGCACCTGCGAAACTGAACTCTTCAATTTTTATTTCTTTAAGACTCCTTAAATAGTATCCCTGTATTAAAGGAAACTCTCCTCCTATAGTCTTTTTTAGTTTTATGCAATTCTGATAGATTACCGCGAAACTCCATAGTATAAGTACTAAACTCACCGGCATTTACGCTAAACTCTACTGAACTGTTTAGTGATATTGGCGTTTTTTCACTCACCAATTTTGGATTTCCGTAACTATTGGTGTGTTTAAAAATTTCTTTCTTAAGAACAATAATTCTGTTATCCTTATCTTTTATAACATACGTTATATTTCCAAGTATTTCCAACTCATTCTCATTATCATCACCATCAGATTTTAATTAAGATTTAAAAATTCAGCTTTGTACTTGATGCCATTTAAAAAGTTTAGGTCAATGTCAAACAATGGGAGGTTATTGATTCATTTATCGAAGGATGAAGTGTTAGTAAAACGAGTACGATTTCTAAGAGCATTTTAAACAGCTGGGTCTGAGACGATGATATAAAAATATTTAAAATTAATTAACTTTTTTACTGTTTTAGATTTTGCGGTCACTAACGCAAATGAAAAATTTAGAATGTGTAGATTGAAATGGTTTTACGTAAGGTTAGGAATGGCTGAATAATACAATTTAAGGGTTGGAGTTTCAGATAAAAGCTTTGGCAATTCTGCCAAACTATGAACAAACAATTCTTTTTGTTGAGCGCATTTTACTAACGCTTTAAAATACTTTTGGTTTGGAATAATCCGAAAGATTTATGCCGCAAACGTCTGTTATATAGTGGTTTAGTAAAAAGTTTTAAACTCATTTTGATACACAACATCGCTGAAATTGGCGATGGAAACAAGTTCATTTTACGTTACAATTAAAAACAATTTGAATACAGCAGAAGAACGGACTGCCGCAAACTTTTGGAACCTCTACCTCATGAACAAGTAGAAGAATTTATTTTTTTTGGGAGAGAATTTGAAAATGGACAGACAAATGAAGCAAATTTGCTGAAATCAAAGAGCAGGCTAAGACCATTGTGGTAAAACGTGTTAAAGAATGACGTAAATTGGAAACCATTTGCTATATATCTACAACAAAGTTTATGTAAAAAAGAGCGTTAAAAAAGACGGATCAAAGGTAATTTTGAATTACGCTAAAAGACGTGATGAACGAGAGTGTTGAAAAATGTAATTTGCAGAAAAAAAAATCGATTTCACAGGTTTATCAAATTATCGGTAAACACCACTGAATGCCCTGAGTGTTATAATATCCAAGTTCACGGTATCACTCCCGAAATGAGACGGAGATCAGCAACTTTTGATAAAATCTGACTAATCCGTTGAGATTTTCATTGGTCTCATATGTTAGTTGAAACTATTCACTTTAGTGCAAGACTTTCAGTTTCTAAAAATTTTATCACTCCAGTATAATTACGTTATCGTCATTGTTATCCGGGGCTCTGTGATGTTCTAAGTATCGTTGCACCAT
>JBBSQW010000044.1:0-33212 GCA_038243635.1 Sphingobacteriales bacterium
GCAAGCCTCTACGATACCCAATTCCTCTGATTTACCTAGGATTTCTAGCTTCTCTGCTAAGCTCCATTTCTTGTATTTCATGTCTCAAATGTATTATTTGAAATTCATAATAATACTCCGAACTTATTGGGGGCTAAAATAGGTAACAGCAAATTTTTATAAAAAATGGCCAACAGTGGTTCAATCAATTCATCCGTTAATTATTTAGTTCAATGCAGTATGACATTGGTTCTTAAAACAATACCATTTTGCAAATTTTCAACACGCCATTTTGCTTCATCAAAAAAAAATGAATGAAGAAATATTAAAACCAACATACGAGAAAAAACCTGATTTTGTAACTGGCCTAAATAACTCAGAATTTTACGCTTTTGAATGTTTGACTTGTAATGAAAAACTAAAGCTAAATTGTATGGCTCAAATAGAAAATAGTTGGACTGGAAAAGGAAAAACACTAAACGAAAAAGAATTTCTTGAATTAAAGAAATTCTATAAAATCGGATTAGTAAATAAATCGAGCGAAGGCGGATTTCCTGTATTCGATAAAATTAAATGCGAAAAATGCCAAGCAGAATATTATACGTAGGTCGGAATTTTGAACCAAGAAACTCTGTCTATCATATTCAAATTCAAGGCATAATAAAAAAAAACAGTAGAAAAACAATCATCACTAACATCAGTTAGGCAATAGAGTGGGTTTGCTCGAAGTAGAACATTCAGATTTTCACTAAACATTTGTGGTTATTAAGCGTAACAAGGTGGTGTTGACATAGCAAAATTTGGCGTAACTGGTGTAGTTCAACGAAGTGAGAAAAGAATAGTAAAAAAAAAACACCTCCTAAAATAGAAAGTGTTTCTTTATTAAGTGGTGTAAATTTAAACGTCTAAACCACCTTCTATTCCTCCGTCTTCGTTTTTAGCTCCTGTTACCGCGGCGAAAACCATCTTTGCCATAGCAAAAACTTTATTGTCTTTGGTTTCATAATAATATCCGTCATCCGGTTTTACACCTATAACGGTAATACGTGGATCGTCTTTACCATCAAACCAAGCATCTGCAAAATGGCTATAATATTTTTCTATCAATTCCCTATCTTTTGAAACTTCTGCCTGGCCCTGAATAAAGACATATTCATAAGAACCGTTATTTAAAAAATAAAGCTGCGTAGTGGCATCTTTCTCAAGATTTTGATTGTGAGTGCTTTCTGAAGAACTGATAAACCACAAAGTACCTTGTTCATCAACTTCTTGCAAAGACATTGGAATGCTGTGTGCGTTTTTACCAATGTTGGTTACAAAAAAACACACTCCTGCTTTTTCGGTTAATTTCTTGATTGTTTCAATTGCTTCTTTTCCGCTAAAATCTTTGTGCGGTGATTGTGCTTGTCCCATGATTTTAGATGTTTAATTGTTAAATGATGTTGAATTTATTGTATCCTCTTTACAGGGAATTACTATTCCTTTATCAAATGACAATCCAAAACTTAATAAGTTTTAATTTAATTGCAATACCAAATTTTTGATAGGCGTTAAAACCTGAGTTCACTTATCGAATATGACTTAAACTATGATGAATTGCTTTTTTAATATCTTAGCTAGCGTTAACGATGGAAGCGACATCCTTTTTGTCGTGTTCTTACAAAAAGATATAGCGGACAGCGTGTTAAAACGCCCACGTCATGCTCAAACGATACTTTAATTATCCAACTCAAGTTTTAAAGTATTATTTTAGTTTTTTGCGGTGGTTGGCTGATAGATTCTTATTTCGGAACAAGCAAACACAAAACCTTGCCCTATTTTTAGGCTTGGTGTTTTTTTAGTAAATTCAACTATTATTAGACAGAATACTTATTTATTGAAATATCTCAGCTTTATATTGTCTTGAAGTTGATGCTTTTCTAAAGAATTGTTTAGCGCATCGTGTAATTTCTTAAAATACTTCCGAGACATGTACATGTTAAAATAATTGGTATTTTCAATTTCCAATTGTCGATCATCAGTTTTTAAGTTTATCCAAAAATTTGTGATGCGTCTAAACCTAATCCCTCCAAGTATATTATGATATAGTTCTAAATTGTTTGTTCCAAACACAAAAATATTTTCTTTAAAATAGAAAGTTCGTTTCTTAAACATCTTGATATATATGACCCTGTCAGATTCGATGATAAACTTTTGCGCAAAACCAAGACTTGCAGAGCTGACCATAGCTAAAACTTGTAGTAGGAAAACGAAATAAGCTTCTTTAAGTAGACTTAAATAATCGTATTTAATCATCAGTCCAACTTCAATTGCTAATGCACACGCAAAGAAAATGGCGTAGTAGAAAAACAAACTATTAAGGTAAAATATTTTTTTCATTGGTATTTAGCTTGGATGTAGCTTTACTGTACGTAGTTTTATTTACTCCAATAAGTTTTCCAAAGCTCTTTTGCGAATTTTATTGATCCTTTAAATGTTACACCCAAATACATTACTGAAAATATTAATGGAATTAATGCTTGATTAGCGAATCTATTCAAAAGATGAATTTTATCATGAAGTAATGGATATAATACTAGCATAATAACTAAATCTGAAATTATGCAAAGTACTTTAACCGTGTTATTGTTATAATAAATGGCGTATTCATAAATGTACATAGCAATTGCTATTGCAGCAACAACACAAAGAAAAATAATAAGGAAAAACCAAGCACCAACCTGAGGCACCATAAAACCTAATAGCAGTGCAATTACCCCGATATATAAAGTCGTTTTTTTTGGTTTCATATTCACAAATCTGTCTAAGACATAGTTGGATAAAGAGAAATTCCGTAAGATATATCAACTAGCATATCCTTGTAAGCAAAGCCTTCGTAGCCATCATAATTTCTTATTGCCATTAACCCTAGTGAATATCTTTCATCAGCTTCATCTTCTGAATATATTTTACCTTCATCAATAACCTCTTTTTTAATGGCTATTAATTGATTATAGACTGAATTATTCATTGGAATTTCTGGTCCAGCATCTAATTCTGCTTTGGCATATGTTATCGCGTCGGAAACTATCTGTTTATAATGAGCTTTTGTCATTATTTTTGACAATCGAGTATAATCGCTATTTGTTTCGTTGGAATTTTTCATTGTTTTTATCCTTTACAGGCTACAATTGTGATTGCAATTGTAAAAATTAGTGGTTCAAATACTTTCATCAGATTTTGATTTGAATGATTTAGTCTTTAGTCGCCTTTAGTGATGGCGCTGGACCAGTGGTAGGCATGTTTTCATAAAGCCTTCCAGTTAATAAAAGGTCGTTTTGTTCGAATTTGTATTCGTAGCCTCTGTAGAAAAAATATTTGTAATAGGGTAGGGTGTTTTTTGCTCTTTTAATCTCGGACGAATAACTAGGAATTCCTCCAACAGAAACGGGTTGTATGTAGCCTTTTTTTGCTTTAGGTATTGTTAAGTCGAAATTTAAAGATGGACGTTGATTATTACCATAGCCACCGTTAACATAAGTGCCAGTAAATGTTTGTTTGGAGGCTAATGTTACTTTGAAATTGGCATCATCAAGAAATTCTACCTTGTGAGCGTATTTTTTATCTTTTGCGAATTTCATATTCGCAAAATATTCATCCTTGTTTTTCTTGTCATCATTTAGTTCGCAATCGAAATACCAAGCTGTGTTTTGTAGCGGATAGCTGTGATCTGTTCTAAAATAAACTGGTTTTTTTTCATCAGTTTTTGCAGTTGAGGAGTTTTTAAACACAAAACTTAAGAGCGTATATTTTTTGTCCTTTAAAATCATATTTCTCTTGATTTTTATTCGGTAAACGATATTTGGAAATCTTTTTTCGAATAAATTTTCGTTTATTTTATCGAGTCCTGATTTTCCTGCTCTGTTCATAAACCGCGTTAAATCACTTGCAGTGCTGTAGTAATCTACTCTTACCTCAACAATATTCTGCTTTTTACTGGCCGAAAACGTTACCATCTCGACAGAGTTTTTATTCACGTACAAACTATCATTTTCCCATGAAAAACCCTTTTCAATGAGTTGATAATCGTTCATTTTAATTAATGCGTTTTCCGGCAAATTCTCATCAGTTATTAACGAGATTAAATTTAATGGATAAAATTCTTGTACAAAAATATTGCTCGTAATTACCATAAAAATAGCTAAAAGATTGTATGTAAGTTTCTTCATGGTTTATTGAATTGACAGTGCTTGTTTCAATTTAATGATATCTCTATTGAATATATCTAATTCTACTTCAGCGTGATTTTTTTTCGATGTAATTTTGGTAATCACCAATTTATTATAACTCTTTTTAAGTATAGAAACAATTGGTCTATCTACAAATGCTATTTCATATTCGGAAATTTTGAAACTATATGCATCAAATGGATACATTTTTTTTCCAATAAGAACACCATCTACAGTTACTGTGCACAGGTTCTTACGGTAACTGGCAAATATCAATAAAGGCAACAAAATAAACCCAAACATACTAAACGCACCCAGGCCAATAACTGAACCTGTACTATTAATAATATTCATAAGGTTCGCAAATGATGCATAAATTAGAATAGTGGATAAGAGACTGTAAAAAATCACTAATTTTTTTGATAGACAAACTTTATAGATCATTATTTTATTTTTAATTGGTACTATTTTTTAATTCTTTATTCAGCAGGTTTAATAATTCATGTTTTTTGATGGTTAATACCTCTATATTTATCCATAGTAAATTAATCTGGTTTTTCTTTTTTTCTTTGTGGAATATCCAGTTCAAATGGTATTTCTTCACTCAAACTTTCTTCAGGATTTTTAAACCTAATGACGATTTTATTTACTTCTTCAGCGTATTTATTAGTGACCAAATTGCTGCCATTGTCATACGTTTGAGTGATAATATCCATTGGTTTTGTTCCGCCTTGCCTATCAAAGACCAAGAGTTCTACCAAATTTCTTATGGAAGGTTCATTGTTGTAAAAGCTTAAGGTTGCGCCATCCGTACCTATTTTTATCCATTTAGGTAAATTATTAAGGTTAAAAGTTTTATCGTAATAATTGGGAACGTCTAAACTGATTTTGCCAATAATTCTTTTAGCTTTTTGCAGTTTTGGGGAAATTTCCACCGCAGCTAGGTTACTAGGCTGGCTATTTGAAGTAAAAAAGTCAAAATATTTATCTCCATCTTGATAATCAGTCACAGCAACGGTATCTTTTTCATCGCCAATAAGCTTCATATCACTAAAGTTCCATCTTGTACGTTCATTATTGTAACCATAAGGCAGTGAGGCATAAATTAGGATATTGTCTGGTTCATTTAACCTCCCGGATACTGTGGTAACTTTGATTTTTAATAATTTATTTACTTCCGATTTTTTGATATTCGAAATGTGTAGTACTTCATTTTGTGTCATTAAACGGGTTTGATTGTTTGTTTTTTGAGGAATTAAATCTCCCAGGTCAATGGTTTCCACATTTCCTTTATCAGACCTTAAAAAGAAATCTACGTTACCCACTTTACCACTTGCTTTAAGGGTTACGATATAAATCGGATGAAATTTATTAAGTGCATCTTCATCCAATTCTTTGTATTTATTTTTAATATTATAATACTTAGAAGTTAGCTCAGGAAAAGGCATGTCGTTATTTCTATACCATAAATAATGTCTAAAATCATTTATGGAACCCTCGCTTACTAATGTTTTACCTTTTTCGTCTAATAACGTGATGTTTAAGCGAGAAAAATTCTCGCTCACTAAATTATCTTTAGTAGTTGTACGACTTCTATTAGGCGACTCTACACTCTCGCTGTTGAATAAATATTGATGATATCCAAGGTCAGTTGGTTCTACGTATTTTTGCTTTTCACTAAAATCTTTCCGATCAGAACTTTCATAAGTGTAATCATAGCTTTGTCGCATCCCTTTGTTTTCAATCAGTAAAGTAACTCCATCGTTAGTGATGTCAAGTAGGGTAACCTCAACGCTATCTTTCATGATGGGTTTACCGAGATCACTTTTATCAACAGAAAACTTATAGTATTCATCGGGCACAAAAACAGAAATTTTTGCATTTGCAGAGCCGTTGTTGTTTGGCACAATAGCATATTGAAACGGATACTGAATTTCTAAATCCCCAAAATCTGCACTTCCATCATCAATAAGTTTGAAGTTTTTCTGAAGCTTCGCCTTAAAATCAGCAATATTGAAAGCACTGTCCATGTAAATGGGTGCTTTTATATTCAGATTATACAAATCAAAATTATGGTAAAAACTAGTGCCATGATACCTGTCTTCTAGTTTTGCATAATCAAGAAAGAGCTTTTGCCTTTCATTTAGCTCTGGGGTGCAAGAACTGGATAAAATGCTTATAAAGAAAGCGATGCTGAGGTATACAATAGACATACTGATATTTTTCATTTGTAGAGGTTATTTGTTTTTTCAGATTATTTTTAAATGTGGCTTTAAAAAGCCATTGTGCCGAAATTAAAGGTGTTCACTCATTAACCGAGCCTTGATTTGATTATGATTTTTAATCAAAGTTTTCGTTTGTTGCTAGATATTTTCTAACTTCTTGTTTTACAAAATAATTTCGACCCAACACCATTGCCAGCATGACCATCATCAATGGGATGAAAAATCTGGTGCCTAATTCTTTTAAAAAATGTAAATTTCTTGCAACTAAACCGCCTCTTTCCAAACCTTTGTAGGCTAGTATGGCATCAATATTAAAATAAAACACCAAGACAAATGCGATGAATATAAGCACTAAAAATATTTTGTAAGCCTTTGATTTAAATGCCTGCTTAAAAACAATTAATCGTTGTTCATAAGGTATTTTATCTAATGACGGAATTTGTTTGGTAAGAGTTTCTATTTTCTTATCGGGGTTTTTTGAAAGCATGAATTGATAACTAATTTGTTTTTTCTATGCTTTAACCCTATCTAGGTTTTGCACAGTTATTATTTTTGTCTTGATTTAATATCTTCCAATATTAGGTCTGAGAATATGTGTTTAGCGTAAAAGCTATCCTCTGTTTCTGTTGTCGAAAAGAAATCCGTTAATGCTATATTTTCGCTTTCCAAGCTTTGCTTCATATTCTGATTGATTACATAAACCTGATACGTTGTGATAGGAATCACACCAATATCTCCCGGATTAGCGCCACCATGTGCAAGCGATATTCCTATTATTTTATCGTTGTTTTGCCAGTATAATTTAAGTTCTTGGCCCACAATTGATTTTCTACCTTCATTTAAGGCCAAATCTACCGGCAGTCCGTATTTTTTTGAGAGGTAGTTGATTGTGTTTTGGATTTCATCGCCATTTCCAGCACTTCTTATAGACCCAATAGCGCCAATCAACTGCTGGTTGTAAGTTATAAAATGTACTGAACGTAAATTGATGGATGACAATTTCGCAACGTATTGGTCAAAATATTCAGTACCGTAGCTGTACTCTGTCCATTCAAAATTTTTACCATCCTCAGTTTGTAGTTTATGAACGAAAACTTCAGCGGTGCCATCATCATCATCAGCTTTCAATATGATGCTGTCTTTTTGCAATGCCTTTTTATAATCTTCTAGCTTTAGCTTTTCCGTAATAAATTCCAGGTCATGATGATCGCTAAACACTTCCACTGTCTGCTTATTATCGCAAGATGTAAGTGTTTGGAAGAGTAGAACTAATAATATGACTATTCTCATATTTTTGTATTGCTAACTTTTTGTTTTTTTTATTGATATTCGATTTTTCTAGTAGCTATTTGGGATACAAATCTTTCATTTTCTGGGCCAGAAATGATAGTCCGCTCGATCCAGTTTCCTTTTTCATCGTACTTATATTTGTACTCTATTTTTTCGGTCATTTTCTTTCCATGAAAGAACTCCTTGTCTAAAACTTGTCCCTCCTTGATGTCTCCATGTTTGTTATAATAAAGTCGATGCATCCCGAGCGAATCCACCAATTTATTATCTTTAATTAACATCCTGTAGGTCGGTGCGTTGAAGTCTCGGTATTTGATATTTGAAAACTTAAATAGTAAGACCTTTTCATTTTTAAAGACTATTTTTCCGTTGATATCTTTATCATATGTTTGAATACTTCTGCTTGCCCAATCTGATTGTATTAAATGAAGATTTTTATCGTATAATAGTTTAACGGAATCAATTGTTCCTTTGTAATAACCTTTATAAATTTCGCCATCATTTCCACCCATTGTAGAATCTATTACCAGCCAGTCTACTTTTTTGATTTTTCCGATTAGGTCGAATTCCAAAGCATCATCACTTAAAAAGTGTTTTGGTTTGTTAGTTTCAGACTTTGTTTGTGAGCAAGCAGAAAGTGTTGAAAAAGCTAGAATAATTAAAAGATATCTTTTCATTTTATGGTACTGGTAATTCTGTCAATTACAAATAGATAACGGGGGACTGAGTTTAAATCTTGGCAGATAAGATGATGTCGCTTTCTACCAATTTTTATTTTTTACATAAATCACAATCTTAAAAAATAGCGCTAGGATTGGTATTTACTCTTGGGTTTTTAGCAAAAGCAGAATGGACTATTAGCAATAAAAAAGATAAAAGTATTGATTTCATCGGCGCATTTTTAATGCGTTATTTATTGTTTTTGTCATAAAACTCAAAGAAATCCTTCAACCTAAAAACTTTGGCAACAAAAGAATAATCCTGATTAAATTTATTATAACTCTCAATAGATGGTTCTTTATCATCTATATTGCCTTTACCCATTGTTAAATCTGGTATAAATAAATCTGTGGAAACTTTAGGTTCGCCTAACAAAGAGTAAATTTCCCTACCTTCTACTTGATAAGGTTTAAACTGAGCACTTAAATCTTTTTTTGTGTAGATGATATTATAAGTTACATATTTAGATTTTGTAGGGTTAATTACACCGTAAATAACAGGATCTACATTTAAATCTTGGTTAAAAATATTATGTGCTTTGCAATCAATCTTATGGATGCCTAAACCTAAATTTACTTTTAAATAGCTATTTGGTGGAACATTGTAATTTATACCATCTATACTTACATCTATTGCTTGAGTTGTAGGATTATCAATTAAAGTGCTTCCGTTAATTTCGGCCTTTAATACGAGCTCATAATATCCCCATGCTCCAAGAACTGCAATGAAGATAATGAGTCCGATAAGTGTTTTCCCTTTAAGTGTTCCGATACCTCAAGTTTGAAACCGTATTAGCTACAGTTTCTACTTTCTTGTCTTTTGATTTAAATAGTTTGTTGAATAATCCCATATCATATAACTCTTGATCTTATCGGTAAATATAACAAACAGTAAGGCAAACTCATTTGACTACTCTATATTCGCAGACTATCAGTACAAATTCGTTCAGTCTGAATCATTATTTGTAAAATTAAATTTATAGACTACGTTTTATTGTGTTGGGATATTTTCCCAAATTAGCTTATAACCAGTCGCTAAAATTTTCATTTCATAAGGCCGCTTTGCGTAATAAATATTGTCTTTACTGCTGAGGATTATGAAACCAAAAGCCATGCAACAAACGCTAACTATCCAAAGCGCAAAGATTAGGAATCTATTTACAGTTAGTTTGATCACCTATCTATCGAAACAAAAAATAAGTAATAACCAAAAGGAGAAATAAATTGTAATGTCTGCAATCAGTTCTACTACAAATACTTGATGCGATAACGAAGTGTGCCAACCTCTACCAGTATAGGCAAATGGAAAACCAATAAATGTGGTTTCTGGCGCATCAATAGGTAAAGCGGACCACCATTTAGTGAAAAGCGTGAATGAAATTACCGTTAAAGGGACAACAATTTTAAATGTTAGTGCTTTCATTTTGGTTTTTGGTTATCGGATAGCATTTTACGTTTTGATACCGACTATTTTTTGTCCTTGTAAATAGTAATACAAGAAATCTCGTTAATTTTTTTAATACGGATTAGGGATATTCGAACTACAATATCTTTAAAATATAAATCTTTATGAGGGAATGGGTAATACTGGTTTGTGATGATTACTAGCTCTTCAACTTTTTTATCGGTTATGGTTACTTTACCTAAAAAAGGCTGATTTGGCATGTGCTTATATTCTCTTTTTGCAGCTAATTGTATGTCAAATTGAACCACATTTAAAATTGGAGATACTTTATCTGAAAATGTGCTAATACCTAATTCATCCCAAACTTGCCTACTTGTCCATGAAAACCCTCGATCAACGTCAGGCTCTCCCTCGTAAATTCTACTTGGCTCACCAATTAGCTGTTTTAAATCAGCTAGCGGAAAGGGGAATTCGAATAAGGTGTTGTTTATAGCAATTCCAGTTTCTGTAACGTTTACTGAGGACGGCTTTTGTGTAGTCATGTTGCGATATATATCGGGAAGATAAATTAAATCTATTCGTAGTATTATCTTTTAGTTAAGCCTCTCAAAAAGTCCCAGCTTTCTTTGTCATTTGGTGGTTGATAATTGAGCATCAAGCAATTAAAGGTTAGAATTTGCAATTGTTTCAGCATCAATTTCATCTTGTCTTTTTCAGTTAATTTTTGATTTTTTTCAATCGCCATCGCATTTTTATAGCGTTCCTCATCAAGTGATTTAAATTTGTCTTTATCAGCTTCAGTTATTTGCAAAATAGGAGGGAGCGACTTGTATTCTTCCAAGTTGAGTTCAGAAATCAACAGCAAGCTGACACTCGTATTTAGGTTTTCTTTATTTGTTAAGAACTTATTTATCGACTTAATGTCTACAAAACCTGTATCCAGAAAAAATTCAAGCTTCCTAGATTGTTGATCTATCGCCATTAAATAATAAACGCCCTGATCCGGTTTTTTGTACTGCATTTTATGGATGTTCACATAAAACAAATCTGCGATCTTCGTCGGTAAAATTTTCTCTTTAATGCTAGATTCTACTCCGTCCTTAAACTCACTAATGTTAACCTCATCACGATTTAATGTGATAGACATGATCAAATTGTCCGTCCCACTAAAAGCTCGATAAATATTTTTGTCTTGTCCTTTCAGATGTTTATTTGCCTGTTTTTGGAGGATTACTTTTTCTGAAAACAAACATTCAATTTCTCCGTTTTCACTATTTACCGTAATTTGGTTTGGCCCATATTCCGCAGTGATGATATCTTCAGTACTGTCTTTTGCCTCTTTCTTTTTTACAATTTCTATAATTTTTATCGCTCTGTTTTTGTCATCGAAAATATATTTTGTACTTCTGGTTTCTACATAATTATCATTAATAAAAACCTTAATCTCATGCGCTGTTAAAAATCCTTTCGGATTATAAACTGACTTAATCTCTTTATGCACACCATATGCTCCGCCTTCACGGTAACTTTCTGTCATTGTGCTATCTGTATAGGCGTAGTGATACTTTTCTAAACTGTATTTTGTGAATGCTTTTCGATACGAGGACGTATCTTCTCCCTGAATTTTAACCCAATCCTTTCTGTAAGAAAAGTAGGTTTTAAGTGGAGTGGTTTTGATTACTTTTCCTTCTACAACTTCTTTTAGTGTATCGGCAGTAGCAAAGTTTAGGAACTTATTAGCCTTGATAATTTTATACGCATCTAAGGATAGTTTTTCATTTTTAGAAAATGACATGGGAGGAGCTATAGCTTCTTGGCCATACACATTGACAGCAAATAAAATTAGAAATACGAAGAGTAAATTTTTCATTTTTATAATGGTTTGAGCGATGTCAATTGCTTCGTTTAGTTAAGCTTCTTATTTTCAGTAATTTTAGTCCTTGAGAAAGTAATCTTTTTATGAGTTAAATCTCCCTTTATGTCTGCAGATTGGGCTAGGCTATAACCATCTGTAATTATAGTTTTGATATCAAAATCTATCACGCCATCAAATTTGTTATTGAATCCTTGTCCACCTTTTACGTATTCATTTTTGATTGAAAGGATATATTTATTTTGTGATTGGCTTAGTCTAATGGTTGCTTTCTTGATGGGTTTTGTTCTTTTTGCTTTAACGCCTTTATAAACTAAATTAACTTCATCTAAAACAGAATTGTAGCTATAATTTCCGCCAACTGTCTCGTTAAAATACATGCCACCTGAATAATAGCTAGTGGCTTCAAACTTGCCATCCGCATAAAAGTTATAAATTGTACCAAAAGTTACTGCTCCTCTAGAAATATCATCTTTGATTGCCCAACGCTCATTTGGCAAAAAATCTTGCTTCTTATCTTGCGCTAACACATTTGTAATACAAAAAATCAACAGTAAATATTTCAATTTTTATTAGTTTGTGATTAGGAATTGGTTCAATTAGTTAAACTCTGCCTCAGATTCAAAAAATTTAGAAAGCGCTCAATATTTGATGTTATAATAGAATAAAGGAAGCGATACTAGAAATAGAAAAGCACTAAAAATAATTGCAGTATTTCGTAATTGTACTCGCTTTGTTTTTTGAAATTTATTGATTTCATAAATAGAAAATGCCAAAAATAAAACCACAAAAATTAAACTCAGTCTCATAAAAATCATCGCTTCTTCTAGGAAATCAAATTTGGCGTTCCTAAATTCTTCTGGAACTAAATAAGGTGCACCACTATAGCATATTTGGAGCACAACAACTAAAATTATTATCCTTAAAATGAGGTATTTAAAAATATCCATGTATTTTTATTTTCTGAAGCAGTTTACATTTAATCATCACTTACATGCTTTTACTTGCACCATGAAAAGCTGTCGGATTGTAGAAACGTTTATTAGTTAAATTTTGTAAGCGTATGGCCTCCTTGTTTTTGTTAAAAAATATTTTAAATTTCTTAACGACTTTGGTATCCGTTTCTGTAAGAATTAACACGTCATTCTTAACTTCGAATCTGTAAATCAACGTTTTAGAAATATAGGTTGGATTATACAATTCCCCATTTTCATCAGGCTTAATTGTGCTGTTAAAATCAAAGGGTTCATCTTTGAAATTTTGTTCAATAGTTACCAAATTATACTCAAATTGAATTTTCTCTTTGAAAACAGTATTTGCTGCTAAAATCTTTTTATCTGTTACTATTTGCCATGAAAATGCTTGTTTTTCCTTAAAAGCGTCGGGTTTTACCGCTAAGGGTGTTTGTATTTGTTGTTTTGAAATTTTGCTTTTAGCAACACTCGGTTTTTTTTGAGCAAAAGCTGTAATGCTCATAAACATTATTATAATTATTAAGTATTTCATAATTTTCAATTAAAAAAAATTTTGCTGTTAAATAATAAATTTCTAATGATTAGAATTTGCGTTTTATTAAGATTTTAAGAATCTGCTCCAGCCATAATCAACTGTTCCACAATCTCATTAAAACCTTTTTCTGATGCATAATGTAAAGCAGATTGCTGGTCGTTATCTTTTTCGTTAACGGATGCTCCATTGCCAATTAAAATTTCCGTGATGTCATTGCAACCACACATGCTTGCAACAATCAGCGGAGTTTCTCCCTCATTGTTTTTTGCATTCACATCCATTCCTTTTTCAAGCAGTAGTTTTACAATTTCTTTGTTTCCTCTGCCACAAACAAAATGAAGAACGGTATTTCCGTCCAGTCGTCTCAACAACAAATCTGCTCCAGCATCAACTAACAACTGCGCAATTCTCAAGTTGTTATTCATACAGGCCATAACCAATGCACTTTCGCCGTTATCGTTAAGCGTATCAATTTTAATGGCCCCAGTTTTAACCAACTCGTTAACCACTTCGGCATTATCGTTATAAACCGCCTGATGAAGTGCTGTATTTCCGTGATTATTTTTTTCATCAACTTCTCCCATCAACAGGGCAACTGTATCTCTTAGGCCCTTACTTGTCGCATAATCGAGTGCGCTATGTCCATCATTATCCTTGACGCTTTTATCAGCACCTTTGGTCAGCAAAAATTTAGTGAATTCTGTTTTTGCTTGCGATAGGGAATAAATAAGTGGTGTTTTTCCTTCTTTATCCGTCACGTTAATATCAGCACCATGCTCCAATAAAACCGTTACAATTTCTTTATTTCCACTTTGAGAAACTATGTGCATTGGCGTTGTGCTGTTGTTATTTGCCAAATTTACATCGGCTCCACCCTGTACTAGAATCTTAACAATATCTCTAGCACCTTTTTGACTGGCATAAAACAATGGGGTGTTACCCATTGCGTCACGTTTATCGAGATTTATGCCTCCCTTTTTAAGGAGTGTTTGTACAATTCCTTTTTGGTTATTTTTGCAAGCGTTTAAAAAAATAGTATCCATTGTGTTTATGTTTTAGTCTTAAATATAATCTGATTTATTTATCAGAAACCAAATTTTTATGTTCTGATTATTGCCTTTCCAGCAGCCAAGCTACTAGATTTTCATTGTCGTTTTCAGCGGCGTAATCCAAAGCAGATTTTTCTGAGTTGTCTTTGGCATCGACTAATATATTTCCAAATTGTTCTAACAATTCGCAATAGGTTTTTGCAGTCGATTTTTCCTCATTGTTTGTGGCATAGATGAGCGCCGTTTTCCCGTCTTTATCTTTCAAATCCGTTAAAGCTCCTTGCTCTAAAAGTATCAATATTTCTTTTTCTGCTCGCTTCAAATCTGCCATGCTTAAATACATTAAAGCAGAAATTCCATCTCTATTTGTCTTATTCACATCCGCGTCAGCGTAAATAGCTTCTTCAATTAGTGTTTTTGCCACCGATTTTCCATTGAACAATTGTAAGCGATCAGCATTTTTTGCAGCGAGGGTCAACAAGGTATTCTCCTCATCGTCCATCAAGGCATTGATATCAAAACCTGCGGTAATGAACGATTTAAGTATTTTTTGCAAGGTTTTGTTTTCAAATTGGTTAGAACTGGTGTTGATGGTTGATAGGGTATTGAACAAGTATTTCAACGGATGGAACGATTCACTATCAAGCAACATTGGATCTGCGCCATTTTTCAACAACAAATCAACACTCTCAAAATCATGAAGAATTACGGAGATAGAAAGTGGTAGCAACTTATTGTATTTATCACCTTCTTTGTCGTATTCTTCATTTAGGTTTGTGCCTAAGTTAATTAATGCTTCAATAGCTTCTAAATCTTGATTGATGCAAGCCTGAAATATATCTTGACCGCCTGCTTGGACGCTCGATCCAGAGACCTCATTATTGGATAAATCATCTCCTTTTAAAACTGCGCCGGCAATCTTAGATTTGACCTTAACAGCGACATCAATTGCAGTTTCACCATAATTATTTTTTTGATAAGGATCTAATCCAGCTTCCATACAGCTAGTAATAAATACGAGAAAATGATTTAATTTAGCATGTTTAACCTGATATCGCCATTCCATTTCCGCTTTGCGCTCCACGTCTCGACGACTATTTGCATCAAAATGCGGAGACTGATCAAAACTTTCGAAATCAGTTTTTGCAGAAGCTAAATCTGAAGCAACCTGTCCCGAATTTTCAGCAGCGATATGCAATAACGTATTTCCATCTTTATCTACCCAATCTATTTTTGCACCCGCTTCCTGATAGGCTTGAAGCATTTCAAAGTAGCCAGTTTTTGCACCAATCATTAGCGCAGTATTGCCATCATTATTTTTCCTTATCGGACTTACCTTATTGTCCAACAGCTTTTTGGTTGTTTGATAAATCTGTCCCTCGCTCATGATGTAAGAACGGTCAAATTCTGCTTCAGCCATTAGGTGAAGTAAGTTGTTGCCATAAGCATCTTCAACGCCCATTGCTCTCCAGCCTTGACTTATCAAATAATCAATCATCTCAAAATTGGCAAAAGCACAAACTTGTTTCCACAATTCCAATTGCTCGTGATCAGTCAGCTCTCCCTCAGCCAATCCGTTTTTATAGATTTGATTGATTTCTTCAATTGGCATTCTTTGCTGGTAAGCACTTTGTATTTCGTATAAATTCATGATAATATCGGTTAAATTGGTGGTGTGTTTTTGTGGTGATTAATTAGCTTATTCGGTAATTAGCAGTTATCGTTAAATCGAATTCATTTATGTTTATAGAAGCATCAATAAAAATGAAAATATTAAAGAGGCGAACATCAATTTTGTAAATATTTTCTGTTTGTACCGATAATGGCAAATTAAATTTAAAACCGCCAAGGTAAAAGAACAAAAAATCAGGAAAAGTTGGATAAATAAACTTGGTTTAGTGATGCAATAGTACAAGTCGATAAGCGTGTTCTTACCATTAAAACCGATATAGGTCGTTTTTTCATAGGTGTTGATAAATGGTAAATTGTCTTTCAATATTTTAAAGTAAACTGGCTTTTTATTGTAAACAATGGCTGGTTTTAACAAACTTAAAGTGCCGTTTCCTTTGTTCTGAAAGGTGCTTTTATAACTTTCTAAATTGAATTTATAATAGGGAATTCTGTTGGAAGATTTGTTCACTTCGCTCAAAACACCTTTAACTGTTACCAATCGATTATATTGAATCAGCATGGTAATCGGCAGAAACGTTAAAAAACTAAAAGATAAAATTAGCGTAAAGGTTTTTAGGTTTGATTTCATCTTTTAACAAGTTTTACAAACTCATATTTCTTTTAGCCACTGCTACCGCTTCGATTACATTTTTACATTTGTCCATGTTAGGTAGGGAAGCCAAGCGAATTACTTCTTGCCAATTCTCTGTTTTCACATTTGCATCAAGCAATAACCTCCGAATTCTTAGTTTAACGATAGCAGGATTTAAACTGAAAATAGTTTCGGTAAGTGCAAATAGATGAGCGTCATCTTGATATTCTTTATCCCACAACGTCTCTGGTAAATTGCTTGTTTGAGTTGACAAACTAGATGGCGTAGCTGTTTTTTGTAAAGCTTCACTCAACGTAGAAATTGTTTTTACGTACTCCTCAGCAAAGAAATGGCACAATGCCATATTGTAAAGCACAGCGCCACTTGGAGCTTTTGCGTTAGAAATTAGGTTTGTGAAAATTCCGTATGCTAATAACCATTGAGCAGAGTTGATACAGATAACCCCCTCCATAAACATGTCGTTATCATTGGTTTGGATATTTGTTTTTTGGTTGATTAACATCGATTATTTGTGAATTTTAAAAATTAAAACAACTTAAATGACCAGCTACCGGCTTGTCGATATCGCAAACTAGAAAGTACATCCTTTCAACAATCAAAATTTTTTTAAAGACTGGGTAAACGTAGAATTAGCACTAAACCCAACATGTCACTAAAACGATATCGGTTGTTTCACTTTATTAGTGCTTTTTTCTCCCTCAAACGATTTTTCTTTTCTCAGTAATTTACCATCAATTGAAAAATAATATTCGTACCCTTTATTCTTAGCGTAAATTTCACTTTGGTCAATATTCACAGTGTACATAACCTCAAAATCATTGGGCAATATTGCTTTCAGATTATGGTCGACCAGGCTAAATCTGTTTCCTTTTTTGATACAAATAGATTTTTCGGTTACAAATTGAAAATCGTTTTTTGCAAGCGGAACAATAAATTTATGCGCTTTATCTATAATCCCTTCTTTACCATCTTTTGAAACTATAACATAGAAATTATCGGTCGTTTTTGCTTCCGTAAAGCTAAATATGTTGTCATAAATAAAAGGGATAATGATTTTGTTTTCTTTCGTTATTATACCACTTTTATTATTTTTTGAGGCAATAATAACTCCATTATTCTGAATGTCTAATTTCTCATATGCTAACGGAATGATCGTTTTATTTTTCGCATTTACCGTTCCATAAAGATTGTTTTTTAATACATAGATTATTTCGTTAGTAACCCCAATAAACTCGTAGTTATTATTAAAATCAATTATAAAATTTCCTTTTGAATTTAGCAGACCAACCTTTTCAGTATTAGGAATATGTTTTTCTTTCCTTTCACCATCTTCATCATATTCATGTTTTGCTTTTGAAACCATATAATATCCATCTATATTATATCCGGCAGAACAAAATTGTGGTTTGACAACATTTGTTCCGTCTTCGAGGTAGTAACCTATATATCCAGTTTTTCTATCATTTACAGGGAATAGTTCAGCGTCTTTTTGAGCACTTGCCGAATAATAGGAACATAATAAAAACATTAAAAACGGTAATTTCATTTATGCTTAATTTTCAATTTTGTGTTTAGTCTGCTCGGCTATTCTGTTTAGTTAATTAACATAAATTTAAGGATTTATATCACGCCACTGCATGACTAATTTTCCAGTATATAAAGAAAATTGTTGCTTTTCCGGTATCGTTTTTAACTTCTGCATCAATATATTAGCTTGCTGACCCCATGCTTCAAAATCTTTCTGAAGCAGTGCGACAGCCTTCTCATCTTTATTTTGATTAGCGTCTTTATATTTAGCTAATAAAACTTCGAAATCATCAAAAAGCTTATCGTATGCAGCATCGCCAAAGTCTGGTTTTTCCATCGCTTTCATATCCTCAATTCCTTTTGATTGACGTTCATCCGAAGCTTTAATCAAATCATCAGAAGTCGTTTTTTTATTGCCGGTAAGCAATAAAATAGAGAAGAAAAGTACTAGAAAGAAGCCGGTAATTGCACCCAATGTAATTACCTTTCCTCCATGGTTTTTCCATTTGGTAAAACCAAAGTAGATTAACACCAAACCCAAAATAACCATTGCGACTGCCAAACCCTTGTTCCCCAGTGTTGTGTAAACGGGGTAGAGGATGCGAGGAATGTTGTAATTGGATTGTTCTTTAAAATACAAAGTACCCTGACTAAAAATTCCAGTACCTATCAGCGTCATTGCACAAGCTTTCACTTTTTCGGCAATTGTTAATGTTTTATTTTTTTCCATTGTATATTTGATATTCTATTGTGAATTTAAGATTTTCTAACCTTAGAATCAGATCAAGTTTTTATCCGTAAAGAATTGGTGGTTTTCCGTTAGATCAGGTAAAATATCCGTTTAAAAGATTTATTGATTTGGTAGGACCTAAATAAAGTTGTCTTAAATCAAATTCAGCTTTCCCGTCCAGCTTTCTAAAGCTTGCTTTAATTTAACCGAAAAATGATCAAGAGGATCTTCGACATCTATATTTTCCAATTTATAATTCAAAAAGTGAATTACAATTTTTAACTGTTCGGTATTTAAAAGGGAAAATCTCGTCAATTGGTATTCACTATCTGGCTCATAGCATAAGGTAAATAACACATCTTGAACGTAAATGGCATTTTCTTTCGTAATTTCTTCCTCCAACATATCAAAAATTAGAAATTTTGGCAAATGAAATCTCATTCCTTTTGCATCAAAAAAAGACAAGGAACTTTCACAAGCATTGCAGTCTTCATAACTAATATTATCCCAGTTATCTTTTTCGTCTTTCTCTCTTAATGCTAAAATTTCTTCTTCGCTGGCGTAATCGTCTATCCCTTGTGCTTGCCACAGACCAATTCCATCTTCTAACTTAACTTCTGCAAAAGCGAGTTGTATTTGGGTAACTAAATCTTCTTTTGTCATTGAAAAAGCCTTGTAATGTTCAAAAAATCCCTACATACCCATATCATAATTAAACGTTTTCTACCTCAATAATTTAGATTATTTCGTCCTGTAGATTAGTCAGAAGTCGAAATAATTATCAGAATTCTTAAAACGATATTGGCAATAATCATTCTGCAGTTTTTATCTTGATAATTAAACCACCTCCTAAAAAATCTCTTAGTACTCCTTCAGAATTATCTCTAACATATAAATAGTCTTTAAAACTTCCTTCGCTTTTTTTTCCATTACTTAAATAGTAACTAAAAAAATGGCTTGGACTAAATTCGAAATCATTTTTTTCTATTTTACAACTATAAAAATTCATTCCGCTATTTTCAGCATAATAAATTCCTATCCACCTTGCACTAAAAATGCGACAAATCGTTTCTCCTAAATAAGCGGTCAATTCCGCTTCTAATTTTCTAGTTTCGAGCGCATCTTTAAGAATTTCGTTTTCTAAAATTTTGTCTATTTCATTTTCCAAACTTTTTAAACTGAAATCCAAATTGTACCCTTTCCTCAAATACTTTTCACTTACTTTTTTAGCAATTTGTTTTGGGTTATCTCCTTCATTTAACTTTCTCATAATTATTGCTAAATTATAATTCAATTTTCTAATTTAACCTCTGCAAAAGCAAGTTGTATTTCAATAATCAATGATTCTTTTGTCATTTCAAAAATGTGGTTTTAAGCTCACAATGCAAGAATGACTACATATCCATATCATAAGTAAATGTTTTCCACCTTAATAGTTCCAAATAATTCTTGCTTTTTGGTTTGGCGAAATAGAAGTTATGCAAGTAAGTAATCGTATAAGGTATACTTCCTTTTTCCCAAAACCCAACTAATGCAGGTGCACTAATTAAGGCATTCTGCTCTCTTGTTATCGGATTATAAATAAGCTGTAAGGTTGCCATTTTGTAATTTTCTGTAAATCTAATCTTACAACTATCTATTGGGTAAAGTTTTAGCTTATTGTTGAAGAATCGTTCTCTCTCATTTATTACCCATTCAGGCTTCATATTTCTTAACTGGGAAGATTGGTATTCGGCTACCTCTATTTTTTTTACAAAGGCCGTGGCATTTTTATCATTTACATCTGCTACAATTGCTTTATAACGAGCATATAGACTGTCTTTCAGACTTTTTACAGTTCTTAAATCCACATAATCTTCTGCTTTAAAAAAATGATAAGCCGGTTTGGCATTAAATTCTATTTCCTTAACGTAATAATGCTTTTTTAAATCCTCTTCCGTTAAATCTGAATACAAAAGTTCAAATTTTTCGTAAATTCCATCGTCCTTAGCATTGTCTTCTTCCAGTTCAATATTCAAAATTTTGTCGTTGTCCTTAATCGTGTAATTTTTCATGGCAATTGAACTCAAGTCCATTATCACTTTTAATTTTTGCTTTCCTTTTTTCTCTATTCCCATATCTAAAAAGGTGACTCCTTGCGAAATTAATACAGGATGAATTGGAAAGCCATTGATTAAAATTTGCGCTTGATAGGCGTTATAAATAGTTGCCGTGTAGGTACTAGCTTTTTTATTGTAAACAAGCTTATCTGTCAACCCTACCTCTTCCTTTATTTGGCCTTTGCTACAACTGGTGAAAAATAAAACCGCAATTAAAATTGGTAAATATCTCATTCTTATAAATTATTTTTTTGATTTGTTTTTATTGTAAAGTACAATGCATTTCGCATGGTAATTAGGAGAAAAAAGCGCCAAAAATTTTAGCGTTTAGACTTGGTAACCTACATATCCATATCATAGGTAAAAGTTCGCCATCTTAATAATTCTAAATTATTATTGCTTTTCGACTTAGCAAAGAAAAAATAATGGTAATAATCTATAAATTTTGGGAAGGTTCCTTTTTCCCATATTCCTGATAAAGCAGGGAAATTAATCTTTGAGTTTTTTGCACCATTTGATATATGATATTTTAATCCGATGGTTGCCATCTTGCCATTATCTGTAAAAACAAGTTTACAGCTATCTATTGGAGGTAAGTTCAGTTTGTTTTTAAAAAACCGTTCCCTTTCCTTAATTACCCATTCTTTTTCCATATTTCTCAATTGTGCAGATTGATATTCAGCTACCTCAATTTTCTTTACAAAACCTTTCGCATTTTTATCATTCACATCATTAATAATTGATTGATAACGAGCATACAAGCTATCTAAAACATTGGGCTGTTTTCTTAAATCAACGTATTCTTCCTCTTTAAAAAAATGATAAGCTGGTTTGGCTTCAAATTCTATCTCCTTCACGTAATATCCTTTTTTAAAATCTGCTTCCTTTAAATCTGAATATAGGACTTCAAAATTTTCCTCATTCTCTTCTTTATTACCTTTTTTAAGTTTGAGCGTTAAAACTTCATCTTCTGGTTCAGGCGCAAAGTTTTCAAGTGTGACTGCATTTAAATCTAAGATGATTTTTAATTTTTGAGTGCCTACTTTTTCCAATCCTAAATCTAAAAAAGTTCCTCCAGCCCTAGGCAAAACGGGATGAAGCGGAAACCCATTGATGAAAATCTCTGCTTGATAGGAATTGTTTAAATGCACAATGTAAGGGGTGCTTTTTTTATTGTAAACAAGCTTATTGGTTAAGCCTACTTCTTCTTTTATTTGGCCTTTGCTACAACTTGTTAAAAACACAACGGCAATTAAAATTGGTGAATATTTCATTTTTAAATTTATTTTTTTGATTTGTTTTTATTGTAAAGTGCAATGCATTTAGCTTGGAAATCAAAGTTTATCAGATCGGTAAAAGTGTCTAAATAGGTTTTTGGAAAAACCATATCAGCATTAATAATTTGCTTAACAACCTTGCCCTTAACCCGGGTTTTAATTACACCCACATATTTATTGGTAATTAAGTTAACGCTCGATTCGTACAATTCTTGGTTAGAGTCATCTCTTCCCAATAGATCATCGCTTCTACGCATTTGCACCAATCGCATCTTCTTTGCAATTTCATCGTACTCAAATACACTAATAAATCCTGAGCGATCGTAATCGTTCCAAAACTCAAAACCTTTTTTGCTTGCCTCCAAAGTGTTGCCGAAGTTTAGGCGTGTGATCTCTTTGCTTTCTATTCGTTTATATTTTTGAGTAGATAGCCAAAGCATCAAAATATCTTTATCACTATCTATAAACACACTATCTTTTTTTCCATCTCCGTCAAAATCTTTCACAATTTTACGGGTGGTTTGGGCAGATACTATATTTGCGATAAGAAAGAAAAACAAGATTAAATAGTACTTCATTTTTAGTTTTTTTAGGTTTATTTGGGCGTTTCCGCCAGCTGGCGGACGGGCTATTCACTAAATCTTTTTTATGAAAAATAAAAAAGGATATCGTTTCTATCCCTAACGCAACCTTCAACGTGGTACAATTACCTTCTCTGAAGAGCGAATAGTCGGTTAGGATAGACCCCGCTTAGACAAAAAACAAATCAAAATTCACAAATACGTTCTCGGTTTTGTTATTTAATTAGTTTCATTTTCTTGTCATTATATTCATATCTGATATTGTTATTTCTCAAGATAATCGCTTCGTTAGCAGGTTTGTAAGTAACCGAATCAGAATTAAAAGTAAAAACTATTCGATTATTTTTTTCATTTACCTTTAAAATATCAATTAAGCTCGTTTCTTCGTTCTTGCCGTCTATATCGATATTGCCCACATATTCAACCCTACCATTTTCATAGAGGAAAACTTCTCCGCCAAAAAAGTATTCATAAGCTAATTGACATACAATTATAATTTTATCATTTATTCCGTTTTTATAAAAATTAGGTTCAAATAAATACACGTCACCCACACCTTTAGATTTAAATAAGACCTCATCTTTATTATTAAGTAAGAGTAATTTGTCTCCCCAATCTTTTTCATAATCAGGATTAACCGTTTGGTCATAGCCAGCCACAATTTTATTTAAATCTATTTGATAGGCGTCTGTAAGATCAAAACCGACTAATTTGAAGTTTGTTAAAGTATCTGGTTTAAACGCGAAATAACTAATATCTTGAGCATAGTTAGCAGGTTTGTTTTCACTTTCAATGGAAACAGACTGTTTATTTTCTACTTGTTCAACCTTTTTAGACCTATCAGTACAAGAAAATGTGGTCAAAACTATTATAAAAGCTATTGCCTTCGTTTTAATTAGCTGAAAGTTAATCACCCTAAAGCTATTTTGAAGTTTTACAAAAAGCTGATTTCCTTTCATTTAATGTAATTTTTTAATTCCGTATCAACATACGGAATGTTTTCAATTTGCTCTTTAACAACAAAAATATCTTTATTCACAACAAAAAGTCGGTAGACCCTGTCGCCAGTTAATCTAAAGTCTGGAATGTCATTTTGTATGGTCTTGATTTTTAATTTTTCAAGTATGTATTTAAAGTCATTAAGTATTTTAATAGACCGTGTAAATGCAATTAAGTGCCAATGTTCAATTTCAGAAACAAAGTCCGAGTAGTAGGCTATTGCAACATCTTTGTCTTTTGTTGAAAATATAGGCTTTGATTTTATTCCTCGTTCAATGTAATAAACTGTCCACTTTTGATTATCAAATTCCAAGCAATGAACATCATCTTTCATTGGGCCACCAACTCCTTCTATGTAGAAATTATTATAGCCCACGGATATAAATTTATTGTAAAGGTCTTTCAAGTCCATGGTTATTTTAATTATTGTCTGCCCCAAATATTTGAAAATTCGCAAAAAATGAAGCTGACTGTAGCACCGTTATAGTACCGTTCTAAATAAATAATGATGAGTCAAAAAAAATAACGTTTAAAAATTTTGAAAAACTACTACAACCGCATGGTTAGTTTACACCTAAGAAAACACACGTCCTTTTCCATTATCACTCATAAAGTACTCCTCACACAATAGCGTATTCTCGTCCGCAAAATCAATATATAATTTGGTTTTTGCGTTCATATAACTCAACTCACATTTAATGTGCTTGTTATCGCTTTCAACTGTGTAATGACCAATCCAAATCTCTTTTTTTTTTGACTCTTGCCAGTTTGCCATTCCTCTGTTAAAGGTAATTCTATTCGTTATTTTTACTTCATTCTCGGAAACAAATTCAAGATATTGATAATAGATAATCCCGAAAATAGTTCCTCCATTGTGAATATCGCTCTCCGCTAAAGGCGCTGAAATAAATGTTTTTCTTAAAACCTGGCTTGTGGTAATCATGTTTTTTTTAGCTTGTTTAGCGTAAATTATGGATTCAACCCTTTAAATGCCTCTTTTTATTTAGATGCTGAATCATCATTTAAATAACTTTAGAAAATAATGATTTGCTATTTATCGTAGAATATGCAAAACCGCATGATGTAGAAAAAACCTGACCTAATCAATACGGTAGAAAGAAAAGATTTTTGTTTGGTTTTCTATATCTACATAATCTTCTTTGTAGGTAACATAAAAAAGTGCGTTTTTTGTTCTAATCGTTAATGGATACTGCTCATTTCTGAAGTCTATTTTAGTTAGCCCTCTTTTACCTTTATAACTCAACCCGTAATAGGTTAATGGCACTGGATCGTATTCTAAAGAAAAAATAGGCATGGTTTCATTTCCGCCTAAACCACCCTTAGATCCTTTGGTAACTTCATCAAAAGCTTTCAAGTCATTAACATTAAAATCTACAGAAGCTCCTTGCCTCCAATGTTTAAATAACGTATCAATATCGTTGGCATTAGAATCAGCCATCAATTTAAATTCAAGATAGTCAGCTTTTGCTTGGTATTTACGCTTTCCAATCGTCAGATTACGGTCCTTATCTAAATCGAAATTGAAGTTAAAATCTTTGTCTGTCCAGCTCAAACGATTTATTTTATTTCCATCGATAACTAATAAATCGACTTTGTAATCTTCACCTCCGTAAGGATAATCAGGATGGTCTGAATCTGTAAAAAATGTGATGATGTAGGCAGCAGAATCCTTTACCAAGTATCTGAAATAGTAGTTATTGTTTTGGTTTTTAGTCTCCTTTTTTAATGCTTGTCTTATCTCTGCGATTTTCTCAGCATGGAATACATTATCCTTAAACTTAGGAAAATTAGGGATTTCTGGATATTTTTCCTTTTCTTTTACCACATTATCATTACATGAAATGAAGGCTAAAAGTAAAACAAGTATTCCGTAGCGCTTTACATTCACACCTAAAAATAGCTATTGTTAGTTATTAAAACAGTGTGTGTTATTTATCCGTACCACATCAACCGTTATTTGAAGCTATTAATTTATTATTCGTTGTTATTCAAATCTTACTTGAGCAGTTCGACTATTTCTTCAAACTTATTTTCTTTAGCAATTTGAATAGGTAATTTGCCATAGTAAATATCATCACCGCAATCAAAAGTTTCTGGTTTGGTTTTATCGAGGCCTTTATCAATCAGGTATTTAACCATTTCAATATTATCGTTTTTTATTGCGATTATTATTGCCGTTTGCCCATCGCAATCATTATGATTTAAATCTTCTTTAGTTAGTTTTAGTGCGTTAAGCACTTCATAATCCGACTTTTTTACGGCTTCATGAAATACCCACAAGTTTCCTCTGATATCGCCAGCATCTTGGTCAGCACCGCGTAGCAATAAATATTTTGCGCCATCATAAAACTGGTAAAAACCTGCTTTACTAAAGGAACCATTAGCCTTGTAAGGGACACCTTTTTTAATTAAATATTTTAATATTTCTAATCTGTTATATTCTGCAGCGTCTAAAATAAGATCCTCTTTTTTATCATTAATGGTTGCGCCACCTGCTATCATAAACTTCGCTAAAGTTATATTGTCCGCAGTCATAATTACTGCTTTAAGGGGTGTTATCTTATTTTTAGGTTCGTAATTGGGCGAAAATGTGGTCTTTAGCATTTCAATCACCCGTTCTGTATTGTTGGCAAAGATTTCTTCATACAACTCGTCAGTAAGCTTCCAACTGTCGTTAGACAGTTTTGAAACTGATTGTTCGCTGAAAACTGGCGGTGCAACGTCCAATGTTTGTCGATCAACTTTTTGGTTTTTCTTTACTTCAGTATTGCAGGAGGTACAAACGAAGCCGATAGTAATCGAATATATTAGAATAGTAAAACGCTTGTTTTTCATAGATATAATGTGTTAAATGTCGTCTGTACCTTCTCTATCAGAGTTAAAATAAATAAGATGTATACGACCATTTTTATCAGTTTACAATTTTTGTCACGTTATTTTAAAGTTTTACTCAAAAGTCATTCTAATAATTTTTAGTAAAGCAAAGCCACCCAACAAAGCCCATGCAGGTAGGAAAAAAATATAGAGTTTAATTTTTGAAAACCATAAAATTAAGTTCCAAGCCGGTAATAAAATCAATAGAGCTTTGGTAAAACCGATATCGTTGTTTAGCGTTGGAATAAAAGCCTGACATAAAAAAGAACAAATTACCGGCACAATAAAAATGACGATAAAAATAGATAAACCTCCAATGAACGGGATTTCGGCAATAGCGTTTAGCTGCTTGTTTTCTGTTTTTACGCCTAAAATCATCTTATATCTTTTTTAATTTAATATACATTCTTTTCTAATTTTAATTTCTTTAAAATATCTCCCTGATTATTAAATTAGTTTCGCCACGTTGGAGTATTTTTTTACTTGGGAATTTGCTAACAGTACTGGAAAAATTAGAAACTGACTGCTGGTCAGCTATTGGCGGTGCAACGTCAAATGTTTCCCAATTTGTTTTTTTGGTTTTGCTTGATTTCCTCTTTGCAAGAAATTTAAACGACACCAATTGTCAGTGAAAATATTAATAGCGTTGTACTAGTCATTCTCATAGGTTTATTTTGGTTGATGTTTGATTAGATACGACATAATTGTTTGTTGAAAGTCGGTTAGATTTTGGTTGTCGGAAATTACTATTTTTCCATTACTGTAAATATGATATTGTCCATTTTTATGCTGGTTTGAACTCCAAATAATACCTTCCTTAATCTTGCCAGATTCGTCTGTTTTTAGATTGGCAACAATTGGTTTATTAAATTGCGCAGTATAACCACCTTCATAAATTCGGAGTAGTGCATCTTCCTGTGAGAAAAATGCAGCCATGTATTCAAAAATAGCATCTTGGATTTCTAATTCATTGGGATAATCCATTCTCACAAAAAGTTTGTACATTTTATCTATATTCAGGTCTTCTGAAGTAAGTGGATTTAATGCAACCCTATAACTAATGACTTTATTATTTATCCATTCACTGGAAAACTCACTGTTTTTTGACAAACTATCGATGTCAAATTCAATTTCTTGGACAGCTAAATAAACCTTATTGTTGTATAAAAGTTCGCGACCAAGCATTTTTTTATCATTAAGATAAATTTTAATAGTTGCATTTGGTTCTTGTGCATTACTAATCATAATTTGATTGTTCGCTTTAGTAAACGTAAGTGCATTTCCGTAGTTGACCGCAACCATTTCTACCACAAAACTTTCTAATTTTTCTCCTTTATAGTTTTTAATGGTCTGTCCATTTTCAATTTTTACTGTTATCGAAGTTTGGATTTGTGCAAAAGAGGAAGCACCCATAAATAGTAAAATAATAAAAGGAACGTATTTCATATCGAATAGATTTGTGTAATTAGTGATTAAAAAGTTGTTTTTTTAACACCGTTATTTTGTTTTTGATCATACCATCTTTATCAATACGAACCACCCATTTTTCATGTTTTACGGTATCAATTTCTTCCTCTTCGCCCTTTTTTATATAGCCCCAGTCTATCTGTTCAAAAACAATTTCGTTTTTGTTTATGATTTTGGTTTCAATGGTATGGCTTTTACCATCATCAAAATCTGTGGATTTGCCAATATATAAACGATCAAGCAGGTTGAATTTTTTATCGTGAGTGCAAAGGAACATTTGATCAGATACTGCAGTATTATGAAGCAAGCTAACAGATATTCCATTGCCTGGATTTAAATCAAGTTTTTGTGAGCTAATGTTCGCTTTTTGTTTGATGGTGTCAGTAATGTTTGGATAATACTTAGCCAAACTTGCTGGAGTTAAATCTCCATGAATAGGGGAGGCTCTCACATCACTTTCTACAACTTCGATTTCTTTTAAGCGACTGGTGTCTGTTGAGTTTGTGCCGTAAGTTTCAGATGAATCAACCAAGATCGAATCGGTATTTTTATCCTGTTTTTTATTTGAGTTGCAACTTATAAGTGACAAGGATAATATTGCGGTATTAAGTAAGATGATTAGGAGAATATTTTTCATTTGGTTACGTAATTTGAACTATTTTTTCTTGCCTCATTTTAATTAGGAATCAACCTATTTATTTTATTAAAATACATCATCGTTAACGAAAACCAAGTAATAAGTAGCAATAATTCAACTATGAAAAGATATTTTGCATGCGCTCTTGTTTGAGTTTCTATTTGTAATTTTCTACCTAAATAGGAAGAAAAAGGTAATTATAAAAAAAATTATTGTAGCTAGTCCATAATACACTACCAGTCCCAAAAAATTTCTAAATATCTCACCACGGTAATAGAATAACAATATACTTGGAAGCAGGATACAAACGACGAGAATGTTTTTTAGAGCGTAAATTCTGTGACCGACAATAGGCTGTACCATTGTTTTCTTTCGCAAGTTTTTTTTTCTCTTTTTCATAAAATAAAAAGATTGAAATACGACCTAAATCTGAAATAATAAATATTGAGGGCACAACTAAAAAGCATCCTAAAATATATAATGAAAGGATTTTAAAATCCATGTACGTTTTTATAATTGCTATGTTTCAAACGAAGATATCAGCGATGTGTTTTTATTTAGTTACGTATTAAACTTGTTCTTCTTGCGTTATATGCTATGATTTCTGCGACAAAAACACCATTGCTATTTTTGTTGATTGCTTGTATTTAGGGGTTGTAAAATATTTGAAAATAATAACATCCAAACATCAAAAAACTTCGTTTTTACATTTATCAAACAATTTGTTTTAACTAAATTATAATTCTTATGAAAGTTTTTGAAACCACCGAAAAGGAAGAACAAGCCGAAAATGATACATTTTTGTCTAAAAAAATGCAACGACGCAACTTTTTAACATACGCCGGAGCAAGTGCAGCAGGTTTAGCTTTAGTAGCTGCCGGATGTAAAAAAGACCACGACAATGGATTTAATCGAGGTACCGATTTAGGTAAAGGCGATATCGGTATTTTAAATTACGCTTACGCTTTAGAACAATTAGAAGCGGCGTTTTATATAAAAGTTGTAACAACTCCTTACACAAATATGTCTTCTTTAGAAACTGAATACATGACAGCAATCCGCGACCATGAGGTTACACACAGAGAGTATTTTAAGGCAGCTTTAGGCAACAGTGCAATTCCTGGACTACAGGTTGACTTTTCATCTATCGATTTTAAAAGTAGAGATCAAGTTTTAGCGGCTGCGAAAGCTTTTGAAGATTTAGGAGTCGAGGCTTACAATGGTGCTGGCTATTTGATTAAAACTCCCGCGTATTTAACAATGGCTGGTAAAATTGTATCGGTTGAAGCTCGTCACGCTGCGTTAATCAGAGATTTAATTAGCAATGGTACTTTTGTAGGAACAGATATTTTTGACGCTAACGCGATAAATAACAGCAAAACACCAATTCAGGTTTTGACTATTGCTAAAAAATACATTGTTACAGAAATTAACGCAAGTAATTTACCAACATCTTAAATTTAAAACGATATGAATTTTTTAAATATACTAAAGGACATTGAAGCAATTGATCCTGAAATTACCGAAAGATTAAATCCTCGCCGAGCTGCAATTAAGAACATTACGAGTTTCGGCTCAAAGATTGCATTATCTGCTTTACCATTCGCCTTAGGAACAATGTTTACAAAAGCTTATGGACAAACCAATAGCTCTGTTAATGATGTTTTAAACTTTGCTTTAACGTTAGAATACTTAGAAGCTGACTTTTACACAAAAGGTAACGCTGCAATTAACAGCACGATACCTTCCGAAGCAGCTAGAGGTGCTCTAAAACAAATAGAAAAAGATGAAAACGCTCACGTTGCGTTTTTAAAGTCGGTGCTTAAAGACGCCGCAATTGCAAAACCTACATTTGATTTTGAAAAGGTTTTCCCAACAGTTTTTACAGACTACCCAACATATCTTGCAGTTTCACAAGTGTTAGAAGATACAGGTGTTAGAGCATACAAAGGGCAAGCACCTAGTTTGTTAGGCAACAAAGTTGTTTTGACGGCTGCTTTAGGTATTCACGCCGTAGAAGCTCGTCACGCTTCACATATCCGTCAAATGAGAAGAGCTCTGCCAACTAGTGGTGCAGGTGTTTTTGGTGTTGAAACTCCTTGGGTCTCTCTTGGAGCAAACGGACAGGCTAATGATTCGGGCGTTGGTACTGCTGTTGACGGTAACTACGTTCGTGAGGACAATATCAAACACGGTGATGTTACGATAACGGATTTAAAACTATCAACTGGAGCTAATATTTCAAAGAAGATAGCAGTTGAGAGCTTTGATGAGCCTTTAACTACGGCAGAAGTTTTAGCGATAGCGAATATGTTTATTGTGAAGAAATAAAAACAAGTAAAAAAGGCGAGAGACATCTCGTCTTTTTTTTGTTTAATACACAATCACTATTTTCCCAATAGTCTTTCCAGACTCTAACTGTCGGTGAGCTTCTTTCAAGTTGCCCACACTCAATCCATTCATTACCGTATTTACGGTCGATTTAATAACCCCACTTTCCATTAACTCTGCAATTTGGTTAAGTATCCTGTGCTGTTCTACCATATCTTCTGTATTAAACATGGACCTAGTGTACATAAACTCCCACGAAAACGAAGCGCTCTTGGTCTTTAATTTATTCAAAGCAACAGGCTTATCACTACCCGTTATCGATGCAATATGACCATGCGGTTTTATCAACTCAACAATCAAATCCCAATAAGCATTCAAGTCAACAAAATCCAATATATAATCAAAATTGGTATAGCCTGCTTTCCGAGACTCCTCAATTAAATTATGATGATTAATAACCACATCAGCACCTAGTTTCAAACACCATGCTTTTGTTTCCGGTCTTGATGCCGTAGCAACAACCTTTAAACCTGCAATTTGTTTAGCCAGTTGTATTGCTATAGAACCTACGCCTCCAGCTCCGCCAATAATCAAAATCGATTTTCCAATATTTTTCTTCGGATTTATCCTCATTCGGTCAAAAAGAATTTCCCAAGCCGTTAAACTTGTCAAAGGCATTGCAGCAACCTCCTCATAACTAAGATTCGCCGGCTTTCTACCCGTTATCCGCTCATCTACAATTTGATATTCCGCGTTACAACCAGATCGCGTAAGATCACCTGCGTAAAAAACCTCGTCACCTACTTTAAATAAAGAAACCAATTCTCCAATTTCTTCAACTACACCTACAGCGTCCCAACCTATAATTTTCGGATCTGCTAATACCGTATCTTTTGCGCTGTTCAGCCTAATTTTATAATCAACCGGATTAACAGCAATAGCTTTTATCTTAATTAGCAAATCGTATGCACTTAGCGTTGGCCTCGGCAATTCGCATTCAATGAAGCTATTTTTGTCTGTAATATTTAGTGATGTTTTAAAACCAATCGCTTTCATCTTTTATCTTTAAAATTTGTGATAGAGCAATCTTAAGAAAATCCATCTAAGCATGTATACTTTTTTTAATAAATGATACAAATCTGAAAAAAGATATTGAAAACAAAACGTAAGTCTAAGGCGTGTATCACGATAGACAGAAGATTTGCAATTAAAAGAATACTTTCCTGAGTTTTCAGAAAAATAGCGGTCCAACTTTCATAACTTACGACAGTCGGGCTATCCATTCATACTTCACTCCAACGCTCAATTCCACAACACAGCATTAGGCACAACCCAACGCACAAGCCCATAACTTAAGCCGGTATCCATTTTTATCCCGTTTATTGAACACACGTCCACCCATTGAACTTACATTTGAATACGCTCAGCGTTGCAAATTATCCAGTCATATATATAGGTAGCTTTAATTTTCTCTTATGCAATTCTGTTTTTAAGGGATGTTGTATTCTTATTGTATGGTATTTTAAAAAAGATAATAATCTACAAATAGAAAGCCTGCTATGGATTTCACTTTCAATACTCATGCTAAGGCATAACCTTACCATTACCGTATAATCAAATAAAGATTGTCGTGTATGTAACGGAGCTTTGATGTTTAGTCTTTCACCTATTCTATTTCCAGCCCATACCTATATAAGGTATCCAACCTGTAATAATTGTCTTCTCCATAAATATCAACAAAACATTTTCCAAGCAGAATTACACCCTGATAAAAATATTGAGGCTGAATCAGACACAACAAGACATAAACTATATATCCTTTTCTCAGATCCACCTAGCTTTCAATTGCCCCGAGCTTTAGCTCCCGGCAATTGAAACACTGAAACAGACATCGCAACTATTGAAATAATCGAACTGCAATAGGAAACCCACTGAAAATCCACGCTATGACATGGAACGACATAGTTTTAAACGATTACGACAAAACTTTTCAATCAGATAATCAACGCATTACCAAAACATGTAAAAAAACATCAAAATAATTCTCATCGTCTCTTGCATATTAATAAAAAAGATCACACCTTTGCACTCCGCAAACGCAAGGAATGTGGGTTATTGAAAAGCGAGA
>JBBSQW010000045.1:0-28365 GCA_038243635.1 Sphingobacteriales bacterium
AACTTTCTAAAGCCTTAGATAGTGATGAACTTTCCGTTGATGAAACTTTAACAAATAATACTTATTTACAAACAGTAGGAACGGGAGATTTTGATTTGCACCGCCCTTACGTAGATGATTTGGTGTTTATTTCGCCAAAAGGCGAAAAGATGTACCGCGAGTTAGACCTTATTGATGTTTGGTTTGATAGTGGCGCCATGCCTTATGCACAATGGCATTATCCGTTTGAAAACAAAGAAGCTTTTGAAGCCGCCTACCCCGGAGATTTTATTGCCGAAGGTGTTGACCAAACCCGTGGCTGGTTTTTCACGTTGCATACTTTAGCTACGCTTTTAGATGAAAGTAGCGAGGAAATAAAAGAAGTTAACGAGCGGAACCACAATAAAGGCATCGCTTTTAAAAATGTAATTTCTAACGGGTTGGTATTAGATAAAAATGGCAATAAAATGTCGAAACGTTTAGGCAATGCCGTTGATCCCTTTATTACCATTGAGAAATATGGTGCCGATGCTACGCGTTGGTACATGATTAGCAATGCATCTCCTTGGGATAATTTAAAATTTAACGAAGAGGGTTTGGATGAAGTTCGCCGTAAATTCTTCGGTACGCTTTACAATACCTATGCTTTCTTTGTGCTTTATGCCAACATTGATAAATTCACTTATGCGGAAGCAGATATTGATTTAGCGAACCGACCAGAAATTGACCAATGGATTATTTCTTTGCTGAACACCTTAACCAAACAGGTTGATGAGTTTTACAACGATTTTGAGCCGACTAAAGCAGCCCGCTCTATCCAAAACTTTGTGGACGAGCATTTAAGTAATTGGTATGTGCGTTTAAGTCGTCGTCGTTTTTGGAAAGGTGACTATTCTGAGGACAAAATATCGGCTTACCAGACACTTTATACGTGTTTAACAACTATCAGCAAGTTAATGTCCCCAATTGCGCCGTTTTTCTCTGATCAATTATTTAATGATTTAAACGCTATAACTAAAAAGGAAGCCGTTGAATCAGTGCATCTTGCAGATTTCCCAGCTTATCAAAACAGTTTAATTAATAAAGATTTGGAAGAAAGAATGGCTTTAGCGCAGGATATTTCTTCCATGGTACTTTCTTTGCGTAAGAAGGTGAGCATTAACGTTCGTCAGCCGTTAAGCAAGATTTTATTGCCAGTTTTAGATAGCGAGTTTCAATCAAAAATTGAAAAAGTAAAAGAGTTAATTTTATCTGAAACCAACATCAAAGAAATTGAGTATATTACTGATACCGCAGGAATAATCAAGAAAAAAATCAAACCTAACTTTAAGTCGCTAGGTAAGAAATTAGGCAAGGATATGAAGGTGATTGGCGGGCAAATAAATGCTTTTACTGATGCGGAGATTTTAACGTTTGAACAACAAGGTTCAGTTACGCTTAACGCAGATGCTAACAGCTACATTATTTTGCCAGAAGATGTAGAAATTATTGCAGAAGATGTTCCAGGATGGCAAGTAACAAATCTTGGAAAATTAACAGTTGCTTTAGACATCAATATAAGTAAGGAATTAAAAGAAGAAGGAATTGCCCGCGAGGTAATTAACAGGATACAAAACCTAAGAAAAGATTTAGGTTTTGAAGTTACCGATAAGATAAAAGTGACGTTAAAAAGCAATGATTTAATAACAAACGCAGTGGATAATAATTTATCTTATATTTGCGCCGAAATATTAGCGACTTCTTTAGAATTAAGCGATAATCTTACTGAAGGCCAAGTTGTAGAAATTGAAGAAACCGAAATATTGACACTTATTAAGAAAGACTAAACATGGAACAAGCCAAACCTAAAAACCGTTACTCAGACTCAGAATTACAAGAATTCAAGGCTTTAATTACAGATAAATTAAACAGCGCTAAAGAAGAGTTGTTAAACTTAACCAGCTCATTAAGTAACCCAAATAAAAACGGGACTGATGACACTGCTGGTACCTACAAAACTTTAGAAGACGGTTCTGCAACTTTAGAGAAAGAGCAATTGAACCAGTTAGCCGCTCGTCAGAAAAAGTTTATCGAAAACTTAGAAGCTGCTTTGGTACGTATTGAAAACAAAACTTATGGTATTTGCAGAGAAACTGGTAATTTAATCCAAAAAGAACGATTAATGGCAGTACCTCACGCAACTTTAAGTATTGCCGCAAAATTAAGACAGAGTTAATGAAGGGTTATACAAAACCGCTTATTGCCATTTTTGTCATTCTAATTGCCGATCAGGTTTTAAAAACTTGGGTTAAAACAAATATGTTTATCGGTCAAGAATTTCATTTAATTAAAAACTTTGCCATTATACATTTTACCGAAAATAACGGGATGGCTTTTGGAATGGAGTTTGGCGGCGAAGCGGGTAAATTGGCGTTATCCTTATTCAGGATTTTAGCTGTTGCAGGTATTGGTTATGGTTTACATCATTTAATTAAACACAAATACCACCGTGGCCTTATTTTAAATGTAGCTTTAATTTTTGCTGGAGCTTTAGGAAATATCATCGACTCGGTTTTTTATGGGGTAATTTACGATTACGAACAGCTTTTTCACGGACGTGTGGTAGATATGTTCTACTTTCCTATTATCCAAGGACATTTCCCTACTTGGTTCCCGATTTGGGCTGGAGAAGATTTTGTATTCTTCCGTCCGGTATTTAATATTGCAGATTCCGCAATTTCGGTTGGTGTAATTATGATTTTGTTATTTCAAAAAACCTATTTTAAAGAAGAGATTAAAGAACAACCTTCACTAAACAGCGAGGTGGTTGAGGATTAAATATTGTAAAGCTTAAAGCTAAAGCCAAAAGCTAAATGCATGAATGGATATTTTAAAATTTAAAGCCGTTCTCTCAAAAGAGGACGGTTTTTTGTTTGGATAGAAGGCTTAATTTTTTAAATTTAGTCCGCCTTTGTTTCTATCTGCACACTTTTAATGATGGTTTGCTAAAAGTCAAACATAAGTAAAATCATTATCTTTATAAAAAACAGCCAATGGACATAACCTTGAAATACAAAATCGTTGAAAGGATTATCCAAAGCGAAGATGAGAATTTATTGAACGCAATAAAATCGTTGATAGATTTGTCCGAAGATTTTTGGACGGAAGTTCCCACTTAGATAAAACAGGATATTTTTAAGGCAAAGGAAGAGCTTGACCGCGGAGAAGGAATAGTGCATCAGCAGGTATTTGAAGAAATGAATAAATGTTTTCTGGATAAATAGTATCTTCCCGCCGGTGCGAGCTTTTAGCTCGTTCGTTTTTATTTCTCACATAAACTCTACTTTAAAAATCCCATTTCCTCCGCTTTATTCAATTACACTATTGTGTTTCGACAACGAAGTTCTTCGTACTTGTAAAATATATGCCCTCAATTTGTTTTAACTTATCAATGGAATTAGTAGCAAGGCAACGCCGGACAAGCTTGGAAGACTTGCATTAGGTATAGCATCAATTGCCGAACGTAATTTATAAAACATTAAAATTTAGGTATTTGTGTACAAATCATAAGTCTTTTTTTACTAGTAGTGCACAAGGCTAAAAAACAAAATAAATAAAATTTAACAAACAATATTTAATTTAATTTGGTACGTTTGATTGTAAAACATACCTATAAAAAATGGAAACAAACAAACAAACAAACAAACAAACAAACAAACAAACAAACAAACAATTCGTAGGTGGGGAACACTTGCAGTATTAAGCTTAGCTCTTTACTCCTGCAATACGAAAAATGATGTATTGCCAAATAATGGCAACGAAGGAGGTGCAAAAACCAGTACCAATGGAGAAATGACCCAACTTGGAAGGAAGCTGGACAATCCCTATTCTGTTAAAAACATGCAAAAGGCCCTGAGCAACCTTCAAAAATCCAACGATGGAGTTTCTACCAATAGTATTGAAGTAACTACTACCCATCGCTACATAAAGTTTAAGCCCAAAAACAGCAAAGAGCTAGAAACATTAAAAGATGACCGCACACTGGATTTATATTCGTATCCGTTAGATTATGAAATTACAGAAGGCAGTTATTATCATGACCCAACTATACCAGATAGCTTACCTACTTTCCAATATTGCGCTGTGCCGGTTGGTAAAGTGATGCCAAGTGGTGTAGCTTTTGAAGTGTTGGAAAACCTATTTATACCAGACGAAGACAATATTACTGAGAATAGAACTGTTAATTCAACGTCGGCGGCAAAAAATGCTTCTGATAAAATTGCAACTGCGTTGGTAAACGAGGCATTACTTATAACTGGAAACGTAAAGAAAGAACAAGCAATTAAAATAAACTCATCGGGTAAGTGGCGCCCAGCGGGGCGTATTAGAGTTTGGGATGATGTAATTAACGGTTACATAGGTGTAGAGGGTGCAATTGTAAGGGCAAGGCGCTGGTTTACCACCCACAGAGGCACTGTAAATGCCGATGGTTATTATTCTTGTGATGGAACGTTTAGAAATGATGCCAACTATAGTATAGATTGGGAACGCGATGATTTTGCGCTACAAGATGGCTGGATTAACGGAGCTACATACAATGGGCCAAAAAAAGACGGTAACTGGAATTTAGAGTTAAGGGGCGACGAACAAGCATATTATGCCACTATTTTTAGTGGAGCATATTTTTATTATTATAAAGACAGAATGGGTCTTACCTCGCCGCCCGAGAATTCATTTTGGAAGAGCCAACTCAAGATAAAAGCTCGCAAAGAAAGCGGTACATCATCTTATATAAAGGCTCGCAAATTTTATTTAGGTGCAGATATTTCGATACAAGAATGGGGTAGTCGTTCGGATAATGTATTTGCAACAACAATACATGAATTAGCCCATGCTGCTCACAAAGAGCTAGACAACACAGCGTATAACAGTTTGGCATACAAAGCTTACACACTCCCCTGTGTATCGCCTGGTGGTTGTGACTCTCCAGGGCCTACAGGGCAAAGCGCCAGACGCGTAATGGAAACTTGGGCTACCACTGTGGAAATTGTACTTACTAATTTACGGTATAAAAGCTATTTAGGGTTTTCTGTTTATTCGTATCCATGGAATTTACAGAGTTTTTCAGATACAATAGAATCCCAACCATTTTATACTTCAGTTGGGTTTGATTTAATTGATTCTTTTAATCAAGGAGTTTTCGGAAGCGCATATGTTCAAGATAATGTTACAGGTTATACCATTAATCAAGTAGAAAATAGCCTAAGAAACACCAATAGTTGGGGTGAATGGCGAGAACACATGAAAGAACAAAACCCTTCAAACCCAACAAATGTAAATATTGATGAATTATTTAATAACTGGTAATATGAGAACGTTGTTTTTTTTAGGTACGTTATTTTTGTTATCCTGTGGTCCCGAAAAAGGTGAACGTTTAACGTACGTTTACACTGTTAAAAATGAAAGCGGTGTTCCAATTAAAGTATTGGTATATAATAGTTTAGGCATAAACTCAGACAAGCCAGTATTTTCAATAACTTTTGAAAATAAAAGTGCAATCACAAAGAAATATAAAGATACATTGCCGCCTCGACGATATAACTTTAGCGATTTTTTCGGAATATCAAATGGTAGTTTTATTTGCGACTCCATAAAGGTTATTTATAATGGTGTTAAGCAATCTGCTTTTAGTAATAAAAATTGTACCGGTGGTGAAAGAAACCCACTTAATATATGTGAATATGGGAGTGTTGAAGAAACTTTTATTTTCACGAAGGAAGATTATGAAAACGCAGAGGATTGTAACGGCAATTGTGAATAAACACGTTGGCTAATACGTTGATACCCTTTCACAGAAAAGAGCTGAATGGTACGTTTAGCTCTTTTCTGTATTTATATCAAAGGTAAAGATGCAGTATTTTTAATTTATTAATTTTTAGTTTCAGTAACCCTTGTACAGTAAATTGAAAAGAATAAAATCCTTCAAACCCAACAAATATAAACACTGATGAACGTTTTAGTAATTGGTAAAATGAAAATAATAGGATATATTAACTTTTTTGCATTGTTTTTGATAATTTCTTGCGGTCCAGAAGGTCCATGCAAAGAAAGTAAATTAACGTTAAGAAATGAAAGTGGAGTTGACATTAAAATAATAGGCTACAATAAGGCTAATGGTAAATTAGATTCTTTGGTTTTTAATCTAAAAAACAATGTACAGTTAGCACAAAAATATAAGCATTGCCCTCCAAACGGAGGTTCATTTTCAGTCTTTAGGAGTGATTTCTTTAAATCCGATTCAATTAAAGTGATTTTCAACAATAATAAAAAAACAATCTTCGAAGCGGAAATTTACTGTGACCAACAAAATATGGCGCTTAAGAGAAATCCTCTTTATCAATGTATTTACAACAGTGGAACAATTGGAACTTTTGTTTTCACCAAAGAAGATTTTGAAAACGCAGAGGATTGTAACGGCAATTGTGAGTAAACATGTTTGCTATTATAGTTGATACCTTTAACAGAAAAGAGCCAAACTTACAGTTTAGCTCTTTTCTGCTTTAATATTGAATCTAATGGTGCTAAATTATACCTCGTTCTTTTTAATTTCTTACCTAACCTCTCCTTTTAAAATTCCCTTGCCTCCGCTGTAATTAATTGCATTACTGTACTTCTACATGACCCCATTCTTAATTAGAGAATTTATATTTTCTACGTATTACTGGAACGAGCTACAAGCTCGCACCAACAATGCTAGATCACAACTCTTAACATTTAAAAGTTTTTTTCAATTTCATCGATGGCGGAATTAAAGTCCATCGCTTCTTCCGGGTTGTTTCCGAATGCGTTTAAGCGTTCCCGAACTTCATCCGACTGCCAACTAGGAACATCCAACTGTTCAATCCCGTCAAACTTACTCTTCAGTTCGTTCCAGTCTGAGATTGGAATATAAACTCCTGTTGTTTTTCCTGTATTATCAGATATATATTGAAGATTCATAGTAGTATAGCATTATAATTTAACATTTGTTTCTTTAATAAATAACCTAGTCGAATATCGTAAAACATAATTACATTTAAAAATATCCGAAGTCTAGGTAATAGCTATCAAAACACATATCCAAACAACCAGATCATTACAAACTGCAAAATCAAGGTTCCGTCGAGGTAAAAAAAGTAGTAATACTCATTCTTCTCCCACTTCGATTTAAAGATTAACCACCCCGTTAAAATAGCAGTCAAACCTAAACCAAGAAAGTCCGCATCGAAACCCCTGTTCCTGAAAAAGAATAACAAAACCATATAGGTTAGCAACATCAGTTGGCAAAACAGATAAGCTTTCTTCTCTCCAAAAATGGTTGGGATAGTTTTCAGCTTATAAATCCTGTCCTCAAACATATCGCGGATATCAAATGGAACAGTAATCGCCACCAAAAACAAAAACCTTTTTATATTTAAAATTGCGATATCCTGCCATGGGAGATAAAACGATTGCGTTTGCTGTAATTCGAAATACGGCATCATTACAGAACTTAAAGCCCATACAGTTGCAATTAAAAAAAGTTTAACAGCAGGAACGCTTCTGAGCCCTACCCTTTTATTCTTTGATCTAAAAATAGGCGTTGCATATCCTAACGAGAGCAAACCTAAGAACACGTTAAGCAATTGCGACCTAAAACTGAGCATAAGAAATAGTGGGATTATTGCAACTACAGCGGCGATGGAAATGGCTATATTAAGTTTATAATTCCTAAAGATCCATTGTACTCGTCGGTGTTTAGACGTTTCTGGATTTTGAGGAGACTGAATTAAAATGCTAAAATTATAGGTTAATAAGGTTGAACAAAATAGAAAGCCTAAAACAACCCACGAAGGTTCAAAACCCAGCAGATGGTAGGTTACCAAACCTTGCGCTAAAGCACCTAAAGAAATAAAAACATTGCTGAACAATAAAAAATCCAGCGGTCGTTGAAAGTATTTGATCATCCAGAGGTGAAAAGAACTAGCCTTTTCTAAGTTCAAATATCGTTATTTCGGGCAAAATTCCAACTCGCCCAGGATAGCCTAAGAAACCATAACCAACGTTAACATAGAGCTTTTGCTTCCCTTGCTCATATAAGCCGTCCCACTCATCATAAATATATTGTACCGGACTCCATTTTACATATTCGCTTTCTATACCAAACTGCGCACCATGCGTATGCCCAGCAAAAGAAGCGTCAATCTGCGGGTATTTTTGTAAAACCTCTGCTCGCCAATGTGACGGATCATGAGATAAAAGTAACTTTACAGGCAAATCATCCGTATTTTTTACTGCCTCATCCATTTTACCGAGCTTAGGAAAGCGTCCTGTGCCCCAATTCTCTATTCCTAAAACGCCAATTTCAGCACCGTCAACTTTAATTCTTCGGTTTTCATTCATCAATAAATCCCAGCCCATTAAAGCATGTACTTTTTTCACATCTTCAATATTCTTAACTCGGTCAGCATCGTTTTTCCAATCTTCATACATTCCGTAGTCATGATTACCTAAAGTAGAAAAAACACCCAACGGCGCTTTCACTTTTGAGAAAATATCCTGGTAATCACGCATCTCATTTGCCCTCCCGTTCACCAAATCCCCCGTAAAGAAAACCATATCGGGCTTCTGTTCTAACAACATTTGCACACCACCCAAAACTGCTTGCTTGTTGTAAAAACTACCAGAGTGAATATCTGAAATTTGTGCAATGGTAATACCGTCAAATTCTTTTGGTAGATTTTCAAAACTCAACACTTGTTTACGCACTCGGTAATCGTAAGCACCCGAAACAACACCCCAGCTTAAGCTTGCAAACGGAACCGCAGCTACAGCCATGCCAGCTTTTACCAGAAACTCTGAACGTTTAATCGTGTTGTCCTTAGTCTCACCAACAGGTTCACCAGCAACTACTTTGCGTCTAACAAAAACAGCTCCTCTTCTAATATCGTCTACAAAAAGAATGATACACCAAACCAGTTTCGTCACAAACGTAATAAAGTAAGCAACCAAGATGATCGTTTTTAACGATAGCCAAATACTAAACGTTAAACTAACCAGCACACCCAGCAAAAGCAAAATGGTATAACCGTTCCACAAATACTTAAAGTTCCTTTTCTTGTTCGGACTCCAGTTTGGATAAATATTTAAAATAGCTTTGTAGATGTAGAAATCGAACGCAATTAATAAAAGCGAGATTACACTTAATCCAATAATTTTTCCCATTATATTTTTTTGGGCGTTTCCGCAAAAAGCGATCGGGCTTTACGTTTAAGTTTTTTGTTCTTCCTTCGACTCCGCTCAGGGACCAAAAAAGCTACCACTGCAATCCCTAACGCATTTAAAACTCTCTTAAAAAAAAATTAATACCTATCGTCAAAATTATCCTCGTCATCACCCTCTGCAAACTCCGAACTAAAAAGGCTGTTGAACATATCCTTAAACTCGAAACCTTTTTCTAAAAAGCCTTTGCTTACCAAAGAAAACTCTGCTAAACCATGCAGTACAAATTCCATGTATAACAATGTTTGGTTTTCGCTGATGTCTTTATGGAATTGTTTTACTACCTGTTTTAAGCCAGGAACAGAATTTAAAACTTCTTTATATTCTTGATCTGTGATGTCGTCTAATAAATTTAAGCTGTTCCCGCTTCCAAACCAGTTAATGATGTCAGCGTAAGGATTATCCTTTTTAGCTTTCTTCATTCGTTCAGGATCAGGAAAATAGGTCTGTAGCAAAGTCTTAATGGCTTTACCAATTAAAATATTCGCAACTTTTGCAGGACCTTCCAACTCTCCTTCATAAACCAATTCTATTTTACCTGTAATTGTTGGAATTACCCCTAAGAAATCGCTTATACGTACAACGGTACTTTTTTCTCCGTTGATAAGCATTCTGCGTTCGGCATGAGAAATCAAATTCTCATAAGCAGAAATAGTTAAACGAGCCGAAACTCCCGATTTTTTGTCGATGTATTCCGAATTTCTCGCTTCAAAAGCAATCTGTTCAATCAAATCTTTTACCAGGCCGTCAGATTCAATTACTCTTTGCTCCGGGGTAATTGAAGCTTCTTGCTGCGTAATTTTACGCGATATCGCAACAGATTTTGGGTAATGTGTTAAAATCTGACTTTCAATCCTGTCTTTCAATGGTGTTACAATTGAACCTCGATTGGTATAATCTTCTGGGTTTGCCGTAAACACAAACTGAATATCTAGCGGTAAACGCAACTTGAATCCTCTAATCTGAATGTCGCGTTCTTGCAAGATATTAAACAGCGCTACTTGAATTCTTGCCTGTAAATCTGGCAATTCGTTAATTACGAAAATGCTTCGGTGTGCTCTCGGGATTAAGCCAAAATGGATTACCCGTTCATCAGAATAGTGGAGTTTTTGCGTGGCCGCTTTGATTGGATCAACATCGCCTATTAAATCTGCAACGGTAACATCTGGCGTAGCCAATTTCTCGGTATATCTATCGCTACGGTGCCACCAAGCAATTGGTGTTTCATCTCCGTGAATTTCAATTGTATTTTTACCCGACCAACTTATTGGGTTTAACGGATCGTCGTACAATTCAGAATCTGCAATATAAGGCACATACTCATCCAATAAATTTACCATTAAACGGGCGATTCTCGTCTTCGCCTGACCGCGCAATCCTAACAACAATATATTGTGTCGACTTAAAATTGCAGTCTGTAAATCTGGCATTACCGTATCTTCAAAACCGATAATTCCTTCGAAACCTAAATCTTTATCTATTAACCGGGCAATTAAGTTTTCTCTTAACTCGTCCTTAATAGAACGGCTTTTGTATCCCGATTTTTTTAATTCTCCTAGTGTCTTTATCATGTAGTTTGTTGGGTAGTTAGTTTGTTAGATGGTTACGTTTTTAGATCGTTATTCTCTTAAAGATAAACTTGTTGTCGTTAATCTTTGTTCTTTCCTCTTTACTCCAAAATCATCTTAACGAACCGTCTTTCTTCTATTCTTTATATAATCTTCAAAAATGTATTCTCCCAATCCTTTTAAGGAGCTGTAGAAAGCTCTTCCGCCGTTTACTTCCGTAAACTTGCGGACAAATTGTTGCAAGTAAGGATCTTTGGCTATCATAAAAGTAGTAATAGGGATGTTCAGCTTTTTGCATTGTGCTGCCATGGTTAGCGTTTTACTAATCACTTTTTTATCCAAGCCAACGCTGTTTTTATAATACTTTAAACCTTCTTTTAAACAAGTAGGTTTTCCATCAGTAATCATAAAAATTTGTTTATTGTGCGTTTTCCGTCTTCGCAAAATATCTGTAGCCAATTCCAAACCAGCGTAAGTATTGGTGTGATATGGACCGACTTGTAAATAAGGCAAGTCTTTAACCGTTATCGGCCAAGCATCGTTACCAAACACCACAATATCTAAAGTATCTTTTGGGTATTTTGTTTTAATTAATTCTGCCAAAGCCATTGCCACCTTTTTCGCTGGTGTTATTCTATCCTCTCCGTAAAGAATCATTGAATGTGAAATATCGATCATTAGAACGGTAGATGTTAGCGTTTTGTAATCACGCTCTTCCACTTGTAAATCTCGTTCGGTCATCATAAAATCACCAATTCCATGATTGATTTGGGCGTTCTGGATAGACGCCGTCATGTCAATTTGATCTAAGCTATCCCCAAACTGGTACTCTCTCCTATCCGCGTTTTTTTCTTCGCCAGTGCCGGATTGTGGGGTGGTATGGTTCCCTTTTCCCGATTTTTTTAACTTCCCAAATATTTCTTCGAGTGCGGATTGACGAATAGTTTGTTCCGTTTTACCAGTAATTTTAACACCACCTTTAGGCCCATCATCGCTTAAATAACCTTTGTTTTTTAAATCATCAATAAAATCGCCCATACCATAATCATCTTTGGTTATGTTATGTTGCTTATCCAGTTCGTTCATCCAAGAGAGCGCTTCATTTGCATCTCCAGCAGAATAATTTAAAAGCTCCAAAAAAAGTTTTAGCAATTCATCAAAGCCACCATTAGGTAATTGTTTGGGAACATATTTTGAAAATCCATAACCTCTCATCTTCTGCAATTGTTTTGAATAGCTATAACGATTTTATAAAGCTAAAAGTTTTGATTTAGAAAAAATGAATTTTGAATGATTGAAGGGGTGAATGGTAGAATGTTGACTTTTGAATGAAAGAACGCTCTAATTTTGAAGGAGTGAATGATATAATCATCGAATTTTGAATGATAGAAGTCTTAGTGAACGAAAGACCCTATTTTAAGACGAGCTTTGCGTTATGGGAATTTTTTATAAATCTCTTTCCGATGGGCGATGATAATCAACGTTACAGTTTTCATATCGTTTAGTTCAATTCCAATTCGGTAATCGGCAAGTTTTATTCAGTAATAAAATTTATAGCTGGTAATTTTTTTTTACATTCTTTATTTTACGGATGTTTTATGCATTTTCAATCTCTGATAGAATAGCTTCAATCTTATTGGCGATTTCGTTATGGTTGATTTTATCGAGACTTTTGTAAAATGATCTTTCGATTTTTAAAATCATTTTGTTGAACGTAACATTGTAAGAAGACTTTCTTTACTTACATATTCTCCAGTTTTGGCTTCGGTCATCATCTCCCCGAAAACTAAATCTTCTTTCTCTTTAATCGAGATCGATTTAACACGGCTTCATAACTGCTTCGTCATTTCTGAAATAAGCTTGAAACTTTTTTGATCCAAAGGTTCTATTAGTAATGCTTCCATTTAATTAACGCCTTTTTTAATCAAAAATATCATTTTGAATTCAATTTTAAATTTGAAGCGAACTAATGAAAAGCAAAACTCTTTTGACTTTCTACTTTAACTTAAAACCTACCACTTAAAACCTTAAACTTCTCTCATAAATACCCTTCATCAGCAAAACTGAAATATCCTTCTCCGGCAAAAATCAAATGATCCATTACGCCAATATCTAATAATTGAGCGCCAGACTTCAACTTTTTAGTTAAGTTTATATCTTCCTGACTAGGTTTTAAATTACCTGATGGATGATTGTGCGCCAACACTATATTTGCCGCATTATGTTCCAAAGCCGCCTTGAAAATAACTTTGGGATCGGCTATGGTTCCGCTCATTCCTCCTTTAGAAATCAAAACTTTGCCCGTTACCCTATTGTTACGAGCCAACATGATAACCCAAAATTCTTCATGTAGCAAGTCAGAAAAATATGGTGCTAAAATATTAAAACCGTCTTTTGAGCAGTTTACTTTATCGGTATTAACTACCTCGGTTTCTTTCCGGCGCCTGCCTAGCTCCAAACCTGCGATAATAGAAATTGCTTTAGCCTCTCCAATCCCTTTAAACTTGCATAATTCCTGAACAGAAAGCTTAGCAACGTTTCCCAAATTATTTTGGTAGGTGTGTAAAATTCTTTTACTTAAATCTACAGCCGATTCGGTGGTGGAGCCCGAACCAATTAAAATTGCGATGAGCTCAGCATCAGATAAACTTCGTCGCCCTAGGGAAAGTAATTTTTCACGTGGGCGATCTTCCTCTGCCCAAGCTTTTATGGTTATTTTTTGTTCATAGGGTAGCATCATAAAATAAATTTACAAAAAAACAGAACAAAAAAAAGCAGAACTCTTTTAAGAATTCTGCTCATTAAAATATTTTATCGTTTATAAAGCGTTAGCGAACTTAGTCAGTTTTGACTTGTTGTTAGCTGCTTTATTTTTGTGGATAACGTTTTTCTTAGCCAAACGATCTAACATTGAAGTTACTTTAGGCAATAAAGCCAAAGCTTCTTCTTTACTAACAGCACTACGTAACCTCTTAATGAAAGTTCTAGTAGTTTTTGCTTGGTATCTGTTACGTAAACGTTTAGCAGCGTTTGCTCTAATTCTCTTTAATGCTGATTTATGATTTGCCATTGTTAGCTTTTTATTCCTTTAAACATTGCCTCTATTGAGGGTTGCAAATATACTGGTAATATTATTAAAAGCAAATTGAATTTTAAAAAAATATTCTTTTAAAAAAAATGCTGATTATTAAATGCATACCTTAATTTTAAACTTGCGCAAATAAACGATTATTTATGCTTTTAAGTAGTTAGAATCAACATTATATTATGGCAACCCAGAAAATTATGTAATGAAAAATAAGCGCCTAATTCTTTTATTAATTATCCCTTGTTTATTATTAACCTCATCTTGGGGCTTTTTTGGGCATCAAAGAATAAATCGCTTGGCTGTTTTTACCTTACCAAAAGATCTTATTGGCTTCTATAAATCCAATATTAATTACATAACCGTTCATGCTGTTGATCCAGACAAAAGACGATATGCCGATTCGCTTGAAGCACCACGACATTACTTAGATGCTGACCATTACGGCGCAGAACCTTTCAAACTTATTCCTCGAAAATGGAAGGATGCTGTGGAAAAATTAAGCGAAGACACCTTGAAAGCCTACGGAATTGTGCCTTGGCAAATCCAGAGGAGCTATTATAAGTTGGTTGATGCTTTTAAAAATCGTGATTCCGTTTTGATTTTGAAACACTCCTCAGACTTGGGTCATTATATTGGAGATGCACACGTTCCACTACACACGTCTGAAAATTACAATGGCCAAATGACCAACCAAGTTGGTATACATGGTTTTTGGGAGAGTCGTTTGCCAGAGCTTTTTGCAGATAAATACGATTACTTTGTCGGCAAAGCTGTTTACATCAATAATCCGCTAGATAAAGCTTGGGAGATTCTAGAAAACACCTACGCACTTTTAGATTCGACCCTTGCTGTAGAGAAGCGATTGAACAAAAGCTTTCCGAGCGATCGTAAATACACTTACAACGAGCGGAACAGAAAGGTAATTAAAGAATATTCTATTGAATATTCTAAAGCGTACCATGACGCATTAAACGGAATGGTGGAGCAACAAATGAGAAGCTCTATTTTAAATGTAGGCAGTTTTTGGTACTCTGCCTGGGTTGATGCCGGACAGCCCGACATGAAAAGACTAACTCGTACAAACCAATCTATCAAAGAGAAAAAGGAAGTAGAGGAGGAAGAAAAGAAATTCCAGAAAGGAGAAATCATTGGCCGACCAGAAAATTAATTCTTTTATTACAACCTTATCCTAAAAACAACGTAAACCCACCTAGATAAATAATCGGGAGGTAAATTTGAAAAGGTCATATCTTATAATTTTACTAATAGCTACACTTGGCTTTAGTAATGATATTTTTGCTCAACAAGTAATCATACAAAAAGATTCTCATTTTTACGTGGGCCTCGATATTAAAATTGCAACCTTATTAACAGGCACCAGTATTAGGTCGTTATTTGGCGTAAAAGCTGGTTACAACCAAAAAGTTTCAAATCAGTTATTTGCCGGCCCTCAGTTAGAAGCATTATTCATTAGGTCTCCTTTAAATAAAGGCGCAAGAATTTCATTATTTGCAGGTCCTGCTACCGAAATTGAAATGATAACCTTAACTAAAATGCCTAACCGTAGTAATACTACTTCTTTAAGCGGCAAACTAAGTTGGGTATTCCCTATTAACCCACAAAGTAGTGACTACAGCTTTTTAGATTGTGTTTCTATTGGAGCTTCTTTTATTAATGATGATTTCCTGGGGTTTAACAAAAGTTCAATTGGTGTAAATTTCGACTTCCAACGTTATGATATTGGTTTTTACGATAGTAAAAGCAGAATGATTAATATTAATACAAGTAGCACTACCAGTTTCTAGTTAATTTTGAAGGATTGAATTAAAGAGGATTGAATTCTTAAAAACCGCAGAACTTGAAGAGCGCCCAAACCGTCCTTTCGACGATAGGAGAAATCTCCAAGTTATTTGCACTCGCCTGGTTCTCCGAAAGAACTTGCAGATTTCCCTACTACCTTCTTCAAAAAAAAATTTGCGCTAACGACAGGAGTGGCATCCTTTTTTGCCCTTGCCGAATTGCAGGTTGCAAAAAAGATATAACGAATGGCGTGTTAAAGCGCCCCTTATTCCCTTTATAAAATAACATCCTACCACCCAAAAACCAAAGGCTGATAAAAATTTAGGACAAAAATAGAATACAAATAGAGTAATGCTATATTTGCAACATCATGTCAAAAAATAACGAAGAAATTTTCAAAAATGTAATTTCACACGCTAAAGAATACGGTTTTGTGTTTCAAAGCAGTGAAATATATGACGGACTTAGTGCTGTTTATGATTACGGCCAGTTAGGTGCAGAGCTTAAAAACAACATCAAAACTTATTGGTGGAAAGCGATGGTGCAGATGAACGAAAATATTGTTGGAATTGATTCGGCAATATTTATGCATCCTAAAGTATGGAAAGCAAGTGGGCATGTGGACGGTTTTAGCGATCCGATGATTGATAACAAAGATTCGCAAAAACGCTACCGAGCAGACCAGTTACTGGAAGAGAAAATTGAAGCCTACAAAAATGCTGGCGACGCCCAAAAAGCCGCTGGCTTACAGGTTGATATGGACGATGCGCTTAAAGCGGAAGACTTGCCTCGTTTAAAAGCTTTAATTGAAGAACATAAAATTACTTGTGGCGTTTCTAAAACTTGTAATTGGACAGATGTTCGTCAGTTTAACCTGATGTTTTCTACCCAGTTTGGAGCAATGGCAGAAGACGCTGAAGAGGTTTATTTACGTCCGGAAACTGCTCAAGGTATTTTTGTGAACTTTTTAAACGTACAAAAATCTGGAAGAATGAAAATCCCTTTCGGGATAGCGCAAATTGGTAAGGCTTTTAGAAATGAGGTAATTGCCCGCCAGTTTATTATGCGGATGCGTGAGTTTGAACAAATGGAAATGCAGTTTTTTGTACGCCCCGGCACAGAAATGGAATGGTACAAAAAATGGAAAGAAACTCGTTTAAAATGGCATTTAGCTTTGGGAACTAATCCGGCTAAATATCAATTTCATGACCATGCAAAATTAGCACATTACGCCAATGCAGCAGTGGATATTGAGTACGAATTCCCTTTCGGCTTTAAAGAAGTAGAAGGTATACACTCACGTACTGACTTCGATTTAATGCAACACCAAGAATTTTCGAGAAAGAAAATGCAATATTTTGATCCAGAGGTTAACTCAGAAACCGGGAAACCTTATGGAAACTATGTGCCTTACGTGATTGAAACTTCTATTGGTTTAGATCGCTTTTTCTTGGTTACCATGATGAACGCTTTTGAGGAGCAGGATTTAAGTACAGACGAAAAACAAGATTCACGTTCATTATTAAAGTTACACCCCGCCTTGGCACCTTTTAAAGCTGCCGTTTTACCGTTGACCAAAAAAGATGGTTTGCCAGAGAAAGCTCGTGAAGTAATGAATGCGTTAAAGCTTGATTTTAATATGGCTTACGATGAAAAAGATGCGATTGGAAAAAGATATCGTCGCCAGGACGCTATTGGAACACCTTATTGCATCACTATAGATTATGACACCCTAACTGATAACACAGTAACCATTCGCCATAGAGATAGCATGGAGCAGGAACGTGTTGCCATTGCTGATTTACAAAAAATAATTGGCGACTTGGTAAGCTGGAAAAACTTATTGAGTTAACACCTAAAACTCATACAATATTGAAGCCCTCAAAAACACTGAGGGCTTTTTTTATGCCTTTTTAAGATAAATGAAACATTTTGAATAAAAACACCGTAAAAAAGGGCTATAAACGCCAAACACGATGTATCGTTACAGAACTTTAATCTTTACTTTACTTGTTGGAGCTTTAGCCAATATTTTAGCTGCATTTTTTTGTTCTCTTTTGATTAGAACAATTCTTCTGGAATTGAGTCTATAGGCATCTTTCTTAGTGTTGTTTTCTAAAAGAAAAGACAAGAAAGAAACAGAGCGACATGAAGACAATGATGGCGTAAAGATTTATTTGTAAGGAAAGCAATAAAGAAGCATAATTATCGTATTATTACTTACGTTTCTTAAACCATTTAATAGATGAATTTTTCCAAGCAAATCAAAACCGCTCTAAACTCAATCTTAAACAAACTTTTTGGCGCAGATAAAACACAGTATTCTCCAGAATATGTTCGTTCAAAAAATTACCCTAACAACAAACTTTCAGAAGTTTTACGCGAAGCAGATGCTGCCCGAAACTCAAATAAATAGATTGGTTATTTAAGTGAATCTTAGTAATTTTATTAATTATTAGATGTTTAATTAATGTCATGAAATAAGATAAAAGGGTTACTATTCTGTAAAAACGACAATAAACTATAAAAGGGAGATAATTTATGACATTTATGAAAAACAGAAAATTCAGAACTTACTCGATCAAAGGTTTAATGTTAGTTGCTTTCGCGTTTGTTTTTTTAAACCTGAGCTGGAAAACTTCTACACATCAAACCACCAACCATCCGATAGACACCTTAAAAGACACCTCAAGTGCTAAAACCACAGCCGCTTTATCATTCAGCAATATTGTTAACACACTTTATGCCGATGCTAATTTAAAAGAAGCTAATTTGGCTTTGCCTGTTTTTGAAAAAGCCGTTACTGGTTTTATGAATTTAAAGAACCAACATGCGCTAAGTGATAGTAAAAACATCATCACTATTGTTGATTTTACCAAGCCAAGTACAGAAAAAAGAATGTGGATTGTTGATTTAAAAAGCAAAACACTTTTATTAAACACCTATGTAGCCCACGGACAAGGAAGTGGTGCTAATATGGCCGATACGTTCTCTAACGTTGCAGAATCGCACCAGAGCAGTTTAGGTTTTTATATTGCTAGCGAAACCTATTTTGGCAAGCATGGTTTATCATTAAAATTAGACGGACAAGATAAGGGGATAAATGATTTAGCCAGGGCAAGAGCAATTGTTGTACATGGCGCAAGCTATGTAAGCGAAAGCTTTATTAAAAGCACTGGTCGTTTAGGTAGAAGCTTTGGTTGCCCAGCAGTTTCTGAAGAATTAAACGATAAAGTGATTGCGTTGATTAAAGGCAAAACTTGTTTCTTTATTAATGGAAACAGTGAAAAATACAAATCAAGCTTATTGGCCACAAACACACTAGACCAAAATTTTAGCCACTTAGCTTCTTTATAATATTTTCAAAATACATTTTAAATGCAAAGCTTTCCATTTCGGAAAGCTTTTTTTGTTTTTTGTCTATATTGCATCATCTTAACTTAACCATCAAAATGAAATTCAAATCAACAGTATTAGGCTTAGCTATGTTTCTTCCAATGCTTAGCATTGCACAATCTAAACCTACGGACTACCATTTAATTATTGGAACTTATACAAAAACGCAAAATAATGGTCTTTTTGTTTATAAATTCGATGCAAAAACAGGTAAGTTAAGTTTCGAATCTAAAACCGAAGGTGTGCTGAATCCCTCCTACCTGGCAGTAAGTAATAACGCAACCAAAGTTTACAGCGTTAGCGAAGCAGACGGAAACCAAAGTGGCTTAAGTGCTTTCAATTTTGATGCAAAAAGTGGGATATTGTCATTTATTAATTCGCAGGCAACTACCAGTCAAGGGCCTTGCCATGTAACACTTTCTCGTGATAACAAGTTTGCATTTTCTGCCAATTACGGCGGCGGTAGTTTAAGCGTTTTTCCCATAAATGCAGATGGAAGCTTAGCGCCAGTTAGCCAGTTGATTAAACATACAGGTAGTAGTATTGATAAAAGCAGACAAAAGGAACCACATGTTCATTCTACCAATTTTTCTCCGGATGGAAGCATTTTATATGTTGCCGATTTAGGAACCGATTTTGTAAATGCTTACAAATACAATGGAAATGAAAAACAACCTTTAACAGCGGATAAAACTTCTGATGTAAAAGTTGAGCCGGGTTTTGGTCCTCGTCATTTTACATTTAATAAAAAAGGTGATAAGCTTTACGTGATGAATGAGATGAAAGCGTATGTTTCTGTATTTAAATATAAAAATAATAAATCTACGTTGATTCAGGAAATTAACAGCAACCCTGCCGATTTTAAAGGGGAAGATGGTGGCGCAGATATTCATTTATCAAACGATGGAAAGTTTTTATACACCACAAACCGTCGAACTGCTAATGAAATTGCAATTTTTAAAGTAAGGTGTAATGGTAAACTGAAAAAGATTGGTAACGTGAGTACCAAAGGCAAAGGCCCCAGAAATTTTGCAATTGACCCTACCGATAATTTTTTATTGGTTGCCCATCAATATACTGATGATGTTTTTGTTTTTAGACGAGATAAAAAAACTGGTTTGTTGATTGATACAGATGAGGTTTTGAAAGTTGGAAGTCCTGTTTGTTTGAAGTTTGTGGCGGTGAAGTAGTTTTTTTCCAGTACAGCTTTACACATCCTGAAAATTCCTTGCAAAAATAAAGAGAACAAAAAACCGAAGTATATTTTACATAAAATCTAAATAATAAAAAATGGAAAATTCAGGTGTAGGTGTATTGACTTTTTTAGCTATCATCGCTTTTTTATGGCTATTACCGATATTAATCATTGCAAGCGCCCGCAAAACTACGGGAAACGAAAAATTAGCGTGGATATTGGGTGTGATTTTTATATCTTGGTTTGCTTGGATTTTTTATTTGCTACTCGCTCCGATTACAAAAAAATCAACTTGACAGTCATCATTAAACAAGCGTAATAACGAAGAATTCACTGATTCATAACCTTATTTACCATACCAATTTAAAATCTTATCATGAGCAATTATTTTAAAAAGTATCCCGATGCTAAAGGTTTTTTTGAAGCCTACGGTGGCGCATTTATTCCGCCAGCGTTAGAAGTTGAAATGAAAAAAATAACGGATGCCTATCATAGCATCAGCAAATCTCACAATTTTATAGAAGAATTGCGCAGTATTCGTAAGCATTATCAAGGACGCCCAACGCCTGTTTATTATTGTTCTCGCTTATCAGAAAAACACGGAGGCCGTATTTATTTAAAGCGTGAAGACTTGAACCATACAGGAGCGCATAAGCTTAATCATTGTATGGGCGAAGCATTACTTGCTAAACACTTGGGTAAAAAGAAATTGATTGCAGAAACTGGTGCTGGTCAGCATGGTGTTGCATTAGCTACCGCGGCAGCTTATTTCGGCTTAGAGTGCGAGATACACATGGGCGAAGTTGATATTGCAAAACAACACCCAAACGTAGTGCGAATGAAAATATTAGGCGCAACTGTTGTTCCGGTTACACACGGCCTAAAAACGTTAAAAGAAGCTGTAGACTCGGCCTTTGAAGCTTACCTTAAAGATCCTGAAACCACCATCTACTGTATTGGTTCGGTGGTGGGTCCGCACCCTTTCCCTATGATGGTTCGTGATTTTCAGCGTGTTGTTGGAATTGAAGCTCGCGAGCAATTTCTGGAAATGACTGGCGAATTACCGGATAACGTAGTTGCTTGTGTGGGCGGAGGAAGCAATGCCATGGGAATATTCTCTGCATTTTTGGATGATGAAGAGTGCAAGCTACATGGTGTTGAACCGGGGGGACGTTCTTTTGATTTAGGCGATCATGCTGCAACGATGAAATTCGGAACTCCGGGTATCATTCATGGCTTTAAATGCTACACTTTACAAGATGAAAAAGGCGAACCTTCCGCAGTTTATTCTGTAGCAAGTGGTCTCGATTACCCAGGTGTTGGTCCGGAGCATAGTATGCTTAAGGACTTGAATTCCGTTAATTACGACAGCGTTAATGACACCGAAACTATTGATGCTTTTTATGAACTGAGCAGAATGGAGGGTATTATACCCGCATTGGAAAGCGCACATGCCGTAGCTTATGCATTGAAGCTGGCTAAAGAGCAACCTCAAAAATCTATTCTAGTTAATTTAAGCGGCAGAGGCGATAAAGACATAGACTTTGTAGTAGATACCTATGGTTTGCCAGATTAAGCTCAATTGACATTAAATAAAAAGCCAGAGGCTCGTTTTTTACAACAGCCTCTGTTTAATAAAACGAAGCTGTTTTTTTTTAAACAATATATAACGAAATGTAACCTATATTGCTCAAACTACCTTTACACATAGCCTACAGCAAAACATTTATAATGCCACAAAACATCTTCCTACCAAACCTTAAATTAACAGCTTGTTTTCTATTTATAGGTCTACTACTCGTATCTAACGAAACAAAAGCTCAAACTAAAAAAGACAGCACCCAAATACTAAAAGAAGTTACGGTTAAAGCTTACCTCTCAGAAAGTAAACTTTTCAACTTACCGTCAACCGTAACTGTAATTGGCAAAAAACAGATTCAGCAAAACCAAAGCACTTCGCTGTTACCAGTCCTAAACAGTGTTGCAGGCGTAAAAATGGAAGAACGTTCTCCGGGGAGTTATCGTTTGTCCATCCGTGGAAGTTTATTACGTTCGCCATTTGGGGTGCGCAACGTTAAAGTTTATTTCGATGGCTTACCTTTGACGGATGCTAGCGGGAATACCTATCTAAATTTAATTGATCAATCTTCCATTAGCAATATGGAAGTGTTGAAAGGCCCAGATGGCAGCTTATTTGGTGCAAACTCTGGTGGAGTAGTACTTCTAAATTCACAAGGAGCCGAAGAGGAAATTAGCGCAAATGCGAGCGCTGGTAGCTATGGTTTTTTTAGAGAAAATGTTCAAGTTCAGAAGAACTACAAGAAATATCAATACAGTTTTCATCAAGCTTATCAATATGCAGACGGTTACCGCGACCAAAGTTTAATGAAGAGAGCTTACTTTCAAACCCAACAGAAGTTTCAGTACAACCCAAAAGCAGAATTAAAGTTTTCTGGCTTTTACAGCGATTTAGGCTACCAAACTCCAGGTGGACTTAACCAAATGCAGATGCAGAAGAACCGTCGCCAAGCTAGACCTTCCGTTCCGGCTATGCAAAACCGTCCAAGAACTCCCGGTTCAGAAGAACAAAAAGCTGGAATTTACAACCAAACGTTTTTTGGAGGATTAACGCATCTTTATCAATTTGATAAAAACTGGAAACACAGCATCTCCATTTCCGGTATGGATGTCGATTTCGAAAATCCCTTCATCACTAATTACGAGAAACGGGAGGAAGTAAGTTTAGCTGTCCGGACGTTTGTGAGCTACCAGAAAGAAGTCAGTGCGTCACTAAAATACAATTGGAATTTTGGTTACGAGTACCAGCACACTAACTCCGAAGTTAGAAACTACGACAACAACCAAGGAGAAATTGGGAATGTACAAGCAGCGGATTTGATTAAAAATGAATCGCAATTTTTATTTACTCGCTTAAAACTGGAACTAGGGGAAAGATTAAGCACTGAAATTTCTACTAGTTTAAACTTTGCTAAATATGATTTTGAAGCGCTACCAGAATCACAAAACAGCGGCATTTTTGGAACCGTAAAACTAAACCCCGAATTGATGCCGAAACTAGCGGTTTCCTATTTACTGGGTAAACAAAGCGTTTTGCGAGGCATCATTAGCAGAGGTTATTCTACGCCAACAAAAGATGAAATAAGAGCTTCTGACGCTACCATTAACCCAAATTTACAGGCCGAAAATGGTTGGAATTATGAACTAGGTTTGAGAACTAGAACGCCATTTGAAAGAATCTACGTAGATATTTCTGCTTTCTATTATCGACTAAACAATGCAATTGTACGCCGAGTTGCAGCAAACGACCAAGACTTTTATGTGAATGCAGGCGGTACAAACCAAAAAGGGATAGAATTGGAATTGAATGCCAACTTGCTTAAAAGTAATCCTAACTTTTTTCAAAAAATAGATTTTAGCACTGCCGTTACTTTAAACGATTTCAAATTCAGAGATTATGTAATTGGTAATAATGATTTCAGTGGGAATCTGCTGACAGGAATTCCTAAAATTAATTTTGCTAATACACTAAACTTCAATTTTCAAAAAAACGTTAGTTTATTGATTCAACATCAATACAATGGAGAAACCTCTTTAAACGATGCGGAAACTGTATTCGCAAAAAGCTACAATTTACTAGATGCAAAACTGAGCTGGCAAACTCAACTCAAAAGCTGCCGCTTAACTTTAAATTTAGGCGCAAATAATATTTTAAATACAAATTACAGTTTAGGAAATGATTTGAACGCTTTTGGCTCTAGGTATTTCAACCCTTCTGCAAAAAGGAATTTTGTGGGTGGTTTGAGTTTGACGATATAACCAAAGACACCGTCATGTCGAGGATACGAGACATCTCACAAATAGGTATCGGAGACGCTGTGTGCGCACTTTGTTTGCGAGATTTCTCGTACTCCGAAAATAAACGCCTTTTCCCCGTTCCGAACGAGGTACGAGGAGGAATCTGTTAGTTTCTTAGCTGAACTAAAATAGTGCTTCTTCCTATTTTTGATTTCAAACCAAGGAGGGGGAATTCGCTGGGTTCTATTGGTTATCAAGGCAGTGCAAAAGAACTTACAGATTTCTCCTATCGTCGAAAGGACGAGGATTAGAGAAAAATACAACCCTGACTGAATACCTTTTTCCCGTCATTCAGAACGAGGTACGAGGAGGAATCTGTTAGTTTCTTAGCTAAACCAGAATAGTGCTTTTTCTTAACCTTTTTTGGTTTCAATTGAAGATAGAAATTCAATCCTTCCTCACATTCTTCAACACCAACAAATTCTGCGCATTATTCCCCAACCCCCTAATATTATTCTGATAAAGGTTAACCGACTCATCATAAAACAAGACCACCACAGGCGCTTCATCCATTACCAATTGATCCATTTGCTGATATAGTTTAAAGCGCTCTTCTTCGCCTTTAAACTTGTTCATTTGCTCATAAAGCTTATCGAATTTCTTATTATTGAAACTGGTATAATTTGGCCCAATAGGCACATAGTTTTTAGAGTAAAACATGGATAAATAAATCTCGGCATCTGCGTAATCCGCAATCCAGCTTCCTCTAAAAAAGTTAACCTGTCGCTTGGCAATCACCTCCCGTAACGAAGCGCTTTGGTTTACCTCAATTTTTGCTTTGATGCCTACGTTATTGAGTTCTCCTTGAATAAATTCAATCAAATCTTTGTAGCTGGTAGTGGTGCTCAAAGTGATTTCTGCCATCCCTTTTCCATTCGGGAAACCGGCTTCATTCAATAATTGTCGAGCTTTCTCAGGATTATAACTATATCCACGAACCGCCTCAGCACTAAATCCTGGCATTCCCGCTGGCACAAAACCCGAATTTCCGGGAATGCCCACCCCGTTTCGTAAATACTTAACCAACCTTTCGCGGTTAATGGCATAGTTTATTGCCTGCCGAACTTTCTTGTATTTTAGTGGAGAGCTTTTAACGATAGCTAGGTTGCTATCTACCAACATCCCTAAATACTCCGTGTCCAGATATGGCGCTTTACGCAGGTGAAATTTCCCGTGATACTTAGTTGTCATTTTACCACTTTTGGTTAAAATGTCATCCCTATAACTTCCATCAATACCGTTAAAATAATCCAATTGCTTGCGTAAAAACTCCATAAAAGCAGTTTGTTTATCCGGGATAAAAGTAGCTTTAACAGCATCTAAATAAGGCAGAGCATTTCCGGCACTGTCTTTCTCAAAGTAGCTTTCATTTTTTAAAAGCACTAACACCTCGCCTTCTTTCCAATATTTAAATTTAAAAGGTCCTGTCCCTATCGGATGTGTTCTAAATTCTTTTCCATAGTGATTGGCGACTTCAAAAGGAACTACCGAACAATATTGTGCAGAAAGCATCGACAAAAAAGGAGGAAAAGCTTTATTTAATTGGATGATAAAAGTAGAATCGTTTAGCGCTGTAAAAGCTTCTTTCCCGCTCACCTTATCGTTAAAAATCCATGCGCCAGACGACGCTATTTTTGGATCGATAATCCGAGAAAACGAATATTGAAAGTCGGACGAGATGGTTTTCCTGCCCTTTCCGTTTTTAAACAGCGCATCATCATGAAAAAAAACATCGTTCCGTAAATGGAAAGTGTAGGTTTTGCCATCGTCAGAAATTTCCCAACTTTTAGCAATACAAGGTTTAATCTTTAAGCTATCGTCAATCTGCACCAGGCCGTTAAAAATCTGGTTTGTCATCCATAACACATTCTGGTTACGAGAGAAAGCAGGATCTAATGAAGTTAAGCCTTGGTCTAAATTGAGGTAGAAAACCTTTTTTGCTGCCGATTCGTCTTTACCATTACAAGCCAGCAATCCCACCGAAAACAGCAGCAAGATTACCTTTAAAAACAGATGATTATTGTTATTAAATCGCATAGAAAGATTCAAATTTTTATCTTTGGCAAAATACTTAAAATGCATCAGAAAAGAATTATTTCCTTATTACCGGCCGCTACCGAAATTATTTGTGCTTTGGGTTTAGAAGAAAACTTAGTAGGTCGCTCACATGAGTGCGATTTTCCAGAAAGCGTTCAATCTTTACCTATCTGTTCGGATGCGAAATTTGTATCCGGCACTAGCAGTGCTGAAATCGACGCTCAGGTGAAGGAAGTTTTAACCGATGCATTATCTATCTATAAAATTGATAAAGAACTAATTCAATCATTAAAACCCGACGTAGTAATTACGCAGGACCAATGTGCTGTTTGTGCGGTTTCTGAAAAGGATGTAGAAGATGCGTTGAGTGATTTATTAACGAAAGACACGCAACTGATTTCCTTATCGCCCAATACTTTAGACGATATCTTGAGAGAAATTAAAGAAACAGCTAGGGCTTTGGGTGTTGAAGAACGAGGAAATCAATTAGTAGAAGATTTGCGAGAACGTATTGACCTGGTAAAACATAAACTTAAATTTTTTCCAGATAAGCCAAAAGTTGCGATGATTGAATGGCTTTCGCCTTTGATGATTGCCGGCAACTGGATTCCAGAATTGGTAGAAATTGCGGGAGGAACTCCTATTTTAGCAGAAAATGGCAAACATTCGTCATTTGAAGATTGGCAAGACATTTATGATGAAAACCCAGATGTAATTGTGGTTGCTAATTGTGGCTTCACCATCAACAGAAGTTTGCAGGAGATAGATTTATTGCTCAATCAACCTGGTTGGCGAGACTTAAAAGCAGTAAAAGACAATCGGGTTTACGTTGCAGATGGTAACGCTTACTTTAACCGCAGTGGACCACGGATTGTAGATACAATTGAAATTTTAGCGGAGATAATTACCCCAAAATATTTGTCTTTTGGTTATGAGGGTGCTGGGTGGATAAAATTTGAGAGTTAATTGCTAATTGTTAATTCCTCAATCAAAAAAAGCTGATCAACTAAGGGTCTTTTGCGAAAGACCCGGCTTGGACAAAAGTTTCCTTTGAAAATTTAGCGAGCTAGCTTCATTTTAATAGGGAGGAAAGTCGTGGATTAAAGCCAGCGCAATGAAACGCAGAGATTGCCACGTCGTTGCACTCCTCGCAAAGACGCATTAAAGGAGAAGCGGCGCATGGAAGAACCGCCAATGGGAAAGGCTTTTCACACCATCAAGCTTAAGCAAAAGTCTAAACGAACGCCAAATTCCGCCTTGATCTTTCCGGAATAGATGAACAAAGTAAAAGTACTTCCTTTAATAGCAAAGGGCGTAGCCGAGAGTTTTTTAATACTTTTTTTTGCGAAAAAAAAGTATTTGCCACTGCCCGGCATGAGGGCAGGAAAGCCATGAGCGTAAAGCCGAATACATTTAATTTGTATGGTATTGATTAAGTTAGAATAATTATTAGAAACGAAATCATCACTTATATGTGAGATGTCTCCTATCGTCGACATTGCGGAGTGGGCGCTTTCCTATCGTCGAGTTCCCGAACTGGCGAGGTAAAATTTAACTCAAATCCAAATTAAAAATCCTCCTAAAATCATCCAACGCAGGATTCTTCTCAGCCATGTGCTGATACTTATCTTTAGAGGTATAAAGCTTTTTACCTTCTTTAATCTCGGTAATCACAGCATCTAAAGAAATTTGAAAATTGACCAATTCCGTACGTAAGTAGCTTAACAAATCAATCTTCTCATTGATCACTTCGTCTTCCTGAAGCTTATTTTCAATAGGCAATTCAATTCGAAATCCATCTTTTAGAATTGGTTTATAAGTTTCCATAATAGAAACCAGCTTCATTTTGTGTTGCCTTTCGGCTATCACAGAATAATCTGCCCAACATTTAAGTAAATCTTCCTGATTAAATGGATTTCGTTCGGCTCCAGTTACCACAATCTTCTTCTCTTTTTTTTCCTCCTCTGTTTTTATACTGCTGGGATCTTTTAGATTAGGAATTAAAGAAGTTTTTAAATTTTTATTCAGTAAAGACTGACCAGGAATTATGGGCGGTGGCATTCCATTAGCTTTTGGCAAAATTGGAGGTAAAGGTTTGTCCTCAACTTTTGGTAAGGCAGCAACTTTTAATTTGGTAGCGGAAACCA
>JBBSQW010000046.1:0-28024 GCA_038243635.1 Sphingobacteriales bacterium
ATTGGGAACAGTGGTAGTAACCGTAGAGCGTAAATTTGTTCCAAATTGCTCTGCTGCAATAGTAACAAAAATAACCCAAAAACCTGTAGAAATACCTAAAAGAACACATATAATACGGTAAGTTTTTACGTCCATACCGGTTGAAAATAAGAAGAGCAAGATGCTACATAACGTAAACGTAGCGAAAAGGAAAACAACGACTATATTTTTTTGAGTTTTAAAAACTTGCCTTAGAAAACCTGAAATTAAATCGCCAACAGAAATACCTAAATAAGTGAATAAAATGCCTTCCCCGGCTGATAGTTTCTCGTAGCACCAAGCGCTTTCCCAAATTCGGACGCCAACGTAATTAGTATGCCAACCACAAACCAAGTTGGCAATGTAATTAAAGTACAATTAAATATATTTTTTTTGGTGTTACTAAGTTTTAAAAACTATAATTTAAGTAGTTACGTTGCTATTCATTAAAACATTTTAAATGTTTTATGGTTATTACACTTATGGAAAACACAAATTACAATCATGAAACAAAGATTTTAAAAGGCAGCAATGTTTTAGAAAGTCTTTGCGACGAGTGTTTGTTTTTGGGAGACAAGGTACTTATCGTTTTTTCTGAGAATGCAATCAAACAGTCTGGATTGTATGAAAGGGTTGTTTCTTTGTTGAATATCCGTGGTATTGAACATAGTACTTACGAATGTTTAAGCAATAACTACAAAGCCGAAGAGATCGATAATGCCGTTAAGTTAGGGAAACAAGAAAATGTGCAACTTGTACTTTCAATTGGAGATGAAGCGCTAACCTATTTTACTAAAATTGTGGCTCATGATTTTCATGCTACAGATTTGGCCGCAACGAAACAAAAGAAGCATTTACCAATTATAAACGTTTCTGCGCTTTTAAAGGGTAATGTTAATGATGATTTAGGTGCTTTATCATCTAGAACTTATTACGCTGATATAAAACCAGCAGCGTTATTCCTAGATTACGATATCTAACAAAAAATCCCACCAAAACTGGCAGGATTTCTTCTATATCTTATACATCGGGATTATCCTATGTAATAAACTTTATCGGCTTTTGAGCTTAATTATGAACGCTTAGCTCTCTCTCTGTAATCTGGTAAAGAATTAGCAAGTAATACAATACCAACACCACTAACGGCTAAACCACCAAAAAATATCGCAGCAGCTGCGTGTGTCCCTGAGTCAGAATCTGCAGGGTTGAAAGAGTGTGCATTAGTTAAAACTACTGAACCTACTACTATTAAAACACCAATAATTAGGATAATTGTACCAATATTTTTCATTACATCATTGTTTTGTTGGGCAAATATAATGATAAATAGTTATCTGCTAACATCTTTTTTAAAATGTGTGAGTTCAACTTAGTTTATCGATAAAAGTTGTCGTTAAATGTGCATCAAGGCCGTCATTAATCTCTAAACCATCCTTTTTTTGCGAAATACCAGACCTGTCCAATCGCAATCAGCGCCATCAAAATCAATACATACACATAGCCGTTATGTACGTAGAGTTCTGGCATATTGTGTTGTAATACAGCTCCTGTTTTTGGATCTTGGTATGCAAAGTTCATCCCATAAACACCCGCTATAAAAGTGATTGGTATGAAAACAGCTGAGATAATCGTTAAAGTTTTCATTACCTCATTCATTTTATTACTAATTAACGAGAGGTAGATATCTAACAAACTGGTAGAAGTTTCACGCATACTCTCAATTAGGTCAATAATTTGTATGCTATGATCGTAGGCGTCTCTTAGGTAAACACGTGTTTCATCATTAATCAAAGGATTGGTAGACCTAATTAAATCGTTCAGCTTATCACGTTCGGGCCAAGACGCTCTTCTCATAGCTATCATTAGTTTTTTAACACCCTGTATCCTAAACATGAGCTGTTTTCGGGGTTTTTGATAAAGGTGATCTTCAACCGTTTCCAGCTCATCGCCTAAACGGTTTACAATGGTAAAATAATGGTCTATTACCGTATCCATAATTGCATAAAGCATATATGAAGGACCCAGTTTTCGCATATTTCCAACCTCGTTTTTCCGAAGTCTACTTCTAACCGGACCCAATACGTCATCATAATCTTCCTGAAAACTGATGAGCATTTTTTCGAAAAGTAAAAAAGAAAGCTGTTCATTCTTAAGTTGTAAACTTTTATCTAATTCAAGCATTCGGCTTACCACAAAGTTGTAATCTCCGTAATCTTCGTTTTTTGGGCGTTGGTGAGTATTCACAATATCCTCCATCACCAAAGTGTTTACGTTAAATTTCTTCTGAATAAAATCTAAAACTTCCTGTGTGCCAAGTCCTTCTATGTCAATCCAATGAAAATAATCGGGACGTTTTTCAGTAAATGCGATCGCTTCTGTTATATTAGCGGTTTCTAATTCTTCTAAAACTCCTTCTTTATAGGAAAATACAAAAATATTGCTCGGGAAAGCAGTTTCTTTAATTAGAAAACTCCCCGGAATTTGCCCAGGTGTGCCTGTTCTTTTGCGTCGAACCACATTTATTCGCGGTAAGTGGATTTTGCTTAAAGGAAGTTTGACCATTCGTTAAAAGAATTTTGATGCTTGCGGACCTTGGTTAAATAATAAATCTACAATACTTAAATTGTTTTGGTAACCATTTTTATTCTCGAAAACCTGATAATAAGGTTTGTTTTGATAGCCAGAATCTGTTTTCCAGTTTAGTGATTGGCGCAGATCAACTAAACCTTCGTATGCTTTTTCATAAGCTACAGTAAACTCGTATTTTAATGGGAGCTTAATGGCTTTTAAAATTACTTCCAACATTTCTAGATTATAATCGAATAAATAGTCGTGTTTTTTATGGTAAAAAGGATGGAAAACATCTTCATAAAATTCAAAATAAGATGAACTTCTATAACTTGTTTCCAAGCTTTGCCAATGAATGCGTTGCCAATCATCCTCATTGCTAATTTTAATATCTTTAAATGGAGTGTGATTATTGCTTCCTTTTTGAACCGGAACAGTAAGACTTAGTTTGCCATTGGGGCCAGCAATTACAGTGCGGTTTCTGTTGGTTTGTTTGGGGTAATTCTCGTTTTTTTCAACTATGACGGTGTTTTCTTGATGGTTTTGTAGATTTTTAAAAAATTCTACACTTGGAAGATAAAACAAAGGAAAGACTGCGCCTTTTTCCATTTCTAATTTTTTATGTTTGCAATTAAATATTAAACGAAATTAATGATAAATAAAGGGCTTTCTAAAGTAATCGTATTTTTTTTATACGCATTATCGCTGTTGCCCATGTCTGTTTTATATTTCTTTTCAGATATACTTTATTATCTTCTGTACTACATCATCAAGTACAGAAAAAAGGTAGTTAGAGAAAACTTACAAAACTCATTTCCAGAAAAAAACTCAGCAGAAATTAAAACGATAGAGAAAAAATATTTTAGCTATTTGTCCGATTTGATTTTCGAAATCATCAAAATGGTTTCCGCATCTCCAGAATTTTTAAGGAGCAAATACACTACCTCTAACAGTGAGCTTGTAGAAAAATATGAAGCAAGAAACCAAAGCTATTTTTTTGCAGTTGGGCACTATGGAAATTGGGAATGGAGCACCGTAGTTACTCCTTTATTGGTTAAAGCACAGACTTTAATTATATATAAACCGTTAAATAATGATATTTTTAATGATTTTTTTACGAAGATTAGAGAGAAAAGCGGTACCAAAATGATTAAAATGAAAGCAGCGGTACGAGAAATTGTTAAGTCCAAAAATGAATTAACCGTTACTGTTTTTGCGGCTGACCAAACCCCTGCAAGAGGCGAAATACGTGAGTATGTGAACTTTTTAAATCAACCAACTCCCATTTTTATGGGTTTGGAGAAGCTTGCAAAAAGCACCAATTACCCAGTAATATTTTGTGATATTTCTCTTATTAAAAGAGGGCATTACCATTGTGATTTTAAGCTCGTTTGTGGTCAACCATCTGAAACCCGAGACTTGGAGATTACACATAAACATGTTGAAATTTTAGAGAATAGAATAAATAGTGAACCTGCTTTTTGGCTTTGGTCGCATAAGCGTTGGAAATATAAACCACAATAGCCAATGAAGAGCCCGAGTGTTGCAGTTGTTATTTTAAATTGGAATGGTAAAAAGTTTTTAGAACAATTTTTACCTTCCGTTTTCAATTCATCCTATTATAATCTACAAGTCATTGTGGGAGATAATCATTCTACTGATGGTTCCATCGCTTACCTTAATGATAATTTTCCTTTAGTAAGAGTTGTACAAAATGATGCTAATTACGGTTTTGCCGAAGGTTATAATAAGGTTTTAGCACAAGTTGAAGCTGATTATTTTGTGCTATTAAATTCGGATGTGGAAGTACACTATAACTGGATAAAGCCAGTGATAGACTTAATGGAGGGCGATGAAAATATTGCTATTGCACAGCCTAAAATAAGATCGATCATTAACCGGAAAGAGTTTGAGTACGCAGGAGCTGCTGGTGGCTTTTTAGATGTGTTGATGTATCCTTTTTGTAGAGGTAGGATTTTTGAAACTGTTGAAAAAGATATCAATCAGTATAATGATGATTGCGAAATTTTTTGGGCGTCAGGTTGTGCTTTATTTATCAAATCCGCAATTTGGAAAAGAGTGAACGGTTTAGACGAAAACTTTTTTGCTCACATGGAAGAAATTGATTTGTGTTGGAGGGTTAAAAACTTGGGTTATAAAGTGATGTACTGCGCCAAGTCGATTGTTTGGCATGTTGGTGGCGGAACCTTAGCGGTAGAAAGCCCTCATAAAACTTACCTAAACTTTAGAAACAATTATTACCTCATTAGGAAAAATTTAAAACCCAGCAAAGCTTCATGGGTAATACCAATTAGGTTTTGTTTAGATTTTTTGGCACTTATTAAATTTCTGTTTGCCGGTAAGTTCAAAAACGCAATCGCAATAACAAAAGCTCACAGAAGTGTGATTCTGAGTTTTTTTTCTAAAAAAGTAGCTTTTAATAAAGATATTTCTGCAAAACCTAATACCACAGGTTTATATAAAAACAGTGTTGTTTGGGACTATTTTGTACTTAACAATAAAACGTTTAATAAATTAAGAAAGTAACAATTGACTTTAAAAAAATCTGATACGCTAATTATGGCAATCGCCACAGCGTTTATAGTGGCAAATATTTACTACTGCCAGCCTTTAATTCTCTTAATCGCAAAAGAATTCAACATCAGCGCAGCACAGGCAGGTCATACTTCATATCTTACCCAAGCGGGTTATGCTGTAGGTTTGCTGTTTTTGGTGCCTTTGGGCGATATGTTTGAGCGTAAAAAACAAATTGTATTTACTACTGTTTTAGCAGTGCTTTCGCTGATTATGGCTGCCACTGCAAAAAGCTTTATCATATTAGAAATTGCTTGTTTTTTAATTGGATTTAGCTCTTGTGTGCCGCAACTTATTTTACCGTTATCGGCTCATTTAGCTGCTCCAGAACAACGTGGTAAAGTTGTTGGAATTATAATGAGTGGTTTATTGGTTGGTATTTTAGCATCAAGAACTTTGAGTGGCTTTATTGGCGAAATTTACGGCTGGCGCATGATGTTTTACATAGCGGCTGTAATTTGTGTGGCTATTATATTTCTAATTCAGTTACGCTTTCCGCAAAGTTTTCCGCATTTCAATGGCAATTATAGAAAGTTGATGGGTTCTATTAGTTCTTTGGTGAAGAAAGAGCCAGTTTTAAGGGAAGCTTCGGCAATAAACTTTTTCGTGTTTATGATTTTTGGTAGCTTTTGGACTAATATGGTTTTGCTTTTAGCTAACAATCCATATAATTTTGAAAGTGGCCAAATTGGTTTATTTGGATTGGTAGGAGTAGCGGGAGCGCTAACAGCGCCGTTAATAGGCAAATTGGGCGACAATGGTAATCCGAGAATTGCTGTTGGTTACGGTTTGGGTTTACTTTTTATAGCACAAGTAATATTTTATTTTTTTAGTACGCAAATGGCGTTTTTCATAGCGGGTATTATTCTACTTGAGATGGGGCAACAAGCAGTGCATGTGAGTAACCAAACCAGAGTTTATGCATTAGATGCTGCTGCCCGTAACCGCTTGAATACCGTTTTAATGACAATGAGTTTCATTGGTGCAGCGTCGGGTTCGGCAATAGGCTTGGCATTGTGGGCTAATAAAGGTTGGGGCGCAATTTGCATTGCATCTGCTATAATGGCTGCCTCGGGTTTTGCGATTTATCTTTTTACTTATAAAAAAGAGCGAACTGCTAATTCATAAGATTTTAAGCCAAAACCTGTGATGATTCCTTTGCAGTTTTTGACGCTCGAAAATACAATGCTAATTGGAAAAAATTATCTTGATAAGGAAACTAGAATAAATCTGAATGTGTTCCTGTGCGGTATAGGGATATTAATTTTATTGTCTCGTCTTGTTCCCATATCAAAAGCCAATCGGGTTGGATATGGCATTCCCATAAGTCATTGTAATTGCCTTTTAAAAGATGTGGTTTGTGTTTTGGAGATACACAACCTGATTCAACAAGATCGTTGATGAGTGATTGCAACAAATCCATGTTGAGTCCTCTTTTTTGAGAAAGTCTAACATCTTTTTGAATTTTGTGGTAATCTTTAAATTATACACTATTTCACCAATTGACTGATGAGATTTTTATAATCCTTCACGTCCGACAGCCCTTTTCCTTGCTTTACGTCAGCTATTACCTTTTCTGTTTCAGAATTAAATTTTGGATGCAAAGTGTCTATTTTTTTTATGTCTTCCTCGATTTCGGCAAAAGAAAGTGTTTTCACAAACTCCAAAAACAATTTAGCAGATTTGCTTCTGCTGTCTATTTTAACGATGGTTGTCATAACATATGCTTATTTAAACAAATATAGCGAATACCTGTTTTATATTTAAGAATTGGTGTTATAAAAAAGAGCGTATCGCTAATTCGTAAGATTTTAAACCGAATCCAGTGATAATTCCCTTACAGTTTTTAGCCATTATACTGTGGTGACGAAATTCTTCGCGGTTGTAAACATTAGAAATATGGACTTCAACAACCGGTGTTTTTATTCCCGCAATGGCATCGGCAATAGCAACAGAAGTATGCGTGTAAGCACCAGCATTCATTACTATGCCATCAATAGAGAAACCAACTTCGTGAAGTTTATTAATGATTTCGCCTTCAACGTTACTTTGAAAATAACTTAATTCAAGTTCTGGAAATGTGGCTTTTAAATCCGTAAAAAAGGTTTCAAAGCCTTCGCTACCATAAATGCCAGGTTCGCGTTTTCCAAGCAAATTCAAATTTGGACCGTTGATAATTTGTATCTTCATGCGCTCAAACTTATCATTAAATTTTCAAAACAAAAAGTGGATTGGCAAATTGCAAAAAAAGGCTTTAAAAACTATTTAAAACTAGAGCGTTCTTTAGCCAAACATTCTATTGATGCTTATCTGCGAGATATCGATAAAATCTGTCAGTTTCTAGAAGCTAACGATAATCCGTTGACGCCATTACAAGTGCAAACCAAAGATTTAAAAGAACTGCTGGTTTGGGTAAATAACTTGGGAATGCTGGCTACCAGTCAAGCTAGATTAATTAGTGGAATTAAAGCTTTTTATAAGTATTTAGTGATGGAGGATTTTTTAAAACAAAGTCCAGCTGAACTGATTGAAGCTCCTAGAACTGTTCGCAAACTACCGGACGTTTTAACCGTTTTAGAAATAGAAGAGTTGATAGGTGCTTTGGATTTAAGTAAACCAGAAAACACTCGCAACAAGGCTATGCTGGAGACCTTGTACAGTTGCGGTCTTCGCGTAAGCGAGTTGATTGGTTTAAGACTATCTAATTTTTACCCCGAAGAAGAATTTATAAAAATCACCGGAAAAGGAAATAAAGAACGCTTAGTGCCTATTGGAAGCACAGCGATCAGAAATCTGGAGATTTACAGAGACACCGTTAGAAACAAGCTTGCTATTTTTAAAGGGAATGAAGACTTTGTTTTTTTAAACAGGAGAGGGTCGAAGCTGAGTAGAACAAGTGTTTTCACGTTGATCAAAGATTTAGCTTTAAAGATTGGTTTACAAAAAGATATTAGTCCGCATACTTTTAGGCATTCGTTTGCCACGCATTTAATAGAAGGCGGTGCAGACTTAAGAGCAGTACAAGAAATGCTCGGTCATGAGAGCATTACCACCACCGAGATTTATACTCATTTAGATAGGGATTTTTTAAAGCAGACTATTCAGGATTTTCACCCGCGGAGTTGAGCTTTAATCATTCTGAAATTATTATTCAAGTCTTTTAATAAAATCGCGTTAAATCCTTTTTCTTCGATTAGCTTTTTAGTTTCTTCAGCGAGATTCTGATTGATTTCGAAATACAGCGTCCCGCCGGGTTTTAAGTTGGTTACCGCGAAATCCCCAATTTTATCGTAGAAAACTAACGGATTATCATCATCAACAAACAGCGCTAAATGAGGTTCATGAGCTAACACCAAATCTTCCATATCCGCTTTTTCTTTCAATGCTATGTATGGCGGGTTGCTCACAATTACATCGTATTTGGGATAAGTTTTAGCTGAAAGATTTAAAGCATCATCATTAAAAAAAGTAATATCAGTCTGATGTTTTTCTGCGTTTTGTTTTGCAACTGCTAAGGCATCCAAGCTAAGATCCAAGGCACTTAGATTGGCTTCCGTTAAATTGCGTTTTAAACTAATAGCAATGCACCCACTTCCTGTACCAATATCTAGAATATCGACGGTTTTATTTTTTTGCTCCGCAATAATTAGGTGAACAAGTTCCTCCGTTTCTGGTCGAGGAATTAAGACGTTTTGGTTTACGATAAACTGTAGACTGTAAAAATCGGCCTTCCCTAGAATATGCTGAATAGGTTTCAAAGCTTTAAGTTGGCGGACGGCCTCGTTAAAGAAAACTTTATCATCGGCGTTTAAATTAATCTCATCTAATAAAACGCGATTAAATTCTTGCTCCGTTATCTCACCAATTAGCAATTTGAAAAGCACATCCAATTCATCAATATTGTAAATCTGAGCTAATTCCGTTCTAAATTTTTGTTTATAATCCATTAAAATCAAAGATTTTCAAAGGTATCAAATCAATTTGTATCGCAATTGTTTACTAACTAGTAAAAGTTCTATCATTTTAAAGTAGAAACAAAGCAACATGCGCTAGATTGTTAACTTTGTGTTGTGCAACACGAAAAATATATTAAGCGAGCGTTAGACCTTGCAAGGTTAGGCTTAGGTGCTGTAAGTCCGAACCCAATGGTTGGGGCTGTAATTGTTCATAATGATCTAATCATTGGTGAAGGCTATCATCAAAAGTATGGTGGAGGACATGCGGAAGTAAATGCAGTTAACCAAGTATTAACAAATTTTAAAAACGCTGCTGAGCTGCTACAAAAATCTACCATTTACGTTACGCTTGAACCTTGTGCCCATTTTGGTAAAACACCGCCTTGCGCAGATTTAATTATCCAACATAAAATTCCAAGTGCGGTTATTGGTTGTATCGACCCATTTGGGAGTGTTAACGGAAAAGGAGTAGAACGGTTAAAGCAAGCCGGATTGAATGTAATTGTAGGTGTTTTGGAAGAAGAATGTTTGGAAATTAATAAACGCTTTTTTACTAAAGTTCAAAAACAGCGACCTTATATTATTTTGAAGTGGGCACAAACGCAAGATGGTTTTTTTTCGCCCGCAGATGGTACGCAACGTTGGATTAGCAATGATTTTGCTAAACAGCTGGTTCACCAGTGGAGGAGCGAAGAAGATTGTATTTTGGTAGGTAAACGAACTGCTTTGGTGGATAATCCTCAATTGAATGTGAGGTTGATTAGCGGAAGAAATCCTTTGAGGGCGGTAGTAGATAGAAATCTGGAGTTACCAACAGATCATCACTTATTTGACAACAGCATTAAAACTTTCGTTTTTAATCAAAAGAAAACCGCAATTGAAGGAAACACTTACTATGTAGAGATTGAAGATTTCGATCATTTTTTACCTCAATACATTCTTTATCAGCTTTATTTACAAGATGTACAGTCTTTAATTATTGAAGGTGGCGCAAGAGCGCTGCAGTCTTTTATAGATGTAGACCTTTGGGATGAAGCTCGTGTTTTTACCGCTCCAGAATTTTGGGGCGAAGGAGTTAAAGCTCCACTAATCAAAGGTGAAACTATAACAACAACGCCAATAGGATCAAATCAATTGCACATTATTAAGCCTGCAAAATAATGATTTACATAGTTATCGCAGTTATTTGTAGCGTAATTGTAAGTATCAATTTTAAGTTGTTTAAACGTTACGATACTAATGCTTACGAAGCCATTGTTTTCAACTATCCAACTGCGGCTTTTTTGTGTTATTTTGGCTTCAATCCAACCTTAAGTGTAGGTCCAAGTTTGCAAGAATGGGTTTTGTTTGCAATTATCGCTGGTTTATTATTGTCCATCTTTTATTTCATCGGCAAAAGCATCGCGACAAATGGTATTGTTTTAACTGCGATTGCACAAAGGTTATCGTTAGTAATTCCAGTTCTTTCTGCATTTTTAATCTTCTCAGAAACTACTACGAATTTAAAATTATTGGGTTTGGCTATCGGATTAGCTGCTCTGTATGCATCTAAACCAAATGGTAAAGCCAATTTAAAACAGGCTACAAACTGGTACCCCATCATCGTATTTTTAGGTACAGGTGTATTAGATATTTTATTCAACTTATTAACCAAACTGCCTTTTATAAGTTTTACAACTTCATTGGTTTACATTTTTGTAATGGCCAGTTTTTTTGGTTTTGCGTCTTTACTTTACCAGTATCAAAAAGGAGTTTTAAAATTTCAGCTGAAAGCTGCTTTGGCCGGAGTAGTGTTGGGCGTTTTTAATTTCGGGTCTATTTATTTTTACATCAAAGCGCTAAAGCTAGAAAGTCACCGCCTATCTGTTGTTTTCTCCTCGTTAGATATTGGTGTTATATTTTTGGGTTCTTTAGTTGGCATTTTGCTTTTTAAAGAGAAGCTAACCAAATTAAACGTCATTGGTTTTGTTTTGGCACTGGCTGCAATCATTATTTTGAACTTACCCGATGTTGTTTAACGATACCTATCAAACTATATCAAACAAAAGCGAAGGTATTTTTAAAGATAAAGGAAGTAAGTTTTTAGCTTTTGCGTATCCTTTTAAAGATGAATCGAAGCTCAAGGAAATACTCGAACTTTTAAGAAATGAGCATCCCAAAGCTAGGCATTATTGTTTTGCCTATCGGTTAACGCCAGACAGAACTATTTTTAGGATAAATGATGACGGAGAACCTTCTGGAACAGCCGGTAGGCCAATTTTAAATATCCTTTTATCAAAAGATATCACCAATGTTATAGTGGTTGTGGTACGTTATTTTGGTGGAACTTTATTGGGTGTTCCTGGATTAATTAACGCTTATAAAAAAGCGACAGAGGATGCGCTTGATCAATCAGAGATTATCACGAAAACGGTTCAAGATGTTTACCACGTTGAGTTTCAATATTTGCAGATGAACGATGTAATGAAGCTGATAAAGGAAGAAAGTTTAGATGCCTTTGATCAGGAATTCGACATCGGTTGCGAACTTAAACTGGCAATTAACCAGTCTGAAATCAGTAGAATTATTGCTAAATTACAAGGAATTGAAGATTTAAAACTCCATTATCTTTACACATTATGAGTCAAATTTCAGAAGCAGATCTTGTTATCAATCCAGATGGAACGATATATCATCTCAATTTATTGCCAGAAGATATTGCGGATACGGTAATTACTGTTGGCGACCCAGATCGAGTATCAGAAGTTACCAAACACTTTGATTCGATTGAACTAAAGAAAGGAAAAAGAGAGTTTAAAACGCAAACCGGCTATATTGGTAAAAAGCGTATTACGGTGCTTTCTACAGGTATTGGTACGGATAATATTGACATTGTTTTTAACGAGTTAGATGCTTTAGTTAACATCGATTTTAAAACTCGTGAAGTTAAAAAAGAGCTTAAAAGTTTAGCTATTATCCGAGTAGGAACGTCAGGAAGTATTCAAGAAAGTATTGACGTGGGAACGGTTTTAGCGTCGTCTTACGGGTTAGGCTTGGATGCTTTAATGAACTATTATGAGAGCGATTTGAGCAACGAAGAGACGCTTATTCGTGAGAAACTTATTGCTCATTTGCCTAACCTAAATTCGAAACCCTATTTTACAGCAGGTTCATCAAAGTTGTTAAATCAAATTGCTTTTGATATGCCACAAGGCATCACAGCTACCGCACCAGGTTTTTATGCACCACAAGGACGACAAGTTAGGGCGAAACTAAAAGTTGCTGATTTGATTGAGAAACTGAACAGCTTTAAGTATGAAGATTTAAGAATTACCAATTTAGAAATGGAGACGGCTGGAATTTATGCTTTAGCAAATGTACTTGGACATTATGCAATATCTATCAATGCTATTTTGGCTAGTCGCTTAAAAAATAAATTCTCTAATAATCCGGAAGTGATTGTTGAAAAGATGATTAAAAGGGTTTTGGAAAGGTTATAAGGCTATTTAATTAATTCAGCTAATTCCTTCGAAAATTTGTCTGCTGCCTTGTCGCTCGGGTTTAGTTAATCAGCAAATAACTGGTAATTGTTGTTGTAAGTAAAAACAACAGCATAGTGTAAAACTTAGGGTTGCTTTACTTTTTCGCAATGCTTTCTGAAAATAATATACTCATTATTAGGCTGATAAGAACATGTCTGACGCACTATACCGGACTGGACTATTGGTAAACGAGATAAAAAGTATGGTCAAAAAAGTCAGGAAACCCGAAACCCTCGCATATATCAAAGGAAAAAATATTGTTCCAATGAAATAATTCCGGGCCTTTTGTAGATTAAACCAAGTGAGAATCAACGTTAAAACAGATGAACGCACTCGCGACTTAAGCTGACTAAATTGTTTGGACAGATATGATTTTAAATAAGAAAAAATAAACCGTAATCAGGCAAGTTATAATTGCTAACCACTTTTTAAATAGTAAAAAGTACAATTCTTTTTTCTTAGAAGCCACCGGATCCGGATTAACGCTCATTCGTAAGATTTTGATGTTTTGTTGCTACAGAAGCTTTGTTCGCAACCCTTACTTTACTTAATGATAACAATTGAAAAAACATAAATTTAGGTATGTTAACCAATGAAGCGTATATTCTTTGATCTGTTTTAGATGCTTTTAGTGATATAAAAAAACCAACAATAAAACTAGCAAAACCTATTAGCCAAATCCAGTAATTTAAACCTAATATGAGGTTAATTGTGGTAGCCACCAAACCCAAAATTAAGAAAATGAATAGTGGAGGTCTTAAAAGTACAAGCCCAAAAATAAACTGATTGATTGATAAATTTCTAATTCCTTTGGCAGCGAGTCCAAAGCCATATGTAAAATATTTGAACCAAGTATTAATCCAGCGTGAGCGCTGTTTTACCAACTGATCTGAATGTGTGGTTTTTTGATCAAATAGAATCGCCTCCTTGTTAAAAGCAATTCTAATATTTTGGTTAACAATATAATGTTGTAACACTTTATCAAACCCAGCGCCGCTCACTTTACACTTTTTTAAAAACTCACGGTATAAGTTTGTTTCAAATGCCATTGCCGAGCCAGATAAAGTGGCCGACGAACCTGATTTGAATAATACTTCGCCATCGTAAAAATGATAATAAATATCTCTTGCTGCATCTAAACAAGCGTAATTTGTATCAAGATTTTTAGCTGCTCTTAAACCTTGTACTGCCATAAAACCAGCATCAAATGATTTTTTTATTGATATCAAATAATTGGAGTCAATGATATTATCACTATCAATGATCGTAATCACATCATGGTGCATTTTAAAGTTTTTAAGCGCATAAGCGTGAGAACCTGTATTGTTACCAATTACTGTAGGTGGCAAAAGTACGTTTACTCGCTCGTCGTTAAAAAGTAAAGTGCTAGCGTCACATTTATCAGCAACTAAATAAACAGTAAAATTTTGATAAGGCTGCTTTAATATTGCATTAACAACATCGGCTAAATTGATAGTTTCCTCATAAGCGGTAATGATGATCGCAAAATCTGTTTCTTGATTAGTATGGTGCAATAAAGCTTTTTCATTGGATTTTAGCTTACTAAAAAGCAATAAAAACAAAGGGAAAAATAAATGAAAGCCTATTACAATTTGCAATACAATCCAGGCAATATGTAAGGCTTCCAGCATTTTACTCTAATAAGTTTGGGTTAAAGTTACTAGATATTTTGTTTTCAGTATCAACTGAAACCTTATTTATTACCCAACCAATAAACTGTCCGTTTAAACTTTTAAGGTAATTAATGTGCTGGTTTTTACTAGGCGATAAGCTTTGATTCGCTTCAAAAACACCCATTACTTTATCAGAAACTAAATTCCATTCTTTTGCTTTTCCTAAAGTTTCTAAAGAAGGAGTCTCAATCAAGATGATATCAAATTCGTTCCTTAATTGATCAAAACGCTTTTTTACTGTTTCCTCATCAACAATTTCAAATAATGATTTGTCTTCGCCACGGTTGCCCATTACCATAATGCCGGCACTAAATTCAGACGAACCTAAATTTCCGCTTTTTAAATAATCTTCAATATAAAATTTTGAGTTTGAGTTTTCTGTAATACTTGGATGATCAAAGTTACCGTCAATTAGTAAAACTTTTTTGCTGATTACTACATAAGAATAAGCTATACAGGCTACTAAAAGTGTTTTACCTTCAGAGTCGTTCATGCTGGTAATGTTTAAAACCTGCCCTTTTTTGTTGCTTGGCTGGTGCAGCATTTCTCTGCTAATCTCATACCTTGCAGAACGCAATTGCTTTTTCAACTCCTGCATTTCGGGGTTAGAGTTTAAATTACTCCAAATTTCTTTGAGAGCCAAACTAGTGGACTTTACACGATTTATTTTACCCAAAACGACGATTTCTGTAACCTGAGCAAGTTCTCTGGGTGTCCCAATTCTATTATCGAAGTAAAATAGGATAAAGAAAATTAGCAAACAGAACATAAAGCTAGTAATACCACTTAAGATAATTAACAACATTTTTTTGGAAGGCTGTTCTACACCCGGGTTTGCTATTTGAACTTGTCTTAAACGAGATGTTAAGCTGGCTTCTAAACTCGCACTATTGTATTTTTCCAAAACATCTAAGTATTCTCTGCTCGAAATATCAATTTTTCGTTCTAAAGATTGGATTACAGCCTCATGAGGCACTAATTTATCAAACCTTGAATTCATATCAAATAGCTCTCTTTTTAAACTCGGTAAACTGTATCTGGCTATATCGTATTCAATCTGTAGGGTTAATTTTTGGGCAATCAGATTTTGCCTTTGAACCATTGGATTATCAACATACTTGCTAGATTGAGTTAAGATGTCCTTATTAATAACTTCTTTTAAAGAATCTATTTTGATCATGTATTGTTGATCAAAACCAGTTTGAACATATCTTTCGGTAACCAAATTTAATTCGCTTTTAGATTGAACTAAATTTTGGTTGATTTTTTCGAGCGACGCCTCAAAGTATCGTCTTTGGTTAGAGTCAAACTGACTGTCAATATTTGCAATTGCTCCTTTTAAAGCAATAATGCTTTTTTCGGCATCTTGCTTTCGCCTTTCGTATTCCGCAGAAAGCTCATACATTTTTCTGGATTGCTCCAAAAGGTTAATAATTCTATTTTTAATCTTGTACTGTTTAAGAGCTGCTACGTTTTTATTTAATGTATCACTTTTTTCTTCAGCTCTTTCCGATAAGAATTTAACTACTTTGGTTTGATTTTCTTTTAAAATTGAAGTATAGTAGTTTACAAACTCTTTAGACTCTGCGTTTACCACGAAAGCAGACAACTCTGGGTTTTCTGATACGAATCGTACAGAGATAAAATCACTGTTATCTAGTCGATCTGCATTTAAGTGCTCGGTAAGAAAGTCAGAATTATAATTCATCGACTCCAAAATCTCAAAAAGCTCTTTATCTTCGGGGTTAAAGCTCTTTAGCGTTTCTCTGTCAATTAACTTTCTTTTAAACGTATTTAAGATTTTTCGTCGGTCAAGTTCAGACAAATCCTTAATTTTTGGGGCTAACTCCCTAAAAGGTTTTTGTGCTGTAAAATCATGAATCATTAACTGGTACGAAACTAAGTTCGTAATTTTCTCCAGCTTCATAATCTCAATTAAATTACTAAATTCTCTTACTACACTAGATTCTTGCTTATCCGCACTGTTGTTTAAAATTTGTGTTTCATCAACAATACCAGTTGCAATTTGACCTTCCGATACATATTGATCTGCTAAGTTTCGCACTAGTAAGTAAGCGATAAATATCGTTACCAAAGGCACAGCAATAACAATAAATCTAAATCGATACAGGAGGTTGTAAAATTTCTTTAATTCTTCCATTATTTAATGTCTGCCAGTTTGGTAACTGTTAATTCTTCCAGATAGACTTTTGCAATTAAAAGACTCGCCTGCTTCTATTTTGGATCGACTGGTACTAAAGCTAATTAAACCTTTACCATAATTTTGAAAAGTAACTTCTCCACGCTCATACCTTACTATTAAGTCGGTTAGTAAACTTTGCGCATCTTGTAAAGACTTAATATATAGCTTAACGTTATTGAGTTGTTGTATGTAAGTAACATAGCGGTTCTTCACCTCCATTTCTAAGTTATTATCAAACTGTGCCGTTAGTTGTTTGCTAACCTCTAAGTTTTTCTTTGTTGTTTTTACATTGTTATGTTTTTGCAAGCTATCGCCAATATTAACGCTTAGGCCTAGCTGGTAACCGGTAAAAAACCTTGGATCAATAAAGTTTAATGTATTATTAGGTTGCGAGATACAAGAAACATTCACTGGCGTAAGGCAATCTAACTGCTTGTGCCTAACCTGCAATTCCACAATTTCTTCTTTTAATTTATTTTGCTTAATAACTGGATAGTTTTCCTTGCCAGTAGCAAGTAGCTTTTCTAAAAACAAATAGGAGATATCAGGGATCTTTGATTCCTCAGCTTTCGCCTGTTGAATTACGGTGTTTAAGCACACAGTTACGAGCAAAAGGCAAAAAAAAATGTTAATAGAACTCAGCATAGATTTTGTGTTTCAAGAACCAATAACAGGTGTTTTGCTTCTTTTTCGATGGAAATGTGTATCGCAATATGATAGCCAAAAAACAACTGAAATTAAGAAACGTCATGGTTTACATTGCTAAGTGTTTGTACGATAGCTATATTTTTTTTGTTAATTTTCATCTGGATTTTTAGATTAACAAACTGTGGCATTATTGTGGAATTTGTTGCCGAAGTGTGGAAATTAATTCGCGTTTTTATTTTTATGTCTTACTATTTTGATAAGAAAGAACTTGTTTGAGCGTAGTTAAAACTTAGTTGGTAAAGTGCTTGACGTATAGTGATCTTATCCGATTGCTATTTGGATATTAACTTGAATTAGATGTAAGATACAAATATAATCAGCTCAATATCAATAAATTATACGTCCAAAACTGCTGTTTTTTTTATATTGCTTATGCTGATTGGAAGTTAGCTAAAAACACAAACTAAGTTATCCAATTTCCCAAGTGTTGTTAAAACTACCGCAATCGATATTAAGTTTAATTGCTCCACAGTTGCTATAATTGCTGCGAAAAAAAATGTTGGTCTGATGGTATCTGCTCGCTTTCAAAGAGATACTACTGCTACTATTACTACTACTTTTCAAAAGAACGAAAGAGACTTGTGTTATTCTTAACACCGCAAAAATTTTCATATAGAATGGCTGAGTATGTTTTCGGTCAGTAATTAGGTGGCCTAACTTCAAATTAATGAGCGACTTGTAAATAAACACACATTGCTCAATACTTTAAAAAAGACTTAAGTTACAGACTTCCCATAAACTTCAACTTGATTCCATTTTGGAAGCTTTCAATAGTTTTAAAAATTTCCTTTAATGTTACTTGTTCAATTTTTGTGAGCGAGTTAAGTTCCACATAATTTGTGGGTTCTGCATTATTGTCAATAATATTTTGTGCTTGGCGCTTTAGGCGTAAACCCATCAAATAATAATAAGACTGCATCAGTTCATAAAACTGTTTATCGTTAAAAACGCCTAGTTTGTTAAGTTCTTTTAACCTTTCGCCCGTGTTTTCTTTTTGGAAAACTTTATTTTGCAAAGCATATACACGTACCAAATCCACAATAGGCGTCATCGCTCGTTTAATGTCAAAAACCTCTCTTTCTTCCACTTTTAATGTTCTAATGTTTTTAAAAAACGTTAAAGGAGGTTCGTATTGTAAAGCATTTTTAGCCATGTAAACAAAAAACTTTTCCATGGGTTGGTTAAGTTCTTCACTAACAAATTCCCGCAGTTGGTCAATAATGGTTAAATCGCCATAGATGGCTCTACAATCAAAAAATGTAGAAAATTTAATGGCAGTTTCAGGCAGTGCTTCCTCAATCCATTCTTTATAATTACGTTTCCAATGAGATAGGGAATGCGTCCATTTAGGGTTTTTAGCCATAAAATCGCCACTGCAATATTCAAAACCTATTTCATTCAACTTATCAGAAACACGAGTGGCAAATTCTAGAAAATATTCGCGAACCAGTTCACGTTGTTCGTTAGCTTTGTCTTCGTAAATAATAGCGTTGTCTTGGTCGGTTTTCAAGGTTTGTTCTTTTCTGCCTTCGCTCCCTAAAACAATAAAAACAAATTTGGCAGGGGCTGGTCCAATTTCAGTAAACACCTCTTCAATAACCTTGTTAGAAATAGTGTCTGCAATGGTGGTTATTACTTGATTTACAATTTCAGCGTGTACACCGCGACCTAACAATTGCGACACAATACTCGGAACTTTTTTCCATTTTGCCCGCAGCTCCTTAGTGTTCAAAGCAGATTTTACTGATTGTATAAACACCAAAGGAGACTGTGCTTGCTCACTTAGTAAGCGGTTCCGACTTAAAAAACCTTCAAATTTTCCGTTGTTTTCAATTAATAAATAACGGCTTTTGGTGCGGAACATTAACAGGATAGCTTCGTAAATGTAAGCGTCTTTAGAGATGGATACCGTTTTTAAATCCATAACTTCCGCCACAGCGGTATTAGCATCTAACCTTTGCGCAATAACACGATCGCGAAGGGTAATATCGGTAACAAAGCCAATTATTTTATGCTCATCATCACTAATGAACAAACAGCTAATTTTTTGTTTAGCCATTTTTATCGCACATTCAAAAATAGGAGTGTCGCTTTTGCAGATTGTTAATGGATGATAGTTTATTCCCTCAATTTTCCGAGAATACATTTGCTCAGAAGCGATGTAGCTTTCCTCGAATATCGCAGGCTTTTTATAAAAATGCGCAAAATCCTCGTTCAGCATCCGTTTACCAAAATCATCAGTAAAAAATTGGAAGAAGCTTTCGTAAGCATTACACAACTCTCTAAAATGCTTTCGAGGTAGAATGTAAACTTGCGTTCCCTTTTTTGCGATGACGGTTTTTAACGCTTTTTTTCTGTTTAATAATACAGAAATGCCACCGAATAAGTTTCCATTTTTTATAATTTCTAGATCTCTTTTATTGTTGTTTCCATCGTAAAAAAAAGATTCATATTCGCCTACAACAATCATATCAACACCTTTCATTTTGGTTATTTCTTGTTGGTAGATGAGCTTATCTTTAGGGTAGTACAATTCTTCTAAAACTCCCGCTACGCTACTTAACACATCTAAAGGTAAAGCGCTAAATGGAGTGGTACGCTGTAAAAAAGCTAATTTATTTTCCATAGTAATAGGCGGCTATAGCAATAATTAAAATAACTATTAAAACAATAAACTGTATACTTTTTAAATAATCTACTTCGGGTTTGATTTGCTTAATAGTTTTTGAGTGTTTCTCGATTATTTTAGAGGTAACCTCTCCATTCTTTAATAAGTAAAAAAATATTTCTGCAGTCAGTTCGGCATCAACCAAGGCGTTATGTAGGTTTTCGGGAAGCTTTTTAAATAAGGTTTTATAAAAAATATTGAGTTTTAAAAATTTGAAAGCAGGGTTTTTTACGTAAGCAGCACTCGCTTTAAGTGTGCAAAATAAAGAACTGTCTTTTAACGGATTAGGTAATTTCAAACGGTGGAATTCGGCACCAATCATACAAAAATCTAACTCTACAAAATGAGCAACGATTAAAGGTTCGTATGTTAATAAATCCGCCTGGAGCTTCGTAAACACTTCAAGTCTTGTTTCGCCATTCTCATGTAAAAAATCGGTTGTTAAGCTGTGAATTTTTATGGATGCTTTGGAAATATTAAACGCTCCCGGTTTTAAATAATGGTTTTCTCTTTTTATTTCTTCGCCAGCCTGGTTGTATATAATCCATGCAATTTGCAACACGTGAGGCCAATTGTTCTTGGTGTCGTAATGCGCATCCCATTTTTTTGGTAAGCCGGATGTTTCGGTGTCTATAACTAAAAAATAATCTTTCAATTCGGTTGTTGTCAAACGTTTTGAGCGTTTAATTTAAAAAATAAAATACTAAGCCAAGTTCTGTTTTTAAATTGATAATCTTTAATCCTAAATGACACTCTTTTGTCGGGCTTTTAATTTTACAAACTCGTACCATATTACCGCAACGAAACCTACAACAATGCAAATTAATATTTGTGAAAGATTTAGCATCTCGAATCCAAAGAACCGAGCGAAGACGGGTACAAAAATTAGTAGGCCAGTAATTGCAATCGTAATGGCGATGATTAGCAAAATAAGATTGTTTTTATAACGGAGCGTTGTAAATATAGAATAATAGAATGAACGGTTTACCAGCGTTAAAAATATATTTGCAGCTATCAACACAGTAAAAACCATGGTTCTTGTATGTGTTTCATTAAAACCTTGCTTCACGGAATATTGATAGACCAGTAAAGTGCCTGCAGTAATTGCCAAACCTTGGATGATGCTAGTCGTTAACTCATTCCAACTAAAAAAGGAAGCTGTAAACGGCCGTGGCTTTTGCAACATGCTGTTTTTCTCCATTGGCTCGTTTTCAAAAATAATGGAGCAAGTTGGTCCCATAATCAATTCTAAAAAGATGATATGTACGGGAGATAGAATGTTTGGATAAATCCAGCCGAGCGCTAAAGGAATAAAAACGGTAAGAATAATTGGAATGTGGATGGATGTAATGTATTGGATTGCTTTTTTTAGGTTGGCATATATTCGTCTGCCCATGGCAACCGCATCAACCATTTTAGATAAGTCATCATCTAATAGAACTAGTGACGCAGCTTGTTTTGCTATTTCCGTTCCTTTTTTACCCATTGCAATCCCAATGTGTGCAGCTTTTAATGCTGGTCCGTCATTTACGCCATCGCCTGTCATGGCTACAATTTGTTTGTTTGCTTTGAGCGCATTGATAATTCGGAGTTTTGCTTCAGGAAACATCCTTGTGAAAATGTTTGTTTGCTTAACTTTTTCCTGTAGTTCTTGATCTGATAGTTTCATCAGTTCATCGCCACTCAAGCTATGCTGGTAACCTCTAAAACCAATCTGTTTTGCAGTTGCTGTTGTTGTTTCTGCATTATCCCCAGTTACAATTTTTACTAAAATACCAGCCTCATAAAAGTCCTTCAAAACGCTTTCAATATTTTCTTTCGGTGGGTCGTAAAAAGCGACAAGTCCTGTGAAGTTGAATTTAAACTCTTGTTGTGTTTTTGGAAAGTTATTGCTTTTGAAGTCACAGTCGCCAACGGCTAAAACCCGGTATCCTTCCGCAGTAATGGCTTGTATGGCTTTCTCAATTTTAAGCTTTTCTTCGCCAGTTAAATTACAAACGTTCATTAAAGCTTCTGGCGCTCCTTTGGCAGCAATGATTCGCTGGCCTAAATCGTTTTCAAAAAGATGTGTCATCATTGGCGGTTTTCCGCTCAACGGGTATTCATGAATCATTTTAAAATTCATCCTTTCATCTTTAACAGCTAACTCACTATAAGCTTGGTGTAGTGCAATTTCCATTGGGTCAAACGGGATAGGTTCACTAGCCCACATGGCCGTTTTTAGTAATTCCTTTTCGTTTTCATCGGCTTCAGTTGGGTTGGCTATTCGCTGCGAAGCAAGCGAGAACACCTTGGCCAAAGTCATTTTATTTTCGGTGATGGTTCCGGTTTTATCCGTACAGATAACCGTGGCCGAACCCAGCGTTTCCACCGTTTTCATTTGTTTAACTACCACGCCCAGCTTCATTAATCGCCAAGCACCAATTGCCATAAACGTGGTAAAAGCCATCGGGATTTCCTCGGGTAAAATACTCATGGCAAGTGTAAGTGCCTTTAATAAACTGTCTAATATGTTGTAGGATATAAAGTAATTGATTGCCCAAACAATTAAAAAGACGATGGCACCAGCGATCACCATTTTTTTTACAAAATTGCCAATCTGAAGTTCTAATGGTGTTTTTTCTTCTTTGATGCGCTCTAAGCTTTCGCCGATTTTGCCGAGCTTAGTTTGGTTACCAATTGCGGTGACGGTAACAATTGCTAAGCCGCTGGCAACGGTAGTTCCTTTAAAAATGAAATGATCTTCTTGGTCTTTATTTTTAAAAGCAGGAAACGACTCACCGGTTAGGATGGATTCATTTACCGAGAAATCGTTTGAATGTGCAATAACTCCATCAGCGGTAATTAGCGTTCCTTCTTCAATTATCAAACTATCACCAACAACTAACTCTTCACTTCTTATTTCATCAGTTTCGCCATTTCTAACTACTTTACAGTTGGCTTGTGTAAAATCTTTTAGCTTTTCTAAAGCATTTCTGCTTCTAGAATCCTGAAATAAAGAAAGTGCCGAAACAATTATAATTGCGGATAATAGAAAAATGCCGTCACCGGTTTCCCCGCTTATAAAGTAAATAAGCGAAGCAACGAGTAACAAAATAATCATCGGCTCTTTTGATAAACTTTTCAGTGCATCAATAAAACCGTTTTCTTTCTTAAAATTTAAAGTGTTCTTTCCGAATTTCTCCCTTGAAGTCTTGATTTGCTCATCATTTAAACCTTTGATATCGAAGTTATTTGCGGACATTGTTTACGTATTAATAGACCACTAAATATACGTGAATTGGCGACGAGAAAAATGATAAGCATCGTGATTGTGTCTATTTAGAATCAGTTTTATTATAGAAAATTATTTTGTTTTTTCTTTTTTCGAGTTCTAATATTTTTACTTGCGCTCAAGAGTGCTTTGCAATTTTCGCCGATATTAAAAAGCCTCTGTAGCAATAAACAAAAGCCTTTAGAAATTAAACCTCAACTGCTGTTAGCTCTGTAAAAAAAGTCCACTACCTTTGTTGTAAAACCAGATGGCTGAATGCTCAAAGAAGAAAACTCTCAAACCCACCGTTTCATATTCGATGATTTTAGTTTTGAGAACTTCTCTGAGCAACAGATTTTAAAGTATTTAAAACCGCAACTTAACCCCGATAACAGCTTAAAAGTTCAACTTTTAGCCATCCATATAAATCAAGCATCTTTCGAGGTAGAAGCAACTAGAGAAATAAACCCAATAGTCACAATTGTAAAAAGAGACAAGCAATTATTGTTGAGTTGTGATTGTAGTTTCAGCCATTCCGATAAGTTTCTTTGCGATTATCAAGCAACTGCGTTGTCAACAGTAAACAAGATTCCCGAGTACGTGATTTTCTTTAACGAGACGATGAGAAACCAGGCGTTCAAACAAGAGTCAATAGCTTACGGATTAGAGAATGAGGGTAATTTATCAGATTATTTTGAACTCATTTTTGAAAAAGAAAGCTATTCGGTAAAGTCAAAGAATCAGCAACTTATTCCATTAAATTCAGCAGCATTAAAGCAGTTAAAATCGCAGCTTTTAAAGTTTGATTCTCCAGATATATTCCAAGGTCAAGCTTCTGAAAAGAAGAAGATTATTGTTTTAAAACAGCATAAATATTACCATCATTTATGTATAGATTTTTATGAAGCCAGTTTAACCAAAGACGGTAGTATCAAAAATCCATTGATGTTATTAAATCCCTTAGATTTTATTTGGAATACGGATGAACAGAATGAAATTAAGTTTTTTTCGGCGTTGCAAAAGTTTGCAAGTCCTGTAGAACAACAAATTACCGCTGCAGAACTAAAAGCGTTAAAGGCTGTCATCAGAAACCCAAAAGATTATTCAATTTTCCAATATCAGAAAGGAAAATCAGACCAACTAAATGCCAGCTCGCTTACTCCAGTAAAACTGCATAAAAATAGTTTTACAATTAACTTGGAGGTTATACAAACCGATAGTTTTTATCAACTAAATTCTAATCTCTCAATCAGCAGTAAAAGCTTTGAATTGGTAGACGTTAAACTGATGTTTGATTGTTTTATAGTCATAAAAGATAATTTTTATTTAATAGATAATCCGCAACAATTCGCCATTATTCAATGGCTAAAACAGCAGTCAAACTACATTCAAATCCACCAATCCAAATACCTGAACTTCAAAAGAACATTTTTAGAGAATATGGAAGACCAAGTGGACATCCATTATAAGTACTTAAAAGTTGCTTCGCAGGCTCAACTCAAAAGCAACGGTTTTCTGGCGCCAACGGAAAAGATCATTTACCTTTCCGATTTTGGCGAACATGTGATGATTATTCCCGTTATGCGTTACGGAGAGGCCGAAGTGCAGATTAGAAGCAGGAAGCAGGTTTATGGTTTAGGCGCTCGGAATAAAGAGTTTTTGGTAACTCGAAACGATGCTGAGGAGATTGATTTCGTCGCTTTACTAACAAAACAACATATCTATTTCGCTGAGCAGTTAGAGAATGGCTTACATTATTTTTATCTGCACAAAAAGCACTTTTTAGTCGAAAGTTGGTTTTTAAATACCTTTGAAGAGTGGCAAAATCAAAACATTAGTATTTTAGGATTTAACGAGTTGGAAAATAATGAGTTAAATTTAAATAAAGCTAGAATAACCATTAAGATAATTAGCGGTTTAAATTGGTTTAATGCCAATATCAAAGCAAGTTTCGGTAGCAAAAAAGCTAGTCTAAAACATTTGCATAAAGCGATTAGGAATAAGCATAAATACGTAAAACTAGACGACGGAACTTTGGGAATTTTACCAGAAGAATGGATGATCAAGTTTGCCGATTATTTTAATGCTGGTGAAATTGTAGATGATGAAACGCTTCAAATCTCGAAGGTTAATTTTACAACTATTGAAGCACTTTTTGATGCCGAAATGCTGGATGAAAAAGCCAGCGAAGAACTGAAATATTATAAAAAGCAATTCGCAGGTTTTGATAAGATAGAAGAGGTAGATGTGCCGAATGAATTACAGACCACCCTGCGAGATTATCAAAAGCAAGGATTAAACTGGCTAAACTTTCTGGATAAATTTAATTTCGGAGGAATCTTGGCGGATGATATGGGTTTAGGTAAAACCATTCAAATCATTTCTTTTATCCTGCTTCAGCAACAAAAAACGGAACAAAACACCAATCTACTTGTTCTGCCAACTTCATTAATCTTCAACTGGCAAGCAGAGCTGGAGCAATTTGCACCTAGTCTTAAATTGCTCACCCTTTACGGCGACCAAAGACAAAAGCATATTGAAAATTTCGATAATTATCAGGTGGTAATTACTTCGTACGGAACGTTATTATCCGATGTTAACTTCCTGAAAAACTACGTGTTTAACTACATCTTTTTAGATGAATCTCAAGCGATTAAAAATCCCGAATCGCAACGCTATAAAGCAGTTCGCTTATTACAATCAAAGAATAAAATTGCCATTACAGGTACGCCGATTGAAAACAACACTTACGATTTGTACGGTCAGCTCTCTTTTGCATGCCCAGGTTTGTTGGGTACAAAGCGTTATTTTAAAGATATCTACGCCATGCCGATTGATATGTTTAAGGATAGCAAAAAAGCTTCTGCATTACATCAAAAAGTAAAGCCTTTTATATTAAGACGTACAAAAAGCGAAGTGGATTTGCAACTGCCCGAAAAAACAGAAATGGTGCTGTATTGCGAAATGGAAACTCAACAGCGAAATATTTACGAAGCTTACGAAAAGGAATTCCGTGAATATATTTCTGCAATTACGAACGAGGAATTGCGTAAAGACAGCATGAATGTTTTAAAAGGTTTAACCCGCTTAAGGCAGATTTGTAATTCTCCAAAGCTGCTTAAAGGAGATCGCCTCCCCGGAGATCAATCCGTAAAGATTGACACTTTAATTTCGCAGATTAAAGAACATGCGCCTAACCATAAAATTTTAGTTTTCTCCCAATTTGTTGGGATGTTGGATTTGGTTAAATTGCAACTACAACAAGAGCATATTGCTTTTAGCTATCTGACTGGTCAAACTCAAAACAGAAAAGCTGTTGTTAATGATTTTCAAAATGATGAAACAGTAAAAGTGTTTTTAGTGAGTTTAAAAGCTGGTGGTGTTGGTTTAAACTTAACGGAAGCTGATTATGTTTACTTAATCGATCCTTGGTGGAACCCAGCGGTTGAAAGTCAAGCGATAGACCGAACACACCGTATCGGCCAGACCAAAAATGTGGTGGCTATTCGCCTAATTTGTCGTAACACGGTTGAAGAAAAAATGTTGGAACTACAACAAAGAAAAAAGAACTTTTTCAAAATGTAATCCCTTCTGATAGGGAGTTTGTGAGTGCTTTTTCTAAAGAGGAGTTGCTGAGAATTATTGACTAATACTTCATGCCATGTGCTAAGATTCGATTTAATAAAGTTGAGGGATTTTTCTCTAATTCTCGTCGAGGATACGAGACATCTCATATGCAAAGTATGCAAATAGCATGTAAAACCTATTTGTTAGATGTTTCAAATCGTTCAACATGACGACGCGTTTTAAATAGCTTTCTCTCGCAAATTAACTCTATCATGACGGCATTTAAAATCCTATTTCGTTAATTTGTTCAAAACCGAGCGAGCATGCTTACTAAACAAAACCTCTTTTATAATTGGACGTTCATGCGGGCTGTAAAGCTTGTTATGGGGATTTACGTAGGTTTTGAAGCAATCGCAAACCAGCAATATATTTTATTACTATTAGCTGCTTTTTTCTTGTATCAAGGGGTTTTTAATGTTGGGCATTGTGGTGCTAACGGCTGTGCGGTAAGTCCTCGACAAAAAAAACAATAAAATTTTCAGGGTTATAAAACGATGTATAAATACATTGAAACATTTTTCGGTTCCTATTCGGGGTATTGGAACTACCTTTTAGGTGAGATCTTGAACCCAAGTTGGCATAACTATTTTTATTGGCTTATCATGCTTTCCGTTGGTGTATGGCTTTTAGAAATCATTATTCCATGGCGTAAGAATCAATCAATCTTTCGACAGGATTTTTGGATAGATGGTTTTTATATGTTCTTCAACTTTTTTCTTTTTTCACTGATTGCTTACAACGCAATTTCAAATATTGCTGTACAGGTTTTTAACGACTTTCTGGGGTTATTTGGCATAGAAAATATCATTGCCTTTGAAATTCAACAATGGTCAAAGTGGGTGCAGTTGTTCTTGCTGTTTATCGTCGCTGATTTTATTCACTGGAATGTGCACAGGATGTTGCACAGATATTCTTGGATGTGGGAATTTCATAAAGTGCACCATTCTGTAAAGGAAATGGGTTTTGCTGCCCACTTGCGTTTCCATTGGATGGAATCCATTTTTTATAAAACTGCGCAATATATTCCTTTAGCAATGATTGGTTTTGGATTGAAAGATTTTTTTATCGTTCATATTTTTGCGACTGCCATTGGTCATTTGAACCACTCTAATTTAAATCTTTCTTACGGTCCGTTTAAGTACATTTTAAACAATCCGAAAATGCACATTTGGCATCATGTTAAGGAGTTGCCGGCGGGTACTTACGGGGTTAA
>JBBSQW010000047.1:0-27918 GCA_038243635.1 Sphingobacteriales bacterium
AAAATACAGTTTGTTAATTGATGAAATAAAAAGTGAGTCCTTATTGTTACCCAAAACCAGCTTAACTGGTCAGTTAAAAGACAACTTGATAGATTATCGTTTACAAGTACTTGACCAATCCAATAAAGAACGTTACTTAATCGCCGGAAATTTAAAAGCTTTAGAAAATCGCGATAGTGAATTCAGATTAAATTTAGATGGTTTAAAGTTAAACTACGAAAACTGGAAAATAACGAACGACAACGTGATTAGGTTTGGTGAAAATGGAGTTTTTGCAGATAAATTTGAATTGAGTAATTCTGGTCAATCTATTAAAATACAATCACAACAAACATCGGCCAACTCTCCTATAGCTATTGATTTTACTAATTTCAGAATCGAGACGATTACAAGTATTATATCCAAAGATTCTTTACTAGCAGGTGGTGTAATGAACGGAAATGTGCTGGCTAAAAACTTGGCAAACACACCAACATTCGCCGCAGACCTTCAGATTAAAGATTTTAATTTTATGACTGATACCGTTGGAAATCTCGATGTAAAAGTCCGAAATAATAAGCCAAATATTTTCGATGCGGATGTAGCAATTACAGGAAACGGAAATCAAGTTAATCTAAAAGGTTTATATAATGTAAGCAATAGCAGTTTTGATATGAACTTGGATATGCAACGCTTAAATTTAAAAAGTATCCAAGGCTTTACTTTAGGAAACATCAAAGATGCTAGCGGTTACTTATATGGTGCTTTTGATATTACAGGAACTGTAAATGCACCAAAACTTAACGGAGATTTGGCGTTCAACAATGCAGTTTTCAACGTTACTCCGTTAAATTCGCAATTTAAATTGGGTCCAGATAAAATCGTTTTTAACGGTGATGGAATATTATTCAATAATTTTTCGTTGCAAGACTCAGCCAGTAATGAACTGGCGTTAAATGGAGCTATCTACACAAAAACCTACACAGACTTTAGGTTCAATTTAGAGGTTGACGCCGATAATTTTATGGCAGTTAGCTCTACAGAAAAAGACAATGATTTGTATTATGGAAAACTTTTCTTTGATACCAGAATGCGTATTAAAGGCGATTTGAACAATCCAATAATAGACGGAAGCTTAAAAATAAATAAAGAAACGGACCTTACATTGGTATTGCCACAATCTGATCCTGGCATCGCCGATAAGGAAGGCATTGTAGAGTTTATTGATCAAGACGACCCTGCATTTAATAAAGCTTTTGTATTGCCAGATTCATTAAACAAAACCGACTTTAAAGGGATGAATTTAACGATGACTATTGAAGTTGATCCAAAAGCTGAGCTCACCATGGTGATTGATAAAGGAAACGGTGATTTTGTTAAACTTAAAGGTGAGGCTGAACTAAGTGCTGGTATTGATCCTTCTGGAAAAGTATCCTTAACTGGTAAATACGAATTACAGGAGGGCTATTATGAAATGTCTTTCAACTTTATCAAACGTCAGTTTAAAATTGACAAAGGAAGTAGCGTTTTATGGACGGGTGATCCTCTTTCTGCGACTTTAGATGTAACAGCTATCTACGTAGCGGAAACAGCACCAATTGACTTAGTTGGCGACCAATTAGGATCTGCAACACAAGCGGTGCGAAATACTTACAAGCAAAAATTACCATTTAACGTTCTGTTAAAAATGGAAGGCGAATTGATGAAGCCTGAAATTAGCTTTGACGTGATTTTGCCTGACGGGAACTATAATGTTTCCACCGAAATTATTAACAATTCGAAAACTAAGCTAGAACAGTTAAGGCAACAACCAAACGAGCTTAACAAGCAGGTTTTTGCACTGTTATTACTCAATAGATTTATTGGAGAAAATCCTTTTGCAAGTGAAGCAGGATCTGGTGGGGCCGAAACACTTGTTAGGCAAAGTGTAAGCAAAATCATATCACAACAGCTTAATGATTTTGCTGGGAATTTAATTCAAGGTGTAGAATTAAACTTTGATTTAGAAGCCACAGACGATTATACTACAGGTCAACGAGAAAACAGAACCGACTTAAATGTAGGTTTATCAAAACGTTTGTTGAACGATAGACTGAAGGTTACCATAGGAAGCAGTTTTGGACTAGAAGGTCCACAGCAGAGTAACCAACAAGCAAATAATATTGCCGGAGACGTTGCAGTAGATTATTCACTTTCTAAAGACGGCCGATATTTACTAAGAGCTTACCGTAAAAACCAGTATCAAGTAGCATTACAAGGTCAGGTAATTGAAACTGGTTTAGGTTTTATTGTAACTATGGATTACAACAAGTTTAAAGAACTGTTTGAACGTTCGAAAACTAAGAAAAGAGATAAGAAGAAAGAAAACATTGAGAGCAATTAACATGAAATTTAAGTCCATTATATATATACTTTCTATCACTTTTTTTGTTGCTTCGTGTAGCAATACTAAGTATTTGCCTAAAGGTGAGCTACTCTATGTGGGCGCCAAAGTTAATGTAGAAGGAGACAGCGTTAAGAAAAAAGAAAAGTCGATTTTAAGAGACGAGTTAGAAAGTATTTTAAGACCCCGCCCAAATTCTTCTATTCTGGGTTTGCGTCCTAAACTATGGATTTATAACATCACCAAAACTGATAAGCAAAAGGGTATCAAACACTTCTTGAATACAAAATTTGGTCAGGCTCCTGTGTTTTTTTCAAAAGTAGATTTAGATTACAACGTTCAACTGATTGAGAATAGATTAGATAATCGCGGTTATTTTAAGGGAAGAGCTTCCGCGGATTCAACAGCGAAACGCAAAAGAGCGACAGCGATTTATACGGTAAAACCTAGCTTTCAATATCAAATTAGAGAAGTTAAATTCCCTACAGATTCTAGCAAGTTGGGTTTAGCGCTCGCTGAAACAAAAGAAACAACATTTTTTAAGGCAGGCGAACCTTATGATTTAGATAAAATTAAAGCAGAAAGAACAAGGATTGATGCGAAGCTTAAAGAACAAGGTTTCTTTTATTTTGGTCCGGATTATTTATTGATTCAAGTGGATAGCACCGTTGGCAAGCACCAAGTGGACCTTATCATGAAAGTTAAAAACGAAACACCAAAACCGGCAAAAAACGTTTATAACATCGGTAAAATATACGTTTTTCCAGACTATAGCTTAGGTGATGATAGCGTTCAACGCAATACAGATTCGCTTTATAAATTCAAAGACTTAATTGTTGTTGACCCTAAAAAGAAGTATAAGCCACAGGTTTTTGACAGGGCTTTACAGTTTAATCAAGGAGATATTTACAATAGAACCGATCATAATTTATCGTTAAATAGGCTGGTTAACGTTGGTACTTTTAAATTTGTAAAAAACGAGTTTAGACCATCTGATTCTTTAAGTAGCATATTAGATGCTTATTATTATTTAACTCCCCTACCAAAAAAATCTATACGCGTAGAGTTATTGGGAAAAACCAATTCGGCAAATTATACGGGTTCAGAAGTTAATTTAAACTGGACCAATAGAAATGCTTTTAGAGGTGCAGAGCAATTGACAATTACCGCGTTTGCAGGATTAGAAACACAAGTATCTGGACAAAATGGAGGCAATAATGTGGTACGTTTTGGTGGAGATGCAAGTTTAATTTGGCCAAAATTTATGGCTCCTTTTGTAAAACTAAAATCGGTTTCAGCGTTTACTCCAAAAACAGTAGCCACAGTAGGCTTTGAATATCAAAACAGAACAGGCCTGTATTCATTAAATACTTTTAGAGGTTCTTTTGGATATCTGTGGAAAGAAAACATCCGTAAAGAGCATTCCCTAAAGGTTACGGAGATCACCTATACAAATTCTTCTAACGTTTCTAAGGAATATAAACTCCGAGCAGATTCGATTCCAGGTTTACAACGTGTTATTGATGATCAGTTGATTTTTGGTCCTTCTTATAGTTACACATACACTACTACTGGTGAAACCCAGAAGAAAAACACTTTTTACTATAAAGGACAGGTTGATTTAGCAGGAAACGTAGCAGGCTTAATTAACAAAGGTCACGTGTTAAACGGAGATACATCTAGAATATTTGGCGTACCTTTTAGTCAGTATTTGAAAATAGAGAACGATTTTAGACATTATTTTAAATTAGGTGCAAAATCAACAATCGCGAGTCGTGTGATCACTGGTTTTGGTTACGCTTATGCAAATTCTTCGCAGTTGCCATTCATCAAACAATTCTTTATTGGTGGTACAAATAGTTTACGTGGTTTTAGAGCGAGATCTATTGGCCCAGGTAGTTATGAACAAGTAATTGACTCGGATTCTTTTTTACCAGATCAGTCGGGAGATATCAAGCTGGAATTAAACACAGAGTACAGATATGATTTTACCTCGATATTTAAAGGTGCCTTATTTGTAGATGCTGGAAATATATGGTTGTTAAACAGCGATCCCGAAAAATCGGGCGCCGCATTTAGTAAAGAGTTTATTAGTGAACTGGCGGTTGATGCAGGTGCTGGTTTACGTTTAGATTTGTCTTTCTTAATATTACGTTTAGACCTAGGCTTCCCAATTAGAAAGCCTTATTTACCAAAAGGAGACCGATGGGTTTTCAACGACATCAAATTTGGAGATAAAGCTTGGAGGAAGGAGAATTTAGTGTTTAATTTGGCTATTGGTTATCCTTTTTAATGGGGTAAGTTTATTTGCAGGGGTTGAATGACAAAATCAACAGAAGAATGCTTCTCGGTATCCGCAAGCAGTGGACAATAAACTATACCAATGTTTGGTCAGGTTTTAAAATCAGGCACCACCAGTATGTAGGGTTTGCCTAACGTTTCTCTAAAAAAAACGCTAAGTTATGCAGCCGTCAAGTTGACTGATAATAAAAGATCCCACAAATAGGTATCATAAGTTATACTCAGGTTTTGCTTTTCGTCATGTCTTGTATCTTCGACATGACGAAAAGCAGACAGAAATCTTACATTAACTTAATGATCTCCTTCTCTCTCCTCCGATGGGTAGTAAACGCGTATTTTAACATTCTGACATTAACTTAGATCTAGAAAAAAGTCAACCTTATTGTTTGCAAAACTGCCAATGTAAAAAACATATAGGCAATGCTTCGGTTGATTACCCGGTGACTAAAAGAAAATTTACCTTGAATATACTGTGCAAATCTTCCAAAAAGATATAGACAAGCGAAAGAACCAATTGATGCTCCAACGGCGAATATAATTAATGCGAAACCTTCAGTGCTGATCCAATTATGGGCTATTAAATAAGTTCCACCAATAGTCCAAAACGGGATAATCATGGGATTAAAAACGCCTAACAAAATACCGGTTTTAATGCTATCCCGCTTTTGGTCATCATTCATTGGTTCGACTTCTTTTTTTGATTGGATATAGCTTAAAACTCCCATTAATAAAAAAACAGCAATCATAATCCACTCTAACCAGCCTAAAAAGTCTTTTTTTGTAGCAAACCACTCGGCAAAGCGCATTAAAACGTAGGTAAATACGCCTTCAACCAAAGCAAAGGATGTTGCAAATACTACCACTTGCTTTAATCCCTTATTTACAGAAATTTGCATCGCGGTTAAATTGATATTTCCTAAAGGAATATATCCAACAAAATTTACAATTACGGCTACAAAAAAAGTAAGCAATAGCATAAAGACAAATATAAAACTTTAAGCAAATTACCGCATAAAAAAGCAACTAGCGAAAAACGCTCAATCTAAGGTGTAAATGCAAAGTCTTGTTAAATATTATTCGGTTGTTCGCATCGGAAGAAGCAGAAGTGATGTGCGGAAAACAGGACTGCTGGCTAAGCACAATCATTGGTAAACATAACTTTTTAAGTTTATTGCATTTTAGTTCGTCGAAAAAAATACGCCAAAAGTCGAAACTAGTCTTTCACTATTCCATATAAAATATAGTTTATAATTTGATTACAACTAGAAGAGTTAGTTACGGATATGGACGTTTGCCCCGGTCTTTCCAAACCTGAAAGTGCGGCATTAATCCATGAGCTTAAAAAACAGATGTCATTTTCGGACATGTCCTTAAACTCATCGCTTTGCACTCCCCCATTGATGATTTCCTTTATAAAAGAAAGATGAATCTCCTCAAATTCTTGTTTTAAGGGATATATATCTTTAAAATGATCAAAAATATCGTCCAAAACCACTTTTGAAAGATTAACACTCTCTGCCCTTAATGTTAAACGTGATAATATGTATGCAGAGAACTTAGAAAAAGCAGTTCGCTCCTGATTAACAGCCATTCTTATCAGTTTTGTCGCGTTTAGCATCTCATGCTTCACTACCGACTGGAACAATTCAGTTTTACCAGGGTAATAATAGTAAAGCGTACTTTTCCCTTTCCCTACCGCTCTGGCAACGTCATCCATCGTTGTTTTCTTTAAACCATACTGAGAAAACAACGTTTTTGCTGCTTTCAATATCTCTTTGTCTAAAAAATCCTCTTTCATTTGGCTTATTTTATCGACCTAATTATTTATCTAGTCCAAGATATAAAAATAAAACGAGTATTCTATTAGAGATTAAAGCTATGAACAGCATTATTAAAAGTCAATCATTTGTAATAGATAGGTCAATAATCTGTCAAACTAAACCCTAGTCAGCAAGTTATGATTTTGCTAAGTTCTAACGTACCATTAATATTTTGCAGTAACTAAGATTTCGACTATTTTTGTTTCATAGTCGAAAATTAAAAAATCAAAATCGATTAATATTAACAAACTAAAAATAAAAATTATGAAAAAATTAATCTTGTCAATCGCAGTTTTAACAGGTTTTGCATTTAGCAGCCAAGCACAAACAGAAAAAGGAAAATGGATTTTAGGAGGAAGCGCTTCTTACGAGTCGGTAAAATCTGATGCCGATAATTCTAAAGCAGTACAAAACTTTAGTATAGTACCAAATTTAGGTTACTTCGTTTCTAACAACATTGCTTTAGGTACAGGTTTAGGATACCAATATACCAATGTTGGCGTAGCTAGTACAACAGGACAAGTAGAAGCTTTTGTTGTTGCTCCTTTCGGAAGAGTATATGTACCAATCGCAGAGAAATTTTCTTTCTTTGGTCAAGCTCAAGTTCCTTTAGGTTTTGGAACAGTAAAATCTACTGATGCTGATGGAAAATCAGGAAGTAAAGTTGGTAATTCAACGTCTATCGGTGTCGCTTTATCTCCAGGATTTTCTTATTTCCCATCTAAAAAAATTGGAATTGAGTTTGCGTTCAGAGGGGTTTCATACACTAACCTGAAAGTAGAAGATGCCAACAATAACACAGTGAAAGGCGCAGGAAGTGATAGTTTTGCAATTGGAACTGATTTCTTTGCTCCACAAATTGGAGTTCAGTTTTACTTTTAATTAAAACAAAACTCATTAGTCCTGAATAAACTACGAATTTATAAAAACTGTAAATTTAAATGGCATTGTGAAAATTCACAATGCCATTTTTTTCAATATAATTTCCGAATTTATTGCTCATATTCTTTTGGCAATATCCGACAGAACTAATATCACCCGTCAAAAATGCATCGCTGGCCAGCTATTCATTTATAAGTCAGAAATAGCTCTTTTAAACTTTTTAAATTTATTTCCAAAAATACTTTTTTAACATTATTAGGCATAAATTATGATGCTATCATTTTGCGATTCAGATTGTAAGAAAACAACAAGATTGTTTCGCAGTAATCAACCACTAATTATCTATAAAAACATCATGAAAAAACTACTATTAACACTTGCAATTGCAGTAACAGGTTTTACTGCTGCTAATGCCCAAATTCAAGAAGGAAATGTATTAATGGGTACAAACATTTCTAACATTAGTTTTGGTTTAGATAAACCAAATGTTTTCTCTTTCAACCTCAACCCTAAAGCCGCTTGGTTTATCGCAGATGGAATTGCCTTAGGTGGCGATGTATCTTTTGGACTGGAAACTCAAAAACGTGCTGGAACCGGCATTAATTATGGAGTTGGTGCATTAGGCCGTTATTACTCTGGCGAAACTTCTGGTGACGTTGTCAAAAACTCAATGTTTTTTGGTGAAGCAACTGTTGGAATCTCTGGAATTAACCCAGCTGGGACTATAGGCTCTACAAATGGATTAGGATTTAGTTTTGGTCCAGGCTTCACTTATTTCGTTACTAAATCTATAGGCTTAGAAACATTGTTAAAATACAACGGCGTTGTTGGATTTGGCAGTAGCCCATATGCTCATAATTTAAGCTTAGGGTTAGGTTTCCAGGTTTATTTACCAGGCAAAGCAACTGCTAAAAAAGTTAAAAATGACATGAATTAATCAACTAATTTAATTTTTTACAAAAAAGGCTTATCGAAAATTTATCGATAAGCTTTTTTATTGAAACTATCTCTCGGCTACTTTACAATGCCGATCTAAGCATTAAAGCACCAACAGTAACATTTGTACGGCTATCTATTATAATTGCTCCACCGTTTCTCTTATTTTTATCATAAGGATCAAAAGCTAGCTCGTCTGCCGTCTTAATCTCAACCCTACCAATATCATTCAAGCCTAAACTATCAGCATTTACTTTTTCAAGCGTATTGATATTTACTTTGTATAAAATCTCACGAATTTTACAACGCGTTACCTTACTTTGGTGTTGAATAAAATAAGTTGCAGAAGTGTCTAATTCCCGTGTATCCATCCAGCAAATATCTGCTTCAATTTCATTAGAAACAACCGGTGGACGCTCAATTTCACCAATCATATCGCCACGACTGATATCAATTTCATCTGTTAAATGCAAAGTGATTGATTTCCCGTCTTCGGCAATAGCGTGATCACCATCAAAAGTCTCAATTTTAGAAATCGTAGATTTCATGCCTGATGGAAAAACTTTGATCGTATCGCCCAATCTTAGCGCACCACTTAATATTCTACCAGCGTAACCTCTATAATCATGTAATTCATCTGTTTGCGGACGAACTACCCATTGCACTGCCATACGAGCAGGCAACAAAGTATCTAACTCACGTACAGGTACTGTCTCTAAATGATCTAGTAAGTTTTTTCCTTTATACCAAGGCATGTTTACCGAATCATACACAATGTTATCCCCACGTAAAGCACTTACCGGAATAAACGTTACTTCATTTATACCTAGCTTCACAGCTAAAGCATGATAATCAGCATGGATTTTATCGAAAACTTCTTCGGCATAATCAACCATGTCCATTTTGTTAACACATATCACAACATGTTCTAATGCTAAAAGCGAAACTAAATAGGTGTGTCGAATGGTTTGTTCAATAACGCCTTTACGAGCATCAATTAAAATGATCGCTAAATCAGCGTTTGAAGCACCAGTAACCATATTACGAGTGTATTGAATATGTCCAGGCGTATCGGCAATAATAAATTTCCTTTTTTCCGTTTGGAAGTATTTATAAGCTACATCTATGGTAATTCCTTGCTCACGTTCTGCCTTTAATCCATCAGTCAAAATGGCTAAATCCACCGTTCCGTCATCATTTTTACGGTTAGACTTTTGAATAGCCTCTAACTGATCTGCCAATACAGAACCTGTATCGTACAATAAACGACCAATTAAAGTACTTTTACCATCATCAACACTACCTGCTGTTAAAAATTTTAATATATCCATTAAAAATATCCTCCTTTTTTACGGTCTTCCATGGCTGCTTCAGAAACTTTATCATCCATACGGGCACCTCTTTCACTAATTTTTGACTGACTAATTTCCAAAATAATATCGTCGATATCCGTTTTTACAGATTCTACGGCTGCGGTACATGTCATATCACCAACGGTACGGAAACGTACACTTTTGGTATGAACTTTATCGTCAGCATCCATATTTAAGAACTCATGAGCTGCCATCCAAACACCATTACGTTCAATTACTTCTCGGTTGTGCGAGTAATAAATTGAAGGAATCTCGATTTTCTCTCTTTTGATATAGTTCCATACGTCAAGCTCGGTCCAATTGCTAATTGGGAAAACCCTCACATTTTCTCCCTTATTAATCTTACCGTTGAAGGTACTCCATAACTCTGGTCTTTGGCGTTTTGGATCCCACTGACCAAACTCATCACGTACCGAAAAAATACGCTCTTTTGCTCTAGCTTTTTCTTCATCTCTACGAGCACCTCCTATACAAGCGTCAAATTTATTTTCTTCGATGACATCTAAAAGGGAAACCGTTTGCAAGCCATTTCTACTGGCATCTTTACCTTTTTGCTCAATCACTTTACCTTTATCAATAGCATCCTGTACGTGACATACAATTAGCTTCTCGCCAATTTTTGCTGCCAAACGATCACGGAATTCAATAACTTCCGGAAAGTTATGTCCCGTATCTACGTGTACTAAAGGGAAAGGGAATTTACCTGGTCGGAAAGCTTTCTCTGCCAAACGCACCAATGTAATCGAATCTTTTCCTCCAGAGAATAACAGGGCAGGTCTCTCGAATTGCCCAGCAACCTCTCTTAAAATAGCGATGGCTTCTGCCTCTAGTTGATCTAAATAATCCATTCTTATTTTTAGTATTGAGTAGTGAGATATGAGTATTGAGACCTTATAGCGTGGCTCAATCTTTTCTCAAAACCTTTTTTAGTATTGAGTAGTGAGAGGTAAGATATGAGCCCTTTTCAAGCGACTTAATCTTTTCTCAAACCCTTTTTAATTATTCATTTTCAAAATTATAAGTCTTCGTCTAAACTGCGGACAGCGAACTAAAAACTACCGACTCACTACGGTTTAAAAACCTCTTCATGTGCGGTTACATCGTGTAACCCACATTCTTTTTTACTTGCATCTTCCCACCACCAACGGCCCGCTCTAAAATCTTCGCCTGGTTGCACCGCTCTTGTACAGGGTTGACAACCTATACTTGGAAAACCTTTATCATGTAAAGGATTGTAAGGAACATTTTTTTCTTTAACGTAGGCTTTCACGTCATCCAAGCTCCAAAAGAAAAGTGGATGTACTTTGATCAATTGATGTGCACTGTCCCACTCTACCCAATGCATATCCTCACGATTTGTCGATTGATCTGCTCTGATTCCAGTTACCCAAATTTGTTGCCCTGCTAACGCTCTGTTTAATGGCTCAACTTTACGAATTCCACAACATTCTTTTCTGTTTTCAACGGATTCGTAAAAACTGTTTGGACCTTTTTTGGTCACCATTTCCTGTAACGCCTCTTGATCAGGGTAAAAAGCATGAATCGGTTTATGATACTTCTCTAACGTACGGTTCCAAGTAAAATACGTTTCTGTAAACAAACGACCAGTATCTAAAGTAAAAGCTTTAATATCCAAATCAGCAGTAAATATCATATCGGAAATCACCTGATCTTCCCAACCAAAACTAGTTGAAAAAACTGCGTTACCGCTAAAGTTTTGGGCAACAAAAGCTAAAACCTCTTGCGGGCTTAATCCTTCTATTGCCTTTTTTACCTCATCTATATTCATTTTTTCTCTTTTACAAAGCCATCAAAAACTTGCTAATTGTATTTAAACTCGCTAAAATTACAATTATTCCTACCGCAACCATAATAGTTTTAGCTGATATCTTGTTGGATACCTTTGCGGCAATAGGCGAAGCTATTGCACTACCTATAACTAAACCTGCAACCGCATACCAACGTAAGCCATCTAACATAGTCAAAAACGTTAACGAACTCATTAATGCAATGAAAAATCTGGTCATTTTTACCGTTCCCAATGAGTAGCGGGCGTTTCTGCCCCCTGCAATCAAAGAAGAAAGCACAATTGAACCCCAACCGCCACCGCCTACCGCGTCTATAAATCCTCCAAAAAAGCCTAAAGCTCCAATTTTTTTGATTTTCTTAGTTTTAACCGTTCGTTTTTTATTTAAATTCAATGCTTTTCTTAACACCACAATACCCAAAATCAAGGTGTACACAGAAATTAGCGGTTTGGTATAATGATTATATTCTTCTAACGAAGAAAGGATAAATGCTCCCGCCACCGCTCCAATAATACCAGGAATAATTAAAACTTTAAAAAGCTTAATATTCACGTTTCCCATTTTAAAGTGCATCCAACCTGCTATACCGTTGCTCAATATTTCTGAAATATGGACTGCAGTACTTGCAGAAGCAGGCGGAATTCCCATTGACAGTGAGAATGTGGTTGAGGTAACACCGTAAGACATCCCAATTGCGCCATCAACCATTGCAAAAACGAAACCTGCGGTTAAAAACCAGTAAAATTGCGGGTTGATACCTTCAACATACGCTCTAAACTCTGGCTCTTCTTTCCATATTACATAGAAAGTCAATGCAGCAAACGCCACAACCAAAGTCCAAAGCACCAAACTTACCTTAAGAGAAGAAAGTTGTGGCTTTTCATCCTCTTTTGGCGCTAAGCTAGCTGTCGCCCGATTCATCGCCTTCACTTTATCAGCAAAATCTCCGCTCAAAGTGGAGCGCAATTGACTCATATTCTCTAAAGTTTCATCAATCTCTTCAGGAATGTTTTCATTTAAAACTTCTTTAATACGTTTGGCAACCGTTGGCGATTTACCGTTGGTAGATATCGCAATTTTTAGATTCCCTTTTTTAACTATTGAACCTAAATAAAAATCACATAGCTCGGGCGTATCCGCAACGTTTACTAAAATCCCTTTTTCTTTTGCTAAAGTTCTAATGTATTTATGTAGCTCTAGGTTGTCCGTTGCCAAAATCACCAGTTCCGTACCTTCTAAATCTTTATCTTCGAATTTTCTTTCTAAAAGATCAATAGTTGGATACTTTGTCGCTAACTCTTTTACTTCCTTTAAAAACCTATCGGCAACAATTGTTACCCTAGCCTTTGGACTGTTGTTTAATATAGCGCCTAACTTTTCTAGACCTACATTTCCACCCCCAACTACTAAAGTTTGAAAGTTCTGAAGTTTCAAAAATACCGGGAACAATTCGTTACCGTTCTCCACTTCTATTCCCTCTATATTTTTAATTGACAAACTCATATAAGCCTTTAATTAAGGCATCAAATTTTAATATTATACGGTTGCAGGTACTTCTCTAAAGTTTTTAACCTGATTTAAAAAGTCACTCGCTTGCGCTAAATAAGCTTCCGCGAAAGCTTCACTAGGCTCGTTTTTGTTGATTTGTAATACCGTTTCTTTTAAACTTTCTAAGCCAAACTGCCCAGCATAGTTTTCATCAAAAGCATTTAATACGCCTATTTGCGTACTCTGGCTAATGCCTTTATCTAACAACACTGCCTTTGCACTACTAACCATTGTATTATATGCGTGGTAAATAGCATCAGCCCATCCTTTTGCCTCATAAGTTTCTAATGCCCAGCTGTATTTCTCTTCGGCTTCGTACATCAAAGTGGCAACTAAGTCAATAATTACTCCTGCACATTCTCCTACACCAATTGCTTTTTCGTACTTTTCTTCATGTCCCCAATCCACATATTCGTGATCTTCAACATTTGATTGATCTGCAATTGGTTTTAACATTTGGTAAAAGTAATCTTTACCTAAATCATCATAATACTGGTGAAAGCTTTGGTATGCGCTTCCCTTTTCTTTATAATCATCTAAAATTGTACGTAAAACTTGCGGAGCTCTTTTAGTTGGCACTTTAATTACTTTATCCGCCACTCTACCCTCACCATTACCAACAACACCACCACCAATTAAAACCTGCGCCGTTGGCATTACTTTGCCATTAACTTTCATCGAGCTTCCGTGAAAACCGATATGCGCAATACCATGCTGGCCACAGCTGTTCATACAACCGCTAATTTTTATTTTGATTTCTTTGTTGTAAACAAACTCTTCATACTCTTCATAAACCACAGATTCTAAAACTCTGGAAAGCTCCATAGAATTTGAAATCCCAAGGTTACAGGTATCTGTACCTGGGCAAGTGGTTACATCTGCAACACTATCATGACCCGCAGCCGTTAAATTCAATTTATCAAGCGCTAAAAATAAAGCTGGTAAATTTTCTGTACGAGCATATTTTAACAATAAACCTTGGCTAATTGTAACACGCATTTCATCAGCCACTAGCGGACTGATAGCCTTAACAAATTCTCTGGCAACAGTAGTTGACATATCACCTGTTTGTGCTTTGATAAAAACACCGTTAAAGCCTTTTTGCTTTTGCTCAAACACGTTTGTAGCCAGCCACATTTCGTAAGCCAATTTTTTATCCGCTGGGATTTGCACATCTGAGAATATTGCATCCGGAATATTTGGTGTTTCAACGGTATCTCTATCGATTTTGTAAGATTTTACTTTTATGGCGACTCGTTCTTCCTCCGCCATCTTTAAAAACTCATCAAACCCTACTTTGTTCAATAAAAACTTTAAACGAGCTTTATTTCTATTCGCTCTTTCGCCGTAACGGTCAAAAACGCGAATAACGGATTCTGAGAAAGGGATAATTAAATCTTCATGTAAAAACTCATAAACCAGTTGGCCAATGTAAGGTTGCGCACCTAAACTACCACCTAATACAACCTTAAAACCTCTAACTTCTTCTCCATTTTCGATTTTAATTTTAGGAATAAAGCCTACATCGTGGATAAATGAAATAGCCGTATCGTCATCGCTCGATGAAAAACCGAACTTAAACTTACGCCCCATTTCTTGGCAAATTGGATTACGTAAAAAGTACCTAAAAAAGCCATAAGCATAAGGCGAAACATCAAAAGGTTCTTTTGGATCTATACCAGCGATTGCAGATGCTGTTACATTTCTAACGGTATTACCACAGGCTTCGCGGGTTGTTACGCCGTCTTCTGCCAATCTTGCCCAAAGCTCTGGCGTTCTATCTAAACTTACGTAATGGATTTGGATATCTTGACGGGTTGTAAAATGCAAGTTTGAAGATGCAAATTCATCAGAAACGTCAGCAATTTTTAAAATTTGCTTAAAAGTAACTTTTCCGAAAGGAATTTTTATACGAACCATTTGTACGCCGGGTTGGCGCTGGCCGTAAATTCCACGGGCTAATCTTAAACTTTTAAACTTATCATCATGAATTTTACCATCGCGGAAAGCTCTGATTTTACGTTCAAGATCAATAATCTCTTTTTCGACTAATGGGTTTTCAAGTTCACTTCTAAAACTCAACATAAATTTTTAAAATAAAAAACCTCTTCTTTTATTAGCGAAGAGGTATTATTAACACAAATAAGTATCTAAAATCCTCCAATTATTTCTCTCTATTTCTATCTCACACGTATCAATTCTAAGAAAGAAGAACAAATCATAAAAAAGAATGATTCTATGGGCAAATATATAAAATATATAGACTTAGTAGACTTTATTTTTTAAAATAATTCAGTCCTTTATAATCCTCTACATATCAATTCATTATCATACTTATCCAAAATTATACACATAAAAAAAACCGTTTAGAAAACTCTAAACGGTTTAAATAATTTGCATAGAACTTAAGCTTATTAAAGCTTTCTTTTTACTTCAACTTGCTCGTAAGCTTCAACAATATCATTTACTTGTATATCGTTGTATCCTTTAATATTCAGTCCACACTCGTAACCTCTGTGTACTTCTTTAGCGTCGTCTTTGAAACGTTTTAATGATTCTAATTCACCTGTGTAAACTACCACACCTTCGCGGATGATTCTAATTTTACTATTTCTGTGAATAGTACCATCTAACACCATACAACCTGCAATGGTTCCAACTTTAGTGATTTTGAACGTTTCTCTAATCTCCACGTTAGCAACAATTTTCTCTTCGAATTCTGGAGCTAACATACCTTCCATCGCCGCTTTAATCTCGTCAATAGCTTTGTAGATAATAGAATATAATCTTACATCAATCTCTTCGTTCTCGGCCAATTTACGAGCACCTGCTGATGGGCGAACTTGGAAACCAATAATAATAGCATCTGAGGCAGTTGCCAATAATACGTCGGATTCTGAAATTGGACCAACTGCTTTGTGTACAATTTTAACCTGAATTTGTTCAGTAGATAGTTTCTGCAATGAATCTGATAGCGCTTCAACAGAACCATCCACATCACCTTTGATAATGATGTTAAGCTCTTTAAAGTTACCAATTGCCAAACGACGACCAATTTCATCCAAGGTAATATGTTTCTGCGTACGCAAACCTTGCTCACGTTGTAATTGTAAACGTTTATTTGCAATATCACGAGCTTCAGGTTCGCTTTCTACTCCGTTAAAACGATCTCCTGCTTGCGGTGCACCTGCAAAACCTAGTACTTGTACCGGTTGTGATGGGCCTACGTGATCAACACGAGCTCCTCTTTCGTTATAAAGTGCTTTTACTCTACCAGCATAAGATCCTGCTAAAATAGGATCTCCTACTTTTAACGTTCCCGCTTCTACTAAAACAGTAGCAACGTAACCTCTACCTTTATCTAACTGAGCTTCAATTACAGTACCAACTGCTCTCTTCTTTGCGTTTGCCTTTAGCTCTAGTAATTCTGCTTCAAGTAATACTTTTTCTAGTAATTTATCGATGTTCAATCCTGTTTTTGCAGAAATTTCTTGAGTTTGGTACTTACCACCCCACTCTTCTACCAAAACGTTCATTGCTGACAATTGTTCACGTATCTTATCAGGGTTTGCACCTGGTTTATCCATTTTATTGAAAGCAAATACAATTGGCAGATTTGCCGCCAATGCATGGTTAATTGCTTCTGTGGTTTGTGGCATCACGGTATCATCCGCAGCAATCACAATAATTGCAACGTCTGTTACTTTAGCTCCACGAGCTCTCATCGCAGTAAAGGCTTCGTGACCAGGAGTATCTAAGAATGTGATACTCTTATCGCCATCTACTGTGACTTCGTAAGCTCCAATATGTTGTGTAATTCCACCAGCTTCACCAGAGATTACGTTTGCTTTACGTACAAAGTCTAACAAAGATGTTTTACCATGATCTACGTGACCCATCACCGTTACAATTGGTGAACGTGTCACTAAATCTTCTTCGTTATCTTGCTCTTCTAAGTTTATTTCTTCTTGTTCTAAACCAACAAACTGAATTTCGTATCCAAACTCGTCAGCAACAATTGTTAGGGTTTCAGCATCCAACCTTTGATTGATGGATACAAATAAACCTAAACTCATACAAGTTGCTATAATTTCAGTTACTGAAACGTCCATCATGGTAGCCAACTCATTTGCCGTAACAAACTCAGTTGTCTTTAACACTTTGGAATCCATTTGCTCTGCAGCTAGTCTTTCTTCTGTTGTTGCAGCAACGTCATCACGCTTTTGCCTTCTCAGTTTAGATCTTTGTGCAAATTTTCCAGATTTTCCCGCACCACTTAATCTAGCAAGTGTTGCTTTAATCTGATCTTGAATTTCCTTTTCTGTAGGTTCTGCTTTGGGCGGAATAGGTTGCCCTCTTTTATGTGGAGGTCTTGCGCCGTTAGGGTGTGGTGGTCTATTATTACCTGCACCAGTATGTGCACCCGCTGGTCTTTGGTTATGTGAACCTGGTGCGCCAGGCGCTGCTGCCGGACGCGGTGTTCCAACACCAGTACCAACAGTAGGTTTGCGTTTGCGTTTTCTTTTATTATCTGCCGTATTTGGATTAGAGGAAGATGCAACCGGTTGGTCTTTTTTCTTGTTAACCGGAAGTTCTATTCTACCAATTACTTTTGGACCTGTAAGTTGTTTTGCTTTAGCTCTGATTACGTCATCATCTTCTTCTGGAGCCGATGGTTTCTCTTCTACTTTAGCAACTACAGGTTTTTCAGCTTCTTTCTCAACAGCCTTAGGTGCGTCTGTTGGCGCTTCAACCTCAACAACAGATTCCGCTTTTTGTGGAACCTCTTCTGATTTTGCTGCTACCACTTGCTCAACCACTTTTTCTTCTTTTGGTTGAACTGGCTCTTCTGTTTTAACCTCTACTTTTACAGGTTCGGGCACTGGAGCTGGAGCTGGAATCTTAACTTCTTCTTTTGCTACCACTACTTCTGGAGCTTTAGGTGTTTCCACACGTTGCTCTTCTTTAGGCTTTTTATCCGGACGAGTTTTAGTATTTAAACTAGCTAAATCAATTTTACCAACCACTTTTACACCTGGACTATGGTTAGTCTCGGGAGCAGTTGTGTCAGATTCCTTAACTTTAGGAGTTATTGGTGGAGTTGCAATTGGAGTTTCCATCGCGGCAGCAGAACCGGTATTTTTGATTAAAATCTCTGCTGGTTCTTCATTTTCTTGTGTAGTCGGAGTTGAAGGAGTATCGTTTGACTCAATTACGGTATTTGCATCTTCACGACGAATTTTACCGATTACAATACTCTTAGCTTCCTCTTTAAGGTTTTTATCTCCTTGATACTCTTTCAAAAGAGCGCCATACATGTCGCCTGTAAGCTTTGTATTGGGTTTAGCCTCAACATTGAAGCCTTTGCCATTTAAAAACTCAGCGATAGTACCTAAACCAATGTTTAGCTCTTTCGCAACTTTTAATATTCCTAAGTTTTTGTCTTCTGACATTTATTGTTCTCTTTCTAACTTAATTTAAAACAAAAGTACGTTTAGTTACTGCAAAACAAAAATTATTCGAACTCGGAGCGTAAAATTGCTAGAACTTCTTCTACAGTTTCTACTTCTAAGTCTGTACGTTTAACCAACTCCGTAGCGGTTAGCTCGATTACACTTTTTGCGGTATCTAAACCTATCTTCTTAAACTCATCTATTATCCAACCGTCAATTTCATCTGAGAATTCTTCTAGATCAACATCTTCTTCTTCCTCAGTAGATTCACGGTAAACATCAATTTCATAGCCGGTCAACTTTCCTGCCAATTTAATATTGTGCCCACCACGGCCAATTGCCAAAGAAACTTGGTCTGGCTTTAAGTAAACAGCCGCTCTCATGGTTTCATCATCTAACTTAATAGAAGTGATTTTAGCCGGTGATAAAGCTCTTTGAATGTACAATGAGACATTACTTGTAAAGTTAATTACATCAATGTTTTCGTTTTTCAACTCTCTCACTATACCATGGATACGAGATCCTTTCATACCAACACAAGCTCCAACTGGGTCAATTCTATCATCGTAAGATTCAACAGCAACTTTAGCTCTTTCGCCTGGTTCACGTACAATCTTTTTAATGGTGATTAAACCGTCGAAAATTTCAGGAACTTCTAATTCGAATAAACGTTGTAAAAATTCTGGTGCCGTACGTGAGATAATAATTTTTGGATTGCTATTTAGCATTTCTACCTTATAGACAACCGCCCTAACAGAATCTCCTTTTTTGAAATAATCAGCTGGGATTTGTTCTGTTTTTGGTAAAATCAGCTCATTACCTTCATCATCCAAGACCAAAGTTTCTTTCTTCCAAACTTGGTAAACTTCTCCAGTAACAATCTCTCCTACTCTATCTTTGTAATTTTTAAAGATTTCGTCTTTCTCTAATTCCAAAATTTTAGAAACTAAAGTTTGACGAGCGGCTAAAATTGCTCTTCTTCCAAAACTCTCTAAAGTAATTTGCTCAATAAAGTCATCGCCAACCTCTAAATCTGGATCTATTTTATGAGCCTCTAACAATTCAATTTCTAAATCATCATCCTCAGAAAAACCATTTTCCATCACGGTTCTGGTTCTCCAAATCTCTAAATCTCCATTATCTGGATTCACAATTACGTCGCAATTTTCATCAGTACCAAAACGTTTACGTAACATACTACGGAAAACTTCTTCCAATACGCTAATTACAGTTGGTCTGTCAATATTCTTGAAGTCTTTAAACTCCTGAAATGAATCGATTAAATTAATACTGCTCATTTTTTTATCATTGCTATTTTTCTATAATAATGCTTCTATTTAAATGAAACGCCAACTTTCATTTCGGCAATTTCATTTCTATTGATAATTCTTTCTACTTCTTTGGCTTTTTTGCCTTTTTCTTTAATCTGTTCCGTAATAACAATCTGCTGGTCATCTGCGCTAAGCAAAACACCTTCAGTTTTTATACCATCCGTAAGCTTAATTTCTAAAAGCCTCCCAATGTTTTTCTGCAGCTGACGGCTTAGCGTTAACGGAATGTCTAAACCTGGTGAACCAACCTCTAAATTGTATTCTTTATCAAAAATATTTTCTTCCTCTAAATGAAAACCCACATGTCGGCTAACTGCTGCACAGTCGTGAATGCCTATTCCTTCGTCTCCATCTAAAAAGATCATAACCTTGCTGTTATTTACAATTTTGATGTCCACTATAAAAAGATCAGGCCTGTCTGCTAGTTTTTCTTCTATTAAAGCTCTGATTCTCTTTTCTATGCTCATTAATTCTGTTTTTTCTAAAATAGAAAGAGGGGACTATCGCCCCCTCTTTCGAATCCTCGCAAATGTAGTAAAATTTTCTGTATTATCAAGTTATGTAGTAAATTAAACGCAGAGCTTTAAACCTAAAAGATTGATTATTAGCAGTAAAGTAATAATCTAAAATAATTTTGTACTTACGCTCGAGAAAAAAAACTGAATTACTTGTGGATAAAGAATGATAGTGATGAGTACGCCAGACAGTGCTCCGTAAAAATGCGCCTGATGATTTATGCCATCATTTGCTTTACGCCATGCATAAGAAGTATATATTAAAAACAATACGCCGTAAACAATAGCAGGAATTGGAAAAGGTATTGGAATTATTAATAATGTTGTAAATGGAGAAAAAAGAATAAAGGAGAACAAAACGGCGCACACCGCCCCAGAAGCTCCCAAACTATGGTAGTTATAGTTGTTTTTATGCTTAAAAACCGTTGGCAAATCACTTAAAATTAGAGCTATCATATACAAAACGCCAAACTGCCAATGCCCGATGGTACGCTCTAAATCAAAAGCGAAAAAATAATAAGATAGCATGTTAAATATTAAATGCTGCCAATCTTTGTGGATAAAACCACTTGAGATAAGTTGGTAGACATTTTTCCCTCTACTTACAGAGTAAGGGTGAAGCATTAATTTGCCAAAAAGAGCATGCTGGTAAAAAGTATATATGCTAGTTGCAATGGTAAAAATAAAAATGATTACCGAAACCGGCGATTCGTTAAGTATCTGATACATTTATTTTGGATTGTATTATTTTAGGTAAGCTGGAAAAAACCAGCTGATAAGAATGGTCTATAAATTCTTTTAATAATGAATCTTTAAGACTTTGGTTATAGTAAACGGTATTCCAATGCTTTTTATTCATATGGTAACCGGGTATAACTTCCGGATATTGTTCTCTTAAGACGACTGCCTGTTCGGGATCACACTTTACGTTGAAACTAGCTAGATTAGTGAGGTTGGTTAGTAAGAATACTTTTCCGTTGACTTTAAAAGCTAGAGTATCTTCTCCAAAGGGGAAACTTTCTGTAACGCCAGGTTTGCTAATACAATAATCTCTAAGACTTTCTATATTCACAAATTATTTGTAATATAAGCTCTTAGGACCGAAAAGGTACTTTATAGAGACGCCCACAGAGGTATAAGCATCTTTCGCATTGTTTTGAAAGATATTTGGATCATCAGCAAAACCATCTAAATCGTCTGAAGTGGTAAACACCATTTTATACTGGAAACCAACTACGAATTTGATTTCTTGATAAACATTATATAAATTAAGATTATAGCCGATGCTAATTGGTAAAGCAATTACACTACTAAATTCACTTTTACCCCAATCGTCTCCGTGAGTTCTACGTGGATAAGGAAGTCCTGTATCCGCAGGCGTCGATCCTACGGGCCAGTCAGCCACATTATTTTTACCACTTATAAAACCAATTCCTATACCTGCGTTTACATTACGTATTGCATATAAAAATGGGCTGTACGAATAATCAATAAACTGCCCGGCAGAAACGTTCCCTCTAACTTCTATTGAGGTAAAATTCGAGATAAAAGCTCGGTTATGTTTATCAGGTCCGTCTTTAAGTTCAACTTTATTATACTCTAAACCGCCGTAAATGAAAGGGGTGAAGTAGTAATCTAGTGAACCTCCTAAAACGTTGGATTTATTTATTGTTAATGTTTTTTTCGGATTAAATCCTACCAAACCTGGCAACGGACTTGGACCATAACTTAGACCTGTGTAAGCGGTAGTTATTCCTGTTGTTACACCAAATCCTATTCTACTAAATTCGGCTTGAGAAAAGCCTTTAATCGATACAAAAAGTAAAAGGAGAAAAATTAATTTTTTCAAATTATTTAATAGCTAATGTAAAATTATCAAGTTTGTAAACTTATCTCTTACTTTCCTCGTTTTTCATTTAAACGAGCCCTAAAAATATTTCAAATAATCGGATAATCAAAATTCTATTTTAATGACCATCAATTATACTGTTACACAGCGCTTTTTAAAATACGTAAAATACGACACCCAGTCGGACTATAATTCCAACTTTGTCCCGTCTACAGCTAAACAAAAGATACTTTCTGCAGAACTGGTAAAAGAGCTTTTGGAGATGGGAATTAAAGATGCGAATTTGGACGAATTTGGCTATGTTTTTGGAACAATTCCATCTAATTCAAATAAAAAAGTCCCCGTGATTTGTTTTTGCTCCCATGTAGACACATCCCCCGACTGTAGTGGAGAAAACGTTAAACCTATTATCCACAATAATTACAACGGTGAAGACTTGGTTTTACCCGATGATAAATCTGTGGTGTTAAAGATGGCGGAGCATCGGGATTTAAAAGCCCAATTGGGCAATGATATCATCACGGGGAGTGGTCTAACTCTTTTAGGAGCAGATAACAAGGCCGGGGTTGCCGAGATTATGGATGCTGCGAATTTTTTTATGCAAAACCCGGATGTGAGGCATGGGGAGATCAGAATACTGTTTACGCCCGACGAGGAAATTGGACGCGGTGTGAACCATTTAGACATTAAAAAGCTTAATGCTGATTTTGGCTACACTATAGACGGCGAAACATTAGGTTCTTTTGAGGATGAAACGTTTTCTGCTGATGGAATGCAGGTGAAGATTAAAGGTGTTAGTACGCATCCCGGTTTTGCAAAAGGTAAAATGCAAAGCGCCATAAAAATAGCCGGAGAAATTATCGCTGCTTTACCAAAAGAAAGACTTTCGCCAGAAAGCACCGAAGGTAGAGAAGGTTTTATCCACCCGGTTGGCATAAGTGGCCAAGTTGAAGAAGCGATTGTCGATTTTATCATCAGAGATTTTGAAGATGAAAACCTGTTAAAACATGAAGAAGAGTTAAAGGAAATTTGCCGTAAAGTTTTATCTCAGTATCCGGATTGTACAGTTGAGTTTGTGATTGAGGAGCAATACCGTAATATGAAGAAGATTGTTTCGCAACACCCAAATGTGAGTGATTTTGCTTTGAAAGCAATTGAAAGAGCTGGTGCAAAGCCTAAGAAACAAAGTATTAGAGGCGGAACAGATGGTTCGCGATTATCTTTTATAGGTTTACCTTGTCCTAATATTTTTGCTGGTGAGCATGCTTTTCATAGTAAACAAGAATGGGTTTCTATACAGGATATGGAAGCTGCTGTTAGAACAATTATTAATTTGGCGGTGATTTGGGAAGAGGAAGCATCTTAAGCAAACAGCTGAATGTTAAAGGCTGAAAGATTGAATGGAAATATGAGACGGGAGATTGATTAAAAAAAAACAGACTGCATTGATCCTTTAGTGGATAATTAGGAGACTTTTTCTGAATAGTTTTCTGATTTCTTTTAACCACAGAGGACGCAGAGTTCACAGAGCTGGGTAGAGAAACCCCTGTGATGATTACGAAATAGGCTGTGGAAGAGTTAAAAAACGAATTTCCTAAGTTCATAAACCCGGTTGAAACGGATACCAGCATGGTGGTTAAGGCTGTGTTGTGGACGGTGCGTTGGAGTGCAGTATGAGTGGAAAACGGGACTGCCTTTTGTTAAATGAAACAGTCCCGCGTTTTTCAAAATGCTATCTATTTAATTTCAGAGTTCTACTTCAATTTTAAAAAACTATCTTTTTAAAATTAAGTACCCCTTATTCATTTTGCGCTGATTGTTTTCATCGGTATAAATGATGTAATAATACACGCCATCTACGAGTTCTTTACTGGAATTTGTGAGAATACCCACGTTTGCAATTCCTTTAAATGAATTGCCTTTGTTATCATATCCTCTCGTTTGATAAACTTTATTTCCCCACCTGTTAAATATTAAAACTTCGTTGTTTGGATATTTGGTGATGTTATAAATAATAAAACTTTCGTTACCTAAACCGTCGCCGTTTGGAGATGTCAATGGATCCGGATTGATATCGGGATTTTCTGACGGGGTATTTTTAACGCTTTCTGGATAAACGTCTTTAACAACTACGGTGGAGCTGGTGCCAATATTAACAAATGTAGGCTTAGATGTACTGCTGATGTTGCTAACAATAGTTTCGTTATCATCTTTCACATCATCTAATATAGTATTGATGGTGAAGTATTGGGTCGTTTCTATTTGATTAGCCGGAATAGTTATTGAAACATAATTATCTGTTAAAATATAGTCTTTATTGAGTTCGGCAGTACCCGAATAGTTTAAGTAAACGATTACATCTTCTAATAAAGATTCGGTTAGGAGTGCTGTAATTTTAATGCTATCACCTTCTTTAATGGTTGCTTCTTTCGGAATCAGATTTACTGTTACCAAAGGCTGAACAACGAGTAACACCGTTGCATCATCGCATAAATCAAAAGGGTCGCAAGCTTCGTAAGTAAATTGATCTATTCCTTTAAAATTGTTATTTGGCTGATAAACAAATGTTCCATCAGCGTTAAAAACCAACGTTCCATTGGTGGGATTTGTAAGCTTAGTAAATGTTAATAAATCCCCATCTGGGTCACTATCATTTGCAGTAACAGTCTCACTAATTTGACCATTTCGTTTTATACCAAACTTATCATCACCTGCTATTGGTTTATCATTTATGGGTGTTACAATTATATTAGCTGTTGCCTGACTAGTTAACCCTCGAGAATCAGAAACTTGATATTTAAAAGTGATAGTTCCGTTAAAATCTTTTGCAGGAATGTAATCAAATGTGCCGTCTGCGTTTAAAATTAAGCTTCCACTTGAAGGCGGTTCTGTAACTACATAAGTTAATTGATTATTTTCGGGATCATAATCATTAGTAGCGACTGAACCATTAACAGGCACATCTTCTGCTGTAGTAAATGAATCATCCAAAGCAACTGGCGGGTCATTTACCTCTGTAACCACAATGGTTACCTGTGCGAAATTGGATTTTAATTCCCCATCAGTTACTTCGTAAATAAAATATTCTGTACCAAAGAAATTTTTATTTGGAATGTAGGTAAATGAACCGTCGTTATTTAAAATAACCTTGCCATTTTTGGTTTTGAAAGCAGTTGTGCTTGCATCTACATCTCCCACCTCTCCGTCAGGATCTTTTGCACTACCTAAACTAATTCTCAAATCATCATCATCTGGATCGATATCGTTTACAATAACACCTGAAGTATGAATGATGATTGGGGTATCTTCTTTAGTTTGGTACCGGTCGTTGTCCGCACTCGGCGCACAATTTCCTGGTAAAATTTCTGCAGAAAGCTGTAGCGTACAATTATTGGCATCAATAACGGTGATATTGTATTTACCCGCATTCACATTTATCAATGAGCTATTTCCTAGCCTATCCGTACCGTTCCATACAAAGCGGTAAGGTTGAGTTCCGCCAGAAACAGTAAGTTTTATAGCGCCATCTGGCGAGTATTTACAGGTAGTGTTTTTAACTTCAGGTTTAACCAACAAAGGCTGGGGTTGCGAAATGGTTATGGTTTTTGTTTGTATACATCCAAATGCATCCTTTGCGAAATAGGTATAATTTCCGGGTGCTAGGTTTTGTAAATTTAAACTAGTTGATCCATTAGACCAGCTTATCTGATATGGAGCTTTTCCGCCTGCTAGTTCCAAACTTATTTTACCTGATTTTTCACCGAAACATTTGATCTGTTCTATTCTTTCAAGAACCACAAATGGTTTTAATGGCAAGATTTCAACCGATAGTGTTTGAGCGCATCCATTTTTGTCAGTCACTACCACAGTGTATATTCCAGATGAAAGATTGTTTAGGTCTTGAGTTGTCGCACCGTTACTCCATTGATATTTATAAGGCACTGTTCCGCCTATTACCGAAAAATCGATTTTACCTTTTGTTTCAGCATAGCAAATATTATTTTCATGCGTTTCTGTGACTACAATTGGTTGTGGTTGCGAGATAATAACCGTAATAGTTTTGGCGCAATCGTTTTTATCTTTTACAGTGAAGTTGTACTTCCCAGCAAATAGGTTTTCGAATATGTTACTGGCTTGAAAGTTTGTTCCGTCTTTGCTGAATTTGTAAGTTGCGACTCCGCCGTTTGCTAATAAATTAACTGTAGATGTTCCGCCGTTACAAAGAATTGCAGAACTGGTTTCTATTAAGGTAAGTACCGTTGGCTGCGAAATTGTTATCGGAAAAGCGATTCTGCAATCGTTCGCGTCCTTCAGTGTAAACACATAGCTACCTGCTGCAAGATTGCTGAAAGTGTTTGAGTTTTGAAATGCAATTCCGTCTTTTGAATATTGGTAAGCTACCGTTCCGCCTGCTCCCGTTAAAGTTACTGTCGATGTTCCATTATTGCAAAGAATATTACTGCTTGTTCCAATCAAACTTAATGCTGCTGGTTCGCTGATAGTTACGATATTAGTTCTGCTGAAACAATTATCACTTACTGTTAACGTATAAAGTCCAGCTGGTAGGTTGTTTACTGTTGCCATTGTGCCAACTTCAGTATTGCTGCTGTTTTTCCAACTGTAGCTGAGTGTGCCAACACTATTGGTTACTGCTCCTGCTGTTACTGTTCCGGTAGAAGTGTTGTTGCAGCTTGCATCTGTCTTTGTTGAAATCGCTAAACTTAATGCTGCGGGTTCTGCGATGGTTACCGTGTTTGTTAAAAAACCACAATCGTCTGTTACGGTTAGCGTATAAATTCCAGCTGGTAGGTTATTTACTGTTGCTGTTGTGCCAACTTCCGTACTGCTGCTGTTTTTCCAGCTGTAGCTAAGTGTACCGACACTATTGGCTACTGCTCCTGCTGTTACTGTTCCGGTAGACGTATTGTTGCAGCTTGCGTCGCTCTTTGTTGATATTCCTAAACTTAACGCTGCTGGCTCTGCAATGGTTACGGTGTTGATTCTGCTGAAACAATCATCACTTACCGTCAATGTATAAATTCCAGCTGGCAGGTTGTTTACTGTAGCTGTTGTGCCCACTTCGGTATTGCTGCTGTTTTTCCAGCTGTAGCTGATAGTTCCAACACTATTAGTTACTGCTCCCGCTGTTACTGTTCCTGTGGAAGTGCTATTGCAGCTTGCGTCTGTTTTTGTTGATATTCCTAAGGTTAATGCTGCTGATTCTGCAATAGTTACGGTGTTGGTTCTGCTGAAACAATCATCACCTACCGTTAACGTATAAATTCCAGCGGGCAGGTTGTTTACTGTTGCGGTTGTGCCAACTTCGGTATTGCTGTTGTTTTTCCAGCTGTAGCTCAGTGTGCCAGCACTATTAGTTACTGCTCCAGCAGTTACTGTTCCCGTGGAAGTATTGTTGCAGCTTGCGTCGGTCTTTGTTGAGATCGCTAAAGTTAATGCTGCTGGTTCTGCGATGGTTACCGTGTTGGTTCTGCTGAAACAATCATCATTTACCGTTAACGTATAAATTCCAGCGGGCAGGTTGTTTACTGTTGCGGTTGTGCCAACTTCGGTATTGCTGTCGTTTTTCCAGCTGTAGCTAAGTTTGCCAACACTATTGGCTACTGTTCCCGCTGTTGCTGTTCCGGTAGACGTGTTGTTGCAGTTCGCATCTGTCTTTGTTGATACTCCTAAACTTAATGCTGCTGGTTCGCTGATGGTTACGGTGTTTGTTGAAAAACCA
>JBBSQW010000048.1:0-27670 GCA_038243635.1 Sphingobacteriales bacterium
AGTTGAAATAAAAACTTGGGGGATTAGCTCATTTGGCTAGAGCGCTTCGCTCGGCTTGAAAGGGATGATTTGGAGGGAAGGTTAAAAACTATCGGTTGAAATAGAAACAAGGGGGATTAGCTCATTTGGCTAGAGCGCTTCGCTCGGCTTGAAAGGAATGATTTGGAGGGAAGGTTAAAAAATATAAGTTGAAATAAAAACTTGGGGGATTAGCTCATTTGGCTAGAGCGCTTCGCTGGCAGTGAAGAGGTGATCGGTTCGAATCCGATATTCTCCACACGTTATTTTTAAAAAGCGTGTTTGATTAATTTAAGACTAAGCCCCAAAAGTTGGACAAGGTTAAAAAATTGATTACAGTGATGAGCTCGGTACTTTACCGGGCTCATTCTTTTTAGATCAAGTTTGATTCTGTCATTGTTATCATAGTTTACATATTGTTCAATGTTTTTTTGAGCTCGCTGATATCGGCATACTTCTTCAGATAGAACAATTCTGACTTTAGGGTTTCGAAGAAATTTTCGATCAGCGTTAGTTTCCGAAGCATTTTGTTCTTTATTTAAAAAAAGAATAATGGATAAAAATGTATTCCCAAGAGAGAGACCAAGTCGGTGGGTTAAGATAAAGCAGGTCGTTGTAACGCTCCGGTACAGCAAGAAAAAGACTCAAAAAGCTGGCATACAGACACATTAGTAAGGTTTGTTTAAACCCTACCATGGTATAGATTTTATTAAATGGGTCAAAAATAAACAAGAGCAGCGATTATCGCTCCAATAAAGACCAATTGCTGGAGACGAATCAACCTCCGTTTTAGAAAGGTCATAAACCCCATCTTTTTTATCTTTTCATCATAAGCGTAGGCGGATAACAAAGCTCGACGAACAAAATAAAAAGTCTACAGCTAAGTAACTGTGAGCGATGAACCTTCGACGTAATCTGGTTTAATAAATTCCGTAAAACGAAATATCACAATGCAGACCGCCGCTAACTCTCGTAAACTATCTAATATCTTAAAATGTGGCTTGCTGAAACTTAAATTTTTTGGTGACCTCATAAATCACCAAATCAATAAACCTCCTCTCAGTGCTATGCAAAGTTCTTTTAGAAAGATTAAATTTAACCTTTAAAATGTATTCTTCATAAATGTTTTTTATGAAATCCCTTTTTTTTGAAGATAGTTTTTTTTAAAACACGAAGAAATATTAATGACCCTCCACAACTACTGGTGACTTTCGCTGCCAGAAGTAGAATATGGCGAACAAAACAATTAGGATCAAAGGAAAGGTAAGCATATTTACCAAGGTACTTTGGCCAGCCGCAAGTTCTAAAGCATTTCCTGTTAGACCCGCAGCAGTGTTAGTAGCTCTTGCCGAATCAATCCAGCTTCCAATAACAGGTTGGAATATAGCGGTAGAAAACATACCTACGCCACCCACAATTGACAGCCCGAGTGCGCCGCTCAGTGGCACACGCTTAGCCACGGCACCAACCATAACCGGCCAGAAGTAACATACACCCAAAGCAAATATTACTGTCGCAACATAAGCAAGGGGGCCTGTAACTACGCTGAACATATAAATACCAATAGCAGACAAGATAGCGGAAGCCAATAGCACCCCTGTTTGACCCAATGTTTTAACAACAGGACCTGCGAAGAACCGTCCGATTGCCATAAGCCCACTTGTAAGTGCCAGAATCAACATAGGACTAGCTCCACTGTTACTCATAATCACACTTACCCATTGGTTTGGGCCAAATTCTGTAATTGCCGTAAGGGCCATGCATATAAATAGAAATATATATAAAGGGCTAAGCATGGCTTTAAAATTTCCTCCGAGTGAAATATTTTGAATAGCACTTTTTGTAACGAAAGTCTTTCCATAGAAAATCACCGCATAAATAACTGTGGGAACCATTGTAATCCACATCTGAGCTTGCCAGCCAAATCCAAAATCGGTCATGAATTTGGAGATTAAGGCACCAAGAAGAATTCCGCCCGGAAACCACATGTGGAACCTACTCAACATTTTATCCAATTTTGAGCCCGCATATGCATCCGCTATTAAAGGATTACATGCCGCTTCCGTACATCCATTACCAAATCCTATAAAAAGTGTAGAAATAAGTAAACCCGCATATCCACCGGCATAAATTGTCAATACAATTCCAATAGTATGTGCTACAAATGCAGCCTTCATAATGTTTTTTGGACCAAAAGTATGGTAAACCAATCCGCCGATGATCATAGAAATCGGAAATCCTAAAAAGAACATCAGGTTAATAAATCCAAGTTGTTCTGCTGTCAGATTAAACTGCTCGCCAAGCTGGGGTAAAATACCTGCTCTGATGGAGAAGGTAAAGGCCGTGGTGATTACAGCAAAACAACTCCCGTTAAATAATGCACTTTTATTAATAGTTTGGTTCATAATTTATAATTTTTGGTCGGTAAAATCTTCAGAAGACGTGGTTAATGTTTCTGGGTGTAATTTAGGAAAAAAGCTGTTTATAAAAAGCCAAACCTTCTATAGCAAGTTCATCCGAACTATTTGCTAATGGTCTCCATATGCTGGCTGCTCTTGCAATCTCTTCAGATACCTCACCAAAGGTCTCGATAACAATTGCTTTGTCATATCCTATTTCCGTAAGAGCTTGTTTAATTCCTATCCAATCCAGATTGCCTGTTCCCGGAGTGCCCCGGTCACTTTCATTTGCTTGGATGTGACACAATCTATCATTTCCTATTTTCCTGATGGTATTTGGGATGCTCTTTTCTTCTATATTACAATGAAAAGTATCTAATTGAATTTTAATGTTTGGGTTAGCCACGTCAGTAATCAAATCGATCGCTTGATCGGCAGTATTGATCATGTCTGTCTCAAACCTATTTAAAGGTTCAACTCCTACAATTATCCCATAGTCTTCGGCAACCTTGCCCACTTCGGTAAGGTTTTCAACACACCAGTCCCATTCTCTCTTTTTTTGTTCGGCCCCGATAAAGCGGGTTTTACCAACAGCGGAATATACTGGCCCACCAAATACCGGACTCCCCATGTCATGCGCTATTTTGATACAGTCTGTTATGTATTTTAGACCGTTTCTCCTTATTGCGGGATCATCACTAGATATATCTCGTTCAGCACCAAATGCGCCACTGATGGTGACCTGCAATCCGCTTTCTGTTACCAGTTCTTTAAGTTTGGCCCAGTCTATTAATTCTTGTTTTTCGACAGCTACTTCAATAATGTCAAAGCCCATTCCTTTAATCTTTTTGACAAGATCAAAGGAATGGGAAGTAAAAGGTGATTTCCAAAGAAATGTGCTTACTCCAAATTGCATATGTAATGGATTAAATATTTAAATTAGATTTGAAAATCAGGTATGCTAATGCGCTTTCCGCCATTCATTGCAGACTCGTGAGCACAGATGCCAGCACAAGTATAATTGGCTGCCAGTGCTGCATCAACAGCAGAGTCTCTGCCTTCTACAATAGCAGCGATAAATTCCTGCACTAAATGCGGATGTGAGCCACCATGGCCAGCACCCTGAAGAAACGAAACGTGATTCGGATCATCTATTTTTTCTCTTTTTGTGAAATTGGCAATCTCTGGAATCAACAATTCATCTGTATCAGGCACACTTATTCTACGGGCATTCTCGCCGCCATCAAATATAATATGCTCTTCGTCTTGTAACTGTTCCCACTCAAATGACATTTTGGTGCCGTAAACGTCATAGCTTTCGCGATATTGACGAACTACATCAAATAATGAACGGGTAGCTTCTGCTACTACATCAGAGTTCTTTAAAGTGAATGTTGCTGTTTCTACCGCAAATGGTGAACCATATCTGCTGGTAAGGTCGTCGCTTAATCTACCTGAACCATGGCATACTACCGTTTCTGCGGTGGTGTTATTGATCTTTAACAATGGTGAGATGGCATGCGTTCCGTTTAGCATTGGCGGATATCCTTTCCAATATTCGCCCCATCCGTCCATGCTCATATCCTGAATATGTGAACCTCTCACAAATTGAATTCGACCAAGTTTGCCAGTATCTGCCAGCTTTAGTCCATAAAGAAATTCCCTCGTATACAAAGCAGTTTCCATCATCATGTAAACCTTATTTACCCGTCTCTTTGCTTCAACAATTGCGGTACAGTCTTCAACAGTCATGGCCATTGGGATGGTGCAAGCGGTATGTTTGTTGGCATTTAGGGAAGCCAACGTCATTTTAGCATGTTCCGGAACAGGAGTTACAATATGGATGGCATCCACATCTTCACGGACTGGAACGTCCTCAAAATTTGTAAAACAAAGGTTTCTGTCTAGTCCAAACTTTTCAACAAGTTCATCAATAGTCTTTTGGTTACGTGTACAAATACCAACAGCCTTAATATTTGGGTGGTTTTGATAAATCGGGATAAACTCTTTGCCAAATCCCATTCCTACAATTACTACGGTAATTTTCTTTTGGTTCATATTCATTAAATTAAAAATTAACGGTTATTTACTGTGCTTATATTTTTTATTTACGGCTTACCCACTTCACTGCATTACGAAGCAGGGTCTGATAGGCAGGCAAGTCATGCGATGCGGCATCGTGGCCAAGAGCAAAACCGACGATACGGGCTTTTGGATTGTTGATCACAAATACTGAAGGATAGATTGCCTCAGCACCCTTTACGCTGGAGCTCGCTAAAATTTTTATACCGGGTCCGGCTGGATCCGCTTTGTAATAGTAGCGTTCATCACTTAGATTAAAATTCTCAGGTACACCATTGGTAACCGGATGTTTTGTATCTACAACCTTCACGTCAAAGGGGCCGTAGTTATCATGACCGTTGGAACCACCGCCGGCCAACTGCTGGTTGTACTCTGGCCAGTCTTTCCAGTTGTACCATAGTCCAGCATGCGCAATAATTAAGCCTTTACCTTCTGCTACAAATGCAAAAATGGCTTTACGAAGAGCGGGATCTTCCATTGGTTGGTTATTTGTAAGAATCAATACATCTAAATCTTTCAGTTGCGGAAGTACTTCACTTACGTTGCTTGTGTACTTTACTGATGCAAAACCACCCTTTTCCAATGTTGCTACATCCACTTCCTTGTACCATTTATCAAAATCATGCGAGGAGCCACCGCCAACAATTAAAGTGCGTATAGCCGACTTTTTTTGATTATTTGCAGAAGATCGAACGCTACAACTACTTCCCAACAGGGAGAGCATGATTAGGCCGATTAGCATAAATTTGCCTGACATGTACCTGATAAAAACTTTAGTCGATCTCATATTTAAATGTTTAGTTTGATAGATTATTTAGTTGCTCTTATTATTCCGTTCATTCCTCTCCAGTGCCCAGGGAAGGTACACACAAAAGGATAATCTCCTGCAGTACTGGGTACCGTGAATTCAAAAGTGACAATATCCCCAGTGTTTAGGAGTTTAGTCGCATGTAATACTTCGGGCATATCAGGGACATATTGTTTCTGGGCTGCCTGTGGGTCTCGCAACATTTCATCTGCTGCCTTTCCAACTTTCTGTAAAGTCCCTGGCTTTATAATGAGCATATTGTGCTGCATACCATCAGGATTTTCCAGTCTAAAAATCAGCTTTTGACCTGCCTTAACATTAATCAGCTTCTTGTCAAACTGCATCAGATCTTTCACAACTTTTATTTTGATGACTGTAGCCTCTACTGATTTTTTAGGCGCTACCTTTGCCACTTTTTTGGGCTTATCTGTCCGAGCTCCGTTATCGATATCCGGTTTTACGATGTCCAGTATCTGTTTGATGAAACTGGCAGGAGTCAATTTATCATTTCGCTCATTGGCCAGCTTGAGTAATTCGACGCTGTTGTTCATCGCAGTTGCCAGCCAAGCCTGAGCCAGCCACTTGTCTTTGCCATTATCTTCCTTCATGGAGGCATCATAAACAATGCTGGCAATACTCGCAGAAGAGGGTAATTTGGCAAGCATTAACACCGCAGAAAGTCTTGTGTTTAGGTTTGTATCGCTGAGAATGCCGCTTTGCTGAATCATATGTACGGTATGGCCATTTTTCGGCAACACTTCTACCGCAGCCTTTCTTACACCCGCTGCCGGATGAGAGAGTGCCGATGAAACGGCGTTCAAAGCTGCTACATTATTGCTTTCCAAAATGCCCATTCCATGCAATGCCCATAATGCATTTACAGCTGGTCCGTTTAAGCCTATCTTATCTACCTGCTTGTCATTGATTAATTTTAATAGACCAGGAATAGCGGCAGGATCTTTTTTCTCTACCAGCAGTCGCTGTGCAGTTAAACGCCAAAACATATTGTCGCTACCAAGCGCATCAACAAGTCCAGAAACATCATCGTTATCTAAAAATAACGGTGTATATGGTTTTGCTTTTTTATAAATCACCCGATATATTCTCCCACGGTCAAGATCCCTTAATTCGGTTTCCAGCGCATTGCCCTGTCCAAGCTTTTGATCAGCAAGTGTAAGGGGCAGAATATATTCTGTAGGTGCCTGTCCAGGTACGAAAGTATTGTGTTGGATAACAAAATTATACCAATCGGCAACCCATAAAGCGCCATCGGGACCAACTTGTGCCTGTACAGGCCCTACCCACTCATCTGAACTCGCAAGGAAGTTCCACCCATCTTTTTCCTTAAAACCTGCACCATCTTTTTCAATAATCGCTTGATGTATTAACTTTACAGTTGGCTCATTAATAAAAGCCACTCTGTTCCAGTATTCTTCTGGGAAGTTTCTGGCAGTGTACAAATGATGTCCTGCTGCTGAAGTAAAGCCGCCTACCACATCCACCTGTCTCAGGTTGGGCGTCATCGTATGTACATCATAATGACCGTCAATCTTTTGAACTGATTGTAGATCTGACCCAGGAAACTTTTTTTTCATGTAAGTTGCCGGCATCGAATAAAATGCACTGTGGGTATTATTTGCTGTAGATATAAACACATTATTATCTTCAGAAAAACCAAGTCCCCAGGTGTTGTTACTGGTAGTGGCGAGGTATTCAAAATCCTTACCATCCGGTTGGAAACGGTAAACGCCCTGACCAAATTGCATAGGCTTCCCGTTCATTTCACCTTTGAAACCAGCGAACCCAACAACACCCCAAATCTTATTGTCAAACCCATATTGCAAGTTTGAGGGACCGGCATGGGTATCATTTTTGCCCCATCCTGTGGAGAGTATTTCGTAAATATCAGCTTTGTCATCGCCATCGGTATCTTTCAAAAACACCATGTTCGGCGCTTGTGAAACAATAATTCCCCCATTAGAAAACACAATACTTGTAGGAATATTTAAGCTATCTGCAAAAATGGTGAATTTATCCGCCTTACCATCGCCATCGGTATCTTCGCAAATTTTGATGCGATCATTTGCTGCGCCGTCAGTTTCTACGAAGGTATTTGGATAATCTACAGACTCCACTATCCATAATCGGCCCTTTTGGTCCCATGCCATCGCAATAGGGTTGGTGATATCTGGTTCCGCGGCAAAGAGCTTAATTTCAAAATCTGCAGGCACTTGAATTAGTTTCATTGATTCCTCAGGGCTTAGGCCTTCCTGTATTTTAGGCACCAAATGTCGGGCAGTAAAATTAGCTATACTGTCGGGATAAATACTCACATTCGGAATTTTCAAATTGGCAATTTGGGTTTTGACATTGTCGCCGACAGCCCAAAGTACGCCATTGCTAACCATTCTCAGGAAACTATGGTTTTTCCAAGTGGCATCGTCATGACCGTAAGCGGTATAAAATACACGACCTTTTCCCTCATTGCGTACCCATGTATACGGCTCTTTTTTTCCATTTTCCTCACGCTCCATTAATACCTCAATATCCGGATTTAGCTTTTGGTGTACATAAGTTTCGTCGGTAGTTGTAAATTCAGCAACTCCTTTCATCGCCGGGTGGGAGGGCTTCAGGATTCGACTGGTAAATGAGCCATTGCCATGTGACGCAAACTGACCACCAATTGCTTTAATATACCATTCAGAGTTCATGAAACAACCAGATGCAGAATGCAGAGGAATCAGACCTTTTCCGTTTTCTACGAAACTTTTCAACGCCGCCTCCTGTGATGGATTTATAGAGTCATGGTTTGCGTATATGATCAATCCATCATACTTGGCCAGATTCTCTTCATTCAGATCGTTTAGATCAGTAGTATAAGTTATGTTAATTCCACTTTTAAAAAGTTCAATGGCTAGCCATGGCGCATACTTTCCAGAATCATGGTGTCGGCCGTCGTTACCAAGAAAAAGCACTTCTGCCCTACGAGCACTTTCTGTTGCCGCATCTGCTTTTACTGAGGGATTTGTTACGCTTTTTTTATTGGCGCAGCTCAGGGAAAATAAACTGATAAACAATAAAATCAATATTTTTTTCATCTGGTTAGGATTTGATTAGTAATGTAGTTTTGGTCAAACTATAATTGGTTATTACAAATATAATTTTTATTGAGTGATAATACCTGCAACATGTTGCCCGATAATGACTATATTGTATCATAAATTCTATAAGTTATACTATTTTGGTGTAACGATTGTGATATGACACATGTAATCCCCAAATCTCCTATATCAAAAACCAAGGTTTATGTGGTAAAGGAAATCCATGCTCCGCATTTTGACAATACCTTTCATTCCCACCCAGAATTTCAGCTGAATTGTGTGTTGCAAGGCGAAGGAAGCCGCTTTGTAGGGAACAACCTTACCTCCTTTAAAGCCGGTGACATGGTGCTTATTGGTCCCCATCTACCGCATGTATGGAGAAATGACAACAAATATTTTGAGAAGGATAGTCGGCTGTCGACAACGGTAATAGTAATTTACTTTCACAATGACTTTTTTGGTGATGCATTAAATTTGAAAGACGAAATGAACCAGCTGAATAGTCTGTTCAAAAAATCAGAACGTGGGCTGGAAATATATGGCGATACCAAGAAAAAGGTAAGCAGGATGATGCTCAAACTGCTAGGGCTGGATGGTATGGACGGGGTGATCCAGCTGATTAAAATATTAAACGTATTGACCAAATCAAGCGAGTATCACTTTGTTACCCATAACTATCAGATTTCATCCAATACAGAAGCCGAAACCACAAGAATGAACAAAGTATATGAATACGTGATGAGACATTATAAAGATACCATTAGTGCAGTTGAGGTGGCCTCATTGGTAAATATGACGCGAACGTCTTTTAGCAGGTATTTTAAATCGAGGGTAAATAAATCGTTCTCAGATTTTGTAAAAGAAATCAGAATTGAATCTGCTTGTAAGCTACTAAAACAGGGAAATATGAATATTGATCAAATTGGTTACGAATGCGGCTTCCAAACGCTATCTAATTTTAATAAACAGTTTAAGACGGTAATGGGTAAACAGCCGAATCAATATAGGAATGAATTTTTGAAAGTAACGGTTGATTCTTATCGGTATTAACACAGCGTTTTATTAACTTTAAACGACCACATAACGGTGCATGAAATAAATTTTACTCATTGTCAACTGTCTTTGTGCTATTTCTTTACACTGGGTCAATCCACCGATCCGCAAACCATGACTGGCGCAGCAGTTAATCGATTGATGGAGGCCACGAAGTCTAAAGGAAAATAGTTTAAGCGATAACTTAACTATTAGAAATTTAATTTAGATAGCTATTTGTACATTCATTTTAACTTGGGAAATAGTAGGCGGTAGATTTAGGAAGGTTAAAAAAACATAATTTAATCAATTAGGGTTATCTCATGTAACTCAATGCAAAACGCAAACTTTCCGCAAATTGCATTTGAGTATCTTTTTTGAATGAGTCTTTTTAACCGAACTTGTTTCTGAGGTTACAGATTTTTAAATTGGGAGAGCATTGGTTTTAACGATGCTAAATAAATTAAGCTTGCAGCTAAAGTTCACGATTTTGGTCTGCAACGTAAAATCATGATACACTTTTTATCCTCAAAATATTTTCTAAATTTTTCAAAGATTTTAACCGAGATCTAAGAATCTTCAATCAGCTATCTTTTTTTTTGTTGGCAAACAGCATGAGATTAAGAAAGGTTTAATTTGTTAAAAGTAGACGCCAAAATTAAAGTTGACAAAGACGAATACAATAAAATGTTTAAAGAAAGAAAAAGCAACTCAGAAGATTTAATAACGTTTAAATCATCGACAAAGGAAATTATAAAAAAGCAGTTCTTAAAGATTGTATTCATCCGCTAAACCTAAAAAAATTAGGCCTACAAAGCTTTAAAACAAAACTTAGCTCTTATCCTTTAATGGCATACCCTTTGCATAACGCTGTTAATACGATCTACCCATGCGAGTGATATTAAATATCTTAATAGTTTTTTTTATAGTAGGATGGATAATTGGCGTTTTCGTTTTTGCCGCTGGTATTTTGGTGCATATACTATTAATTTTAGCCGTTTTCTCGTTTATCATCAAGTTTTTATCGGAGCCAGCTTAAAGCCAAATCATTCTTGAAATCTTATACAAAAATCTCATAATTAGCTAATATCTTTGTGTTCTAATTTTTAACGAACATGAGTCTCAAAAAGTCTTCCTTAACCATCTTTATTGCCATAACATTCTACCTTTCATCTTGCAGTACTTCAAAGCAAGTGCAGGCGTTAAAACCGCTGCCAGATTATTCTTCAACAGAAGTAGTTTATGAAAAGCAGCTGTCTTTTATCAACATGCCGGTAGAAATAGCTGTAAAAGATTTGCAAACACAAAGCAACAAATACCTAAACGGTTTAATTTACGAGGATAATTCTTTAGATGAAGATAACCTGATGATGAAGGTTTATAAACAAAACAATATCGTTATCAGCGAGCAAAAAGGTAAAATATTAATGGATCTACCTTTAAGGGTAGTAGGGAAAGTAAAATATGGTGTTCAATCTTTTGGTATTGATCTTACCGACGTTAAAGATTTCTACTTAAACGGAACAGTGAGGTTAAGCACCACTGTTGGTTTAAAGGATTGGAAATTGTTAACCACAACCAATATCCAAAACGTACAATGGAAAGAAACGCCTACCGTAACGGTAGCGGGTAAAGCAATCCCAATAACCTATTTGATTAATCCGGCGCTCTCCTTATTTAAGCCCACTTTGGCAAAACTGGTGGATGACGCAATTGCGCAATCTTTAGATATTAAACCTTACGTTTTAGATGCGCTAGAAAGTTTTAGCCAGCCAACAAAGGTAAATGACGAGTATGAAACTTGGTTTACCATGCAACCAATAGAAATATACGCTAGCAAGGCAGTAGTTGCAAACCAAAAGATTACGGTAAATATGGGTTTAAAAACCTACTTAGAAACGGCTATTGGGCGTAAGCCATCTATCGTTTTCGACAGAAATACCATAGCTTTAAAATCCGTAGATAAAATGCCCGATCAGTTCAATGCAAATGTTGCGGCTTTTGCTCCATATAGTTATGCATCTGCAGTAGTTACCAAAAATTTTGCCGGTCAAAAATTTGAATCTGGCAGCCGCTCCGTTACCGTTAATAAAGTAGATTTATGGGGCAAAGATGGTAGAATGATCGTTGCTTTAAATTTAACGGGTTCGGTAAATGGCGATTTTTACCTTACGGGGATTCCCGCTTATGATGCAACAAGCAAAGAAATATATTTAGATCAGGTTGATTTTGTACTGGACTCTAAAAATAAATTATTGAAAGTTGGTAATTGGTTAGCTCATGGCTTAATTCTTAAAAAAATGGGTGATGCTTGTCGCTTTTCTATTGCCAGTCAACTGGCAGATGGAGAAAAAACCATGGCTAGTTATTTGAATAATTACCAACCTATTAAAGGTGTAAAAGTTAATGGGCAGCTCACTGGTATAATCCCAAATAAGGTTGTTTTAACGCCAAATGCAATTGTTGCGATGGTTATAGCTACTGGTAAAGTGGCAATAACTATAGATGGAACAGAGTAAGGTAAACAATAACGAATTACAAAGTATTTATTTTGGAAGAAATGAAGCTTTTGTAATTGTTCGAATAAAGTAAATTGATAGTGTAAAAATTACACTAATTAATGAATTCATTTTCAGTTTTCCGTGTAAAACTTTAGCTTAGCATTTCAATTTTATAAAAATGAGAACAATAGACGATATCAATTTCTCCGGAAAGAAAGCATTAGTAAGGGTTGACTTCAATGTCCCTTTAGATGCTGAATACAATATCACCGACGATAAAAGAATGACGGCAGCAATGCCAACCATAAAAAAAATATTAAAAGATGGCGGTAGCGTAATTTTAATGTCGCACTTGGGCAGACCTAAGGACGGTCCAACAGAAAAGTATTCTTTAAAACATATCGTCCAACATTTAAGCGAGCTAACGGGAACTAAGGTTGAATTTGCTGAGGATTGCATTGGAGAAGATGCAAAAGAAAAGGCTGCTAATTTACCCATAGGTGGTGTTCTATTGCTTGAAAACCTACGTTTTTACAAGGAGGAAGAAAAAGGAGATGAAGATTTTGCTGAAAAATTAGCTTCTTTAGGCGATGTATATGTGAACGATGCTTTTGGAACGGCTCACAGAGCGCATGCTTCAACAGCAGTGATTGCTCAGTTTTTTCCTGATGCAAAATACTTTGGATACTTAATGGGCGCCGAGCTTAAAAATGCTAAAAAAGTATTAGACGCCCCAGAGAGACCGTTTACTGCCATTATGGGTGGAGCAAAAGTGTCAGACAAGATCTTATTGATTGAAAAACTGATGGATAAAGTGGATAACATCCTTATTGGCGGTGGTATGACTTATACTTTCATCAAAGCTAACGGCGGAAAAATTGGTAAATCATTGGTAGAAGATGATAAACTAGAATTAGCAAAAGAGCTGATTAAAAAAGCGAATGAAAAAGGCGTTAAACTATTGATTCCTAGTGACTCTGTTATTGCAGATTCGTTTAGTAACGATGCTGAGACTGGCAATGCTTATAATGATCATATCAAAGACAATTGGATGGGCTTGGATATTGGTGAAGATACTATTGAGAAATTCTCAGAAGTCATCAAAAAATCTAAAACCATTTTGTGGAATGGTCCAATGGGCGTTTTTGAAATGTCTAAGTTTGAAAACGGAACAAAAGCTATCGCTGACGCAGTGGTTGAAGCTACTGAAAACGGTGCCTTCTCTTTAATTGGTGGTGGCGATTCTGCAGCTGCAGTTGCAAAGTTTGGTTTTGAAGATAAAGTGAGTTATGTTTCAACAGGTGGCGGTGCACTGTTAGAATACATGGAAGGTAAAGAATTGCCAGGTGTAAAAGCAATTTTAGATTAATTTTTTTAAAATTTTATTAGAAAAGCGATGAGGTTCACTTGTCGCTTTTCTGTTTTTTGGAGGTTTCTGTCGATCTCATTTTCTTCTGTTTTTTAAGAGCTATAAACCCTATTTTAATAGTTCATGAAATTAATTTCAGCTATAAATCCGACGATTTCTAGACTTTTCTTCCACTTTTTCCCTTAGCTAATTAAGCTTTCCCACCAAGGGCTAATTTCGACTTATAATTCTATATTTCAAATCTTTACAAACCAGTTATTGCTCAAATTAAAATTGTTAACAGCTAATTTATATTGAGAAATCCTCTTTTAAGACACTTTAAATGCTGTTTCATGCTGTTGAAAACTTTTTGTGGCGAAAAGTGGGAAAAAGTGGTAACATTCTGTAATTTTACACTAATAAATAGTGTAAGGTTCAATGGTGTCTCATTTAATTGGTGAATTTGATTGCAAGCTTGACGCGAAAGGCCGATTAATGGTTCCTTCCGGTTTAAAGAAGCAATTGCCTTTAGCCGAGACCGAAGGGTTAGTCATACACCGCGGATTTGAAAAGCATTTAACCATTTACACCAAAGCCGAGTGGGATAAAATCACCGCTCAGTTAGCATCTTTGAATTCTTTTGAAAAGAAAACAAGAGAGTTTATCAGGTATTTCACTAGAGGAGCAACTGTTTTAAGCTTAGACGCTTCTGGACGGGTTTTGTTGCCAAAGCCATTGTTGGAATATGCAGGTATTAATGCCGAAGTAGTGCTTTCTTGTCAGTTTGATAAAATTGAAGTTTGGGCAAAAGAAGCTTATGATACGCAAATGGATGACGAGCCAGAAAACTTTGCGAACCTAGCAGAAGAAGTAATGGGTAATAAAGGGAGGGACGTAAATGGAGAGTAGTTACCACAATCCGGTAATGCTGAAAGAATGTACTGATGCGCTTGCTATTCAGCCAGAAGGTATTTATGTGGATGTTACTTTCGGCGGTGGCGGACATTCCAAAGAAATTATAAAGCATTTGGGAGAGGAAGGAACTTTGGTTGCTTTTGATCAAGATGCTGATGCACAGAAAAATATTATTGATGATGATCGCTTTGTGTTCATCGATCAAAATTTCAGATTTTTAAAAAATCACTTAAGAGCTCATAACCTACTTCCGGTAAACGGAATTCTGGCAGATTTAGGAGTTTCATCGCATCAGTTTGATGTGCCAGAGCGTGGGTTTTCAACCCGTTTTGATGCTGATTTGGATATGCGTATGGATCAATCATCAGAACTGACCGCGAAAAAAATCATCACCGAATACCCTGAGGATGCACTGCACAAGATTTTTGGTATGTATGGCGAAATACAAAATGCAAAGTCTTTAGCTAAAACTATTGTAAACGCTAGGTTAACTCAAGAAATCGCAACCATTGCAGATTTAAAAGCAGCGATCGTAAATCTAATCCCTCGCGGAAAAGAAAATAAATATTTAGCTCAAGTTTTTCAGGCCTTACGCATTGAAGTAAACCAAGAGATGGAAGCTTTGAAAGAATTTTTACAGCAAACTGTGGATGTTTTAGCTCCGGGTGGAAGATTGGTGGTGATGTCTTACCATTCTTTGGAAGATAGATTGGTAAAGAATTTTATGGCAAAAGGAAAATTCTCTGGGATGGTAGAGAAAGATTTTTTTGGTAACGAGATCAAGCCTTTTGATTTGTCGGTGAAGAAATCCATCACTGCATCAGACGAAGAGATAAAAATTAATAATCGAGCAAGAAGTGCAAGGTTAAGAATTGCGATAAAAAAATGAGCAACCGGTTAAAATCTGAAATAGAAGCAGAAAAAAAACTGGCCGAACCTAAGAAAGTAGAGCAGAAAGAAAAGCCTGTTGAAGCAGCAAATTTTTTTTCGATTTGGTTGGCTAAAAAAGCTTTTTCAAAAGAAGCAGCAACGGATGCGTTACCATTTCTCTTGTTTCTTTCTTTTTTAGGGATGATTTATATCGGAAACCGCCATAGCGCTGAAAATAATATTAGAAAAATTGACGGTTTAAGTAAAGAAGTGAAAGAGTTGAGTTGGGATTTTAAAACGCTTAAAGCCGATTTGATGTTCCAAAGCAGACAAACAGAAGTGATCAAAAAAGTGGATTCGTTACTTGGTTTAAAAGTATCGGTAAAACCACCAACAAAACTGAAAGCAAATTAAAGAAATGAACATTAGAACAAACATACTTCTTAGAGTTTATGCAGCCTTTGGGCTCATTATTCTTTTTGCGGTGGCTGTTATGGCTAAAATGTTTCAAGTTCAGGTTGTTCAGGGCGAAAAATACCGATCAATGGCTGATAGTTTAAGTACTAAATATGCTACGGTTGAAGCTTCTAGAGGAAATATTTACTCCATAGATGGCAGTTTGTTGGCTACTTCGGTTCCAGAATATGATATCCGTATGGATTTATTGGCCGGTGGTATTGAAGATAAAGAAGTGTTTTTTAGTAAGGTAGATTCCTTGGCCGCAAAGCTTTCTGGTTATTTCAAAGATAAAACTGAACGTGAGTATTCTCGAGCATTAAGAAATGCTAGACAAGACGGGCAGAGGTATTTCTTGGTTAAAAGAAATATCTCTTATCAGGATTTAAAAGCCATCAAAAAGTTTCCAATTTTTAAAATGGGCCGCTACAAAGGGGGTTTAATTGCGGTGCAGGAAAATAAAAGAATCTTACCATTTAGAGATTTAGCATATAGAACCATTGGTTATTACAATGTTCATTCTACAAAAGCGGTTGGATTAGAAGGTGCTTATGGAGATTATATCAACGGAGAAACGGGTAAAAGATTGGTACAGCGTATTGCTGGTGGAGTTTGGATGCCAGTTAACGAGGATGCAGAGATAGCTCCTAAAGCTGGTGCAGATGTGATATCAACCATTGATGTTAATATGCAGGATTTAGCGCAAAATGCGTTAAAAAAGCAATTGATAAAATCTGCTGCAGACTTTGGCTGTGTGTTGGTGATGGAGGTAAAGACGGGGGAAATTAAGGCTATTTCTAACTTTACTAAAATAGCACCAGATACTTACAAAGAAACTTATAACTACGCGATTGCACAAAGCGCCGAACCAGGTTCAACGTTCAAATTGGCTTCTTATTTAGTAGCTATTGACGATGGAAAATTTGGTCCAAATGATATTGTTGATACGGAAGGCGGAACTTACAAACTTTTCCGTCACACCATTAGAGATCATGAAAATGAAGGGGTAATCCCAATGAAGGTTGCTTTTGAAAGATCTTCAAACGTAGCAATTGTAAAGCAGATTTATAAGGCTTATAAAGACAATCCAAGTCAGTTTACTGATAAATTACATGCTCTACATTTAAATGATAAATTGGGGCTACAAATTTCTGGTGAAGGATCTCCTCTAATTAAAACGCCAAAAAGCAAATCATGGAGCGGCTTAACCTTGCCTCAAATGGCTTACGGTTACGAGCTTAAGATGAGTCCGATCCAGATTTTAACACTATATAACGCAGTTGCCAATAATGGAAAAATGATTGCGCCCTTATTCGTTCATGAAATCCGAAGATTGGGTAACACTGTAGAATTATTTAAAGCTCGTACCATTAAAGATAAAATTTGTTCAGATCAAACGCTTTCGATATTGAAAGATATGTTGGAAGGTGTAGTGATTGAAGGAACTGCAAGCGCACTCCAAAATCCACTATATAAAATAGCAGGAAAAACAGGTACGGCACAAGTTGCAGACGGGGCAAACGGTTACCGTGGTAAAAGACAGTATCAAGCATCGTTCTGTGGTTATTTTCCAGCAGATAATCCAAAATACTCTATGATTGTTGTAGTGCAAAACCCAACAAAAGGGTCTTATTACGCTGCATCGGTAGCAGGACCAGTTTTTAGAGAAGTAGCTGACGTGGTTTTTGGTAGTGATTTAGAAATGAACACCAATTATAAAATGCCACAATTGGTCGGCAATACAAAAATGCCAGAGGTTAAAGGTAATTACAAGAAATCCACACAAAACGTTTACAACGCTTTCGGTGTGAAGGCTTTCTTAGCTTCTAATAATCAAGAGGAATTGGGCATTGATACCAATAGTGGTATTGCCTATAAGGAAGTAAAAATGAATAAAGGTTTGGTTCCTAATGTAGAAGGAATGGGTTTAAAAGACGCATTGTTTGTATTAGGTAACTCGGGTTTATCACCGGTAGTTAAAGGACAAGGAGAAGTAATTACGCAATCATTAGCTGCGGGTACACCAATATATAAGGGAACAAGAATTTTAATTGAATTACAATAAAGGTTTGGCAATTTTAAAAGACATATTGTACGGAGTCGCTTTAGAGCAAGTGGTTGGTTCTACAGATGTAGAAGTCTCCGCTGTGCAATTTGATTCTAGAAAAGTTGCAACCGATAGCTTGTTTATCGCAATCAAGGGAACCATTTCAAACGGACATCAATTTATTGCTAAAGCTATTGAGCAAGGTGCAAAGGTTGTTGTTTGTGAGGATCTACCATCAGCGTTTTCCGACGGCATTACTTACGTAAAAGTTGCCGATGCGGGTAAAGCCTTAGGTTTGGTTACAGCAAATTTCTATAATCATCCATCAAAAAAGCTAAAATTGGTTGGTATCACTGGCACCAACGGAAAAACTACTGTCGCTACAATTTTATTCAAATTGTTTAGAGCGTTGGGCTATAAAGTTGGTTTAATATCAACGGTAGAAAACCAAATCAATGATCAAGTAATCCCATCTACGCATACTACGCCAGATCCAATAGCACTCAACAATTTATTGAACGATATGCTGGAAGCTGGTTGCGATTATTGCTTTATGGAGGTAAGCTCGCATGCAATTGCGCAACACCGTATCGAAGGCTTAACCTTTGAAGGTGGGATTTTTACCAACATCAGCCACGATCATCTAGATTTTCATAAAACGTTTGACAACTACATCAAAGCAAAAAAAGCTTTTTTTGATGGCTTAAATCGTTCGGCATTTGCATTAACCAATGTTGATGATAAAAACGGAATGGTAATGTTGCAAAATACCGCAGCTCGTAAAAAAACGTATGGACTAAAGTCCCTTGCTGATTTTAAGGCGAAAATCATTGAAAACCAATTTTCTGGTTTACACCTAGCTATCGACAATCAAGAAGTTTACTTCAAGTTGGTAGGAAGTTTTAACGCTTCCAATTTATTGGCAGTTTACGGCGCTGCTTTATTGTTAGATCAAGATAAAATCAACGTTTTAACAGTTTTGAGTACGCTAACTGGTGCCGAAGGTCGGTTTGATTATGTGATTTCGCCAAATAAAGTAATTGGTATCGTTGATTATGCGCATACACCTGATGCTTTAGAAAACGTATTGAGTACGATTGATAACATTAGATCGAAAACCGAAACTGTCATTACAGTGGTAGGTTGCGGTGGTGACAGAGATAAAACCAAACGCCCTTTGATGGCTAAATCTGCTTGCGATTGGAGCGACAAGGTGATTTTAACGTCAGATAATCCTCGTACAGAAAATCCAGATACCATTATTCAGGAAATGCAAATGGGCGTTTCGCCGGTAAATCAGAAAAAAGTTTTATCAATAACTGATAGAAAGGAAGCTATAAAAACCGCTTGTCATTTAGCTAAACCAGGAGATATTATCCTTTTGGCAGGTAAAGGACACGAGAAATACCAAGAAATAAATGGAGTACGTAATCATTTCGATGATAAGGAGATATTAACCAATTGCTTTAACGAGTTGAGCTAACAAAGAAATATGCTATATCATCTTTTCACATACTTAGACGAGATTCTCGATTTTCCAGGATCGAATTTGTTCCAGTTTATCTCTTTTAGAGCGGCTTTAGCAATGATTTTGTCTCTCGTAATCACTACAGTTTACGGTAGCAGGTTAATCGAGTATTTAAGATTTAAGCAGGTTGGTGAAACGGTAAGAAATTTAGGCTTAGAAGGTCAGGTGCAAAAGCAGGGAACCCCAACCATGGGTGGCTTAATCATTATCGCAGGAATTTTAATTCCAACCTTACTATTAGCTCGCTTAGATAATATTTATGTGATTTTGATGATTGTAACCACCGTGTGGATGGGATGCATAGGTTTTTTGGATGATTACATTAAAGTTTTTAGAAAGAATAAGGAAGGGTTAGCAGGCAAATTTAAAATTGTTGGACAAGTTGGTTTAGCATTAATTATTGGTTGGACTATGTTTTTCCATCCAGATATTTTGGTTAGACAAACGGTGAGCGAAGTGCCAGCAGTAACTACAAATCAGCGTGTACCAAAAGGTGGCTTTAAAGAACAAATCATCACCGAAAAAGGTGAAACATTAATCAGGGTTGAGAAGAGTAACGGCGTTTATTACGCAAAAGATGTAAAGTCGACCATTACCAATATTCCTTTTTATAAAAACAATGAGTTTGATTATGCGAAGGTTTTAAAATTTTTGGGCGACGATTATCAGAAATACTCATTAGTGGTTTTCTTGTTGTTTGTTATCGTGATTATTACTGCGGTATCAAATGGTGCAAACATTACGGATGGTATTGATGGTTTAGCAACGGGTACCTCGGCAATTATCGGAATTACCTTGGCGCTGTTGGCTTATGTTTCGGGTAACACCATCATCGCGGATTATTTGAAAATTATTTACATCCCCAACTCGGGAGAGCTGGTGATTTTTGCAGCAGCTTTTGTAGGTGCTTGTATTGGGTTTTTATGGTATAACGCGTATCCTGCTCAGGTTTTTATGGGCGATACAGGCAGTTTAACCATTGGTGGAATTATCGCGGTTTTTGCAATTATGATTCGTAAAGAATTATTGATTCCAATTTTATGTGGTGTTTTCTTAATAGAGAATCTATCGGTAATACTGCAGATTTCTTGGTTTAAATACACCAAAAAGAAATTTGGTGAAGGTCGGCGTATTTTCTTGATGTCGCCCTTGCACCATCACTTTCAAAAGAAAGGTTACCACGAAGCAAAAATTGCGACCAGGTTTTGGATTGTAGGAATATTACTAGCCATTATAACCATTGTAACGCTGAAATTGAGATAGGTTAGAGATATTAGAATCAAGATAAAAGAACAAAGAGATAAGAAACAAAACATAAGAGCAGAGACATAAGAATCAAGATAAAGGAAACAAAACATAAGAGCAAAAACACAAAAGAAATGAAGAGCAACCACCAAAATAATCCACAAAGTGCTCCTTCTCCTGCGGAGAAAGCTGGGGTGAGGCTTGTCATTCTTGGCGCTGGCGAGAGTGGTGTGGGAGCGGCTATTTTGGCGCAGCAAAAAGGTTTTGATGTTTTTGTGTCTGATTTTGGGGTAATTAAAGATGTTTATGAGGAAGAACTGAACAAGCACAATATCTCTTTCGAGTCTCAAAAACATACCGAAGCGCTTATTCTAAATGCTAATGAGGTTATAAAAAGTCCAGGCATTGCAGATAAGGTTGCTATCGTAAAAAAAATAAAAGAAAAAGGTATTTCTATTATCTCTGAAATAGAATTCGCTGGTAGACACACTAACGCAAAAACTATTTGTGTTACAGGGTCAAACGGCAAGTCAACCACCACCATGCTTACCTATCATATTTTGAAAGAAGCGGGTTTCAATGTGGGTTTAGCAGGGAATATTGGCAACAGCTTCGCTAGACAAGTGGCTCAGCAAAATTTTGATGTTTACGTGATAGAGCTCAGCAGTTTTATGTTGGATGATATGTGCCAATTTAGAGCAGATATCGCCATTTTGCTAAATATTACGCCCGACCATTTAGACAGGTACGACTACAAAATGAGTAATTACGTAGCCTCAAAATTTAGAGTAATCCAGAACCAAACAGCAGCAGATCATTTCATCTATTGTGATGACGATGCTGAAATTAAAGCATTTATGGCTACGGCCGATATCAAAGCTCAAAAACATCCATTCTCCATTGAACACGAAGTAGAAAACGGCGCATTTTTAAAATCAAATAATCTAATGATAAACCTCACCAAATCAGATCAATTCGACATGACCATTAACGACTTAGCCCTGCAAGGCAAGCACAACACTTACAATTCTATGGCTTCTGGGATAGTAGGTAAGATGCTTGAGATCAGAAACGAGTCGATTCGCGAAAGCATGGGGAGTTACAAAAATATTGATCACAGGTTAGAATTTGTAGCTAATATTTCGGGAATTACGTTTATTAACGATTCCAAAGCAACAAATGTAAATTCTGTGTGGTATGCTTTAGAAAGCATCAATACAGACGTAGTTTTGATCATGGGCGGCGTTGATAAAGGAAATGACTACGAGATGCTGGTCGATTTGGTAAAGCAAAAAGTAAAGGCTATTATCTGTTTAGGTAAAGATAACAAGGCGTTACATGATGCATTTGAAGAACACGTAGACGTAATGGTGAATACTTTTTCTGCAAGTGAAGCAGTAGAAATTGCATATCATGTAGCTAAAAAAGGAAGTACTGTAATATTGTCTCCAGCTTGCGCTAGTTTTGATTTGTTTAACAGCTATGAAGATAGAGGAAACCAGTTTAAAGCAGCTGTAAAAGAACTTTAACAATGATAAAAGCAATACTTGACCATACAAAAGGCGACAGGTGGATATGGCTAATCATTATCCTACTTTCTCTAATTTCTGTTTTAGCGGTTTACAGTGCCACCGGTACTTTAGCATACAAAAGAGGAGTGGGGTCTGAGTCTTTAATGTTTAAGCATTTCTTATTTATAGTAATAGGGTTTGTATTGATTTATTTTGCTCACTTATTGGATTATCGGTATTACGCTGGGATTTCAAAGGTTTTGATGGTGGTTACCATTCCGCTGTTGTTATATACGTTGCTTTTTGGTAGCAGCTTAAATGACGCTAGCAGATGGATTTCTATTCCAGGAACCGGTTTAACTTTCCAAACTTCGGATTTAGCGAAACTGGCTTTGATTACCTATTTGGCAAGAACCCTGACTAAAAAACAAGAAAATATCAAGGACGTTAAGAAAGCTTTTATCCCAATCATGGGCTCTGTATGTTTGGTGTTTATCTTAATTGGATTAGCCAACTTATCTACCGCTTTAATGCTTTTTGGAGTAAGCATTTTGGTTTTGCTAATTGGTAGAATTAGCATGAAGCAAATTGCAATTGTGTGCGTAGGTGGTGCCATTTTGTTAACCATATTGGTGATGTTTGGGCCACGTAGAGAAACATATAAATCAAGGGTTAAGGCATATTTTAATCCTGAGATGCAACATTCGGATAAAACCTTTCAGCAAGACCAATCAAAAATTGCAATTGCATCTGGCGGGTTTTGGGGTAAAGGGCCTGGAAATAGTACGCAAAGAAACTTTTTACCGCATCCATACTCCGATTTTATCTTCGCCATTATTGTGGAAGAATACGGAATGTTAGGTGGTTTTATCATTGTTTTACTATACGTCGTATTGATGTATCGAATTATAAAAATTGTAACCCAAGCACCAAAAGCCTTCGGGGCCTTACTTGCTGCCGGGCTCGGATTTAGTTTAACTATTCAAGCCTTAGCAAACATGGCAGTTGCAGTAAATTTATTTCCGGTAACAGGTGTTCCGCTTCCTTTGGTAAGTATGGGTGGAACATCAATTTTGTTTACCAGTGTAGCTTTTGGAATTATTTTGTCAGTAAGTAAAGATATTGAAGACCATAAAGAAGTAGCGATAGCGAGCGGAAAAGAAGAAAAAATAATAGTGGGAGAGATACCTGCGATGGCGTAAGGGGATAATGAGTGAAGGATAGAATGAGTGAAGGAATGAAGAACAAGTAATGTAATAATGATTGAATTTTGAACGACTGAATAAGTTATTCTATCATCCAATCCTTCTCTCATTCAAAATTAAAATATATGGCAAAAAGAATAATCATAAGTGGTGGCGGAACCGGAGGACATATCTTCCCGGCAATTGCTATTGCCAATGCTTTAAAGTCTTTAGATGCCAAAACAGAAATTTTATTTGTTGGTGCAAACGGTCGCATGGAAATGGAGAAAGTTCCGGCGGCAGGTTACCAAATCATAGGATTAGATATACAAGGTTTCCAAAGGAATGGATTGCTGAAAAACGTATTTCTTCCTTTTAAAATTATCGGCAGTGTTTTAAAATCTCTGTCGATCATAAAAAACTTTAAACCTGATGCAGTGGTAGGTGTTGGAGGTTACGCTTCCGGACCTTTGCTTTATGCAGCATCGTTAAAGAAAATACCATACTTGTTGCAAGAACAAAATTCTTATGCAGGTGTCACCAATAAGTTTTTAGGTAAAAAGGCAAAGAAGATTTGTGTTGCGTTTGACAATATGGATCGCTTTTTTAAAGCAGACAAAATTATTAAGACTGGAAACCCGGTCAGAGAGAGTGCTGTAGCAATTGAGGGTAAAAGAGAAGAGGCATTAGCTTATTTCGGACTTGAAGCTGATAAGAAAATAGTATTAGTGTTAGGCGGAAGTTTAGGCGCTTTAACTTTAAATAACAGTATTATGGCAGGTATAGAAGCTTTCCATAAAGCAGGAATACAAGTGATTTGGCAAACAGGAAGATACTATTACAAATCTATAGTTGAGCGTTACGGAAACCAGCCAAAAGATGCTGGAATTAAAATTCATGAGTTTTTAACCCGTATGGATTTAGCTTATGCAGTAAGTGATTTAATTGTATCAAGAGCTGGTGCAGGAACTATTGCAGAACTTTCATTGGTAAACAAACCAGTGATTTTGGTGCCTTCGCCAAATGTGGCAGAAGACCATCAGACAAAAAATGCGAATGCGTTATTCAGTAAAGAAGCTGCAGTTTTAATTTCGGATAAGCATGCAGAAGTTGAACTGGTAGAGCAAACTATCAAGGTTTTAGGCGACGAGAAACTTTGTGCGAAATTGATTGAAAACATTAAAAAATTGGGCTTCGCTAATGCAGATAAAGTAATAGCAGAAGAAGTAACTAAAATAGCGCTGTAATGATAAATTTAACCGACATCAAACAAGTTTACCTAATTGGCATTGGCGGAATTGGGATGAGCGGCTTGGCTCGTTATTTTTACCAAAAAGGTTTTTTAGTAAGTGGGTATGATAAAACTTCTACAGCGTTAACTAGAGCCTTGGAAGAAGAAGGGATTGCAGTTTCTTACAAAGATGAAGCTTCGTTAATTCCATCAGCTTTTTATCAAAAAGATGCACAGACTTTAATTATTTACACGCCTGCAATTCCAAAAGATAGTTTGGTTTTTAACCATTTTAAAAATGGTGGGTTTGACATTCAAAAGCGCTCACAGGTGCTTGGTATTTTATCTAAAGATGCTTTTGCAGTTGCTGTTGCAGGTACACATGGCAAAACTACCACTAGCAGTTTAATTGCGCATTTGTTGCAGGTTGGCGGTGTAGATTGCTCTGCTTTTTTAGGAGGAATTTCAACGAATTATAACACCAACTTACTCATCGGCGAAAGTAAAGTAATGGTGCTTGAAGCAGATGAATATGATCGTTCTTTTTTAACCTTGCACCCAAACATTGCAGTAGTAACTTCGATGGATGCAGATCACTTAGATATTTACGGTGCGGAAGAGCAATTACATGAATCTTTTAAGTTGTTTGCTAACCAAGTTAAAGCTGGTGGAAAGTTAATTTATAAAGAAGGTTTACCACTTAGTAGTGGCACAACTTACGGCATATCAACATCGGCACAAGCTAAAGCCTTAAATGTAAGAATAGAGAATCGTAAATTTTATTTCGATTTTAAAAATGCGTTTACCCATTTAGAGAATTTAGAACTGGGTTTGCCCGGTCAGCACAATATAGAAAATGCTGTTGCTGCAATAGAAGTAGCTTTGGCTTTGGATATCAATCCGGATCAAATTAGGGAAGGTTTAACGTCATTTAAAGGAGTTAAAAGGCGTTTCGAATATCAGGTGCAAACAGAAAATCATGTTTACATAGATGATTATGCGCACCATCCGGAAGAGTTAAAGGCTTGTTTTCAAGCAGTTCGTTCTTTATATCCAGATAAAAAAATGACCGTTGTATTTCAACCTCATTTATTCTCCAGAACCCGAGATTTTTTAGATAATTTCGCAGAAATTTTAGGTACAGCGGATGACTTGTTATTGATGGAAATTTACCCTGCCCGGGAGTTGCCAATTGCAGGAGTTACAAGTGCAGCTTTAGCAGAAAAAATCAACAATTCAAACGTGAGGGTTTGCAATCATCAATCGGCTTTAAGGCTGATTAAGGAGAAGCAACCAGAACTTTTATTGACGGTTGGCGCAGGAGATATTGATACTTTGGTTTTGCCCTTAAAAGAGTTACTTGCCAATGCTTAAGAAGATAAATTGGAGGTTTGTTTTTACATGTTTTGCCTGGGTATTCAGTCTTAGCGCACTTGTTGTGCTTATGGGATTTATCGAGGTTAAAAAAGCAGAAACTACTTGTAAAAAAGTACAGGTGGTTTTACCTGGCAACCAATTTTTTATTGAACGAGCAGAAATTGATGAAATTTTAAAAGAGAACAACGGATTATTGGTTGGCAGAAGAATCAGTAATATCAACATTCAGGATTTGGAAACTCGCCTAAAAGCGAATCCTTTTATTGAATATGCTAAAGTTTATGTAGATATGGATGGTGTAATTCATACAGACGTTAAGCAAAGAGTGCCCGTTTTAAGAATTTTAAACATGGCGGGCCAAGATTTTTACATTGATCAAAACGGATTGAAAGTGCCTTTGTCTGACCATTTTACTGCCCGGGTTTTAGTGGCTAACGGACAAATAAACGAAGGTTTTGCGGGTAAGGTTGATACTTTACGTACTAAGTTGGCCAAAGATTTGTTTGCAACGGCGAAGTTCATCAGTCAGGATTCTTTATGGAACGATCAGATTGTTCAAGTATTCGTAAATACGGATAAAGACATGGAATTGGTACCACGGGTTGGCAACCAAAAAATTATTATAGGCGACGGAAGCTTATTGGAAGAAAAATTTAACAATCTGTTGGTGTTTTATAAAAAAGCGATACCAATGGTAGGTTGGGGTGCTTATAATACCGTCAACTTAAAGTTTAAAGGTCAAATTGTATGTACACGTAGCGATTCAACTTTGCTTAAAAAGAAGCCGGTTGAAGTTAAAGTGGATAGTACAACACAACAAAATACGCAAATACAGGATTCAACAAACAATATACTCTAGCATGGAAAAAGGTATAACTAAACAGTCAAAAAGTTCATCAATTGTAGTCGGTCTAGACATCGGTACTACCAAAATTTGTGTAATCGTTGGTCGCCGCAACGAACACGGAAAAATTGAGGTATTAGGTCTCGGAAAAGCCGAATCTGCCGGAGTAAACCGCGGAGTGGTTGCCAATATTGCAAAAACAGTAAAAGGCATTGCACAGGCAGTTGAGGAAGGGAGTGCGCAGTCAAACGTAGACGTTAAAATTGTAAACGTTGGTATTGCAGGGCAACATATCAAAAGCCTAAAGCACCGCGGAATTCTAACGCGTAAAGATTTGACTAACGAAATCTCTAAGCGAGATATCGATCGTTTGATTGATGATATGTATAAGCTTGCCATGAATCCTGGTGAGGAGATTATCCATGTATTGCCTCAAGAGTTTACCGTTGATAACGAACCTGGTATTAAAGATCCAATTGGGATGGCCGGTGTGCGCTTAGAAGCTAATTTCCATATCATCACTGGCCAAGTGATGGCAATTAGAAACATCATGAAATGCGTGGTGCAGGCTAATTTAGAAACTGAAGAGTTAATTTTAGAGCCATTAGCATCATCAGAAGCTGTATTAAGTGAAGAAGAAAAAGAGGCTGGCGTTGTGTTGGTAGATATAGGTGGCGGTACTACAGATGTTGCTATTTTCCATGAAGGCATCATCAGACATACTTCAGTTATTCCTTTCGGCGGAAATAGCGTGACTGAAGATATCAGAGAAGGCTGCTCGGTAATGCGTAACCAAGCAGAATTGTTGAAGATTAAATTTGGTTCTGCTTTGGCAGAAGAGAATAAAGAAAACGAGATTATTTGTGTTCCAGGATTGAGAGGCAGAGAGCCTAAAGAGATTTCTGTTAAAAATTTAGCGAATATCATCGAAGCTAGAATGGCGGAGATTATTGAACACGTACATTACGAAATAAAATCTTCGGGTTATGAGAAACGCTTAATTGGCGGAATTGTAATTACAGGTGGAGGCGCATTGCTTAAACATTTAACCCAATTAGTTGAATTTGAAACTGGTTTAGATTGTAGAGTAGGATACCCTAATGAGCATTTAGCTAAAAATGAGACTTTACCTAAAAATATTTACGACGATTTAAAAAGTCCGATGTATGCAAC
>JBBSQW010000049.1:0-23362 GCA_038243635.1 Sphingobacteriales bacterium
ATTGCTTAAACATTTAACCCAATTAGTTGAATTTGAAACTGGTTTAGATTGTAGAGTAGGATACCCTAATGAGCATTTAGCTAAAAATGAGACTTTACCTAAAAATATTTACGACGATTTAAAAAGTCCGATGTATGCAACTGGAATTGGTTTGTTAATTAAGGGTATTGAAAAAGCAGAATCTGAATACCAAAAAGAAGGTCAGCTGACTAAAGGGACAGATTTAGCGCAAGAAGCAGCACCTAAAAAGAGCAGAGGATTGTTCGCTTCTATCCTTGACGGAACTAAGAAGTTTATTAAAGACGATATATCTGATCAAGATTTTTTAAAGTAATTTTCAACAATATGCTAGTTTTCCACACAATTAACATTTGTGGATAACTAATGTGGAAAATTATTTAATATTGAGAGAGGATAAAAATCGATTCATCAAAATGATTACCAACTGATAATTAAGGATATGCAGTTTGAAATGTTAAAAGAAAAATCTTCCATCATCAAAGTAATTGGTGTTGGCGGGGGCGGAGGCAACGCGGTAAACCACATGTACAGGCAAGGAATAACAGGGGTGGACTTCATCATCTGTAATACCGATGCGCAAGCGTTGGAATTAAGCCCTATTCCCAACAAAGTACAATTGGGTGCCAGCTTAACCGAAGGAATGGGAGCAGGCTCTATTCCTGAAGTGGGTAAAAACTCGGCTATTGAAAACATCGACGACTTAAAAGAGATGCTAGGGTCAAACACCCGTATGCTTTTTATCACAGCCGGAATGGGCGGTGGTACAGGTACAGGGGCAAGTCCAATCATTGCGAAAGCTGCAAAAGAACTTGATATCCTTACCGTTGCAATAATTACGACTCCATTTTCATTTGAAGGCAAGCGCAGAAGAATGCAGGCTGAAGAAGGTTTGGAGGAGTTGAAGAAATACGTCGATTCTTACCTAGTAATTTCAAACGACAGGTTGCGTGAAATTTTCGGAAACTTAACTTTAGGTTCAGCTTTTGGTCAGGCCGATGATATACTGACTACTGCGGCAAAAGGAATAGCAGAGATTATTACTGTTCCGGGCTATATCAACGTGGATTTTAAAGATGTGCGTACCGTAATGAAAGAGAGCGGTGTTGCAATTATGGGTAGTTTCACTGCCGAAGGCGACGACAGAGCTTTAAGAGCTGTTGAAGGTGCTTTAGCTTCACCGTTGTTGAAAGATAACGAGATTGAAGGTGCAAGATATATTCTTTTAAACATCAGCTCTGGCGATAAAGAGGTTACGATGGACGAAGTAAGTGTAATCACTGATTTTATTCAAGAGCAAGCCGGTTTATCTGCCGATTTGATTTGGGGTAACTGTAGCGATCCAGAACTTGGGGACAATATTTCGGTAACGATTATTGCCACTGGTTTTCAAACTGTAGAACAAAGAGAGCAAACCAAACAAAGCGCTCCTAAAAAACAATATTTAACGTCAGACACACCTTTAATTAAGCCAATCAACGAGTTTTCTAGAAAAGAAGAAACAGTTGTTGAGGAAGAAAGAGTGTATGACAATACTCCTGTATTAAAATCGGGAGAAAAAGAAAATAAGCCACAAGCAGATTTGTTTGGCGAAATGTTCAAATCAAGTCCACAAAGATCTTTTGAATCTGATGAAAAAGTGGTGAAACACCAACTATTTGAAGAAGAAAAAGAGGAAGAGGTTGAAGAACAAGATAGTCACGGTTTTAATTTGAGGTTTTCTGAACCAGAGGTTTTTACTCCAGTTGCGTTAGCAGACGAGGAGGAAGAAGATCATACTCCTGCAGAAGAGCAAGCTCCAGAGGCGTATGTTTCTCCAGATGACAACAAAACAGATCAGACCATGGAAGAGCAATTGCGTAAATCTAAAGAGCGTATTTTGCGCCTAAAGGATTTAAGTATGAAATTGCGTTCAACATCAGGTTTGCAAGAACTGGAAGACGTTCCCGCGTATAGAAGGAGACAAATGCCGTTGAATGAAGTTCCACATTCATCAGAATCTCAAGTGTCTCGTTTCACTTTAAGTAACGAAGACGGACAAACAGAAATACGTCCTAATAATTCTTTTCTACATGATAATGTAGATTAAATCCATAAAAAACAAGAAAGCCATTCCCAAAAGAATGGCTTTCTTGTTTGATTTATACGCCAACAAACATAAACGTTGCTAAATCTTAGTAAAAATTGTAAATTTGCAACGTTTTTTATATACGCATACAATTAAAATAACATAGCATTTTGGATATTTTTGATAAGATAGCAAAGAACATGGGACCTTTGGGACAGCACCAAAAATGGTCACATGGATATTTTTCTTTCCCTAAGTTGGAAGGCGAGATTGCACCTCACATGAATTTCAGAGGTAAAAAACATTTGGTGTGGAGCTTAAACAACTATTTAGGCCTAGCTAACCACCCAGAAGTTAGGGAAGCTGATGCAAAAGCGGCAGCAGAATTTGGAATGGCTTACCCAATGGGAGCCAGAATGATGTCTGGAAACACCAAACACCACGAAGAATTAGAACGCTCTTTAGCAGATTTTACTGGCTTTGAAGATGCTTTTTTGTTAAACTACGGTTACCAAGGCATTTTATCTGCCATTGATGCCTTAGTTGACAGAAACGACGTAATTGTTTACGACGCAGAATCTCATGCTTGTATCATCGATGGTGTACGTTTGCACATGGGTAAACGCTATGTTTACTTACACAACGATTTAAAAAGCTTAGAAAAGCAGTTAGAAAGAGCTACTAAATTAACAGATCAAAGCGGTGGTGGTATTTTAGTAATTACCGAAGGCGTATTTGGAATGTCGGGTGCGCAAGGTAAACTGAAAGAAATTGTTGCATTAAAGGAGCAGTACAAATTCCGTATTTTAATTGACGATGCTCACGGTTTTGGTACCATGGGTAAAACAGGTTCTGGTACACACGAAGAGCAGAACGTGACCAAAGATATTGATATTTACTTCGGAACTTTTGCAAAATCCATGGCTGGTATTGGTGCGTTCATTGCATCAACAGAAGAGATTACCAACTATCTTCGTTACAATATGCGTTCGCAAACTTTCGCCAAGTCTTTGCCTATGCCAATGGTAATGGGTTTAAAGAAGAGATTGGAGCTATTGCAAACCAAGCCAGAGCTTAAAGCGAGACTTTGGGAAGTGGCAACTGCTTTACAAACCGGTTTAAGAAATAAAGGTTTTGATATTGGTTCAACCAATTCGGTAGTTACGCCGGTTTTCTTAAAAGGAGAATTAAACGAGGCAACTGCAATTACGATGGACCTGAGAGAAAACTTTAGTATTTTCTGTTCCATTGTCATTTACCCAGTTATACCGAAAGGTTTAATTATGCTACGCCTAATTCCAACGGCTATGCACAATTTAGAAGACGTGGAACGTACTGTTGAAGCATTTAGTGAAGTAAGAGATAAACTGGAAAAAGGATATTATAAAGATAAAAATCCAGCTGAAGCGTAATCGATAGGGTTTTTAACGTCTCTCTTGCATGAGAATTAAACGCTTAGATTTTAGGTTTTTACCTTTTTGACTTTAGCATTCATAAAAATGCCTCTGGAAATTTTCCAGAGGCATTTTTTTATAAAGAGACTTCGACAACGTAGATTAAAGCGCTTGGCATAATTTAAAATGCGTACTCGACTTGTTAGTTCGTTCGAAGAGTGAGGTTAAGTAAAGAAGTTATTTTGCAAACAAGGGTTCGATTATTAAAACGAGTTTAAGACATTTAAAGTGGATACTTATGTTAAGGATTGCTGTTAACGGTTAAAGTGATATCATACCGTCTATATGCACCGGATTTTTAGGTTTTTCCGTAAAAGATATACTGTAAAGCGTTTATACTGATAGTTGTGGGTAGTATCAGAAACCAATATTAATTTACAATAATTATCTATTTCAAGTTATTCGCTTTCTTCAGTTGCTACTTTCTCTAGAATTTTCAGTAAGTCCACAATTTTAAATGGTTTTGATAAATAATCGTTCATACCAGCATTAATACAGTCTTCTCTGTCTTTAGGCATGGCGTTGGCGGTCATTGCAACAATCTGTGGCTGATGTTCAAAATTTTGACGGATAAAGCGTGTCGCTTCTAACCCATCCATCTCTGGCATTAAAACATCCATCAAAATCAAATCAAATTTTTCAGACTGACACATATCTACGGCTATTTTGCCGTCTTCAGCTATTTTGGGCTGATAACCAAGCTTGTTAAGTATTTTTAAAGCTAACTTTTGGTTAATGATATTATCCTCAGCAATAAGGATTTTTAATGGGAAATTTAATGCAAAATCTTCTGTGTATGTAGGTTTAAACTCAGTCGGAGACTCCTGTCGTTCGGCTTTAAAGGAACCCATTAATTTATAAAAACGATCTTGCTTTATAGGTTTGGAGATGACGGCAGAAAATCCTGTAACTTCTTCTGCAGAAAAATTAGTACCTGGATAAGCCGAAACTATGAGCGGAACCTCTGGCTTAATTCTTCTAATTTGAGAGATGAGCGTTTGATTATCCACTGCAAGTATTTTTTGATCGATAACTATTAAATCGAAGGCTTTGTTATCATGTATCGCCTGTAAGGCATCATTTCTGCAATTTGCAAGGGTCGTTCTTATCCTCATACGCCTTGACCAAATTCCAAGAGTGCTTAAAACGATCTCATTATTACCTACAAGCAATACAGATGTTGGCATTGCAAGGTTCGCGTACTCATCATCATCAGCGTCTTTGCAATACGCCGTTGTAATGGTAAAGCTAAAAGTGCTCCCTGTTAACGGGTTGCTATCTACGCTAATACTCCCGCCAAGTAAATTAATTAATGATTTACTGATGGCGAGCCCAAGTCCGGTTCCGCCATATTTACGGGTAGTGGACGAATCGAGCTGATGAAAGGCTTTAAATAACCTATCAATCTCATCTCTGGCAATTCCAATCCCGCTATCTTTTATTTCGAACAACAAGGTTTGCTTGGTTGAGGAGTCTGTTAATGGAGATACCTTAATAAAAACTTCGCCTTTTTTGGTAAACTTCACAGCATTACCTACCAAGTTTATTAATACCTGGCGAAGACGTAAACCATCGGTTTTAATGGATCTGCTGATAGCTGGATCAATATCATATATCAAATCAATGTTTTGCTCGTAAGCTTTAGTTGCAAATAAGTCTAAAACGTCTTCCAATCCTTTTCGGAGGTCAAAATCATAACACTCTAATTCAACGCTTCCCGACTCTATTTTTGAATAATCCAAAATATCATTAATAATAGCGAGCAAAGCATCGCCACTGGTATTAATAATTTGAACGTATTCACGTTGTTCCTCTGTTAATTGGGTTTCAGTTAGTAGATTATTCATCCCGATAATCCCATTCATAGGTGTTCTTATCTCGTGGCTCATTGTTGCTAAAAATACGCTTTTCGCCTCATTTGCATTGTTGGCTCGTTCCCTTTCAAGTTGTAGCTCTCCGTTGATGTTCAGCAAATCGTCTGACTGCAGCTGCAACTCTTCAGATTGTGTTTGTAATTCTTCAGATTGTGCTTGTAACTCCTCTGATTGTGCTTGTAAGGTTTCGTTTAATTGACGCAGAACGTTTGATTGCTCTTGTAATTTTTTAGAACTAATTACGAGTTCAACATTCAAAAATTCCATGTTCGTTTTCTGCTCTACTAAAGCCACAACATAACTGCGAGTAAATAAGATTCCTCTATATGAAAAAGCTAGAGCCATTCCAAGAGCCGCAATACTGTTCACAAGTAGTAAATTTCTGTATTGTTCGGTAGAAATAGTCTCCAGTTTACTGATTTCAGGTATAAATAAAACGCAACTAAGAAAAGTTAATGTTGTAATGATGTAATAAGCAATGAGTTTGTTTTTATAGGGTTTAGCTGTATTAACGATAAACGGAAGACCTATGAAAAACGCTAAGAAATATACGCAACCGCCCGCTTTTAAACCCTGAAAAGCTATGCCTGTTGCAATAAAGATGTTTGCTATAATTGTGCTTGTTAGCCCGGGATCTTTTAAAATAGATTTCTTGTATAGTATGACATTCACACCCATGACTAAACAAAAAATAAAAACAACTAACGCTAAGTATTTTAAACCAATAATAAAAAACGAAACCGTCATTAGGCCTCCAATTATAATTGAAGCTAATGCTATTTGAATAGTTTTCTTTTTTTCGTTGATTTTATTGTTGATATCGTAGGGTGCCGAATTTTCACGCTTCATGGTTACTTATACGGAAAGTAATGGGCTAGGTTATATCGTTTGATTTTTTTATTATTGTCACAACATTAACATACATCAAACTCATTACTATTAACTAGCTATTGCGCTAATTAGGTAACTTAAAACTAACCAGCTCGCCCAAATCAGTAATGCAATAACGATGAGAAATAAAATCAAAATGCCTACAATTATTCCTTTCGCACTGCCAGTATGTTTTCCTTCAGTGTAATGTTCCTTCAGGAGTTTTACGTTCATATCGTTGGCTTTGTAATAAAAGTCGAAAACCCAGCCTAAAATAGGGATTGCTCCTAAAACGAAATCTATAAACACATTTAAAAGCATCCGGGCAATCAACTTATTGCTGGCGCCGTGTTTTGACATGGTATAAACTAGCATTACAGAAATTAAAGCGGATGCGCCATCACCTGCAAAAGGAATAAAATTTAATATAGGATCTAAGCCGAAACGGAATCTACCAATTTTAAACTGGCTATCTAGCAGTTTAGAAACTGCTTCAACGTTTTTGAGTTTGTTTGGCTGGCTGATGTTCGGCATGTAATGCTTGAGTTTGAGATACTCAAAATGCTTGGCGATTTTTGTGCCAGTAATTTTGACATTAATGCATAGTGTTTCAATGTAAGGTTATATATATAAAATAAATCTCCCTAATTTGGAGTGCGCTTAGGGAGATTTATTTAATTCGGATGGGTTTGGTTTTTATTTTGCGATTTCTTTTTAGTGAAAATTTCGGTAACGCCATCTTTCCCCTGATCCCCATATTTCATTATAGCAGATTCTCCATCTGTAAAATATATTTTTTCAATATCAGTCGGTTTTATAATATCATTTAATTTACTCCTGTCTCCCTTATATTCTGCGCTATCTATTATGAGCAATCTCTTATTATCAGCAAAGATCTCAGCCAGCGAAGAATGTGGTTGTGGATGTACAGAAAAATCAGCTCTGAAAGTAATAGGTAAAGAATAGCTCACTCTTACCGGTTTACCATTTTGTATCCCGGGTTCCCATTTTGGCGAAAGTGAAAGAACTCTGATGGTTTCCTCATCGCAGCCGCCACCAATTCCTTTTATGATTTTAAGATTGCTCAAGCTTCCGTCTTTTTCTATAACGAATTCGCAAAATACCTTCCCTTGTATTTTTTCTTGCATTGCTTTATCAGGATATTTTAAATTTTCAGACATAAATTTCCCAAAAGCTTTTACACCGCCTCGAAACGATGGCAACACCTCGACATCCTTAATGGCCTTGATTTTATTTGTAGTGTCTGCTGAAGAATAGCGACTTACATAGACTCCACCGACCGCCGAATTATTTGGTTTATCATTTGCCGGTTTGCCAACAGAATCTGCTCCTATTAAACATGGCTTGGTTTGATGTTGTATTTTATTATACCTCGTTTCAATCGTTTTTGATACCGTCAGAAACTAGAAAAGTTGGTTAAAAGTGTTTTGCTGAATTCCTTCGGGGGTTTTGCATTTTCGGAAAGCGTACTGACCATTTTACGCTCGCTAATTTTAGCAGAAGATAACACCATTGCCAGCAGAAATAGCGGTGCAAATAAACCATATTTTAGGATGGTAGTTTTTCGGGATTTAGGTTTATTCATTAGCTGATTTTTTATTTTGGTAGTGATGGGTTATAAAGCTATCAATTGATTACTTTATCACATAAAAGAATTTTTTAAACTCTCAATTTTTATAGAAGTTTCATTTACAACAAGGTAGTTTTTTTTATGTGCGAAGAAAAGGGTTTTTTATTAAATACGATAGCAGTGAAATGGATTTACCAAGCCTACGAAGCTTTAAAAACTCCATAAGTTTTTGTCTAATAAAAGCACCACATGTAAAATCGGCTCTTAAAAAAGTAGATTACTTTGGTTTTGTTATTATTATAATAACCCCTTCCTTCCCTTTGTTACCATACACTTTAATTGCTGATTCTCCTTTCAAAACGTTGATACTTTCAATCTCGTCAGGTTTTATTAAATCTTTTAGTTTGTCTTTATTTCCTTTATACTCAACACCGTCAATTATGTAGAGCTCTTTATCTTTAGAAGATAATTCAATTGGCGGAGGGGGTGGCGGCGGAGTTAGTTGCTTATCAATCGATTTGTCGTCTGTAAGCTGAAAAGAAATAGGCATCGTATAACTTACTCTCACTTTCTGTCCATTTTGTAAACCTGGTTTCCATTTTGGTGAAATCGCCAATACTCTTACTGCTTCTTCATCACAACCGCCACCAATTCCTCTAACCACCTTTATATTACTTAGACTTCCGTCTTTTTCTACTACGAACTGGCAAAACACTCTTCCTTGTACACCTGCATCATGCGCTACTTTTGGATATCTTAAATGGGTGGCTAAAAAATTCCCAAAGGCTTCTATTCCACCTGGGAACGACGGTAATACTTCTACATTTGTAAATACCTCGCTATTATTTGTGGTGTCATTAGAAGAAGCTGTAACAGCAACTTCCATAATCGTCGTTAAATGTGAAATTTGTTTTCCAACGTAATCTACTGCTATTAAATCTTGGTTTGCCGAGAATTTAATCTGGTTAGACTTCGGGTCATTCGTTTCTGATTCTGCCAAGATGCTAACTGCATCAGGAATCAATATTTCACTGATTTCCTTTGTCGGTTTTACCCTATCAGAAAATTTACTAATTGTTTTGCTCTCGCTAATTTTAGCGGAAGATAACACCATTGCCAAAAGAAATAGCGGTGCCGACAAGCCATATTTAAGGATGGCTGTTTTTCGGGATTTAGTTTTGTTAATCATTTGTATTCGTTGTTTTAGTAAAGATGAATTGAAAAAATTGTTTGTTAATGAATTAGCCCTTACCCCAAATCGTTGGCTCAATAATAAAAGCGCATATTGCTTTTTATCTGTTTCTGTTTGCAAAACAGCTTCGTCTGCAATAAATTCATGAATGTGTTTGATTGATTTTTTGTATAAGTAGACTATGGGGTTAAACCAGTTGACGATGCTTAAAACCTCAAAAAGTAATACATCTGCAGAGTGTAGTTGTTTAGCATGCGCAAGCTCGTGTTGTTCGATAATACCTTTTTGTGGTAGTTCCTGATCGATCCTGATTTTGTTAAAAAATGAAAAAGCTTCTAATTCGTTCTTCTGTTTCAACAAGCTATTCACTTTCACTAGTTTGAAAACCAATCTGCAACACATTGCTAAGGTGACAGCGACATATAAAAGGAAGATGTAATCTCCCACCGCCCAACTTTCCTCAAGAGGTGAAGCGTAGCCACCCATGACCAAAACGGTGGCTTTTACAAAATTTTGGTTTAGCGGATTTACTAAGAACAAATTGCTTAACCACGATACCCTTATTAAAGGAATTAAAGCCGCCAATAGGGCAGAAGCCAAAAGATAAGTCCTGTTTAAATTAAAGAAAGTTTCCTTTCTTAAAACGAACCAGTAAAAAGTGTAAAAGAACACTAGGTAAAGATTCGCTTGGATTAAATAGCTTGTCCAGTTCATAATTTATTTATTTTTCATTTTTTCAATCATTTTCATAATCTCATCAGCTTCTGCTAAATCAATTTTCTCTTTTTTAACGAAGAAAGAAAACATACTTTCTACAGAATTTTCGAAATAACCATTCAATAGTTTTTCGGTTGCGAAACTCTTATATTCTTCTTTACTTATAATGGGGTGGTACTGGTGACTTTTACCAAAACTGGTATGGTCAACAAAACCTTTTGTTTCCAAAATTCTAATCACGGTACTTACAGTATTGTACGCAGGCTTAGGTTCGGGTAATTCATCTACCACTTCTTTTACAAAAGCTTTTTTTAAATCCCACAAAATCTGCATCAATTGTTCTTCTGCTTTTGTTAATTCTTTAATCTTCATAATCCTTTTTATAATGATTAACCAAATATATAACTAAATCGTTAGTTATACAACTATTCTTATAGTTTTATAACTACTTAGGCAGTTCTAGGTATATTTGATAATTAGAATTGACGTCTGTATCGATTGTAGGCGTGTTTTAGGGATGATGTCAGCGAAATTTAATTTATTTTCTGTTTAAATTTATTTAACGGTGAACTTTAATGAATTAATAATTCTGCGTTAGGGATGGAAATGGATATTCGCCTCCCGGCTAATGCCTGGTGTAGTATTGAATGAACAGCCCGCCCTTAGCTTAGCCTAGAGCGCAAGCATATGAGGAACGCCCAAATAACAACCAAAATCATTAACCTTTTAATAATTTCCATTAAACATGACAGTACATAACAGTTTTGTTAAGCACACCAGCTACTTTAGCATAAGCAAAAATAAACTTAAAGACTAAACAATTTTTATGGGAGCACTATTAGGCGTTATTTATCATTTCTTTGGCGGTTTTGCCTCGGGAAGTTTCTACATTCCTTACAAAAAAGTAAAAGGATGGTCGTGGGAAAGTTACTGGATTGTAGGCGGAATTTTTTCATGGTTAATTGTACCACCATTGGCAGCGTATTTAACCATTCCCGGTTTTGCAACAATCATTAGTGAAGCGTCTGGCTCTATTCTTTTTTATACTTTTTTGTTCGGCTCTTTATGGGGAATAGGCGGTCTAACCTATGGTTTAGGTGTTCGATATTTAGGTGTCGCATTAGGTAGCTCCATTATTTTAGGGTTATGTTCAGTATTTGGTGCTTTAATTCCATCTATATTTTACGAATATTATCCAGAAGCTGGTAAAGACTCCATTAGTATGATTGTAAGTTCTACTTGGGGACAATTGGTATTGCTTGGACTCTTAATTTGCTTGTTAGGAATCATAGTGTGCGCCGTTGCTGGTGGCATGAAAGACAGGGATTTAGGCAGTAAAGAAAAAGACGCTTCCAACACGGAGTTTAAAATTGGTTTGGGCTTATTTGTTGCAATAATTTCGGGTGTTTTAAGTGCATGTTTTGCATTCGGTATTGGTGCCGGTAAAGATATGGCAAACGTTGCAAACGACGCATGGAAATCAGTTAATCCTGGCCAAGGCGAATTCTTATATCAAAATAACGTCACTTACATTATCATTATGTGGGGTGGTCTGTTAACCAACTTTATATGGTGTATGGTTTTAAATTTCCGCAATAAAAGTTTCGGAGATTATACAAACAAAGCAACGCCATTAACCAAAAACTATATTTTCTCAGCTTTAGCAGGTACTACCTGGTTTTTGCAATTTTTCTTCTACGGAATGGGAGAAAGCCTTTTGGGTAACGGCGCAAGTTCGTGGATTTTGCACATGGCCTTTATCATTTTAGTCGCCAATTTATGGGGACTTATTTTAAATGAATGGAAAGGTGTATGCACCAAAACATTGGGAACGGTAATCGCCGGAATCGTCATCATCTTAATTTCTGTTTTAGTGGTCGGCTACGGAAATTCAATTAAATAGGAATCAATTTTATCAAAATAATATGTCATTAAATAAAAATTCTTTTAAACATGTAAGCTACCTGTGGGATGAAGCCGAAGCGGCTAAACTTGCAGGAGACGAAGTAGCATTGTTAATTTACCGCTCAAATCTGTTAGGTGCAGATTTAAGGTTGACAAACTATGGTGGTGGAAATACTTCATGTAAAGCAATAGCAAAAGATCCTTTAACTGGTCAGGAGACTGAAATTATGTGGATCAAAGGTTCGGGTGGGGATATAGGAACTTTAAAGAAAAGCGGTTTAGCAGCATTATATGTTGACAGATTAAGAGCTTTGCAAAATGTATATAGAGGTATTGAGCATGAAGACGAAATGGTGGAACTGTTTAACCACTGTATTTATGATTTAGCTTCAAAAGCACCTTCTATTGATACGCCGTTACACGGCTTTTTACCTTTTAAACACATCGACCATTTACACCCAGATGCGGCGATTGCTATTGCAGCAGCCAAAGACGGAGAAAAAATAACACAAGAATTATTTGGAGGAACTATTGGTTGGGTGCCTTGGCAAAAACCAGGTTTCGATTTAGGTTTACAACTGAAAGAATGTTTAGATAAAAATCCGAACATTAAAGGAATCATGTTAGGTTCTCACGGTTTGTTTACTTGGGGTGATACAGCTTATGAAAGTTATGTAAATACTTTAGAAGTAGTCGAAAAATGCGCTGAGTATTTGGAGCAGAACTATGGTAAAAAAGGACCTATTTTCGGCGGACAAAAAATCCAAAGCTTAATTAAGGCAGAGCGATTAAATCAAGCTGCAGATTTAGCACCAATATTAAGAGGTTTTTGCTCAAGCGAACGTTCTTTGATTGGTCATTTTACCGATGATGATCGTGTTTTAGAATACATTAACTCTAACGATTTAGACAGATTGGCTCCACTAGGTACAAGTTGTCCTGATCACTTTTTAAGAACCAAAATTAGCCCGCTAGTTTTAAGTTTAACTAAAGACGAGGACTTAAGCGACGTTGCTGCAATTAAAGAGAGATTAGCTCCAGCATTTGAAGCTTACCGTGAAATGTATGCAGATTATTACAACACTGCAAAACATGATAACAGTCCAGCAATTCGTGATGCGAACCCGGTAGTTATTATTTACCCAGGAGTTGGAATGTTTTCTTTTGCAAAAGACAAACAAACTGCCCGTGTTGCTGCAGAGTTTTATACCAATGCAATCAACGTAATGAAAGGTGCAGAAGCTGTTTCTGAATACACTTCATTGCCTCGCCAAGAAGCTTTCAACATCGAATATTGGTTGTTAGAAGAGGCTAAATTGTCTCGTCAGCCTAAGCCAAAAGCTTTATCTGGCAGGGTTGCAATGATTACTGGTAGTGCAGGTGGAATTGGAAAAGCAATTGCTCGCAAATTTGTTGAGGAAGGTGCTTGTGTGATTTTGAATGATATGAATGCGGAACGTTTAGGTGAAGCTGGCGAAGAGTTTAAAAAGGATTTTGGTAGAGATTCTTACGCAACAGCTACAATGGATGTTACGGATCAATCTCAAATAGAGGAAGCGATGAGAGTTGCCGCTTTAGGCTTTGGTGGTGTCGACATTATCGTAAACAATGCTGGTTTGTCAATCTCTAAAACCATCGAAGGTCACACTCAGAAAGATTGGGACTTGTTGTATAATGTTTTAGTGAAAGGTCAGTTTTTGGTGACTCAAGCTGCTACAACAGTAATGAAGAAGCAAGATATGGGTGGTGATATCATTAATATTGTAAGTAAGAACGCTTTAGTTAGTGGGCCAAATAACGCAGGTTACGGGAGTGCGAAAGCAGCACAATTACATTTAAGCAGATTAAATGCTGCTGAGTTAGGCGCCGCTGGAATCAGAGTAAACGTAGTTAACCCAGATGCTGTAATTAGCGACAGTAATATTTGGGCAGGTGGATGGGCAGAAGGAAGAGCTAAAGCTTACGGAATTACCGTAGCAGAACTTCCAGCTTATTACGCAAAAAGAACATTGCTCAACAAAATCATTCTTCCTGTTGATATTGCAAATGCTTGCTTTGCGTTTACAGGTGGTTTATTGTCAAAATCAACAGGTAACATGTTAAATGTTGATGGGGGAGTGGCAATGGCTTTTGCAAGATAAAAGCCTCACCTAACCTCTCCGAAGGAGAGGAATTATTGTGGAAAAATATAAAATTTGAATTTCCTTTTGAGACAATGTGATTATTTAAGTTATTCTACGTCATTTCGAGGAACGAAGAATCTCACGAGTAGAGTCTGCATATGGCATTTGAGACTTATTTGTGAGATGTTTCACTATCGTTCAACATGGCGGAATGAAGAGAAAATCTCTTAAATTAATGATATTGTTTTTCGGGGAACATAACAACCAATTATGAGATTAGATAAAAACCTTATTGCGCAACATAACGAAGGGTTAGCTGCAAAACATCAAACGAAATTAGCAAATTTTTTAGACGAAAATGAAGGTGCTAATGCACATATTCAAAAATTAAAAGATTTCCAAATTGCGATACCAAGTTGGGCCTTAGGTACTGGTGGTACTCGTTTCGGTCGTTTTAACGGCGGTGGCGAACCTAGTAGTTTAGAAGAAAAAATGGCGGATATTGGTGTTTTGCATCAGTTGAACCAGTCTAGCGGTGCTATATCATTGCATATTCCTTGGGATATCCCAGAAGATGCAGAGAAAATCATGAGTTTGGCTAATTCTTTGGACTTAAAATTTGACGCCATAAATTCAAATACTTTTCAAGATCAAGCTGGTCAAAAATATAGCTATAAGTTTGGCTCACTACAAAACATAGAGAAAAACGTTAGAGATCAAGCGGTAGCACATAATATAGAGGTTATTAAGCATGGTATAGCTTTAGGTTCAAAATCGCTTACGGTATGGTTGGCAGATGGATCTAGTTTTCCTGGTCAATTGAATTTTAGAGAGGCTTTTGAAAATACTTTAGCCAGCTTAAAAGAAATCTACGCAGCATTGCCAGAAGATTGGAAGATGTTTGTGGAGTACAAATCAAACGAGCCTAACTTCTACTCAACTACGGTTGCAGATTGGGGTCAGTCTTTATTATATTCGACTAAATTAGGTCCAAAAGCTTATACTTTAGTGGATTTAGGTCATCATTTACCAAATGCTAATATCGAGCAAATTGTTTCTTTATTATTGATGGAAGGTAAGTTAGGTGGTTTCCACTTTAACGATTCAAAATACGGTGATGATGATTTAACAACCGGAGCTATAAAGCCTTATCAATTATTTTTAATCTTTAGCGAACTGGTTGATGGGATGGATCATGCTAAAATGAACCATGCATCTGGTTTGGCTTGGATGATTGATGCTTCGCACAACATCAAGGATCCGTTGGAAGATTTATTGCAATCTGTAGAAGCAATTATGATGGCTTACGCTCAAGCATTGTTGGTTGATAGAAAAGCTTTAAAAGATGCACAACAAAAGAACGATGTGAGCTTAGCACAAGAGATTTTACAACAAGCTTACCGTACAGATGTTCGCCCTTTAGTTGCAGAGGCAAGATTACAGCGTGGTGGAGCATTAGATCCGGTAAAATTATTTAGATCGGCTAAAGTAAGAGCAGCTTTAATTGAAGAGAGAGGTTCAGAAACTAAAGCAACAGGTCTGTAAAAGGAAATATAAGAAATGAGATTTGAGATATGAGAGCCTGTAAAGTCTCTAGATCTCATGTTTCATTCCTTTTTGCGTTAACGATAGCAGCGGATACCGGCCAAGAGCCTAATGCCCTGTGTGCGTATGAGCGAATAGCGTGTTTAAACGCCATGATATGTCATTGTTTTTACCGTCATGTCGAGCTACTCACATCTCAATACTCACATCTCAAATCTAAACTAAAAATGAAAATCCCTGTTATAGCCATATTTGATATTGGAAAAACCAATAAGAAACTGTTTTTATTTGATGAAGATTATAAGATAGTTTTTGAACGAACGGCAAGGTTTATAGAAACCAAAGACGAGGATGGCGACACTTGCGAAAATCTGGAAAGTTTAAGGCTTTCGGTATTTGACTCATTACATGAGGTTCTAAGAAATAAGCAATACGATATTAAGGCTATAAATTTTTCAACCTACGGCGCAAGTTTGGTATATGTGGACGAGCATGGAAAACCTTTAGCGCCGCTGTATAATTACCTAAAAGAGTACCCGAAAGAATTAAAAGAACGGTTTTATAATATGTACGGTGGCGAAGAAGAAATTGCTTTAAGTACCGCTTCGCCAGTTTTGGGTAGTTTAAACTCTGGAATGCAGTTGTACCGTATTAAATACGAGAAGCCAGAATTATTTGAAAAAATAAAATATGCATTGCATTTGCCGCAATACATGAGTTCCATCATTAGCGGCGAAATGCACAGTGACATTACTAGCATTGGTTGCCATACCAACTTTTGGAATTTTGAAAAGCAGGATTATCACCAATGGGTTTACAATGAAGGTTTACTTGATAAATTAGCGCCAATTTTCCCTGGTGATCAGGTAATGCAATCGACCTTTCCGAGTGAAAATTACTTGACGGGTGTTGGCCTACACGATAGTTCTGCGGCTTTAATCCCGTACATTGAAAGCTTTAAAGAGCCCTTTATCCTGTTATCTACTGGTACATGGAGTATTAGTTTAAATCCATTTAACAAACAGCCTTTAACAAAGGCAGAATTAGATAAAGATTGCCTTTGTTATTTATCTTATCAAGCAAAGCCGATAAAAGCATCCCGCGTTTTTTCTGGTTTTGAGCATGAACAAGAAGTAAAACGCATTGTTGCCTATTTTGACACCACAGCTGGAAAGTACAAGACTATCAAGCTATCGTTGCCAACTATCAAACAATATTTACCCGATGGAAGCTTGCCAGCTTACTTTGATACCTTAAATGAGGGTGATTTAAACTTTGCTGATAAGCAATTAGCTGATTTTAAAGATGATGCAGAGGCTTATCATTATTTAATTTTTACGCTTGTTTTTAAACAATACAAATCCACAGAATTGGTGTTGAAAAATACTACAGTAAAAAGAATTTTTGTAGATGGTGGTTTTTCTAAAAATCAAATATTTATGAATTTATTGGCCATGGTATTTCCGAATATCGAAGTTTATGCGGCCTCTATGGCGCAAGCAACTTCAATGGGTGCAGCGGTGGCTATCCATAAACATTGGAATACCAAACCCTTACCAACTGATATGATTGGGCTAAAACTTTTCGTATCGCCTTAAAAAACTAAAAAATGAAAGTTGCTTTATTTATTCCCTGCTACGTTGATCAGTTTTATCCCAATGCAGCCATTGCCACGTTGCAGCTACTAGAAAAATATGGGTGTGATGTTTCGTATCCTAAAGACCAAACTTGTTGTGGGCAGCCCATGGCAAATTCGGGTTTTGCACATTTAACGGGTGGCTGTGATCGTAACTTTGTAGATAATTTTAAAGGATTTGATTATATCGTGGCACCTTCGGGAAGTTGCGTTTTGCACATTAAAGATCATTTGCATGATGATCGTTTTCCAGAAGAAGTGGAGAAGATAAGAGCGACAACTTATGAGCTGATTACCTTTTTAACTGATATTTTAAAAGTGGAAAATTTGAAAGCTAGTTTCCCGCACAAGGTAGGTATACATCAAAGCTGCCATGGTTTAAGAGGGTTAAAGCTTGCGCAGATGAGCGAGTTGACTGCGCCACCTTTTTCTAAACCAGTCCATTTGTTAAACATGGTTGATGATATTGAAATCATTGATTTAGGTAGAGCAGATGAATGCTGTGGTTTCGGGGGGACATTTTGCGTTGCCGAAGAAGCAGTTTCAGTAAAAATGGGAAAAGATAGGGTGGCAGATCATGTTTCACACGGTGCGGAATATATTACAGGTGTGGATATGTCCTGTCTAATGCATATGGAAGGTTTACTACACCGAGATAAAAGCTCGGTAAAAGTGATCCATATCGCAGAAATTTTAAACGGAGGGATACAATGAAAGTAGCAGACCACGCAGAAAGAGCGAAAGTGTTTAATGAGGATGAAGACCGTGTTGATTGGCATGATGAAACGCTTTGGTTTGTTAGGCAAAAGCGAGATATTGCTACGCATAACATTCCTGAATGGGAAGAGTTAAGAGAAGCGGGTTCACAAATCAAAAATCATACGCTGTCAAACCTAAATCAATATCTGCAAGATTTTGAAAGAAATGCGATTGCTAACGGTGCGGTAGTTCACTGGGCTGTTGATGCAAAGGAGCACAACGAAATTGTGTTGAGTTTACTTCAAAAGCATGACGTTAAGCAGATGGTAAAAAGTAAATCTATGTTGACGGAAGAATGCCACATGAATCATTTTTTAGAAGATAATGGAATTGAGATAATTGACTCTGATTTAGGTGAACGCATTGTTCAACTGGCTGGCGAAACACCTAGTCATATTGTATTGCCTTGTATTCATAAAAAGAAAGAGGAAATAGGTGAGCTGTTTCACATTCATTTAGGTACGCCAAAAGGAAACGCTGATCCACAATTATTAACAGAAGCGGCGAGACAAAGTTTAAGAAATACATTTCTTACACGCAGGGCAGCACTTACTGGAGTTAATTTTGCGGTAGCAGAAACTGGCGAATTTGTAGTTTGTACCAACGAAGGAAATGCGGATATGGGTGCTCATTTAGCTGATATTCATATTGCAAGTATGGGAATTGAGAAAATTATTCCCAAAAGAAATCACTTAGGTGTTTTTCTAAGATTATTGACCAGAAGTGCCACAGGTCAACCGATAACTACTTATTCAAGCCATTTTGCAAAACCTGCACCTGGCAAAGAACTGCACATTATCTTGGTAGATAACAACAGAACTCGTCAGTTGGGCCGTCCAGATTTTAGAAACTCTTTAAAGTGTATCCGTTGCTCAGCTTGTTTTAATACTTGCCCAGTTTACCGGAGAAGTGGTGGACACAGTTATGATAGTGTAATTGCTGGACCAATTGGTTCTATTTTATCTCCAAATTGGGATATGAAGGCTCACGCAGATTTACCCTTTGCATCTTCTTTATGTGGTTCCTGTAGTAATGTTTGTCCAGTTAAAATAGACATACATGAGCAGTTGTATAAATGGCGACAAGTAATTGTTAAAGAAGGGTTTGTTGATCCGGCAAAGACAGTAGCTATGCAGGTAATGGCAAAAACATTAGCGTCACCAACATTGTACAGGCTTGGTGGAAAAGCAGCCAGAGCAACGCTTAAATATGCGCCTTTTGTAATGAACAATAAGTTTAACGCTTGGTATTTACACAGAGATATGCCCGAGGTGCCAAAATCATCTTTTGGAGAATGGTATAGCAAAAACAGAAAAGATAATGACTAGCAGAGAGAAAATATTAGCAGCGGTAAAAGAAAGTCAACCGGAATTAACGCCGTTGCCTAATCTTGATTTATTCTATCAAAATAAGAATACAAACGTTGAGAATTTGGCAAATTTCATCAGCGTTGTTGAAAGGATTGGTGCAAAGACTTACTTAGTGCATAATTACGCTCAGATCATGAGTCAGTTGAAACAAAATTTTGATTTGGGAGGCAAACGGATAGTTTCAGCAGTACGTGAGTTAGATGCCATTGTTGATGAGTATAAGGGTTCAAATAATCATGAGTTGGCAGATGTAGAATTGATGATTTTGCCTACGCATTTTGCTGTGGCGGAGAACGGAGCATGTTGGTTGAATGACGAATTGTATCAGGAAAGATTATTGCCTTTTATTCCACAACATTTAGCTTTCATTGTAAAGAAAGAGGATGTTGTACCAACCATGCACCAGGCTTACGAGTTGATAGCAGACAAAAGCTATGGCTTTGGTGCATTCATTGCTGGTCCTTCTAAAACCGCAGATATTGAACAAAGTTTAGTGTTAGGTGCACACGGACCAAGGAGTTTGACAGTGTTTGTTATTTAAGTCTAGAAAAAAAAAGAGCGGTCTTTTAATCCACCAGAAATAAACGTTTTAAATAAAATAAATGATATCATATTATGGAAAAAGTAGCTTTCAAAATGAAATTGAAGCCAGGCAATAAAGAAGAGTATATCAAAAGGCATTATTTTATCTGGCCAGAGCTTAAAGCAATTTTCAAAAAGCACCGAGTTAAGGATTATGCTATCTTTTTAGACGAAGAAACGGATACGCTTTTTGCTGTCGAAATGAAACAGGGTGAAAGTAATTCCCAGCAAATAGGTACGGAAGAGGTAGTGCAAAAATGGTGGGCCTACATGGCAGATATTATGGAAGTAAATGAGGATAATTCGCCCGTTTCTAAACCATTGGTAAATGTTTTCCATTTAAATTAATCTAAAAGTTACCCAACTTTTTGTAGAGAGTTATCTAAAGTAAAAGTTAAAACCACGCTCTAGATTTTGGTAACCATTAAAAAGTTGACTAAAAATTTCCTCATGGGTTTTTCCCTTTCTATATAGTTGCGTCATTGTTGAAATCAGCTTTGGGTCGCGTTTGTATAAGAAATAGATTAAACAGTAAGATGTAGTGTACATATACGCTAATTGTTTCTTGTCTCTCCAAGCAGCGTGGTCTTGTAAAAATGTTTGTAAATCAAGTTTTTTGTTTTGTTGAAACGCCTTCATTCGCTTTATCCTGCTGGACTGTGAAACGATTTGTATTCCAAATTGGTTTTCTTCTAAAGTTTCTAAAAACTCCGCCAAACCCTCATTAAGCCATTTTGGATAAAATCTAGAATTGTTTTTTAAAAACGCATGACTCAATTCATGTAACACCGTGTTTAGGTTTTCTATCCCTTCAAAATAAATATACGATTCGTCTTTTGCTGGGTTATAAAATCCTGATTCTGTTAAACCACGCATTCCTTGTTGTGAAACGAGCTTCATAAAATCTTTTCGCTTCCCATATAAGTTTAAAGTTATCTTAAGGCTGTCATTCAAAAGATTATCGTATAAGCCATTAAAGATTTTAGCTTCATAAGACGCCATTCTTTGAATTTTAGCGCTATCAATTGGATCCAACTTAAACCCGATAGTTTTAAAGGTGATTTTTTGCGAGAAACTTGAAATTGGGATAATCAATAATGCGAATAAAATCAGAGGTTTTATCATTTGACAATCGTATTTTTAGGTTGCACAAAATAATGTATTGGGTTTAATATTTGTAAAATAGAAAACAAAAAAGCCCAATCTTTTAAGATTGGGCTTCCTGATTTTTAAAGCATTGCTATAAAATCATCAAATAAATATCTTGAATCATGCGGACCAGGAGAAGATTCTGGGTGATATTGCACCGAAAAAGCGTTTTTGCCTTTTACTCTTATTCCTTCGATAGACTTATCATTCAAGTTAATGTGCGTAATTTCTACTTTATCAGAGTTTCTAACGTCATCTGCTACAACTCCAAAACCATGGTTTTGAGAAGTTACTTCACAATGGTCATTAATGATGTTTTTCACTGGGTGGTTTAATCCACGGTGACCATTAAACATTTTTACCGTTCCAATTCCATTTGCTAAAGCTAATAATTGGTGCCCTAAGCAGATACCAAACATCGGTTTTTCAGATCCTAAAATTTCTTTAACAGTATCTAATGCATAAGGCATTGCTGCAGGGTCTCCAGGGCCGTTTGAAACGAAATAACCATTAGGAGTCCATTTTTCCATCTCGGCAAAGGTTGTTTTTGCAGGGAAAACCTTTGCATACACACCTCTTTCAGAAAAGTTTCTAAGGATATTTTTCTTTACACCTAAATCTAAAACAGCCACCCGTACTTTAGACTCTTTATCGCCTACAAAATAAGGCTCTTTTGTGCTTACTTTAGAAGAAAGCTCTAAGCCATCCATTGAGGGTACGTTTGCCAATTTAGCTTTTAGCTCGTCGATATCTAAAATCTCTGAAGAAATAATAGCATTCATGGCACCTTTAGCTCTAATATGCCTTACCAATTCACGAGTATCTACATCAGAAATTCCTACCAAATTTTCATCTTGGAAATAATCTTGTATTGATTGTTCTGCTTGTTTCCGGCTGAAAGGAATGTTGAAGTTTTTACAAACCAAACCAGCAATTTTAATAGCTCCAGACTCTGCTTCTTCGCTCGTAATACCGTAATTTCCAATGTGGGCATTGGTGGTTACCATAATTTGTCCGAAGTACGATGGATCAGTAAAAACCTCTTGATAACCCGTCATTCCTGTATTAAAACAGATTTCACCTGTAGTAGTTCCAATTTTTCCGGCAGCTTTACCGTGATAGACGGTTCCGTCTGCTAAAAGAAGTACTGCTGGTAATTTGGTGTAGTATGCGCTCATCTTAAAAATGTGATTTTTTTGTTGATTTTTTTGAAAAAAGAAAATATAAGGAAGATGCTTCCGTGGATGTAAGTGCAGGAAATAAGGAATTCTTATTGTTCATCTCGGGGTGCAAAACTATGATTTTTTACTGGAATATTTAATATGTTTTCTGATTTTTTAAATATAAGCACAATCATTTTTTAACTTTGTTAAATTATCATTCATAAAATCAACAAGCATGTCAGTACACAAGGAGCTTAAACGGATAACGACTCACAGTTTGCAGGAAATGAAGAGCAGAGGCGAGAAGATTGCCATGCTTACCGCTTATGATTATTCTATGGCCACCGTAGTTGATGAAGGTGGTATTGATGCAATTTTAGTCGGCGATTCTGCATCTATGGTGATGGCTGGGCATGAAACTACTTTGCCAATTACGCTTGATCAAATGATTTATCATGCCTCTTCCGTAATTAGAGGAACAAAAAGAGCATTGGTTGTGGTTGATTTGCCTTTTGGTACTTACCAAGGTAACTCTAAGGAGGCATTAAATTCTGCTATCCGTATCATGAAAGAATCTGGTGCACATGCAGTGAAATTAGAAGGCGGTGGCGAAGTTGCCGAATCTATCGAGCGTATTGTAGCAGCCGGTATTCCAGTAATGGGACATTTAGGCTTAACACCCCAATCAATCTATAAATTTGGTACTTATACTGTTAGGGCAAAAGAGGAAGCAGAGGCTGAGCGATTAAAAAAAGATATGCTTCGTATTCAAGAAGCTGGTTGTTTTTCAATTGTGTTGGAGAAAATACCAGCAAAACTTGCAGAGGAGGTAACAAAAAGTGTAATTATCCCAACTATTGGAATTGGAGCAGGACAACATTGTGATGGCCAAGTTTTGGTTGTAAACGATATGATTGGCTTAACAAAAGGATTTTCTCCAAGGTTCTTACGTCAGTATTTAGATATGTACAGCCAAATTAATGGCGCAGTACAGTCTTACATTAAAGACGTAAAAAGTGGAGATTTCCCGAATGAGAAGGAGCAATATTAGGTAGATGTGTTAGTTTGTTAGGTGGTTAGGTTATTAATTGGTTAGGCTTTGCAACGTGGCGTTTAGTTCATTAATCATTAGGAAGTATAATCGGTAAATAGCAAATCACTCTTAACTCCTTAATCAGAGTCCGATGATCAGTATCTTAATGTGGGCGTTCGGGCGGGCTCATATCTTTGTAATCTTAAAGAATGAGAGTAATAACTAACTTTAAATATTATTAATCGATAACAAAGCAAAGTTGCATAATCGTGGTCGGGCTAGATACATTTCAATGATATTGAGGAAAAGGAAG
>JBBSQW010000050.1:0-21075 GCA_038243635.1 Sphingobacteriales bacterium
ATTACGGACATGCCCTAAGTGCAAAGGTTTGTTGGTATTTGGTGATGAATACTCAACCATTACCTTCTCTCCATTTTTAGGCAATAAGCCAAAACTGTCCGCTATTATTTCAGTCTTAAACACGGAAAGCCAATAAGCATCGCTCAAAACTAAATTTAAAAACCCCTTGATTACGTTGAAGCTTTCTATCTCTTCACAACTTTTCTGTAAATATTCACCCAGCAAGTTGGCAGTTTGCTCTGGCGATTTTTTGGTATGTTTAACAAAAGGAAAAACCACAAAAGTTGCATGGCCTTCAAATTCCTTTTTGGTTTGTTCTAAATTGATTTTATTTTCTTGCAGTGCGGTATCAAAAGTATCGGCGAAAGCCTTAACAATGGCTTGGTGTAAAAATTTCATTCGGCAAAAATAATTAAAGTAAAATCATTCTGGGCTATTTAATTTTTGATTTAAATTCTAATAGCTTTGTGTCTCAAGCTTCAAAATATGGAAGATTCTTTACAAGGTTTCAAATTAGGTGTAAGTTCAGAAATTGGCAGGTTACGCTGTTTGTTGATTCACAGTCCGGATAGCGGATTAGAAAACATTGTACCTTCTAAGGCTCAAGATTGGCTTTTTGAAGATATTGTTCATTTAGACACGGTAAGAAAAAATGAATATGATTATTACCTAAAACTGTTACTGTACTTTTTGGACCCTGGAAAGGTACAAGGAAAACTCACCGACATTGATCGCTTAACAGAAAGAAACTTTTACAAACCTGCACATCAAGATTTTCATGCTTCAACAAAAGTGATTGAAATTCAGCAATTACTTGCAGAAGTTTTGACCGACGAAAAGCTGAAAATGGAATTAATTTCTGCCGTTTGTGCTTTTGAACATTGCACTTATCAGTTGAAATTAAAACTGAAAGAACTATCCGCTACAAAACTTGCTGAAGTTTTCATTTCGGGAGCAATCCATAAAAACGAACTGATTTTTGCACCAATACCCAATTTCATTTTTACCAGAGATATTGGAACAGTAATCAATCAGCATATTTTATTGAACAAACCAGCGAAAAAAGCTCGAGCTAGAGAATCTCTTTTAGCAAAGTATGTTTTTTTTTAATCATCCATTTTTCGCAAACTACCGTGAAAACATCATAGAGTTACCTGATACACTTGAACACGTTATACTTGCTGAGGAAGACGATAATTACAGAAACACCCTAGAAGGTGGCGATGTGATGGTGGCAGCGCAAAACCACCTATTAATTGGCTGTAGTGAAAGAACATCGGCTTTAGCTATTAACGAGACCATTAAATTATTATTTGCAAAAGATGTGGTTGAAAAGGTAACTGTAATTAAAATACCCAACAAGCGGGATTATATGCACATGGACACCGTTTTTACGCAAGTAAGAAAAAACATTTGGGTGATTTTAGAATCCATTGCCAAAGCAGATAAACGCGGCAACGGTAACCAGCCGATAGACCATTTAATACAAAATAAGCCTTTGGATAAAGTGGAGGTGACTCAGTTTACAAAAGAAAAAATTACGCAACCAAGGAAGTTTGAATCTGTAGAAGATTTATTGGATGATGTAAGTGTAAACGATTTAAAATCAGATGAACCGACAGAATTTATTTATTCTGGTAATCAACAGTTTCCGTTTGACGCCCGTGAACAATGGACAGATTCCTGCAATTTACTCGCAATAAAAGAAGGCGTGGTCATCGGATATGATAGAAATGATGTTACGCTCAGCATTTTTAAAGAGAAAGGTTTTTTAGTAATCCCAGTAAAAGAGCTCTTACAAAAGTTTGAAAGTGGCGAACTAAACCAGAAACACTAGAAAACACTTTTATCACAATCCCTTCAGCAGAATTATCTAGAGCCAGAGGTGGATTTCATTGTATGAGCATGCCTATTTTGAGAGATGTTTTATCGTAGGTTATTAGATTGTTAGTTGGTTAGGTTGTTAGGACTGTTGATTGTGGCTAATTAGGTCATTAGTTTAATGGTCAGTAATCTTAGCGGATATTTGGCCTTGTCTTTAATCCTTAATCTTTGTTCTTGACTATTTAATTTTCTCATATCTCACTACTCACATCTCAATTCTAAAAAAATGCAAAGCACTTCAAATATATTAATGATAAGACCTGTCGCTTTTGGTTTTAATCCACAAACAGAAGGGAATAATTTTGAGCATCGTCCGGAGCGTGGAAACGTTCATGAAAGAGCGTTGGCAGAGTTCAACGAATTTGTCAAAAAGCTTCGTTTAAACCATATAAACGTAATTGTGATTGATGACACTTTAAAACCACACACACCTGATTCTATTTTCCCTAATAATTGGGTTTCTTTTCATAAAGATGGTAGCGTTTACGTTTATCCGATTCAGGCAGAAAACCGTAGGATGGAACGTAGAGATGATATTTTGGATGTATTGAGCACTCAGTTTAATATTACAGAGATAAATGACTTGACGTTTACTGAAGACCATGATGAGTTTTTGGAAGGCACTGGCAGTATGGTTTTAGATAGAGATCATAAAATTGCTTATGCTTGTCTATCTATACGCACAAATACAAAGGTTTTGGATGTTTTTTGTAGAGAAAGCGGGTATACAGCGATTTCGTTTCATGGTGTTGATGAAAGCAAGTTGCCAATTTACCATACGAACGTAATGATGAGTGTGGCAGAAAAATTTGCAGTAATCTGCTTAGAAAGTATTCCTGATTTAGCAGAGCGAAATGACTTGATAGAAAGTTTTGCGAAAACGGAAAAGGAAGTGATTGAAATTAACTTTGAACAAATGAACAACTTTGCAGGTAATATGTTAGAAGTTAGAAATTCCCTTAACCAAACTTTTTTGGTAATGAGTGAGGCAGCGAAAACTAGTTTACTAGCGTCTCAAATTGAACAGATTAATAAGTATGCGGAGATTTTGTCATCGCCGATATCTACCATTGAAAAAATAGGTGGTGGTAGCGCTAGGTGTATGATGGCAGAGATTCATTTGGAAAAACGGTAGTGCAATTACGCGTAAGGGATAGAAACGAAAATCCTTTTTTATGTCATCCTGAGCGGAGTCGAAGGAGACGCAAAAAGATTGTAGTGTATAGCCCGACCCGACCAAAGAAGGGATACGTCCAAAACGGATAATCATAAAAATAAATTATTTACGGAACGGATATTGTAAAACTTTAACAATCCTTATATATTTTCATTATTTAATCACATTTTTGCAAAAAAAATTAATAAATGCAGAGCTACGAAGAATTTCTAGACCTCAGTGTTGGTTTTCCACAAGAAGGTTTTGACATTATTGATGACGAACTTTATTTCCATGATTTAAATCTGATGGAAATGATAGAAACTTACGGTACTCCACTAAGGTTTACGTACTTACCTATCATCAGTAAAAAAATTCAGCAGGCGAAAATTCTTTTTCAAACTGCAATTATTAAAAACAATTACCGCGGAACTTATAAATATTGTTACTGCACCAAAAGTTCGCACTTTAAACACATTGTTGAAGAAGCGCTGAAAAACGATATCCACTTAGAAACATCCTCCGCATTTGACATGCCGATGATTGATGCTTTGGAGAAAAAGGGGACATTAACTAAAGACATTACAGTAATCTGTAATGGTTTTAAAACTTTCCAATACAAGCAATATTTGATTGATATGTTGCATGACGGTTTTAAAAACATTATCCCAGTTTTAGATAATAAAGAGGAATTCAATTTATATGACGATGAAATTGAAATGGATACTCCTTGTAATTTAGGGATTAGAATTGCAGCAGAAGAACAACCAGATTCTCAGTTTTACACATCACGTTTAGGGGTAAGACTAGAGGATATTTTAGACTTTTACAATAACAAAATCGTTAAAAATCCAAATTTTAGGGTTAAACTTTTACACTTCTTTATTAACTCTGGAATATCTGACACTCCTTATTACTGGAACGAATTAGAGAAATACGTAACGCTTTATTGTAAATTCAAGAAGATAAATCCGCATTTAGATACTTTGGACATTGGCGGTGGCATGCCGTTTAAAGATTCTTTGGTTTTTGATTTCGATTATGAATACATGATTAATGAAATTGTAAAACGTATTAAAGAGATTTGTGCTGAGCATGAAGTTATTGAACCAGATATTATTACAGAGTTTGGAAAGTACACTGTTGCTGAAGCTTCGGGTATTTTATACAAGGTTTTAGGTCGTAAACAACAGAATGACCGAGAAAAATGGTTAATGTTGGATGGTTCTTTTATTACCAACCTGCCAGATGTTTGGGCGATGAATCAACGTTACGTGTTATTGCCCATTAACAATTGGGATAGCGAATATGAGCGTGTAAACTTGGGAGGTATTACCTGCGACGGGCAGGACTACTACAATCAGGAAGCTCACGTAGGAAACGTATTTATGCCTAAGACACGTAAAGTTCAGTTTTTAGGTTTTTTTAACACTGGGGCTTATCAAGAAGTTTTAAGTGGTTATGGGGGAATCCATCACTGTTTGTTACCTTCTCCGAAACAGGTGATCATCCGTAGAAATAGAGATGAAACTTTTAACTACGAAGTTTTCGGTGAGGAACAAAATAGTAAACAGGTAATGAAGATTTTGGGTTACATTTAAGAAATTTTCCTATAAAACTTAACAAAAAAGAGCTATTGAGTAAATCAATGGCTCTTTTTTGATCACACCGTCTTTTAGTATCTTATTAGACGAGAACTTCTATATCAGATTTGCTAAAACAATAACTTGAATAAGAATATTTAAATAGTTTATTAATAAACACGCAATTACAATTACGAGAAAACTTATTAAAAGCCTGAGCAATATTAATGTTTTGTAGTTTTAAAGATATCGGCAACAATAAATCTTCGAATCTAAAAGCAGCATATCTAGGTTTCTCTCTGCCAACACCTAAGGTATGGTTCCAGAAGGAAACAATATATTCCACCAATACCAATATTGGTTGAAATATTTAACCAAAAAAAATATTTTAATGTAGTTCCCAAAAAAAACAGCCTGTATAAAAATGATTTTCACACTTAACTTAATATTGCGAAATTTTTATTTATTATAAACAAAGAGAGCTGTCTCTTAACAAAGACAGCTCCCTTTTATACCTTAAAGTTTAAAACTATTTAATTTTAACTTGAGGTATTTATTATTAAATAATGGGTATTAAGAAGACTTCCTATACGTTGACAAGTAGGAAACTAACACCTTAAACAAAACTTTTTGAGTTACGTATTTCTTCGTAAAGCTCGATAACTTTTTTCTGAAGATCAATTACTTCCGTCTCTCTCTCTTGTAACTTTTTAACCGCTACTTCTAAGTCTGAAGCATTTTTAATTTCCTGCTCAGGATCGTTGTATGTTAACAATTGGACTACAGACATATCAAAAAGTGCTGAAACTTGCTCTAACCTTGACAAATTAACGTCTGTGATGCCGGTTTCTATTTTTGAAAAAGCTGGTATAGAAATATCAAGCTGTTTAGCAACATCTTCTTGGCTCCATCCTTTTTGATGTCTAAGTAATCTGATTTTTTTTCCTAATAATTTCATGTTTTTTACCCTAAATTTATACTCAATAATGTGAACGCTAACTGAGAACACACAAAACTAAACTTTTAATTACTTAAAAAGAAAAGACTTTGCCAATGTAACTAAATCAATACCTCCAAAAGTTCCCGAACTCATCATTAGCAAATTACAATCTTTCATTTCAAACGTCTCAAGGTGAATTCTTAGTTCATCTGGATTGTCATAAAAGTTTAATTTTTTATTCCCGAACGCTTTCATGACATCTTTGCCTTCAAAAGGTTTAATCTTCTTTTCAACAAAAGTTTTCTTATCAATATACACAACTGCAAAATCTGCGCCATTAATTGTGTCTTTATATTCATTTAAGAAATCTTCGTTCAAACTACTAAAAGTATGTAATTCTATACATGCAATCAACGGCCGATCAGGAAATTGTTCTCTAACGGCGTCAACCGTGGCTTTTAATTTAGACGGGGAATGTGCGAAATCTTTAAAAACAATTTTATGTGACGTTTCACCTAAACGTTCCAATCGTTTAGCCGCTCCTTTGAAAGAACTTATTGCTTTATAAAAATCTTCATCAGAGATTCCCGCTTCCGCACAAGCTAATCTTGCAGCTGTTAAATTCAATAAATTATGTCTTCCAAAAACGTTTAACTCAATACTATCATTGCTATTTGCAGATAAGTAGGTTTTTCCGTTTTCTATCTTGTAAAGTGGCGTTTGATAAGGAATAATTTTAATAGTCCGCTTAAATTTATGTTTTGCAACTAAAGCTTCCAAAACCTCATCTTCTTTACAGTAAATTAAGGTTCCATTCTCTTCAATAGTATCTATAAAAAGGCTAAACTGTTCTTTATAATTATCAAAGGTTGGAAACACATTAATATGATCCCAAGCCACACCGCTTATGATACCCACATGCGCTTTGTAAAGATGAAATTTTGGTCTTCTATCAATCGGCGAAGCTAGATATTCATCTCCTTCGATAATAATTAATGGAGCATCAGATAATTTCACCATATTATCAAAGCCGGCTATTTGCGCCCCAACCAAGTAATCAAACGCTTTATTATAGTAGTTTAACACATGTAAAATCATTGAAGTAATGGTTGTTTTACCATGACTCCCTCCTACTACAATCCTTTTTTTATCAATAGATTGCTGGTAAACGTACTCTGGATAGGAGTAAATGCACAAACCTAATTCCTGCGCTTTTAATAGTTCTGGATTATCAATTCGAGCATGCATTCCTAAAATTACTGCATCAAGCTGCTTAGTAATCAACTCAGGGTGCCAACCTTCAACAACGGGCAAAATACCATGTGCTTTTAGTCTGCTCTTTGATGGCTCGTAAAAGGCATCATCAGACCCAGTAATATTAAATCCTTTTAAATGCAAAGCAATTGCTAAATTATGCATTGCGGCACCACCTACGGCTATAAAATGAACCCTCATGTTTTAATTTTTAATAAACTTTGCAGCAACCCACAAATCCTTTTTCTTGTGACTCACATAATTAATTCCGTATTTACCAGCTTCTTCACTAATCATTTGCAAATCCGGTTCTTCGTAAAAACCACTGAAAAATATAATCCCATCTTGAACTAAAACTTGTGAATATCTTTCAATCTGGTCAAGCAATATATTACGATTGATATTTGCTAAAATCACCTCATATTGCTCGTTAGGAATAACCTCTTTTGACCCACATAACGCTTCTAAATTACTGATAGCGTTTAGTGATGCGTTTTCTAAAGTGCTCTCGTAACAAATTGGGTCATAATCAATTGCCATTAAAGATTTAGCGCCTAATTTACTCGCTAAAATTGCCAAAATTGCCGTCCCACAGCCCATATCTAAAATAGTTTTATCAACCACATCAGTTTCCAACAAGTACTCCATAATCATCGCTGTAGTTTGGTGATGTCCCGTACCGAAAGACATTTTGGGGTCAATTATAACCTCATACTTAAAAACAGGTTTAGGCTGATGAAAAGTAGCTCTAACATAAACTTGATCTTTAATTTCGATCGGCTCAAAATTACTCTCCCACACCTCATTCCAATTTTGTTGTTCCACATGGTTAACCGTATAAGTAAATTCACAATTTTCCGTATAGTTTCCTATCGTAATTTTTAAGAGTTCTTCGTTATAGTCTGATTCAGCTATATAAGCTTTAAATCCACCTTCTGTTTCTTCAAAAGTATCGTAATTGATTTCGCCCAACATTGCAATAAGGATATCCGTGTGATAGCTTTCTGAAGAATTTACCGTAAAAACCAGCTCTTTATAGTTCATTTTTTTGTTTAAAATTTAAAATGCAAATAACCACAAATAATTGGGCAATTGAAAAGCTTTTGAACCTTTCAGAAGCAAAAATTTCAGAAAGTTATTGATGTTATATAATGTTAAAATTACCGGATGACGTATTAATTGGTAAAATTATTGCGCAAATTCATTAAAAACAGCGATGAATAGATTTGAAAACAAGAACATTTTAATTACCGGCAGCACATCTGGAATAGGAAAAGCTTGCGCTATACGTTTTGCTGAAGAAGGTGCAAATATTATTCTAAACGGATTAGAATTTGACAATTGCGAGCCAATCTTGGTTGAACAACTTGAGCAATATGGAAGCAGAGTCAAATTGATTAATAAGGACATTAGCAAACCAGAAAATGTAATAGCATTAGTTAATGAAGCTATTGCCAGCTTCGGCTCTTTGGACGTTTTAGTAAACAACGCTGGGGTAGAGAGAAATGCAAATTTTTGGGATGTAACACCCGAAGATTACGATTTAGTGATGAACACAAATTTGAAAGCTGCTTTTTTCGGCACCCAAGCTTTTGTAAAATTTTGTCAAAAAGAAGACCGGGGTGGCGTGGTAATCAATATGAGTTCAGTACATGAAGAAATTATATTCCCTCACTTTGCATCATATTGCGCCAGTAAAGGTGGCTTAAAGATGTTGATGAGAAATCTTGCTACGGAATTAGCGCCCCTAAATATCAGAATAAACAATGTAGCACCCGGCGCCATTGCCACACCCATTAATAAAAAGGTGATGACAGACCATGCAAAAATGGATGCACTATTAAAAAACATTCCAATGAAACGAATGGGAACCCCAGATGAAGTTGCTGGAATTGTTGCCTTTTTAGCAAGTGAGGATGCTAGTTATGTAACCGGAAGCACTTACTTTATTGATGGTGGCTTAACTTACCATTATGAAGAACAGTAGTTTTTAGACCAAAAGTAAAAGACTGAATACCAAAAGCTTAACGGTACAATTTTTAACAAAGCCCGAAAGAAAAAATCGTTCGGGCTTTGTAGGGTAATAACCTTTTGAAAGTCTGAAGTTTAATTAAGCTATAAAGATATTTTAAGCTTTCCACCTTAGCTTTTAGGCTTTATACTTAGCTATTAAACGCTTTAGCAATATCTACGAAATCTCTTGATTTTAACGAAGCACCACCAATCAATCCACCGTCAATATCCGCTTGAGAAAATAACTCGTCCGCGTTTTTTGGGTTACAGCTACCACCGTACAAAATTGTAGTGTTTTGCGCTACCGTTTCGCCATACTTACTTGCAATTTCTTTACGAATGAAAGCATGTATTTCTTGCGCTTGTGCGGAACTTGCCGTAACGCCAGTACCTATTGCCCAAACTGGCTCGTAAGCAATTACTAACTTACTAAAATCTGCTTCGCTTAAATGAAAAGTTCCTTCTGCTAATTGAGATTTTACAATATCGAAATAAGTTCCACCTTCTCTTTCAGTCAAAGTCTCACCGATACAAAAAATTGGTTTCAAACCGTTTTTTAAAGCAATATCTGTTTTCTTTGCCAATAGCGCATTATCTTCTCCAAAATACTGTCTGCGTTCAGAGTGACCTAAAATCACATATTCAACACCAACAGAAGTTAACATGGAAGCAGAAATTTCGCCTGTATAAGCACCAGACTCTTCTTGATGGGCATTTTGCGCACCCACGCTAACTTGCTGGTGACCGTTTGCTAAAGCAGTCAAACTATGTAAATGGATATATGGTGCACAAACAACAACTTGTTGGTCTCCTCTAATTTCGTCTTTAACCATGTTAACCACCTCAGAAAAAAGAGATAATCCCTCGGTATAATTTTTATTCATTTTCCAGTTTCCTGCTACAATTTTCTTTCTCATAATTCTAAAATCTTCTGTGTTGTATTGTATTATTAAATATATTGGTTAGGATATTTTTTTCTGTTTCACTAAACATCATCCCGCGTCGCTCAAATACTTTGGTAACGGTTTCAAACATCTTTTCAATACTATAAACTTCAAAACCGTGTGCGCCACCCCAAGCAAAATCAGCTACGTAGTTCCTTGGAAAACCTGCACCAAAAACGTTAGCACCCACGCCAACTACTGTACCCGTATTAAACATAGTATTTATGCCACACTTAGCATGATCGGCCATAATCAGTCCACAAAATTGTAGACCAGTTTTACGAAAACGTTGTTTTGTATAGTCCCAAAGTTTTACTTCGGCATAGTTATTTTTTAGGTTAGAATTGTTGGTATCTGCGCCAATATTACACCATTCGCCCAATACCGAATTACCTAAATAACCTTCGTGTCCTTTAGCAGAATTACCCCAAATCACCGCGTTATTAATCTCACCGCCAACTCTTGAATTTGGACCTATGGTTGTTGGTCCGTATATTTTAGTTCCCATTTTAATCTGAGAATCATTACATAAAGCCAAGCCTCCTCTAATATGCGAACCCTCCCAAACTTGGCTATTTTTTCCTAAATAAATAGGACCTGTTTTGGTATTAAAAGTACTGCACTCGGCTATAACTCCTTCCTCAACAAAAATATCATCACCAATAACAATGTTTGTTTCACTCAGCTTTTGTGAAACCCTTCCTGCTGTTAAAACATCGAAATCCGCTCGCATTGCATCAGTATTAAACTTAAACAAATCTTCGGGATACGTTATCTTAAGAAGTATTTCATCAAAGGCTACGCTTTTAAACTCGCTTAGATTAGCCCAATTAATTTCTTGTTTTTTGGTTCTTACCGCAATACAATTTTCGTCGCCTATCAAAGCTTCTCCGTCTTTCAAAGCATCAATTGCGATAAGCAACGCTTTATTAGGGCAAACGGAACCGTTTATAAATAGATTATTCTTACTCGTTTTTAAAGGAAACTTATCTTGTAAATAAGGTTGTGTTTGATAAAAACCGGCTGTTTTATAATGAAAAAGCCACTTTTCGGAAATTTTCATTATCCCAATTCGTAAATCAGCAACCGGACGAGTATAGGTTAGCGGCAGTAGGCTTTCACGAGATTGATCATCAAAAAAAATGATTGTCATAGTGCAAAAAAACAAAAAAAGTCCCAACTTTCAAGAAGGGACTTAATATATTGTAAATCTTTTTTCAGATTATTTTTTAGCGTAACGTGTTTTGAATTTGTCAATACGTCCTGCAGTATCAACCAATTTCATTTTACCAGTGTAAAAAGGGTGTGAAGTATGAGAGATCTCTAGTTTTACTAAAGGGTACTCGTTTCCGTCTTCCCACTTAACAGTTTCATTTGTGTTGATACAAGATTTAGTGATAAAAGAATACTCGTTAGACATATCTTTAAAAACAACTAATCTATAGTTCGATGGATGCAAATCTTTTTTCATGCTATTTCTTAATTCTTTACCTAATTTTTAGGAGGTGCAAATATATTAAATTATTATTGAACTTCGCAAACACGAATTGAAAATTATTAAAATAGTCGTCTTCCCTCATTTTAACAAACAGTAACTCTACCCGTAATCATCAATCACACAAACATTATTGTGCAAACTAAACTTAAATAATGTTGAATAACGATTATACGGGTGTTTGTCTTAACCGCGTAATTCGTGACACAAAAGTCTTCAAAATTGCATTTTAATGACCAATTCTCCAAGCTCTAGCCAACATATATTATAGTGCTGAAGAACTTTTTCCTTACATTTGCGATGTATTTAAATCAAATCTAAATAAGATGTTAAAAACCCCTATATATTTAGACAACAATGCGACTACTCAGTTAGACCCAAGAGTGCTGGAAGCAATGTTGCCTTACTTTACAGAAAAATTTGGAAACGCAGCAAGTAGAAACCACCCTTTTGGTTGGGCTGCAGAAGAAGGTGTGGATTATGCCCGCGAACAAGTGGCAAAATTAATAGGCGCATCAGAAAAAGAAATCATTTTCACATCAGGTGCAACCGAGTCTGATAACTTGGCAATCAAAGGTGTTTATGAAATGTACAAAGAAAAAGGTAACCATATCATTACCTTAACTACTGAACATAAAGCGGTTTTAGATGCCTGTAAACATTTAGAGAAATTAGGCGCTAATATTACTTATTTAGATGTTGAATCTGACGGTTTAGTTGATTTGAATAAATTAGATGCAGCATTTACAGATCAAACGATATTGGTTGCCATGATGTATGCTAATAACGAGATTGGCGTAATACAACCAGTTAAACAAATTGCTGCGTTAGCGCACAAGCATGGTGCTTTATATTTTACAGATGCAGTACAAGCGGTTGGTAAAATACCAGTAAACGTAATTGAAGACGGTATTGATTTGTTAGCACTTTCTGCACATAAAATGTACGGACCAAAAGGTGTTGGCGCATTGTACGTTAGAAGAAAGAATCCGAGAGTTAAAGTTACATCACAAATGGATGGCGGCGGTCACGAACGTGGAATGCGCTCTGGTACATTAAACGTTCCAGGTATTGTAGGTTTGGGTAAAGCTTGCGAGCTTGCTTATAACGAAATGGAAGAAGAAGCTAAAAGGTTATCTGCTTTACGCGATAAATTAGAAAGCGGTTTAACTATTTTGGAAGAATCTTACATAAACGGAAACGTGGAGCACAGATTGCCACATACAGCAAACATTTCTTTTAAATATGTTGAAGGAGAAGGTTTGATGATGGCAATGAAAGACATGGCGGTTTCTTCGGGTTCTGCTTGTACTTCTGCATCTTTAGAACCATCTTACGTATTAAAAAGCTTAGGTTTATCTGACGATTTGGCGCATTCTTCTATCCGTTTTGGATTAGGAAGGTTTACAACGGAAGAAGAAGTTGATTTCGCTATTGAAAATACTTTAAAGGCAGTTAATCACTTAAGAGAACTTTCTCCGTTATGGGAAATGTTTAAAGAAGGCATAGATCTTGACTCTATTGAGTGGGCAGCACATTAGAACGCAGTCTTAAAAAAGTCAACAATATTAAATAAGTAAAACATAAGCCTTTTTTAAAGAGGCGTAATAAATAAACACATGGCATATTCAGATAAAGTAATTGATCATTACAGCAACCCAAGAAACGTTGGTACACTTGATAAAGCAAAAAAAAGCGTTGGAACAGGTTTAGTTGGCGCACCAGAATGTGGTGATGTGATGCGTTTGCAAATTGAGGTCGATGAAAATCACATGATCACCGACGCTAAATTTAAAACTTTTGGTTGTGGTTCTGCAATTGCATCTTCTTCTTTAGCTACAGAATGGTTAAAAGGAAAAAGTATCGATGATGCTTTAACGATTGACAATATGGACATCGTTGAGGAGCTAGCATTGCCACCAGTAAAAATCCATTGTTCTGTTTTGGCAGAAGACGCTATTAAATCTGCAATTAACGATTACCGCGTTAAAAACGGAATGGAAGCTATTGAATTAGAGAAATCACATCATTAATTGTATTGCGATATGAGTAATGCGTATAGAGACTTTGTAAATTACGCTATACTCAACACGCAAATCTCAATACTTTAAAAAATGGTAACAATAACAGATAAAGCAAAAATCAAAATAGAAGAACTAATTAGAGATACAGGTTTGGATGAGTCTTATTTCCTACGTGTTTCTGTGAAAGGTGGCGGTTGTTCTGGCTTGTCTTACAATATGGATTTCGATAACGAAGCTCAAAAAGGCGATCAGGAATTTGAAGATAAGGGGATGAAAATTGTTTTAGATATGAAATCTTTTCTTTATTTAGCCGGAACCGAGCTTGATTTTTCTGACGGCTTAAATGGAAAAGGATTTAATTTTATTAATCCCAATGCATCTCGTACTTGTGGGTGTGGAGAAAGTTTTTCTGTATAGCTTCATTTTACATATTTTAACAAAAGGGCGTCTTTTTAAGATGCCCTTTTGTATTTTTATATAAATAGACTAATATTGTTATTTCGTTATAACGCCAATTAGCTCTTTTAAGATGAATAATATCTCTACATTAACTACCATTCCGCAACTTTTAAGAAACGTTGTCCAAAATATACATTCGGCAGAGGACACTTTTTTACTTAGTAAAGAAAAAGAAGTTTGGGAAGAAATTTCATTTAAAACGACGCTAGAAAAGGCGGATGCTATAAGCGCCTATTTTCTAGAAATGGGAATAAACAAAGGAGACCGAATAGGATTTATAATTGAAAACTGTCCCGAATATGTTTTCTACGACCAAGGTTTACAGCAGATTGGCGCCATAAACACGTCCATATACCCGACCCTTTCTGAGACTGAAATTGAATATATTTTATTAGATTCAGGAGCTAAAACTATTTTAGTTGGTAGCCCATTCTTACTCAAAAAGATATTAAAAATTACAAATCATTGCCCAGAGCTAATGAGGATTATTCCGATTTTTGATGATTATGTAAAAATCACTGAACAAGTAAAAGTCAATGCCGGAATTATCAGTTTAAGCGAAGTTATTAAAGAAGGCAAGGATGCTTTACCCAAACATGTAACAGAGATTGACAAACGACGCTCGCAAATTCATTCATCCGATATTTCTGGATTAATCTATACTTCTGGCACCACTGGAACGCCTAAGGGTGTAATGCTTACGCATGCTAATTTTGTAGAGAACGTAAAAGTTTGCTTACAGCAAATCCCTGTTATCGATAACCACGAAACGTTTCTATCTTTTTTACCTCTCTCTCACGTTTTTGAGCGTACTGCTACTTATCATGTTTGTTGTGCCATGGGCTGTAAAATTGCATTTGCGCAAAGCTTGGAGTTGTTAGCAAAAAATATGGGCGAAGTAAAGCCAACCGTAATGTCTTGTGTTCCTCGCTTGTTAGAAAAAATTCACGATAAAGCTATCAAAAGTGGTACTGCGGCAGGAGGAACGAAAGCTAAAATATTCACGTGGGCTTTAGAAACTGGAAAAAAATATCGTGAAATAAAAGAAGCTGGCAAAACACCTAGCATTTTCACCTCAATTCAACATGGCATTGCAGAAAAACTTGTTTTCAGCAAAATAAAGGAGAAAACTGGTGGAAGACTAAAGTTTATGATTTCTGGAGGCGCTGCGCTTCCTAAAAATGTAGGTGAGTTTTTTGGAGATTTAGGAATCAAAATATTAGAGGGATTTGGTTTAACAGAAACATCACCAGTAATGTCGGTCACAGAATACCACCGCCAAGTTTACGGAACGGTTGGACGAGTAATTCCAGGAATTGAAGTTGGAATACAAGATGTGGAGACCAAGAGGTTCATCAACATTCAAACTCACGAAACTTTTAACGAAGATTTTATTTGCGAGGAAGGTGAAATTTGTGTGCGAGGGCACTGCGTAATGAAAGGTTACTTGAATAAGCCGGAAGAAACTGCCGAGGTAATTGACGAAGATGGCTGGTTCCACACCGGTGATGTGGGTAGGTTTTTTAAAGGAAACTTACAAATTACCGATAGAATTAAAAATATGTTGGTAAACGCTTATGGAAAAAATATTTATCCAACACCGGTAGAAAGCACCTACTTAAAAAGTCCGAAAATTGAAAGTGTATTTTTAATTGGCGACAAAAGAGAATACGTTACGGCTATTATTACACCAAGCAGAGAGACTTTACAAGAAACATTCAAATTAGAAGATTCATTTTTTGATCAGCCTGACTTGTTTATAGATGATGAAAATATCATAAAATGGTTTGCCGAAGATCTAAAGAAACTATCGCCAGAATTGGCAAAATTTGAACGAATCAAAAACTTTATTGTAAAAAGAAATCCTTTCAATATCGAAGACGGAGACATCACTCCCACCATGAAACCGAAACGGAAGGTTATCGAAAAGAAATACCTTGATTACATTGACCACATGTATAATGCAGAAGTTGAAATCGATTAAAATTTAATAAAAGCTAATTCTTTTGTTACAAAACTGGATATTTGCAAAAAAACTAAAATGCTACCCGCAAATAAACAAAGAGCTTTTATAGGTTTAATTTTCTTTTCTATTGGTATAGGTTTTGCGAGTTGGGCATCCCGTATTCCTGATATAAAAGCACACTTTCAATTGAACGATGCTGAGTTAGGCTCTTTACTGATTTTAATGCCTATTAGTTCGTTAATTAGTTTACCCTTTTCGGGTTGGTTGGTTTCTAAATTTAACAGCCGTAAACCGCTCATTATATCTATCTTTTTAAACGCCTGTTCTTTAATGCTGATTGGAAATGCGAATTCCATATTTGTGTTATCAATTGGTATTTCTTTATTTTCTTTTACAACTAGAACGTTAAATCTTTCTTTAAATACACAAGGCGTACACTTGCAAAAACAATTTCTAAAAAATATTCTAGGCACATTTCATGGTTTATGGAGTGCAGGAGGCATTTTAGGTGCAGCGTTAACCACTTTATTGCTAAATTATCAAATTAGCATTCAGCTACATTTAGTCATGGTTGCTGTCATCGTAATTATTGCGTGTGCAAGTGCTTATCCATTTCTAATTAAAAACGACAAACCCAAATCTGGCAATAAAATAATCATTGGCAAGCCAGATCCTTTTATTTTTATGTTAGGATTAATTGCTTTTTGTGCCGCAGTTTGTGAAGGCGGCATGTTTGATTGGAGTGGTATTTACTTTAAGGAAGTAATCAAAACGCCAATCTTTACTTATGGCTACCTTACTTTTATGACTTTTATGGCTGGCTTCCGCTTTCTATCGGGATCAATTATCGCTAAAATAGGGATGCGTAGAAATTACACAATAAGTGCGTTTAGCATATTGGCGGGCGTTCTTTTAGCAATATCGTTCCCAAATATATGGTGCGGATTAATCGGCTTTGCATTAATTGGAATTGGCACAGCATCAATTGTTCCCATGACCTATGCCTTGGCTGGCAAATCCGACAAATACTCTACCGGAATGGCATTATCCATTATCACCACTTACACCATTTCTGGGATGTTGATTGGTCCGCCAATCATAGGTTATATTTCACATGCATTTAATTTAAGGGTTTCATTTATTTTATTTGCTGTAGCAGGATTTATGATTTTTCCAATCTCGCACCTGTTATTTAAGAAATTTTTCAACAACCAAGATAATATTTAGTACTTTCTACCTACAAAACCAAAATCACGAAATGGAACAAAACAAAGCCTTACCGATACTAAGCAGTACAGAAATTAGAGTTTTAGGCGCCTTAATGGAAAAAAGCAAAACTACGCCAGATTATTACCCGATGACTTTGAACAGTTTAACGGCAGCATGCAACCAAAAAAGTTCCAGAAAACCTGTAGTAGAGTATGATGATGAGACAGTAATTTTGGCTTTGGATAGCTTAAAAAAGAAGGGTTTAACTGCTACCGCAACTGGTGGCAGTAGCAGAGCAACGAAATACAAACATAATTTTGCGATTGTATATCCAGTTGTTCCTTCTCAAGTTGCAGTAATGGCATTGTTGTTTTTACGCGGTGCTTTAACGCCTGGAGAAATCAACAGCAATTCGGGAAGGTTATATGAGTTTGAAAGCTTGGATGATGTACAGGAAGTTTTAGAACAATTGTCTAGCGATGAAACACCTTTTACTGTACAAATACCTAAAAAATCTGGACAAAAAGAAGCTAGATTTGTTCATTTATTTGCTGGTGAACCAGATTTAAATTATGAGGATGATAGCGTTGCCGAACCCGCAAGAAAATCTGTGGGCGAGCTGGAAGCAAGAGTTGCTACGCTAGAAGAAAACTACGCACAATTAAAAACTGATTTTGATAAGTTGATGAAGGAATTGATGGGTTAAAAGTTCGTTTGGCATCAAAATAGTGTCTCTGTCAAAATAATATTTTAGAATTTATACGTTTAGCCTATATGCTTTTCAATTTTAGATTTAGTACTTACTTTTTTATCATTACTTCGGCTACATTTTTAGCATCCTGTTCATCGGTTTACTTGCCAAATGTACCTAACAGTCCAATGTTGAGTGCGAAAAACGAGATTCATGCTTCGGGCCATGTGTCGCTAAAAGGTAATTTAAGTTTTAATACTGCCTACGCAGTTTCTGACCATGTTGGTGTATTATTTAACGGATCTTTTGTTGATCAATCCAAACGAAAGAAAGACTTCAGTCAGGATTTAGTAGAAGTTGGCGCCGGCTATTACACCACATTTGGGAAAGACAATAGTCGTATTTTAGAAGTTTATGGTGGTTTAGGAACAGGTTCAACACAACGGACTTATCGCACTTTTGAAGACAATGGAAGTATTACCACAGATTTGCAAAAAGTTAAGTTTGGTAAATCGTTTCTGCAAGTAAACTACAGCACCAAAGAAAAAAACTCTATCACGTTGTTCTCTAAAAAATTCCCCCTTAATTATGGAACCATCTTTAGAATTAGCCATGTAAGCATGCGTAAATTTGACCGAAATAATATAGCGCAACCTTTAGAAGACAATATTTTTATTGAACCTGTATTTTTTACTCGCTTAAAACTGAATGAGAACCTTCAATTGCAATACACTACGGGAAGTAACTTTGGCTTAAAGAATAGGGATTTTATGACCGCTGGAAGTTCTGTATTTACACTTGGTATAATTGTTAATTTGGGCGGGAGTAAGGTTTTTTAAATCTTGCCCTGGATTTTTAACCACAGAGGTCACGAAAATTTTTCACAGAAGTTACAGAGTTAAGTTTTTTATTTTAGACAAGAGCCTTTAACATTTTGAACGCTGGGCGTTTTTTTAACCACGAGGACGCAAACGTCAAAGACCTTGGTTCAGACTATCTCCTAATTACTCTTATTGCATTAGTCTTTGTTCTTTAATCCTTCATCTTTCTTAATAAAGAAAGATTTTGCGTTAACGATATAAGCGGATACCGGCTTTTGTGATTAAAGCCTGTGCAGTATGAGCGGTTAGCGTGTTAAAACGCCCAAATGATGATTTTCTAAAACCTCTACTCTGTTTTTTACTATAATACACCTCACAAAAAGACTAAAAAATTTAAATAAAGATTTAAAAGCTTAAATTTGCGCAAATTTTAAGTTTTATGAGCGCACTTTCAGAACAGGAAATACAAAGACGCGAGTCTTTAAACGAACTAAGAAAATTAGGCATTGACCCTTACCCAGCAGAAGCTTACCACATTAACGCGAATGCGAAGGATATTTTAGCCAACTACGAAAGAGAAAAAACTGCTTATAAAAACATTAGCATTGCTGGCCGGATAATGACACGTAGAATTATGGGAAACGCATCTTTTGTAGAGATACAAGATGCGACTGGCAGGTTGCAAGTTTATATCAGAAGAGATGATGTTTGCCCTGACGAGGACAAAACTTTATACAATACGGTATTTAAAAAGCTGTTGGATATTGGTGATTTCATTGGCGTTAAAGGCTACGTTTTTACTACGCAAACCGGCGAAATATCTTTACACGCAACCGAATTTAAAGTTCTTGCTAAATCATTAAAACCGTTGCCAATTGTTAAACGTGACGAAGAAGGAAACGTTTACGATGGTTTTACGGATCCAGAAATGCGTTACAGAATGCGTTATGTGGATTTAACGGTTAATCCTGAATATAAGGAGATTTTTAAAACCCGCTCGAAAGTAATTAGCACTATGCGCAATTATTTTGACAGCCAAGGTTGGATGGAGGTTGAAACGCCAATTCTACAATCCGTACACGGTGGAGCGGCCGCAAGACCGTTCAATACGTACCATAACACGTTAGATATGCCGTTGTTTTTGCGTATAGCGAACGAGCTGTATTTAAAAAGATTAATTGTAGCAGGTTTTGATGGCGTTTACGAATTCGGTAAAATGTTTAGAAACGAGGGAATGGACCGTACACACAACCCAGAATATACGGCTATGGAAATTTACGTGGCCTACAAAGATTATATATGGATGATGGCGATGGTGGAAGAATGTTTGGAAAAAGTGGCTATCGCATCTACCGGGAAGTCGGCAGTACCAGTTGGCGAACATACCATTGATTTTGCTGGCCCTTACGAGAAACTTTCTATGTATGATTCTATCTTGAAATACACAGATGTGGATGTTTCTGAAATGGATGAAGAAGCGTTAAGAGCCACTTGCACAAGCATGAACATACAAGTTGAGGCAAGTTTTGGCAAAGGGAAACTGGTTGATGCTATTTTTGGAGAAAAAGTGGAGCATGAATTGATTCAGCCAACTTACATTACCGACTACCCCATTGAGATGACGCCTTTGGCCAAAAAGCATAGAAGTAAAGAAGGATTGGTGGAACGTTTTGAGCTTTTTGTAAACGGAAAGGAGATTGCCAATGCATACTCGGAACTGAACGATGCGATTGACCAAAAAGAACGTTTTGAAGATCAGTCGAGATTGGCCGCCCGTGGAGATGATGAAGCGATGGCAATGGATGACGATTTTATTAGAGCTCTGGAATACGGGATGCCGCCAACAGCGGGCTTAGGAATTGGTATCGACCGATTAGTGATGATGATGACTAACCAACAGAGTATTCAAGAGGTGTTATTTTTCCCTCAGATGCGGGCAGAAAAGAAAGCTAAAGTTTACAGTGATGATGACTTTGTTGCTTTAGGAATTCCAGCAGAATGGGTTCCGGTTTTGCATAAAATGAATATTAACACTCCAGAAGATTTAAAAGCAGCAAACCCTAATAAAGTATTCAATGATTTAGGTGGAATGCGCAAAAAAATGAAGTTGGATATTACAATGCCTCAAAAAGAAGAAGTGATGGCTTGGTTTGGCTAGGTGGTTAGTTTGACTAAGTGGTTAGGTGGTTGGATGGTTAGGTGGTTAGACCTTTTTGGTTTGGAAAGCACTTTGATTTCTCCTACTTGAATGCAAAGTTCACCTTTCTTAGAGTTAAGCGTAGCGTCTCTATGGATTCACATATGGATCAGAGTCTCTGGCTCTTTTTAAGAGAAACGCAGGGCCGTTTGCAACAGACCCTGCTTGGACAGAATATGGAAAGCCCCAACTGTCCTTAGAGTTAAGCGTAGCGTCTCTAAGGATTCACAAATGGATTATAGTCTCCGACTCTTTACAAACAATTTTACTCGTCGGGTAATAGATTAATAGTCAACAATAAAAATTATTATATAAAGTAAAGGTTGACTAAAAACTAAAAACGGTTAGATACAAAATAAAAAAACCTGATCAAATTGATCAGGTTTTTCTGTGAGCAGCTAATTCCCTTTTGAAAATTATCCTTTATCATTTTTTCTCA
>JBBSQW010000051.1:0-20314 GCA_038243635.1 Sphingobacteriales bacterium
ATACAAAATAAAAAAACCTGATCAAATTGATCAGGTTTTTCTGTGAGCAGCTAATTCCCTTTTGAAAATTATCCTTTATCATTTTTTCTCAGGTACCTCAACTGTCCTTAGAGTTAAGCGTAGCGTCTCTAAGGATTCATAAATGGATTAGAGTCTCCGACTCTTTACAAACAATTTTACTCGTCGGGTAATAGATTAATAGTCAACAATAAAAATTATTATATAAAGTAAAGATTGACTAAAAATTAAAAACGGTTAAATACAAAATAAAAAAACCTGATCAAATTGATCAGGTTTTTCTGTGAGCAGCTAATTCCCTTTTGAAAATTATCCTTTATCATTTTTTCTCAAGTACTCTAAAATCTGACGAGCTTCGTCATCAGAAACGTTTTGACCAACCATTTGTATCAAATGCTCTTCAAACAACGCTTTCGCGATTGGATCTTTCTTAGTCATTTCTTCTGGATTGGTAATCATATTCATAATCCACTCTGGCGTACGTAAGTTGGTGATATTTTTTAAACCTGGACCAACCAATTTCTCAGCAGTCAACTTATGGCAAGGCGTACATTTAGTTTCAAAAATCGCCTGACCTTTTCCTGCCATTGCGTCATCAATAGTAGCAGGCACATCCACACTTGTAAATTTACCAACACCTTTACTATCACTTTTCGCGTTAGGATCTACAACCTCATCTGCTGAATCGTCAGCTTGTGTCGTCGTTGCATCTGTATTTTCAGTACTATTATCACTACCGCCACAAGCACTTAAGAAAGCAACAGCTCCGCAAAAGCTTAATACAGCAATTAACATTTTAAATTTTTTCATGGTCTTTTTTATTTTTTATAAGATTTTTAAATGAGTTAACGACACCAAACAAAGTGTCATCTATTTGTCACAAATATAGTACCTTCTTTTAGTTTTTATGTAAAAAAAAATAATTATTTAATTGCTTCCCAAGACTGATAGTTGCGACTTGTTTGAATCTAACGATTAACTGTTCAATTAATCCTCATAAATCTTTAGCCTATTTTTTAGTTTTTGAACTTCTGCCTGTAAATCATCAACCTGCCCCAATAAATTAAAGACAGCGTCAATCCCCGCTACGTTAATCTGTAGATCTTGGTGTAAACGTAATATTTTCTCTAAACGTGTTAGAACCTCCTCATTAATGAATGGCTCTGTTTTTTGATAGGTAATCTCCAATAAATCATTTTCGCTTAAGTCACGAATAAAATCTATTTCAACCTTATAATTTGTACAAAGTGTTAAAAGCAATATATAGTTTTCTTTAGCCATCGTTTCTAAGTTTAGCAAGTTGTTGAACAAGTTCTTTTTCTTCTGCTGATAGGTCTTTTGGTAAGGTGAGCTCGTAAGTAATTATTAAATCACCAAATGCTCCTTCTTTTTTATAAACCGGGAAACCTTTCCCTTTCAATTTAACCTTAGTTCCATTCTCTGTTTCTGGTGCAACTTTTAGTTTTACCTTGCCGTTAAAAGTATCTACTGTAATTTCGCCCCCAAGCATAGCCGTATAAATATCTAAATTTGCCGTAGTTAACAAATTATCACCATCTCTTTTAAAAGCTGTTGAATTTTTAACTGAAAATTTGATGTGTAAATCGCCACTTGTTCCCCCATTTGAACCTTGACCACCATAGCCGCCTATTTTAATCACCTGCCCGTCTACAACGCCTGCTGGTATTGTTAGCCTAATACTCTTGCCATTAACCGTAAGTGTTCTTTTGTGGGTTTCGTAAACATCTCTCAAATCCAGTTCAAGTTCTGCATTAAAATCCTGACCTCTAAACTTGGACTGTCTGCTATTACCTGCAGATTTTCCTCCACCAAACATAGAACCAAAAAACTCAGAAAAATCTCCACCCTCAAAACCACCACCTTGAAAAGGGTTTTGTCCTTGCGACCTTCCTCTCCCCTGGCTTTGTTGCTGACGTTCGGCCTGCTCGAACTGCTCGGCATGCTTCCAGTCTTTGCCGTACTTATCGTATTTTTTTCGATTGTCGGGCTTGCTCAGCACCTCGTTGGCCTCATTAATCTCCTTAAATTTCTTCTCTGCTTCTTTGTTATTAGGGTTTATATCAGGGTGATATTTTCGAGCCATCTTTCGGTACGCTTTTTTAACATCAGCTTCCGATGCACTCTTATCAATGCCTAAAACACGGTAATAATCTATAAAATCCATTTAAACGTTCGGGTTAATTAATGTTTAAGCAAATAAACGCATTATAATTGGCGTCCAATATTTATACCAAATAAATGTTTTTTAAATAATGTGGGCGTTCCCTGCCCAAAAAGCAGGTCGATAGTTTCTGTATGTCGCTGAGCTTTGGTTTTTCAACCGAATAAAAACTGGTTAAGGAATATTCAGCACCTTTTCAAACAAAATTTATTACTTTTAAAAGTTATACCTCAAAAAATTTAAAACGATATTGAATTTGTTACCGCAGTGCGCCTTCAGGGAATTTAACTTTATTTGGCGACTCATTCAGCATCGGCAATGCATATCTCAAAATACGATTTCTACGACCGGTGGTGTCTTTTGGTTCTACTGGATAAGAAATCACGGCTTCCATCCAAGCGAAAGTATTTATCCTGAAATAAACGGCTGGCTCCCATTGCCCATTGTTTTTGCTTGCAAGCTGCGGATAAAGTTCTGCAAAGTCTTTAATGGCAGCAGTCAATAAACAGGTTTCCACAAACTGTAAATCGCTGGTATATGCTATTTGAAACGGAGTCTCATTCCATATAAATGGAATTTCTGGACCTGAATAATTGATAACTTCTTCTCTAAGCACCAAGCTGTTGGGAAAACGAATTACCCGTCCACTGCTTCTATCGTTACCCAAATAGTCTCCGCTACATTCTAGAATTGAAGTATCTAGATAACTTATCGATATCACATCACCACGAAATCCTTTGATTTGAATACGATCTCCAACCAAATATGTGCGTCGGAAAACTAAATACACCCACGCAATAAATGAAGCGATAGGTGCCTGCAATGCAAAACCGAGCACCAAGGAAATTAAACCAAAACTAACCGCGGCCGCATATAGGTTTTGGAATAAAAAAGAAGCAACAACGATGAGACTCAACACAATGGCCATAAACCGAATAATACGCAACAGATTATAACGGTCTCCCTGCAAATCGGTTTGGATGTTGATCATCCTTGTAAATATCTTACTTATCAAAAAAATCAAAGCTATCAGAAACAAGCTCATACTTAGCTTTTTCATAAAAGGAAGATACGCTCCCCATGAATCAAAAACCGCTAAGTTTAACGCATAATAACTGGTAAGTAACAATACCGCAACTACCGCATAAACCTTAATCCAGTGTTTTGTTCTATGAATATCCATAAAGCTTTGTTTTTTGATCTGATACGCAAAAATAATAGGTTTCTGCAAAAAAGTGATTTCTCTCCAATCGCTTAAGAGTCAAATAATCCTAAAATTTATTGAAATAATAGAAAACCTAGTATCAACAACCATTCCTAACGGGGCAAAAATAGAATATCCATTACAAACGCAAAGGCTATTAAAAGGCTGTCTAGAAAAGATAAACAGCCTTTACCTTATCAACAATTCGCCGCCTAAAATTGTAAGTTCTCAATCAGAGTCAAAATAAACCCTACTTCTTATTAAGCTTATTAAACTCTTTAAATATTTCTAACAAATTCATAATAGACTTCACTAAATCATTGGTTTCCAACAGTAAAGAGAAATATAGCTTGCTATTTTTCGGACTGGTTTCGGTAGTTCTAATTCTTTTAATTTGTTTGGTAATAAGTTCAGAAACAGTATCCAAAACCGCATCCTTTTCGTTCAAAATAAGATCAATCTTATAAAAGTCTTCAGTTTTAAAACTGTCTTCCAACAATAATAAGAGCTGCTCTAATTGTTTATCGATGGTTTTTAGATCTCTAATTTGATTAAATTTCAGCTGCTTGTGGTTATTATTTACATGCGAATAACTATTTGCCGTAATAAAGTCGATCGACTGAACCATATCTTGCAAATAACCTAAAATCAAGATGTAGAACTTACTTGCTTCTACGGAGTTATCATCCAAGTTTTTGATAAAGTAAAACACATTGCTTTTTAACTCGTCAACCTCTTTCTCTAATTTCTTTTGATCTTTTTTGTTCTCTTTTAGTTTGGCTAAATCATGCAAACCTAAGTTATCAACCAAGTTGCCGTACAAAGCACTCGTTTTGCGGAAAACTTTTGAAATTTGTGCGGAACTTTCTTTAATCATCTCATTCACCGTTCCAATATCTTCCTTACGCAAACTTTTTATTTCTGCTTCAACTTTCACTTTCTGTTTGTGTTTTCTAGAACTTTTATAAAGCATAATCCCTAGCAACAACAGCAATCCTACAAAAGCGAATACTTCCCCAACTTTTAAAATATAAGCAACCACTAGCGCCATGATAAAAGCAATGATTGCGGTAAAAAACCAACCTCCAATAACTTTAAAAACACCTGCGATTCTATAAACCGCACTTTCCCTATCCCACGCTCTATCTGCAAATGAAGTTCCCATTGCCACCATAAACGTAACATAGGTGGTAGAAAGCGGCAACTTCATAGACGTACCAATTGCAATTAAAATACTGGCAACCATCAAGTTTACAGATGCCCGTACCATATCAAAAGCAGGCTCATCTTCTAATTTTTTAGTTACTACTTTAACATTTTCAAATCGCTTATCAATCTTGATCTGCAACTTTTTTGGTAAGAAATAATTAATTCCCTGACCAATGTAAACACCTAAGCGCACAATACCTCTCGAAAAAGTGTTCGGTGTAAATTTTTCCACACCGTCTCCTTGTCGTGATAAGTTTACGCCCGTTTCAATCACACTCTTGGCCTTCTTTGACGTCCAAAGTGTAATCACCATAACCACACCAGCCAACAATAAAAAGTAAAATGGAGCTACAATGTCGTCATTTGCCAAGGCTCCCATCATAAAAGCATCACCAGACACACCGCTGCCGTTAAAAATCTCGTAAGAATTGAACGCTGCAATAGGCACTCCAATAAAATTAACCAAGTCGTTCCCTGCAAAAGCAAGTGCTAAAGCAAAAGTCCCGACAAGAATGATGACCTTTAAAATATTGATTTTAAAGTAGCTGATTAATAATTGAGAAAGTAAAAGAAAGAAAACAAAGTTTCCGCCTAAAATTAAGAACTGATGCTCATTGATCCACTGAAATTGAGCGGCAGATATAAACGAAACTCCTTTTAATCCTTTAATTAAAATAAAGAATGTGATAGCCGTAATGGCAACGCCACCAAAAATAGCACCGAAATATTTTAGCTTTTTCTCGTAATGAAAAGTAAAAATCAACCTCGAAATGTATTGTACCAAGCTACCAACCGAGAAGGACAGCAACACCGAAAGCAAAATACTATATACAATTGCCGAGGCTTTTGCTGTATTTATATAGGCTCCTAAATTGCTAAAAGTGTCATCTGAGGCCACTATTTTATAGAGGGCCAGACAAACTGCAGCACCCAATAACTCAAAAATAATGGAGACGGTAGTGGAAGTTGGCAATCCTAAGGAGTTAAAAATGTCTAATAATATAATATCAGTCATCATCACCGCCAAAAAGATAATCATCACATCCGTAAAGCTGAACATACTGGGAACAAAAATACCGCTCCTGGCAATTTCCATCATCCCGCTAGAGAACATGGAGCCCACCAAAACGCCAATGCTAGCCACAATCATGGTGGTTCTAAATGAAATAGCTTTAGAACCTACAGCAGAATTTAAAAAGTTAACCGCATCGTTACTCACGCCAACCATTAAATCTAGGATTGCTAAAACACCTAAAGCAATTAACATTATTACATAAATCTGCTCCATATTTCTATTCGCTTTTTCCTGTGCAAAAATCGTCTAAGAATTCCGCTCCAATGTTACCTTAATGTTACCAAATTATTATTGGCCTTTAATTCTTCCAAATACATCAGCTCGGGGCAAAACCCCAAAGGTATCAGAACATTAATAATTAGCGTGTATTTTTTTTATATCGTTTAGTTTTCGATTTTATTGAAGGTGAATTGCTTGCAGTCTTTTACTGATAAAGTGGCATGGGTAGCTCCTACGGAGCTTTGCTATTGTGTGTTAGCTGTGTATTACAGAGCGGTAGCCTCCTACGGGGCTTTAATATTAGTATCCATAGGTATTAATCTCAATTACCAATTCAGAAACACCAGTGATGTTTTAAGCAAAAAAAAGATGATCAACAAACAAGTAATGTTATTGATATTGATTTACATGAAATTTTTTTTAGTACATGACGAAAATTGCAACTGCTTGATAATGAGCAAAATAATCAATTAATTATTTGCATAATAGGCTGCTATCCAGTATATTAAAGAATTATTACCACATAATGTCTTTAAAAACGAATACCAGTCTAGACCTTAAAGATACGCAATTGCTTAGCGTGTTTACAAGCCATTTCCAAGGAGAACTCAACCTGGCAAGGATACGCCTCATGTGTCTTTTCATAACAGCGCTATGCGAGGTAAAGTCGGTCAACTACTCCAAACTTTCTTCTGGATTTGCCTCCGCATCCTTGGCCGATAGCTGTTTTAGACGGATACAGCGCTTTATGGCTGAGGCAGAACTGCCCATGAAGTTGGTAGCTACGCTGATTTTCAAACTTCTTCCAAAGCAGAACTCCTTCGTTCTGGTAATGGACAGGACCAACTGGAAATTTGGAGTGGGGAACATCAATATCCTGATGCTCGGTATAAGTTATAGAAACGTTGCCATACCACTGGTGTTCAAGATGCTCGACAAGAGAGGCAATTCTAATATGAACGAACGCATAGCGCTGATAAATGATTTTATCGATTGGTTCGGGAAAGATTGTATCAACTGTCTTTTGGCAGACAGAGAGTTTATCGGGAAAGATTGGCTGGGGTTTCTTAACGAGAACAATATCAGGTACCATATCAGGATAAGGAATAATTTCAAGATATTCTTGCCCAGAAAACAATTGGAGATAACCGCTTGGCATTTGTTCAACAACCTGAAGATCAATGAGCTCAGGCATTATGAACAAATTGTGAGGATGCATGGACAACTTTGCTATCTTTCTGGTGTAAAAACCATTACAGATGGAAAGGTAGAATCCCTCATGCTTGTTTCACTTAACGAGCCCAGAGAGGCATTGGATTACTACAAACAGCGCTGGCAGATCGAGACGCTTTTCAAAGCGATGAAATCGAGCGGTTTCAATATAGAAGATACCCATGTGACCGCTTTGGACAGGTTGGAAAAACTTATCCTGTTAACTATGATTGCCTTTGTGTGGTGTTACAAACTCGGCGACTATATCGATTCCCGGATCAAGGCCATTAAGATAAAGAAACACGGAAGAAGAGCAGTAAGTGTCTTCAAATATGGATTGGATTATCTCTCAGAATGTTTGTTATCCGGATTCAATAAGCTAGATATCAATCTGATACAGTTTTCGTCATGTACTTAGTGAAATATATTAAGCCTCAGCATGAAGAGAACTAGAGAAACTATCGTAAATGAGAACATTGCCCTGATACGTTAGTAGCTACCGCTCTGTAAACTAAGCTACTATATAGGCATATGCTTCTCTAGAAGCTACCCCTTTTACAGTCTTTTACTGATAAAGTGGCATGGGAACCTCCTACGGAGCTTTCCTATTGTGTGTTAGCTCTGTATTACAGAGCGGTAGCCTCCTACGAGGCTTTAAATCCGTATCCACAGGTATTAATCTCAATTACCAATTCAAAAACGCCAATGATGTTTTAAGCAAAAAAAATTGATCAACAAACAAGTAATGTTATTGATATTGATTTACATGAAATATATTAAGCCTCAGCATGAAGAGAACTAGAGAAACTATCGAAAATGAGAACGTTGCCCTGCTACGTTAGGAGGTACCGCTCTGTAAACTAAGCTACTATATAAGTACTATGCTTCTCTAGAAGCTACCCCTTTTATAGTCTTTTACCCATAAAGTGGCATGGGTAGCTCCTACGGAGCTTTCCTGTTGTGTGTTAGCTCTGTATTACAGAGCGATAGCCTCCTACGAGGCTTTAAATCAGTATCCACAGGTATTAATCTCAATTACCAATTCAAAAACACCAATGATGTTTTAAGCAAAAAAAAGATGACCAACAAACAAGTAATGTTATTGACATTGATTTACATGAAATATATTAAACCTCAGCATGAAGAGAACTAGAGAAACTATCGAAAATGAGAACATTGCCCTGCTACGTTAGAAGCTACCGCTCTCTAAACTAAGCTACTATATAGGTACTATGCTTCTTTAGAAGCTATCCGTTTTACAGTCTTTTACTGATAAAGTGGCATGGGTAGCTCCTACCGAGCTTTCCCATTGTGTGTTAGCTCTTTCTTACAGAGCGGTAGCCTCCTACGGAGCTTTAATATCAGTATCCATAGGGGTTGATTTCAATTACCAATTCAAAAACACCAATGATGTTTTAAGCAAAAAAAGAGGGTCAACAAACAAGTAATGTTATTGATATTGATTTACGGGAAATATTTAAACCTCAGGATGACACTCCTTATTTTCCTCGTAACTCAACATCATTTCATATTAATTTATACAGAACATATCACCCCTCAGCATAAACAGGACTAAAAAGAATATCGCAATACGAATATGACTATGCTCCGTTAGGAGCTGCCGCTTTGTAACCTCAGTGCTATATAAGTGTTATGCTTCGTAGAAGCTACCCTCTTGCAGTCTTGTACTGATGGAAATGACTTTGCCGAGCATTCCTATTGTGTGTTGGTTTTGTCTTACAGATCGGCAACCTCCTACCGGGCTTTAACTTCATATTAATTTATATGAAATATATTACCCCCTAAACAAAAAGAAATCCTTCTTCATGTCCTCAATTTGGGCATCTTCATTCGTTACGATGTAGTTGATGGCCTTGGTGGTGAACTCATTTCCTTTTTCGGTGAGCGAAACAATATTGTTATCAATTGTCACAAAATTATTTTTGACTGCTAAATTCAACACGGTTTTGCTACGCACTTTTTGCCAGTTGATATGTTCGTTGAGGTGATTCACATGTCGTTCTCTGGTTTCGTTATGATTTTTTAAATGTAGGATGAAGGTGATTAAAGAAACTTCGATACGCTGTTGTCTTTCGCGATACAGCACCGCAATTAATCCTTTGCTTGGGGCAAATAGATACACTACTAAAAACACCAAACCCAACATTGTCGCAATACTTCCGGCAATGGAAGCATCCAAATAGTTGGCAAACCAATAACCGGCAATCGCACTAAAAACTCCGAAGAAACAGGCCAGTACAATCATCTTTGTTAGGTTGGTTGTCAGCAGATAAGCTGCTGCAGCCGGAGCAATCATTAAAGCGACCACTAAAATAGCACCGACTGCATCAAAAGCACCAACCGTTGTAATAGAAGCAACGCTCATTAATCCGTAATGGATAATTGCTGGAGAAAAACCTAAAGAAGTTGCCAAACCAGCATCAAAAGTACTCATCTTCAATTCTTTGTAAAAAGCAAACAAGAGCGCTAACGTAACCAACAGAATAGTTCCAATTACCCAAAGTGACTTCGGACCTAAATCAGTTCCGTTATAAAATAAGCGATCAAACGGTGTAAAAGCCAGTTCCCCTAAAAGTACGGCATCAATATCAAGATGGACATCGTTGGCGTACTTGGCAATCATAATTACGCCGATACTGAATAGCGCAGGAAACACCAAGCCAATAGCCGTATCTTCTTTCACCAGTTTAGTCTGCTGAATTTTTTCGACCAACACCACCGTGAGTACACCAGTCAACGCAGCCAATAAAATCAACAGAGGCGAATTCAGATCTTGTGTAATAAAAAAACCGACCACAATTCCCGGTAAAATGGAATGGCTAATGGCATCGCTAATCATCGCCATTTTACGGAGCACCAAAAACGTTCCAGGGATGGCGCATGCAACCGCAACCAAACTCGCTATCAGCTGTATTTCTATTTGAGCGCTAGTCATCCTTTAAGTTTTGGTTATACATATTCGTGGCTGCTTCTACCCCTTCAGGCGTTAAGTTCCACATTTCGCCGTTAACGGTCACATAGTTTTTACTGATTAATTGGCGCAAACCTTTTCTGCTATAGCCTTGAAAATTATTCAGAATTTTAATGGCATGTGGATGGAAAACATCTTCATGGTCCTCCACTATGTGGTACATAAAAGTCAACGTTTTTTGAAACTCTAAATCATTCCGGTTCTTAATCAACCGAATCTGTCGGAATAAAAGTCCGCGTTTGGGAGAAAATATAAAAGAGAAAAGTACAAAAACTGAGGCGACTAAAACAATCACCGGACCAGTAGAAAGGTTGTTCTGCGTGGAACTGATTGCAGTGCCAAAAACCCCAGCACTCGCACCTAAAATGGCAGCCAAAAGCACCATGACTCCTAAACTATTTGTCCATTGCCTCGCTGCGGCAGCGGGAGCTAAAAGCATGGCGCTCATCAACACCACTCCTACCGTTTGCAATCCTAAAACTATGGCAAGTACAATAAAACTCGTAATTAAAACATCGATAAATTTGGTATTGAAACCTAAAGTATGCGCATAGTCTTTGTCAAAAAGTAAAATTTTAAATTCCTTCCAAAAAAGCAAAAGCACCAATAAACATAGACCGGTTACCACGCTCATCAACCATACATCGCTTTCAACCAATGTAGCTGCCTGACCGAAAAGATATTTATCTAAGCCTGCTTGGTTGGCGTTCGGTTGTTTCTGAATAAAAGTTAACAACAGCATTCCAAAGCCAAAGAAAACCGACAAAACAAGTCCTAATGCCGTATCTGATTTTAAATGTGTTTTTGTAGTGATTCCTCGAATCCAAAAAGTTCCAATCAATCCGCTGAGTAGAGCGCCAATTAACAGCACATTGGTATCTTTAGATCCGGTTATCAAGAACGCCAATGCAATTCCGGGCAAAGCCGCATGAGAAATTGCATCACCCAATAAACTCTGTTTCCGCAATACGGCAAAACTGCCCAACATTCCGGTTACACCACCCAAAACGGCAGTTCCTAAAGTAATGGTCCGCAACGTATAATCGCTAAAAACAAGTCTGCTATATTCCAGTATATCCATGCTATTTCTGAATACTCACCTTGTAATTGATACCGTACGTTTTCGTCAGGTTATCATCGTTGAAAATATCTTTTACGGGTCCGGTTGCTATCTTCTTCACATTTAAAAAAGTTACCCAATCAAAATACTCAGGCACTGTTTGCAAATCGTGATGCACCACAACTACGGTTTTATTTGCCTTACGGAGTTCTTTTAAAATATTGATAATTGCAACTTCGGTTGTGGCATCCACGCCTTGGAAAGGCTCGTCCATAAAGTAAATGGAAGCATCCTGCACCAAAGCCCGAGCTAAAAAAATACGCTGCTGTTGCCCACCAGAAAGCTGGCTAATCTGCCGACTTTTAAACGAAAGCATGCCGACTTTTTCCAGCGCTTCCAAAGCTCTTTTCTTTTCGTTAGCTCCCGGTCTTTTGATCCAACCCAAACTACCGTAAGTTCCCATCATTACCACATCTAACGCCGTTGTCGGGAAATCCCAGTCTACACTTCCTTTTTGCGGAACATAGGCGACATGCTTCCGTTGCGTATCATAAGGTTTATCAAATATGCTTACACTGCCCGCAATGGGTTTCAGAATTCCTAAAATTGCTTTAACCAAGGTGGATTTACCAGCACCATTTGGACCAACAATAGCCATCAATACGCCTTCCGGAATTTTTAGATCAATATCCCAAAGTACAGGTTTATAGTTATACGCAACCGTAAGATCGTCTACCTTAACTGCTATTTTCTCCATTATTTTAAAGCGCTTACGATGGTATAAACATTAAATTTAAACATTCCAATATACGTTCCTTCCGGTGTACCCGGATTTCCCAAAGCATCAGAAAATAAAGTTCCGCCAATTACAACTTGATGGTTTTTTGAGTTTACCGCCGACTGCAAAGCTTCCACCGTACGTTTTGGGACAGAACTTTCTATAAAAACTGCTTTTACTTTATGGTCGATAATATAAGCTGCGGTTTTTTGAACATCCTGCACACCGGCTTCGGTAGCTGTTGATAATCCTTGCAAACCAACAACGTCGAACTGGTAAGCTCGTCCGAAATAACTAAAAGCATCATGTGCGGTAACCAGGCGACGTTTATCTACTGGAAGTATTGCTATTTCTGCCTCTATTTCTTCTTTCAAAGTTTTCAATTTTGCTAAATAGGCATCTGCATTTGCTTTAAAAACAGCTTTATGTTCTGGTTGAGCTTTTGAAAGTTGATCGGCTACAAAAACCGTAATTTTTTCCCAGTTCGTCACATCAAACCAAATGTGAGGATCGTAATTCGACGCAAAAAGTTTAGAACCAATTAAATCTTTTTTATCTAGCGCATCAGAAACCGCTACCGTATTGATTTTCTGTCTTTGCATTTTCTCAAAAACTTCCACCAATTTACCTTCTAAGTGTAAACCACCATAAAAAATCATATTAGCGCTTGCAAGCTTTGAAACGTCTCCTTCACTGGCTTTGTAAAGGTGTGGATCTACGCCGGCTCCCATTAAACCTTGCACCACCACTTTATCTCCCCCAATATTTTCGACCAAATCCGTAATCATGGAAATGGTGGTTACAATTCTAAATCTATCGTCCTTGGGTTTAGTATCATTACAAGCCAATAACGAAACGCCTAAAAGAGCGATGATTATAAATTGTTTCATAAGTCTAACATTTTTTACGAAGGTAGCAAAAAATATTATTTTATGGATGTGTTTGGTGGTTGAGTAAAGCTTAATTATGAAATTGCGAGCAAGTCATTTCATCATTCCCATTCTAGGGTTTTTAACTAAAATTAAATTTAACTTCCATAACCCTTAAAATAAAAAGACAACCGTAAGATTATTGTTTATTTTCTCTACTTTTATGAAATATATATTCTTAGTGGAATTGTACAAATACAACAGACGCTTGTTGTAATTGTATGACTGAGTTGCACCTATATGTGAGTTAGTAGCAAGGTAAAAAAAACCAATCAGAACAATGAATGATAAAGCAAATCAAAATCCACTTCTAGCCGCTCAACGAGAAAAGGCAGGTTCTGAAACGTTTGAAAAATATTCTTATCAATATCACTGGGCTTTGTATCGGATTATAAACAGCCACATTAAAACCAATGAATATGCTGTTTTCGTAGAACTTCATGAAGATGTTGTCGTAAGTGACTCATTAGATGCTTCAAAAGCTAAATTCGAGTTTAATCAAGTTAAAACTACAAAAGGACGCTTTACAGCACATAAATTGGTTCATCAAAAAAAGAACAAAAAATGTGTGTTAGGTAAACTTATAAGTAGTGGTTTTGAAAAACCATTTAAGGATAGAATAACAGAATTAAACTTGATTGCTCTTAATAACTTTTCACTTACTCTCAAGGATGAAGGTTTAAGTCTCAATAAAATAACATTAGATGACTTATCAGATGCGCAATTTAAGGAATTAGAGGAAGCTTTAAAAGAAGAAATGGGTATTTCATCCTTACCACCTAATATTCAATTTATCGTACCTGAGTTATCTGAAAAGAATTTTCAAAATGATGTAATTGCCTCAATTGCAAAGTTAGTATCTAATTTATTTCCTAATTCTCATTGTAGTCCTGTGGAAATATACCGATTACTAATCGATGAGATAAATCGAAAAGGAAAAGTTACTTATGATTTCACAAAATGGAATGATTTGTTAACGAATAAAGCTCTCACATCTATAACGGTTACGGAAGTAATTAATTCATTTACTAAAATAAAAGACGAAACAAAAGTTGAAGTTGAGTTTTATGCAATATGCTCAGAAATAGGATTAAATTCTATTAATTCGAAAGTACTAAAACGCTCATTCGATAGATATAGAATTAAAAGAATAAGTAATAGTAGTACTCTTCAAATGGACACTACAAATTTCCTAGTTGATGAAATTCTAATAAATATCGATAAAGGAGTGGATGTTCTTGAGCAATTAATCGAAAATGTAAAAATTAAAGTCCCTAAAAATATTATAAGACAATTTAATAACGATTTAGAGATAAAAAGTGCGATAATTTGTGAATACATAATGATGTCATAATGAGTAAAGAAAATTTCAAAATATTAATTAGAAACCTAAGAACTGCCAAAAATGTCAAACTTAAAATTCAAACGTCTGCTGATTCTATCAAATTCAACAAAGTCAGCAAATCAATTCGAATTCAGCGAAACTTTGAATCTAATAACGGCAGCTGATAATAGTGTAGGAAAATCAACATTGGTTAAACTATTGTTTTGGGGTGTTGGATGTGAACCAACTTTAGATACAAATTGGAGTACAACCGATAGCAAAACTATCGTAGAATTTAGTATTGAAACTGAGAATTATATCGTTAAAAGATACAAAAATCAAATCTCTCTAAAAATCAATGAGAGTGATTTTGTTGATTACGAAAAAATTACTGGTGAATACTCTGAAAAACTAGCTGAGATTTTGGAATTCAAAGCTCTTCTTCCAAATCGTAGTACGGGACTAATGGAAACCCCACCACCTGCATTTTATTTTTTACCTTTTTATATTGATCAAAAAAGAAGTTGGTCAAAAGCTTGGGACAACTTTGAAAAATTAGAACAATTTCAAAGCTGGAGAAGTACAATTATAAAGTACCATGTAGGGTTACTTACGCCTAAACATTTTGAACTTGAAAGTGACAAAGCTGAAAAGAAGGATACGAAAAAAGTTGTGCAGACTCAAATCGATAGAATTGAAACAACTTTAGAAGTAGTTGAGGACTATATCCCACATATTACCAATACCACAACTGAAGCAAAAGAATTCGAAGTATTGACTGAAGAAATTAAAGTTGATTTAAAAAATTTACAAGAAGAACAAGAAAAAGTTCTTAATCAATTAACCTCACTAAATGGTGATAGAGTATATCTAGAGCAGCAACAAATAATTACTGAGAAAATCATTTCAGAGCTCGATAAAGATTATAAATTTACAATTGAAAATATAGAAGAAGATGAAGTAGAATGCCCATTATGTGGGATTGTACACGAGAATTCAATAATAAATAGAACTTCAATAATGACTGACAAGAGTCAAGCGGAGAATCAATTAGAATCTATTTTAACTGAACTTGACAAGATTAACAAAAAACTTAGTAATGCTAATGTCAATTTAAATAAAGCAAGAAAAAGCATTCTTCAAATAAATGAGAAATATGTTTTAAATGAGGAACTACCAGTTTCTCAAGATATCGAGAATGAGGATTCTGCAAAAAGCGATGCAATAGAGCATAGAGTTTTTAATTTTAATCAAATCATAGAAAATATTGCTGGTAATTCAATTAAACAAAATGTATTAAAAGATAAAATTCAAAAAGTTAATTCTGTAGACACGCTCAAAAAGAACATAAGGGAAATAGGTAAAGAACAAAAAGGTTTAATTACTCTTGAAGATATAGAAAAGATTAACAATTCATTCAGTTCAATTTTTTCTGATTATATAGAATTATTAGATGCCGAAGCAGTTAATATTTCTTCAATTGATTCGCCCCTAGATTATAATAAAGTTATAAAAGAAGGTGGAGCTGCAGAGGGTTCTAGAGCCATTCTAGCATATTATTTAAGTATTTTCACAATGGTTGAAGAATATGGAAACGAAGTCAAATCTGCATTAGTTATTGACACACCTAATCAACAAGAACAATCGGACACAAATTATGAGAAGATAGTAAACTTGCTTACCAATAGAACATCTAAAAAAACACAAATATTATTGTGTGCAATGGAGAATGAACATTTAGACCAATTTAAGAAAAAAGCTAAAGTTATTACCCTGACAAAAGATAGATTAATGCTAAAATCAGAGTATGAAAAGGTAAAGAAAGTATTCGAAATAAATTAAACCCCCAGCTGCTAACAATGTATATAAAAAATAGGCGAAATAGTTCTAAAATCAAGGCTTTAGGCTCGTATCAAACTTTATGCTCAACCGAAAGTTTGGTGCTTGGTAATCGCCTACTTTTCATATACTAAACGTTATAAGGCATTTTAACCTGACAAATCGCAAAAGAATAAAAATCAAATGTTTCACTTTAGGTAAACTTTATTTATCTTTACTTTGTGGAACAAAATCAAAAGCATAGAAAAATCGTGTTTTTCAGAAATTACTTTCAAGACTTTTTCGACAAACAGTCAATGAAGGTAAAATCCAAAATTGTTTGGACTTTTGATTTGGTCGAAGATTTACAAAGAGTTCCTGAAACTTATTTAAAGCATTTAGAAAACACTAATGGACTTTATGAAATAAGGGTTCAGACTGGAAATGATATTTTTCGCATTTTTTGTTTCTTCGACAAAGGACAATTAATAGTTCTAGCACATGGCTTTCAAAAGAAAACCCAGAAAACACCAAAGAAAGAAATCGAACAAGCGCTAAAAATAAAGGCTGAATATGAAAATAGAAAATAATGACTTAATGACTCTTGAAGAGTTTAAAGAAAAAAACTATGGTAAACGTGGAACTGCGGAACGTGATGAACTTGAGGCTGGTTATGAAAACTTCAAAATTGGTGTATTAATCCACGACACTAGAATCGAAATGGGAATGACCCAAGAACAACTTGCAGAAAAGGTTGGAACGACAAAGTCGTATATCTCAAAAATTGAGAACGACATAAAAGAAGCTCGTATTTCTACACTTCAAAAAATCGTTAGGCTTGGTTTTGGTGGACAGCTAGAACTTTCAATAAAGCGTTAAAAAAAGAAAAACGCCTTATAACAGCAAATTTACACAAGAATGGCTGAAGGTTGTTCAACTCAGGGTTTTCGTTAATTATTTAGTTTTGTTCGGTGCAACAATGATTCTGTAACTAATGCCATTTATCCGAAAAATACCACCCAACAACAACATAACTCTGTCTTAATTTTGCAATCTGTTAATCTTCCTAAAACAATCCTTAACTCAACCACGTTAAAATAATTTAAAATAAAACGTGATGAACAAAAAACTAACAAGCATTTTAGCCGCAGTATTTTTATTGATGGTTGGTACTGCATCCGCACAGTACGTAAACAAGTCTTACGATTTAAATCAAATGGGTGCGTTAAAACTGGCAGAACAAGTGAGACTGGAAGCTCAGAAATTAGATAAAAACGCATCTGTGGCGGTGCTTAATTCGTCCGGAGTTACACTTTTATTGATCAAAGGAGATCAGGTTGGTCCACACAATACGGAAGCCTCTCGCAGAAAAGCTTATACCGCCCTTTCTACAAAAACACCAAGTTTTGAATTAATGCAAAAAGCTGCTGCTGACGTAAACTCAAATAATTTGAATACTTTACCCGAACTGTTACTATTAGCGGGAGGCGTTCCAATTTGGAAAGATGGCGAATTGGTGGGAAGCATTGGCGTATCTGGTGCTGGCGGTGGCGAAAACGATCATAACGTAGCTATTAAAGCTGTTGAGAATCTAGGATTCAGCATTAAAAAATAAATTGATGAGGCAAGCATTTCTTTTAATATTTACATTTTTCACTACTATGACTTACGCACAAGAGCAATTTGTACAAGAACCAGTACTTACCGGACAAATGGCCGCTAAAATGGCGCAGACTGCTTTTGCGCAGGCAGAGAAAGATGGTTTTTTTATTACAGTGACCGTTGTTGACAAATCGGGACAAACCCTTGCTGTACTCAGACATCACAACGCTGGTGTTCATACGGTAAGGGCTAGTTATAAAAAAGCTTTTACGGCCAGTTCGCAAAAGCGAGAAACTTCAGATATTGCTAAAGGAGTAAAAGACGGAACCATTCCCGAAGATGTCCGCTATTTGGACGAGAATATCCTAATTCTGCCTGGTGGCGTTCCTATTTTCATCAATGGCAAAGTTGTAGGCGGTATTGGTGTTGGTGGCGCTCATGATAGTGACGATGTTCGGATTGCGAAAGCTGGTTTAAACGTTCTTAATCCTTAAACGGATTGGCTTTTAATAAGGTTTAAGGCGATTTTAAATGTGCTTTAGGCTAGGACAAGAAGGACGTACGAAGAAATAACAGCACTCGGCTTATAGCAAAAACGTAGTGGAGGTTTTTTCTGTTCAATCTATCTTTGTTTTTTAAAGATATTTACGTCTTCAAACCTTTCGGGTTTGGATAATTTTTCGTAGAAAAGTGCTAGTCCAGATACCAGCAATGAAAAACGGAAAGCCTGTGCGATGGATTCTCCATTACACAAGCTTCCGATTAAAAACTTATTTCTTTAAAACCATACTCCATTCAGAAGTATCATGAAAACTCACTTCGGGGAATTGCTTTGTTGCATATTCAATATCCCAGGCTGTACCAGCTAAAAACACTGGCTTATTTTCTTTATCGTAAGCTATTTTTGAATTGTGTCTTTGTATAAATTTCCTCAACTCTTCTTCTGAAGTCGCGGAAACCCACTTTGCTTTCGAAATATTCATGTGGCGAAAAGTACAGGCTGCGCCATATTCGTTCAACAACCTAAACTGAATTACTTCAAACTGCAATTCTCCAACTGTTCCTACAATTTTTCGGTTTCCTGGATTTTGGATGAATAACTGAGCAACGCCTTCATCACTTAATTGGTGAATTCCTTTTTCCAATTGCTTGGTTTTAAAAGGATCGTTATTTTCTAATTCTCTAAATATCTCTGGCGAAAAACTTGGAATTCCAACAAACTGCAAGGCTTCGCCTTCGGTCAACGTATCTCCAATTTTAAAGTTCCCCGAATCGTACAAACCAATTACATCACCTGGAAAAGCTTCTTCTACTAAACTCTTGCTATCTGCCATAAAACTAGTTGGCGATGCAAATTTCAGTTTTTTGTTTAATCTATTATGGTGATAAAAAGTGTTGCGTTTAAAAGTTCCCGAACAAATTCTGCAAAAAGCAATTCTATCACGGTGGTTGGGGTCTAAATTGGCATGAATCTTAAATATAAATCCAGTGAATTTTGGTTCATCACTTTCTACTTTTCTAGTATCTGTTTCGCGACCTTGAGGGGTTGGTGCAATCTCAATAAAGGTTTCCAACAATTCCTGCACACCAAAGTTATTAATAGCACTACCAAAAAAAACGGGAGCTAAATAACCTGCTAAATACAAACTCCTGTCAAACGGTTCGGCAACAGTTTCAATCAGCTCAACATCATCTCTTAATTTAGTCGCTAACTTATCACCCACGAGTTGATTAACTTGAGGATCTTCTAAATCTGCAATGCTAATTTGATCTTTAGCTATCACTTTTTTATTAGCGCTAAACAGGTTTAAAACCTTTTTATTGAGTTGGTAAACTCCTTTAAAAGAGTGGCCAATCCCTATTGGCCAGCTTAATGGTCTTGTAGAAATATTGAGTTCTTTTTCTAGTTCTTCCAATAAATCGAAAGGGTCTTTACCTTCCCGATCCATCTTGTTGATGAAAATAATAACTGGCGTATGGCGCATTCTACAAACCTGCATCAACTTTTTAGTTTGTTCCTCTACCCCTTTTACGCAATCAACCACTAAAATAACCGAATCTACGGCCGTCAATGTTCTATAAGTATCTTCCGCAAAATCCTTGTGACCTGGCGTATCCAAAATATTAATTTTGGCATCCTTATACTCAAAACCCATTACAGAAGTAGCAACAGAAATTCCACGCTGCTTTTCAATCTCCATAAAATCGGAAGTCGCAGTTTTTTCGTCCTTGTTTCTTTTTACCGTTCCGGCTTTTTGAATCGCACCTCCAAACAAAAGCAACTTCTCTGTTAAAGTAGTTTTACCTGCATCGGGGTGACTAATAATTCCAAAAGTGCGCCTTTTGGCTATCTCTGATTGTAATGTTGCCATAATTTGATTGCCGTTCTTATTTCTGTTATTTAGAAACCAACGGTTTTTATTTTAAACAGTTCGTTTAAAATTTGCGCAAATATAAGAGAAAAAATATTGGGGTTGGTTAATCGCAAGCAAGTGTAAGCTCAGTTTTTCATGCATTAGTTACTTCCGCACCTTAATTTAGGTTATTGGCATGAATGATGTTTTTAAATTAGCTAAGTTGATTAACACAAATCTTTGATCAACCAAAGAACGTTTGTAAAGATATGCCTATGCTATCCACAGTTTTTTTAATGATTAGCCTTATGTTTCAAGACACCACATCCATTAACATC
>JBBSQW010000052.1:0-17883 GCA_038243635.1 Sphingobacteriales bacterium
AAATTTGATAAAAATAGGCAATTTAACATGAAAATAGCAGTAATTGGGACGGGATATGTAGGCTTAGTAACCGGCACTTGTTTGGCCGAAACCGGAAATGACATCATTTGCGTAGATATTGTAGAAGAAAAGGTAAACAAGATGAAAAACGGCGAGTTACCTATTTACGAGCCGGGTTTAGATATTCTTTTCCATAGAAATATTGAACAAGGAAGATTAAAGTTCACTACAGATTTAGCCTATGCGATTAAAGACGCACAGATTATTTTCTTGGCGTTGCCAACGCCTCCTGGCGGCGACGGTAAAGCAGATTTGAGCTACGTTTTAGGCGCAGCAAAAGATATTGCATTGTTAGTGAAAGATTATAAAGTGATTGTCACCAAATCAACCGTTCCAGTAGGAACCGCGGATAAAGTGAAAACAGTTTTTAATGATAATACATTAGTAGAAGTTGATGTGGTCTCTAACCCAGAGTTTTTACGCGAAGGTGTGGCTGTTGACGATTTTATGAAGCCAGACCGTGTGGTTGTTGGCACAAGAAGTGAGCAAGCTAAAAAACTAATGGAAGAACTTTATGCGCCTTATGTAAGATCTGGAAACCCAGTAATCTTTATGGATGAGCGTTCTGCTGAACTCACGAAATATGCAGCTAACTCGTTCTTAGCGACAAAGATTACCTTCATGAACGAAATTGCCAACCTTTGCGAACTGGTAGGTGCGGATGTTGATATGGTACGTAAAGGCGTTGGAGCGGATGATCGTATTGGAAAAAGATTTTTGTTTCCTGGAATTGGTTACGGCGGAAGCTGTTTCCCTAAAGATGTACAGGCACTAGCTTTGTCATCCAAAGAATATAACTACGATTTTAAAATTTTAGAGGCGGTGATGGAAGTTAACCAGACGCAGAAACTAAAAATCGTAGAAAAGATGATGAAATATTACGGTGGAGATGTGAAAGGAAAGAAGTTTGCCCTTTGGGGATTAGCTTTTAAGCCAGAAACTGACGACATTAGAGAAGCGCCAGCGCTTTATATTATTGATGAGTTAACTAAGGCAGGAGCAGAGATAGTAGCTTACGATCCGGAAGGCATGGAAAATGTAAGAAAAACGAAAGGGAATGTTTTAGCTTTCGCCGATACAGCCTATGATGCTTTGGATGGAGCTGACGCTTTAATAATCGCTACAGAATGGCAGGCTTTCAGAAATCCGGATTTTAAACAGATGGAAGATAGGTTGAAAACTAAAGTTATTTTTGACGGAAGAAACCTATACGATTTAAACAAAATGATTGACTTAGGGTTTTATTACAACAGTATTGGACGAGCAGAAGTTAAAGCATAAAAAATCCGAAAGATGAAAAAAAGAGTATTGATTACTGGTGCAGCCGGGTTTTTAGGGTCGCACCTTTGTGATCGTTTTATAAAAGAAGGTTACCATGTAATTGGAATGGACAACCTGATTACGGGCGATTTAGCCAATATCGAACACCTGTTCAAGTTAGAGAATTTCGAATTTTACAACCACGATGTTTCCAAGTTTGTTCATGTTTCTGGCGATTTGGATTACATTTTACACTTTGCTTCGCCGGCAAGTCCCATTGACTATCTAAAAATCCCAATTCAAACTTTAAAGGTCGGCTCGCTTGGTATCCATAATTTACTGGGTTTGGCCCGCGTTAAAAAGGCAAGGTTAATTATAGCTTCCACATCAGAAGTTTATGGAGACCCAGCAGTAAATCCACAACCCGAAGAATATTGGGGAAATGTAAACCCAGTTGGGCCACGTGGTGTTTATGACGAAGCTAAGCGTTTTCAAGAAGCCATCACCATGGCATACCATACTTTCCATGGCGTGGAAACCCGTATCGTTAGGATATTTAACACTTATGGACCACGTATGCGATTGAACGATGGAAGAGTTTTACCGGCATTTATTGGTCAGGCTTTACGCGGAGAAGATTTAACGATTTTCGGTGACGGAACACAAACCCGCTCTTTCTGTTATGTTGATGATTTGGTGGAAGGTATCTATCGATTATTGCTTTCTGATTATGTGCAGCCGATGAACATCGGTAACCCAGATGAAATTACCATCGGGCAGTTTGCAGAAGAAATCATTAAACTAACCGGAACCAACCAAAAAGTAGTTTACAAAGAATTGCCTCAGGATGACCCAAAACAACGTCGCCCGGATATTACTAAAGCCAGAGCAATTTTAAATTGGGAGCCGAAAGTAAACAGAGCAGAAGGTTTAGAAATTACCTACGCATATTTTAAAACCTTATCTAAGGAACAATTGGATAAAATAGATCATAAAGACTTTAAGAATTATAATAAATAAGCAAATGGGAAATAAGATTTTAGTAACTGGAGGAACAGGATTTATTGGTTCGCATACCGTTGTAGAGCTTTATAATGCAGGTTATACACCTATAATAGTAGATAATCTTTCTAATTCATCAATAAAAATATTAGATCAGATCGAAAAAATTATCGGTTACAAACCAGAGTTTCATGAGTTTGATTTATGTGATGAGACTAAAACGGCTGATTTCTTAAATGCAAACCAGGACATCAAAGGAATTATCCATTTTGCGGCATTCAAAGCAGTGGGCGAATCGGTTCAAAAGCCTTTAGAATATTACAAAAACAACTTCTTCTCGCTAATTAACTTGTTAACTCCTTACAAAGGGAAAGCTATTAATTTTGTGTTTTCTTCTAGCTGTACGGTTTACGGCCAGCCAGATGTGTTGCCGGTTACAGAAGCAGCACCAGTTAAAAAAGCAGAATCTCCTTACGGAAACACCAAACAAATTGCTGAGGAAATTTTAGCTGAGACTGCTGCAGTTAGCAAAAACTACAATATCGTTGCTCTGAGATATTTCAATCCGGTTGGAGCACACGCAACCGCTTTGATTGGCGAATTACCTATCGGTGTTCCTCAAAATCTAATCCCTTTTGTAACGCAAACCGCCATCGGAAAAAGAGAACAAATTACTGTTTTTGGCGATGATTACGATACGGAAGATGGAAGTTGCATTAGAGATTATATCCACGTTGTAGATTTGGCGAAAGCTCACGTTGCAGCCATCAAGCGCATGGAAGCTGGAGAATCTGCTGATAATTATGAAGTTTTCAATATCGGTACTGGAAACGGAACAACGGTTTTGGGCGTAATTAAAGCTTTTGAAAACTCAACAGGCGAAAAATTGAATTACACGGTTGGTCCACGTAGAGAAGGAGATATTGAAAAGATATATGGAGATGTAACCAAATCAGAACAAGAATTGGGCTGGAAAGCAGCGTTGAATGTCGATGACATGATGAAATCTGCGTGGGAATGGGAAAAATATATACAGAAGAATCCTTTTTAATGTAGTTTGTTAGGGTTTAGGTTGTTCGTTTGTTAGGAAATGCAAAACGAACAACTTGACCAATTATTCATTAACATAGGTCTTTAGGATTTAGTTGGTCGGTTTGTTACATAAGCAAGACGAACCATCTAACCACCTAACCACCTAACCACCTAAAAAACATGAAAATACTCATCACCGGCGGAGCCGGATTTATTGGTTCACACGTTGTTAGACGTTTTGTGAACACTTATCCAGATTATCAAATAGTTAACTTAGATAAGCTGACGTACGCTGGAAACCTTCAGAATCTTACAGATTTAGAAAACGCTGCCAATTATAAATTTGTAAAAGGAGATATTGTTGATGCAGCTTTTGTACAAGATTTGTTCGAAAAAGAGAAGTTTGACGCAGTCATTCATTTGGCGGCAGAATCGCATGTAGATCGTTCAATTACAAACCCTACAGAATTTGTGATGACGAACGTTGTTGGAACAGTGAACCTTTTGAATTCTGCCAGAACAACTTGGAAAGGCGATTACGACAAAAAGCGTTTCTACCATGTTTCTACAGATGAGGTTTATGGAGCTTTAGGTGAAGGAACAGAAATGTTTACCGAAGAAACTTCTTATGATCCACATTCTCCATATTCTGCATCAAAAGCAAGTTCAGACCACTTTGTAAGAGCTTATTTTGATACTTATGGAATGGATTGTGTGATTTCTAACTGTTCTAATAATTATGGTTCGCACCATTTTCCGGAGAAATTAATCCCGCTTTCAATTCATAACATCCAACAAAATAAAGCCATCCCAATTTACGGAAAAGGCGAAAATATTAGAGATTGGCTTTGGGTAGAAGATCACGCAAGAGCAATAGATGTAATTTTTCATAAAGCGAAATCTGGCGAAACTTATAACATTGGTGGGCATAATGAATGGACGAACATTGATTTGATCAAAACTTTGTGCAAAGTGATGGATCAAAAGTTAGGTAGAGAAGAAGGCAGTTCAGAAAAGCTAATTACTTATGTTACTGACAGAGCTGGTCATGATTTACGTTATGCCATTGATGCCACCAAACTAAAGAATGATTTAGGTTGGGAGCCAAGTTTACAGTTTGAGGAAGGATTAGAAAGAACAGTAGACTGGTATTTGGCAAACGAAACTTGGTTAAATAACGTTACTTCAGGTAATTATCAGCATTATTACGAAGAACAATACCAAAACAGATAAATGTTCGGTCTTTTTAAAAAAAGTATAAACAAACCAGAATTCGACTTTAGCAATATCGGGATTGATATGCACTCGCATGTTCTCCCCGGTATTGACGATGGCGCTCCTACTGTGAAGGAGTCTGTCCTGATGGTGAAACGTTTTCAGCAATTAGGATTTAAAAAGCTGATTGCTACGCCACATATCATGGCAGATTATTACCGTAATACGCCAGATACTATTAATAAAGCTTTGGATGAACTTCGAGAGGAATTAGTGAGACAAAACATTGATATGCCAATTGAAGCTGCTGCAGAATACTACCTCGACGAAACTTTTGAAAGTAAAATAAATAAAGGAAACCTAATGACCATGGGTGGAGATTATATTTTGTTCGAACTTTCCTTCATCAATTACCCAAACAACATTAAAGACATTATTCAAAAATTAAATGACAAAGGATTAAAGCCAATTTTGGCGCATCCAGAGCGTTATCCTTATCTGACTTCTATAGAGAATTATCATAAAATTAGGGAGTTTGGTTGCTACTTTCAGCTAAATAGTATTTCTTTAACTGGTTATTATGGAAGGCAAGTTCAAAAAACAGCCGAACAACTAGTAGACAATATGATGATTGACTTCATCGGATCGGATATGCATCACCTCAAACATGCTGATGCTTTACAACAAAGCCTTTTTACTCCACATTTAAAAACGTTGTTTGAAGAAGCTTCTTTGCAAAATGTGATGTTATCTAAGTAGACTCGACTATTTTAGTTTGTCTAGTATTTTTTTTAAAAGCTCTATTTGTTCTTTTTTTAGTTTTTGGCTTTTTCTAAAATAACGAACAATAACGAATATGATTACGACAGGTATCACTACCCAAATTAGAAATAAAAATATTTCCGGCGTACCAAGGACCATGTCTTTGAGTTTAACTTAAATAATCACTTATTTATCTGCTATCTTTTTCAAAAGCTCAATCTGCTCTTGCTTAAGTTTTTGGCTTTTGCTGAAGTAGCGAACTACCACAAAAATAACCGTTGTGGGTATTACTAACGCAATTAGGATTAAAATTATTTCTGGTGTACCGAGACCCATGTCAATAGTTTTTAGATTTAATGTTTTTAAAGTTAAAAAGATATTACATATTTTTCGACTACCCAATATAAAGTACATTCGTACTTTAAGGTTTCGAATCAATTTGTGTTAACGACAGAAACGATATCCTTTTTTGCCCTCGCCACTTTGTAAATAGCAAAAAAGATTTAGTGGATGGCGTGTTAAAACGCCTAAATAACTTTCCATTTTATCTCTTTTCCAAATAAAAGCCGTTTGGTCGGTTTTAAATTTTTATTTTCGCTGTTATATCATAAATCGTAGCAATGGATTATCAATTTAAGCAGATAGAGAAGGACTGGCAAAAGTTTTGGGCAGCAAACGAAACTTTTAAAGCAGAGGTAGACGAAAGCAAGCCAAAATTTTATGTTTTAGATATGTTTCCTTACCCAAGTGGTGCTGGTTTACATGTTGGGCATCCGCTGGGTTATATTGCTTCTGATATTTTTGCAAGATATAAAAGATTAAAAGGTTTCAATGTTTTGCACCCCATGGGTTACGATTCTTTTGGTTTACCTGCAGAGCAATATGCCATACAAACAGGGCAACATCCCGCTAGAACTACGGAAACTAACATCAACAGATACCGAGAACAACTAGATAATTTAGGCTTTTCCTTTGATTGGAGTAAAGAAGTCCGCACCAGTTCGCCAGAATATTACAAGTGGACGCAGTGGATTTTTATGCAACTTTTCAACTCGTGGTATAACAAAGAAACCGATAAAGCAGAGCGTATTTCTACATTAATTGAAAAGCTGGAAACTATGCCCGCAAAAGAAATTAATGCGGTTTGCGACGAGGATGTTTTGCCACTGCTTCCAAGTGATTGGAGCACCATGAACGCCGAAGAAAAGCAAGCTGAATTGTTAAAATACCGTTTAACTTTTTTAAAGGAAAGTACCGTTAACTGGTGCACTGCTTTGGGTACTGTTTTAGCTAACGATGAAGTAAAAGACGGTTTTAGCGAACGCGGCGGATATCCCGTGGAACAAAAGAAAATGATGCAGTGGAGTATGCGAATTACTGCTTACGCCGAAAGATTGTTGCAAGGTTTAAACCATATTGATTGGCCAGAGCCGCTGAAAGAGATGCAGCGGAATTGGATTGGAAAAAGTGTTGGGGCGATGGTGAGATTTAGCCTCATCCCCAACCCTTCTCCGAAGGAGAAGGGAGCGCAGGAGAACAGCGAGGATTTAGTTGGTGGAGACGGTTTGGGCGATAGTGGTAAGAGAGGTTATGAGACAGGGAATTCTTTTGCTTGGAATTTATTGAAAGAGAACTCTAAAGAGAATAGAAAAAATGCTACTGATGCTGAGGTTGTACTTTGGAATGAATTGAGAGATAGTCAAACAGGTTTCAAAATTAGAAGACAACATGTTTTAGAAGGTTATATTGCTGATTTTGTTTGTTTACCAAAACGTTTGGTTATAGAAGTTGATGGAGGTTACCACAACAACGCAGAGGCAATCGAATACGATAAACAAAGAACAGAATTTTTAAACAAAGCTGGCTTCGAAGTTATAAGATTTACCAACGAAGAAGCAATAAACAATACAACACAAACCATCGCCGCAATAAAAGAAAAACTCCACAGCATATCAATAACGCAAGTGGCTCCTTCTCCTTCGGAGAAGGCGGGGGATGAGGCTTCTTATATCGAGGTCTTTACGACTCGCGTTGATACCCTTTACGGTGTTTCATTTTTAACAATTGCTCCAGAACATGAGTTGGTTGCGTCTTTAACTACGCCAGCACAAAAAGCAGACATAGAAAACTACATTTTAGCCACCAAAAAGAAATCGGAATTAGACCGTATGTCTGATGTTAAAACCGTTTCAGGGGCTTTCACAGGGAGTTATGCCATTAATCCGTTAAGCGGAGAAAAAGTGCCGGTTTGGATTGCTGATTACGTTTTGGCCGGTTACGGAACAGGTGCGGTGATGGCGGTCCCGTCTGGTGATCAACGCGATTATCTTTTTTCACAGCATTTTAATTTGCCAATTATCCAGATCTTAGATGCTCAAGTTTGCGACAAAGAAGCAGATGCAACCAAAGAAGGCCAATACATCAATTCCGGAATTATCAATGGATTGGGTTATAAAGAAGCGTCCCAAAAAATAGTTGATGCTTTAGAAGAAAAAGGAATGGGTTACGCAAAAGTGAATTTCCGTATGCGTGATGCGATTTTTGGTCGCCAGCGTTATTGGGGCGAACCAGTTCCGGTTTATTTCAAAAACGGATTACCTTATTTATTGCAGGAAGAAGAGCTTCCCCTGTTATTGCCAGACGTTGATAAGTATTTACCGACCGAAAGTGGTGAACCGCCTTTAGGTAGAGCAAAAGATTGGAAATACCAAGACGAATACGATTATGAATTGAGTACCATGCCAGGTTGGGCAGGTAGCAGTTGGTATTGGTACAGATACATGGATGCCAAAAATGATTCCGCTTTCGCTGATAAAGATAAAATCGCTTACTGGAAAGATGTAGATTTATACATCGGTGGTAACGAACATGCAACCGGACATTTATTGTACAGCCGTTTTTGGAACAAATTTTTAAAAGATCTAGGTTATGTAACCGAAGAAGAGCCCTTTAAAAAGTTGATTAACCAAGGGATGATTCAGGGGCGGAGTAGTTTTGTATATCGTATAACTGATTCCGAAGGAAAAGGAACAAATCAGTTTGTTTCTCACGGATTAAAAGGAGATTATCCAACATCGGCACTTCACGTAGATGTAAACATCGTTGAAAACGACATTTTGGATATTGAAAAATTCAAAGCTTCAAGAGAAGAGTTCGCAGACGCTGAGTTTATTTTGGAGAATGGCAAATACATCTGCGGACACGAGGTAGAAAAAATGTCGAAATCTAAATTCAACGTGGTTAATCCCGATGATTTAGTAGAACGCTATGGGGCAGATACTTTGCGTATGTACGAAATGTTTTTAGGACCGTTGGAGCAAAGCAAACCTTGGAATACCAACGGAATTGAAGGTGTTTTTAAATTTTTAAGAAAATTCTGGAAGCTTTTCCATGATGACGCATTTAGTTTTACCGTTTCTGACGACGAACCCACAAAAGCAGAATTAAAAGCTTTGCATAAAATTATTAAAAAGGTAGAAGAAGATATCGAACGTTTTTCTTTTAACACTTCGGTTTCCAGCTTTATGATTGCGGTTAACGAGTTAACAGATTTAAAGTGCAATAAAAGAGCAATTTTACAGGAAATGGTTGTTTTACTTTCATCTTACGCTCCACACATCGCAGAAGAACTTTGGAAGCAATTAGGCAATGCTGAAGGAACGCTTTCTTACGCTAAATTCCCGGTTTTCAATCCAGAGCATTTAGTAGAAAACGAATTTGCATACCCCGTTTCTATCAACGGAAAAACGAAAATAAATTTATTGCTTTCTCTTGCTTTAGAAGCTACGGAAGTGGAGAAGGAAGTATTGGCTAACGAACAAATACTTAAATACTTAGATGGTAAAGCGCCTAAAAAGGTGATTGTTGTAAAAGGAAGAATAATTAATATAGTGATATAGTTAAAGAAGTATAGTTTGAATTTATGTTGTAGAAAGAAATAAAAATTTTTAGATTGCTGTATCTAATTACGTAATTGAAGCGTAAAAGGATAAACCGCAACCATGAAATTATACACTACAATCCTTTTATTCTTCGTCTGCTCATTATTTTCTCAAGCGAAGGAAAATATTGTTGATTTAACCGATTCCATTAATGATGTGACAATCGAAAACCAACAGATTATTTCCCATAAAAAAGTGCTCGGTAAAGTCAAAAAGCTAAAAGTGCAGCGCAGCACCGCTAGATCTGATAACTATACCTATCAAATTTTTGAAAGAAAAGGAAAGTTAGTGGCAGAGTTTGAAATGGAAGTTTTAAGCAAGCAAAAAAAAGCGCAAGACGGTATTCTATCTGCACAGGTAAAAACATTTAAGGATAACGTAATTCATAACGGCACTAACTTTATAGATTTCCACGTGAAATCACTAAGGAACGATTCCGAAGTTGTTTTACAGTTAGATAAGGTGGTTAAGTACCTTTTAGCGTATAAGTATCTTTAACTACACTATTATATCAATATTTCTTATATCGTCAGATTTTTTATTTAAAATTGGCGCTAATGCAAATTTCTATCATAACAGCCACATACAATTCTAAAGAGTTTGTAGAAGATGCTATCCGATCGTACGTAAACCAAGATTTCGTTGAAAAAGAATTGGTGGTTATTGATGGTGAAAGTTTCGATGGCACCTTAAAAATTCTAGAACATAACCATCCACATATAAATATTTTAGTTTCCGAATCGGACAAAGGGATTTACGATGCACTCAACAAAGGAATTGAATTAGCAGGTGGAGAGGTAATTGGAATTTTGCACTCCGACGATATTCTTGCCCACAATAGCGTTTTACAACTGGTAAATCAAAAATTCGATGATGACGCAACTCTTGATGCAGTTTATGGAGATTTGCAGTACGTAGATAGGCAAAATCCTGATAAAGTAATTAGGTATTGGAAATCTGGAGATTACCATATTAGTAATTTTAAAAAAGGTTGGATGCCACCACATCCTACACTGTTCATCAAAAAAGATTGTTTCATAAAGTTTGGGATCTACAACCTAGCTTATAAATCTGCTGCAGATTATGATTTAATACTTCGTTTTTTGTTCAAAAATCAAATTAGAGTGGGCTATATTCCAGAAGTTTTAGTGAAAATGAGAGTTGGTGGTTTAAGTAATAAGTCCTTTAAAAATCGCATAAACGCAAACAAAGAAGATCGTTTAGCATTAAAATTAAATGGTATTCCCAATCCTTTTTTAGTCTCGGTTTTAAAACCACTATCTAAAATTAGCCAGTTTTGGAATAAAAGTTTTTAAATTTGACGATGGCATTAGACTTTTCGTTTCTCGAAATAGAGTGGATTTATTACTTGGTAGTGATAGTGCTTTCTAGCGTAGTTTCTTTTATTGCTATTCCGTCCATTATTTTCGTCGCTCGTGAGCGGCATTTGTATGATGATATTGAAAGTAGTCGCAAAGATCATGATCATGGTATTCCTCGTTTAGGCGGAGTGGCAATTTTTTGCAGCTTTACCATCGTTTCATTGCTATTTGCAAAGTATGATGCAGTTTTGCCCACAAATATTTTATTAACATCCTGTATTATTTTATTTGCTGTTGGTTTAAAAGACGATTTAGCAGGTTCAAGAGCAGAAACAAAATTTGTGATGCAATTTTTGGTCGCCTCAATTTTAGTGTTTTTAGGCGATGTTCGTTTAACGAGTCTTTACGGCGTTTTTAATATTTCAGAAATTCCGGTATATGTAAGCATCCCTGTCTCTGTATTAATTATCCTATTTATAGTTAATGCCTTCAATTTAATAGATGGTATAAACGGTTTAGCGGGAACTATTGGACTAGTAGTTAACCTTACTTTTGCAGTCTTATTTATACATATGGGCCAAATAGAAATGGCGTCATTAGCATTTTGTATGGTTGGTGCAATCATTGGCTTTCTATACTATAATTACACGCCAGCCCGTATTTTCATGGGCGATACTGGTAGTTTATTGATAGGTTTGGTTTCCGTAGTACTAGCGGTGAAATTTATCGAATTGAATAAGTTTACAGATTCTGGCGCTCAACCATCCTTTTTTTCGGCACCAGCGATAGCTGTTTCAGTATTAATTATTCCATTATTTGACACTTGTAGAGTATTTTCTATTCGTATTTTAAAAGGTAATTCTCCATTCAAAGCTGATAGAAATCACATCCATCATCGCATATTACGCTTGGGGTTCAGCCATTTACAAACAACCTACCTACTAGCATTTACAAATTTGGTATTCATTTATATGGCGCTTAATTTTAGAGAATGGGGTAATTTTGCGTTAATTTTTATGTTCATGGGAATCTGTGTCTTAATCAACTGGATTACCACAATATGGATTCGAATAAAAGATAGAGGACATTTTAAAGTGAAATTCCTCTATAAGTAATTTTAGTCAATCAGCTCCCAACAATTACAGTAAGCTCCTTATTCAAACGGAGGATAAAACTATAACTTTTAGAAAGGTTGATGGCGTTTTAACACGCCTTACACTATATCTTTTTAGCAAAAAAAGCTAAAAAGGATGCCGTTTCAGTCGTTAACGCAAACTTTTATTTCGCAGCTTTTCTAGATACTAGGTCAGCGTTAGATACAAACGGCAGTAATTAAACTCCGCAGTTATTTAAGGTCGCCTAATTTCAAAAACCCATACATTAATCCAGTTACATGTAAAGCTTGCGGAATCTCATTTTTCAACAACATTTCTTTCACCTGCGCAATCGTGTAAAGCTCAACATCGATATCCTCATGCTCATCCAAATTCTGCTCCTGAACTTTTTTGCCGCCTTTTGCTAAATAGCAATACGTTACATTGTTTGATGTTGCAGGGTTTGGGTAAATAGTGCTTACCAATTCAAAATCTTCAAACAAATAACCTGTCTCTTCCAAAAGTTCACGTTTAGCAGCATCAACTGGTTTTTCATCACCATCAATTACGCCGCCAGGTATTTCTATAGAAACAAGGTCGCCGCTGTGTCGATACTGCCTAACCATAATAATTTTTTCGTCTTCAGTAACGGCTACAACATTTACCCAGTTAGGATATTCTAATACATAATATTCAGATGCTATCCTACCATCTGGCAGTTCGCACTCGTCCACACGTAAAGTCGCCCAAGGTTTTTTTACCAGATATTCCGACGAAATTGTTTTCCACTTTAAGATGCTCATGGTTTAAAATTAAAAAATATTTATTTAAGTCTAGTCCAATCCAATCATAGGATTCAGAAACTACCAGCCACCGCTAGCTCCGCCGCCACCGAAACTGCCACCACCAAATCCACCGAAGCCGCCACCGCCACCAGAACCGCCGAAACCTCCTCCTCCACCAAATCCACCACTACTTCTTCCACCACTTCCTAAACCAGCTAGTACAGACCACCACATCATGTCAGCAGCACCTCTGCTACCAATTACATTTCTGCCGCCACCGCCGCCACCGCCTTTTCCACCTCGGCTTATTAAGCTAATTACCACAATAGCAATCACAACCAGTAAGCCAACGGGGAAACCCTTTTCCTTTTTAGATTTTTTAGGATTGGTATTTTTGTATTCGCCTTTGGTATAACTAATAATGGCGTCCGTTCCAGCATTTAAGCCAGATGCGTAATCACCGTTTTTATAATTGGGTTTTATTTCATTTTCAATAATACGTTTGGCAATCGCATCAGGCAAAGCGCCTTCTATGCCGTAGCCAGTTTGTATCGTAACCTTTCGATCGCCGATTGAGGTTAAAACTAAAATTCCAGTGTTTTTTTCTTTTCCGCCAATTCCCCACGTTCTTCCTAATTGGTAGGCATAATCACCAATGTCGTAGCCGTCTAAAGTTGAAATTACAACAACGGAAATTTGTATAGAAGTAGAATCATCGAACGCAACCAGTTTTTGCTCTAGTTGCGCAATTTGGCTAGTATTTAAGGTATTGGTATAGTCATTAACTAAAGTGTTGGGCTTCGCAGGGAACTTTTGCGCATAACCTAAGAAAGAAAAAATACTTAAGCATGTAAATAGTAAAAAACGTTTCATGTAAAATTCTTTCATCAGTTTAAAAAGACAATATCGTCCGAAAGCTCATTAATGTCATCACTACTGTAAGGAAAGTGTCTTTTCAACTGCTTTCCTGCTTCAATAATTCCTACGCTAATTCCCTCAGCTATATGTTCAGTTTTAAATTTTTCTAGCATTAATGCCTTCGTGGTATTCCAAAAATCATCAGCCACCAACGTGTTAATTCCTTGGTCACCAATAATTGCAAATTTTCTATCGTCCAAAGCAACGTAAACCAAAACCCCATTTCGCAATTTAGTGGCTTCCATCTTTAAATCGTGGAAACACTCAACCGCTCGCTCTAAAGCATTCTTATCACATTTGCTTTCTACACAAACGCGTATTTCGCCACTCGTGGCTTTTTCTGCCCACTCAATAGATTGTTTGATAACTTCTTGCTCTTTGTCGCTTAACGAACTCATAAATGTTGTTTAGGGATTACGGACTCAATAAACCATTGCCAAATGCAAGGCAATCGGCAACAAGTTAAAATTAAAGGATATTTTAAAACTCAACTTTTGGAGTTTTGTCAGCGCCTGCCTCTGCAGCAAATACGCCTTTCTGTTGGAATCCAAACATTCCAGCAAATAAATTATTTGGGAAGGTTCTAATCTGCGTGTTGTATTCCTGTACGCTTTGGTTAAAATCTCTTCTCGAAACCGCAATTCTATTCTCGGTTCCTTCTAATTGCGCTTGTAACTCTTGAAAGTTAGCATTAGCTTTCAATTCTGGGTAACGCTCAGAAACCACCATTAATCTGCCCAATGCTTGGCTAACACCACTTTGCGCACTTTGAAATTTTTCAATATTCTCTGGTGTCAATTTATTTGGATCAACCTGAATAGATGTAGCCTTCGCTCTAGCCTCAATTACCTGTGTTAATGTTTCTTTTTCAAAATTTGCTGCACCTTTCACAGTATTCACCAAATTTGGGATTAAATCTGCTCTTCTTTGATACTGGTTTTCAACCTCGCCCCAAGAAGCCTTTACTTTTTCGTCCAAAGTCACTGCAGTATTGTAACCACACGAGCTTAATGAACCTACAGCAATCAGGGCAACCAGCCCGAATAATAATTTTTTCATATCAATTCTAGTTTTTTTCTAAATTTAGCAATAGGACTCAAATTTCATACCTTTGTTACACTTTGGGATAAAAACCCAACACATTTACATGAAAAAAGAAATTGACCTTGTCATAAGTCCCGATCATATCCTTGATCAAAGCTACATTAAAGCGAGCATTCTACAGCAAGAAAACCTTAAAGATAATCAACTCGGTCATTTTACAATCCGCAAAAGATCTATTGATGCCCGCAGTAATTATCCGGTTTATCGGCTTAAAGTGGTTTTGTATATAGACGAAGATCCAGCAGTACAGCATTTCAATTTGGAGTATAAATCTGTAAAAGAGGCAAGACGGATAATTATAATAGGTGCAGGTCCCGCGGGTTTATTCGCAGCTCTAAGATTAATTGAGTTAGGCTTAAAACCGATAATTATTGAAAGAGGAAAAGACGTAAAAGAACGTCGCCGCGATTTGGCCGCCATTAACAAAGATGGCATTCTAAATCCGGAGTCTAATTATTGTTTTGGGGAAGGTGGTGCAGGAACTTATTCCGACGGTAAGTTATACACCCGTTCCGATAAAAGAGGCGATGTAAATAAAATGCTGGAAATCTTTGTCGCTCACGGCGCCACGGATGATATTTTAGTAGATGCCCGTCCTCATATTGGTACTAATAAATTGCCACAGATCATCACAGCAATCCGCGAAACTATCTTAAATGCAGGTGGGGAAGTGCATTTCGATACTAAACTGCTTGATCTCGAGATTAAGAATCAAACATTTAAATCGGCTATAACCAACAAAGGCAATTTTGAGGGCGAAGCAGTTATTTTAGCTACAGGTCATTCTGCAAAAGATATTTATCAGTTGCTACACAGAAAAAACATCCTATTAGAGGCTAAACCATTTGCTTTAGGCGTCCGTATTGAGCATCCACAGTACATCATAGATCAAGCGCAGTATAACGCTAAAGAACGCCATCCAAATCTTCCTCCTTCATATTATAGTTTGGTCACTCAGGTTAAAGATCGTGGTGTTTTTTCTTTTTGTATGTGTCCGGGAGGTATTATAGCACCATGTTCAACAGAACCAAACGAGATTGTGGTCAACGGTTGGAGTCCTTCAAAACGAAATAACCCATACGCCAATTCTGGCACCGTCGTTCAAATAAATTTCCAAGATGTTCCAGGAAAAGAGGACGATCCCTTTAGGTTATTAAACTTTCAATCACAAATTGAACAGACCGCTTTCGCAGCTGGAGGTGGAAATTTGAAAGCACCAGCACAACGCATGGTTGATTTTGTTAACCAAAAAGTGTCGACTGATTTACCAGCCAATTCTTATTTGCCTGGTTTAACTTCCGCCGACCTATATCAAGTACTTCCAGCCTTCGTCGCAAAGCGTTTGCAAAAAGCATTAACCGACTTTGGTAAAAAAATGCCGGGTATTTATGGAAACAATGGCTACTATACAAACGAAGCTGTTTTGGTTGGCGTCGAGTCTCGTACTTCCTCACCAATTCGAATCCCTAGAGATAAAATCACCTTGCAACACCCACAAATAAAAAAGCTTTTCCCTTGTGCAGAAGGTGCCGGATATGCTGGTGGCATTATTTCTGCAGCTATAGATGGAGAAGCTTGTGCAAATGCAGTTTTTAATACGCTAAACTAAAGTTTCAAGGCTAAATTAAACCAATTGTAATCATGAAAAAGAAAACATTAATAATAGGTGCAACACCAAATGCTGATCGTTACGCATATAAAGCGGCTCATAAGTTAGTAGCTTACGGGCATCCCATTATAAACGTAGGAGTCAAGAAAGGCGAAGTAGCAAATCAGCCAATCGAGAAACCAAGTCAAATCCATTCAGATATCAATACCATCACCTTGTACCTAAACCCAACCAACCAAAGAGAACTTTATCAATACATTTTGGACACAAATCCCAAGCGTATCATTTTCAACCCAGGTACAGAAAACCAAGAATTAGTAAAAAAGGCAGAAGCAAAAGGCATCGAGACTCTCGAAGCTTGTACCTTAGTTCTTTTGTCCATCAACCAATACTAGGTTTTTTCGATAAATGTTTTTCGGATTAGGTTTTACCTAATTCATTTTTTATTTAAGTATTTTCAGAAAAACAAAGTTCCATTTTTCATGGCAGCCTGCAGTCGGACTGTCCATTCATACTGCACTCCGACGCTCAATTCCACAACACAGCATTAGCCACAGCCCCAACACATAAATCCTCCACCCAGACCGGTACCCATTTCCATCCCGTTTATTGAACACACGTTCACCCATTGAACTTACATTTGAATACGCTCAGCTTTGCAGATTATCCAGTCATATATATAGGTAGCTTTAATTTTCTCTTATGCAGTTATTCAATTCTATTTTTAAGGGATGTTGTATTCTTATTGTATGGTATTTTAAAAAAGATAGTAATCTACAAATAGAAAGCCTGCTACGGATCTCACTTTCAATACTCATGCTAAGGCATAACCTTACCATTACCGTATAATCAAATAAAGATTGCCGTGTATGTAACGGAGGCTTGATGTGTACACTTTACCTATCTATTTCAAGCGCATACCTATATAAGGTATCCAACCTGTAATAATTGTCTTCTCCGTAAATGTCAACAGAATAACACACTGATAAAAATATTGAGGCTGAATCAGACACAACAAGACATAAACTATATATCCTTTTCTCAGATCCACCTAGGTTTCAATTGCCCCGAGCTTTAGCTCCGGTTAATTGAAACACTGAAACAGACAATCGCAACTATTGAAATAATAGAATTGCAATAGGAAACCCACTGAAAATCCACGCTATGACATGGAGCGACATAGTTTTAAACGATTACGACAAAACTTTTCGTTCAGATAATCAGTCTTTTACAGAAATAATCAAAAAAAACATCAAAATAATTCCCACCATCCCTTGCATGTTAAACAAAAAGATCACACCTTTGCACTCCGCAAACGCAAGGAATGCGGGATATTGAAAAGCGAGAAAGAGGAGTTCAGAGGGAGAAAAGGAGAGGAATGAAAGAGAAAAACGACTTAAAAAAAGACCTTAAAATTTATTTCAAATTAAATTTGGAAAAGACAAAAAAAGGTTTCATCTTTGCACCCCGGTTAAACGGGAAAGAAAGACGAAGAGATCGAATCTCGGAGTAATAAAAACAGAAAGATCAGAACGCCAGAGGGCAGAAGATATATAGCAACTAACCGTGAGGGGATTGCGCAAGTTCTTTAAAAAGATATCATGTAGCGTAAGAGACACCAAGTTTCACTTGGGAGTCCGCAAAAAGACAAGAAACATAATTAATATTAACATCAAGTTAGTATCGAACATCAACATTTACAATGGAGAGTTTGATCCTGGCTCAGGATGAACGCTAGCGGCAGGCCTAATACATGCAAGTCGAACGGGATTGGAGAGC
>JBBSQW010000053.1:0-15925 GCA_038243635.1 Sphingobacteriales bacterium
CAATTTAATCTTCAACCACCATTTTATCGATATAATTAGAATTCATCATCCCTAAAACGCCCATATATTTAAGCCTAAAACTTATTAAATCGCCAACTTTATAGTTTTTTTCATTTTTGCACACATCAACCACCAACATATCAGAACTAGCTTCAATGATAACAATGTCTTCGTCTTCCAAAATCAAATAAGCGGGGTTACAATCTAACAAACCAATATCTAAGATTGCTCGGTAAGAGTTTTTTCCATAATCTTCTTGTGGGTAGGTTGGTGTTTGTCCTGATACATTAAAACCTTGGTTTCCGTTCGGAATTTTCGGCTTTTCATACAACTCGATAATTTCAGCGTAAAGCTTAAAAACATCGTTATTCATGCCTACAATAGTTTGGTTAGTGAATAAATCTAACCCAAAAAACAGCACCTCACCTACCCTAAAATGATTAATTTGTTTGGGCAGTTGTTTCTTAATTAACAATGGTACAGTTACACTTGTACCGCCAGAAACCCACGGTATTTCTATATTAAACTTTGCTTCTATCAACTGTTTGTAAAGGCTAAGCTGTATCAGTTTATCCTGCGAAGGCATTATTCCGTTAAGGCAGTTTAAATTTGTACCTAAGCCTACAATATTAATATTGGGCAAATGCAGAATTTTCTCGTAAAAATCCATCAAATGTTCACCAACAACACCTTCACGCAAATCGCCCATCTCAATCATGATGATGATTTTATGCATTTTCTCCTGCTTCACAGCTTCGTCGCTCAGCATCTTAATGGTGGTGTAATCGGTATTGAAACTAACATCGGCAAATTTTATAATGTTGGCAATGCTTCGTTTTGCAGGTGGTTTTATGTAAACAGTTTGAGCGTTTGGCGCTACCTGCTTAATCATTTTCAAATTACTGATGCGGGTATCATGAAACTCTGTAACACCTAAACGCACCAATTCTTCCAAGTAAAGACGGTTTCCACAAAGTAATTTTGAGACTACGCCCCATTCAATATCATTTTCTTTAAACCAACTTTGCAACATACTGTAGTTGTGTTGCAGTTTGTCTTTATATAAAGTAAGATAAGCCATTAATTTTTTTAGATCAATTTTTTTTAAAACAGTATGCGGATTTATTAACGTTGCAAACGCATTTCTAAATATTTGTTGGTGAAACCTAAACGTTCGTACAATTTTTTTGCAGGATTATCTGCTTCCACATGTAGCGCAATGCTTCCTTTTGCATAATCTAAAGCTTGCTGCATTAATAGTTTACCTACTCCTTTACCTCTTTGACTTGCGTTAACGGCAATGTAAACCAAAATATTTTCTGGAATATAACTATCCATACCCGTTTCATTCAAAACCGTTGCACCAACAATCGCATCATTTTCAATAGCGAGTGCAATAAATCCCCCACTATTAAACACGTAAGCAAGACATTTTAAAATATCCTCTTTTTTATCACCATAATGTTCTAAGTGAACTTCTAAAAAGCTTGCAACTATATCATTTGTAAAAACTTGATCTTCTCCACTATTCTTATCTATAATCTTAAATTCCATTTTCTATTTTTTCAATATCATTCCTAATGTTTTTCATACCTAGATTAGCTATCAATTTGTTGTTGATCGCCATCAAAAACAAAAAAACAGTTCACCAATCACTTTGTGTATACATCCAAACAATAAAATAATTATTATTAAAAGAAAGACGCCTTAACAGAGATATATCGGCATGAAAGTTTACAAACTTAAGAAAATAAATTAATTATTAATTATTAAACATCAAAATAATGAGATCCAGAGCGGTTTCTGCTAAAAATTAATCCATAATCACAAAATTCATTTATATTTATCCATTAAAAGCTTTGCTTAATTTATGACTACATACACCATACTTATTATACTTAGTGGATTAGTGATTTTTTCTTATCTGTTTGATATGATCGCTAAAAAAACTAAAGTGCCATCCGTTTTGCTTTTGCTTTTTTTGGGTATTGGTTTAAAACAAATTGTTACTTATTTTAAAATTGAAACTTTTGATTTCTTAACGATATTACCTACACTCGGTACGGTAGGATTGATACTAATCGTTTTCGAAGGTGCTTTAGATTTGAAGTACGATCAGGATAAAAACAAATTAATTAAAAAAACATTATTCTCTGCCATTACAGTATTGCTATTAACAACCATTGCAATTACTTTTATTTTACACGAACTTACAGGAAACACTTATTATCTATGTTTCGTAAATGCGATTCCTTTCAGTGTAATTAGTTCGGCAATAGCTATCCCATCTGCTGTTAATATTAATAAAAAAGACCGTGAGTTTGTGATTTACGAATCGTCTTTTTCTGATATAGCAGGAATTATATTATTCAATTTTGCGATAAGTAACGATAGTTTTCATGTTTCGGCCTTTGCATCTTTAGGGGTAGAATTAATTATGATTTTCCTGTTTGCATCGGTTTCATGCTTACTATTACTTTACCTAATTGGCAAAATAAGCCACAACATCAAATTCTTCTTAATTATTTCTATTCTGATATTGGTGTATGCAATTGGTCAGAGTTACCACCTATCAGCATTGATTATTGTTTTAGCTTTTGGTTTGTTTTTAAATAATTCTGACGAGATAAGAATACCCTTTTTTAGAAAATACTTCATTTATCCAAACCTATCAAAGGACTTGGTTCAGTTACACCAGCTATCTGCAGAGAGCGCATTTTTAATGCGTACATTCTTTTTTGTAATATTTGGTTTTACCATTGTGATAGATCAGTTTCAAGATTTCACAATGTTACAGTATGGCTTGTTTATTTTAGTAGCAACCTACCTTATTCGCTTCCTTTACTTAAAATTTGTAGCTAAAATTCCGATTAGTCCAACCTTATTTATCACTCCAAGGGGCTTAATCAGCATTCTTTTATTTTATAATTTGCCAAAGGAAATGCGAATTAATGGCGTAGAAACTGGCTTGTTGTTTTTGATGATTTTGGCTACCAGTATTATCATGAGTGTGGGCTTACTAGGTGCAAAAAAAGAAAAACCGGTAGCTTAGGATAAGAAATAACTCGCAATCTAATTGTGGCATTTTTCTAATCTTATCTATTTTCATATCTTTGAAAACCTATCAATAAACACATGTTTTTGTTGATAGGTTTTTACGCCAACAGACAGAATATTACAATGCTTCACTATAAAAATCATCATAAACTAACACAAAATAATAACTTGCCTGCCGTTTACGTCGTTTTAACATCTTCTTACTAATATCATATTTAGCAAAAAACTATGTTAAATCTTTGGAGGTTTATTAGCAAATACAACGCATTTTTTTTCCTAATCATTTACCTTACCATATCGTTTATATTGCTAATCCGTAGTAACGATTTTCAACGGGCAAGTACTTTTAATACGTCTAACCAAATTGTGGGTAGTATTTACCAAGAAGTTAACTCCGTTAATAAATATTTAGATTTAAATTTGGTTAATGATAGCTTGGCTCAAGAAAATATTAGGTTAAGAAATCAGCTTAAATCTTCATTTCTTGATGACAGCATTGTTACGCAAGTTGTAACAGACACTATACACCATGTCAAATACGAATACATTTTGGCGGAAGTAATCAATAAATCCATCACATCAAGAAACAACTACATTACCATCAACCGAGGAACTAAAGAGGGAATAAAGAAAGGGATGGGTGTAATAGGTCCCAGTGGAGTTGTAGGTATCGTATGGAACGTATCAGAAAACTTTGCTTCTATCCAATCTATTTTACATGAAGATACTCGAATTACGTCGTCAATTGAAGGTACTCCTTATTTTGGACCGTTAATTTGGGAAGGAAAAGACCCAAGTACTGTAACTTTAACAGATATTCCTAATCAGTTAAATTTGAAACCGAAAGCAAGAGTTATTACCTCTGGCTTAGGGGTGATTTTCCCGAAAGGAATACTCATTGGAACCGTTTTAAAATCTGGCGTTAAAGGTGGTGGAAGCTTTTTGGATATTTCCGTAAAACTATCAACTAATTTTTATGCTTTGCAATACGTTTACGTGATTAAAAACAACTATCAAACAGAGCAAGAAACGTTGGAACAAGCAAATAAGGAGAGCTTAAATGAATAGTATCGTTAAAAATATCATCCGCTACATTTTATTGGTATTGATTCAGGTTTTTCTACTTAAAAACATGGTTTTGTTTGGGTTAAACACGCCTTACCTTTACATTTTGTTTATCCTGCTGTTACCTTTTGAAACTCCAAATTGGTTATTATTTTTACTTTCGTTTTTAATAGGCTTAAACATCGATATTTTTAATGACACCGTTGGTTTGCATGCTAGTGCTTGCGTTATCACAGCATTTGTAAGAGTATCCATTACCAGTATAACAGTGCAAAAAGACAATTATGAAAGTGATCCGGAGCCCACATTAGCCATCATGGGGTTTCGTTGGTTTTTCTTTTACGCCTTTGTTTTAACGCTAGTTCATCATTTCTTTCTCTTAAATTTTGAAGTATTCCGCTTTTCAGAAATTCCAGCCACAATAAGCAGAGTATTCCTCAGTTCTTTATTTACCTTAACTTTGATTTTTATAGCTGAGCTATTATTTTTCAGAAAGAAACAACGTAAATGAACAGTTTTTTTAAGCGTAGATACATCATTCAAGGTATTTTTATACTTGTTACCTTAATTTTGTTGGGCAAACTGTACTACATTCAGGTTGTTGATGATTCTTATAAACTGTCTGCGGATAATAACGTACTCCGAAAGCTCATCATTTACCCAGCCCGTGGAGTTATTTTAGACAGGAACCAAAAAATTCTGGTACAAAACGAACCCGTTTATGATTTAATGGTTATCCCAGGACAGGTAAAAGCGATGGATACGCTTGAGTTTTGTAAGCTTATTAAAATTGATAAAAAAGATTTTGACAAGGTTTTTAAAAAAGCAAAAAACTACTCTTTATACAGGGCTTCTTTATTTCAAAAACAACTGTCTGCTTTAACTTATGCGGCTTTTCAAGAAAAACTGTTTGAGTTTCCCGGCTTTTATGTACAAAACCGCTCTGTAAGGTATTACCCAGATTCAACCGCAGCGCAGTTCTTAGGTTATATTGGCGAGGTAAACGAACGAGAAATTGAAAAATTTGATGGATTTTACGGTCAGGGAGATTACATTGGTAAAACCGGAATAGAAAAATCTTACGAAGAGCTGCTTAGGGGCCAACGTGGCGTACGAAACATTATGGTTGATGTACACAACCGCGAACAAGGAAGTTTTTTTAATGGAAAGTATGATACCACAGCGGTTTCTGGAGACAAGCTGATTTCATCTCTCGATAAAAAATTACAGATGTACGGCGAAATGCTGATGCAAAACAAAATTGGTAGCATTGTAGCTATTGAGCCAGCAACCGGTGAGATTTTAGCGTCTATAAGCAGTCCGAGCTACAACCCAAATATCATGGTTGGCAGGCAAAGAGGGAATAATTACATGAAATTATTAAAAGATCCTTTTAAGCCTATGTTTATCCGTCCCATTCAGGCAGAATATCCTCCAGGCTCGATTTTTAAAGTGGTTAACGCCTTAATTGCGCAACAATTTGGATTAATTAGTTCCAATACCTACTACAATTGCCCCGGCGGTTATCGTTACGGCAGGCGAGGTTTTATGGGCTGTACCCACGTACATGGAACTATCAACTTAACACAATCTATTGAAACCTCATGTAACACGTATTATGGCTACACCTACGCTCGTATGATCGACCAAACCGGTGCTCGACCTGTTAATGCGTATAAAAGATGGAGAGAAGCTGTGATGAAGTTTGGAATTGGTGCAACTTTAGATATTGATTTACCGGCAGAGCGAAAAGGATTAATCCCCACCGCAGATTATTATACCAAATCATTCGGAAACGATAAATGGACATCTGCATTTAACATTTCTTTATCAATTGGACAAGGAGAGTTGGGAATTACGCCGCTACAAATGGCCAACGTTACTGCTATTATCGCAAACCGAGGTTTCTATTATAAGCCACACTTGATTAAGGCTATCGGCGAAAAGCAAATTATTAAGGAAGAATATACCAGAAAGAATTCGGCAGGAGTTGATGCTAAATACTTCGACGCAGTTATTGATGGTATGAGTCGCGTGGTTAATGCTCCTAACGGAACTGCTTACAACGCGAAAATTAACGACATTGAGGTTTGTGGGAAAACGGGAACGGTACAAAACCCTCACGGAGAAAATCACTCTGTTTTTATAGCTTTTGCACCAAGGATTAATCCAAAAATTGCAATTGCTGTGGTGGTAGAAAACGCAGGTTATGGTTCTACTTGGTCGGCTCCTATTGCCAGTTTGATGATTGAAAAATATTTAAAAGATTCTATCAGCAGACCAAAATATTATACCGACAGGTTGGTACATGCAAACCTTTTACCGGGGCAAAAAAAATTATATATGCGTCCGGGTATTAAGCCAGACACTAGCAAAAGCAACCGTACCATTATACAGCCTGCAACGTTACCCGAAAGTAAAAAATCATTGTAAGGAAGATGAACAATCAAAACAGGAACTTTTTCTTCAACGTAGATTTTTTGACCATCCTGTTATACCTGTGCTTACTGGCTATTGGCTGGTTTAGTATTCATGCAGCAGTTTACAACGAAGATGAGCCGCTTATCACACTTGCAAATAACTCTGGTAAACAGTTAATCTTTATCATTGTTGCCGTGATTGTAGGTGCAGTTATCTTATTGCTCGATAGCAAGTTTATGTTCGCTTTCTCACCAGTTTTTTATGGAATTACCATTTGTTTATTGGTGGTTGTTTTGATTGTTGGTAGAAACGTAGGCGGAAACCAGGCATGGATACCGATAGGTAGTTTCCGGCTACAGCCTTCAGAATTTGCAAAATGGGCTACCTCTTTACTTTTAGCTAGGCATTTGAGTGTGAACAACGCCAAACTAACAGAACTTCGTACTTTGCTACCTACGCTAGCCATATTAGGCGTACCTATCATATTAATCATCATGCAACCAGATGCAGGTTCGGCATTGGTTTTCGTATCTCTAATCTTTGTTTTATACCGCGAAGGCTTATCTCCACTATACCTAATTGCAGGAGTGATAATGGTACTTTTGTTTATTTTAACACTTTTATACTCAAAGTTATATGTGATCTTAGGGTTAGTTATAGTTCTTGCATTGCTTATTTATAACTACCGTAAACACAGGCATTTGATTACCACGTTCGTTGCAGGGTTTATACTTTCTTTACTTTTCATTTTTAGTGTTGATTTTGTATACAACGACATTTTAAAGCCACACCAAAAAGTTAGAATTGAGTTATTGTTAGGCATGGTAAAAGATCCTAGAGGTGCTGGGTACAACGTAAACCAATCTAAAATAGCAATTGGTTCTGGTGGTTTATGGGGAAAAGGGTATTTGCAAGGCACACAAACTAAATTTAACTTTGTGCCAGAGCAAAGTACCGATTTTATTTTTTGCACCGTAGGCGAAGAATGGGGCTTTGCTGGCAGTTTTGTGGTGGTTGGGCTCTACTTATTTCTACTGATGCGAATTATTCATTTAGCCGAACGGCAACGTTCGCCATTTAGTAGAATTTATGGATACGCAGTTGCCTGTATTATATTCTGCCACTTTTTTGTAAACATTGCCATGACAGTGGGTTTAATGCCAGTAATCGGAATTCCTTTACCTTTTATAAGTTATGGGGGTTCGTCGTTGTTAAGTTTCACCATCCTGCTTTTTATCCTAATCAAACTGGATTCAAACCGATTGGGAATTGTGTAGTTCGTAATTTCCAGAACTACTAAGAAAGAATGGGTTTAGATATTTTGGGCAATTACAAAACCAGATGCCCAAGCCCATTGAAAATTATAGCCGCCTAGCCAGCCTGTAACATCCACACATTCACCACCAAAAAACAGTCCGGGTACTTTTTTAGCTTCCAAGGTTTTTGATGAAAGTTCATCGGTTGACACGCCTCCACGCATAACCTCTGCTTTATCATAACCTTTATCGCCGGCAGGTTTCACTTTAAAATGATGAATAAAGTTCTCTATTGCTAAAAAGTCATCTTTACTTAATGAAGCAAGATTTTTACTGGTTGGAACTAAATCTGCAATGGCATCAACAAATTTGCGGGTGTAAAATGAGCTTAAAAAAGTAGAGAGCTGTTTTTTTCCATTGATGCTTCGCTCCTCTTCAATTAACTCTACAATATTTTGTTGAGGCAATAAATCAATAAAAATACGATCTCCCGGTTTCCAATAAGACGAAATCTGCAAAATTGCTGGTCCGCTTAAACCCCAATGGGTAAACAATATGTTCTCTTCAAAAGTTATATGAGGCAATATTACATTAGCAAAAATTGAATTGCCCGATAGCCCAGCAAAAAATGCTTCTTCTTTTCCTGTAACAGTTAAAGGAACCAATGCGGGAGCAGTTCTTTCTATTTTTAAACCGAATTGTTGCGCAATTTTCAAGGAAAAATCTGTCGCTCCCATTTTTACAATTGGTAAACCCCCGCTTGCCATAACCACAATTGTGGTAGAAATTGTTTGTGTTTTACCGTTTTTCTCATACGTTACTTCAAACCCATGCTCTGTCTGTTTTACCCATTTCACATCGCTACCTACAGAAATAGTTTGATCTAGTTGCTCGCACAAATCGGTAAAAACATTAACAATGTCTTTTGCTTTATTAGAGGTCGGAAAAAGCTGTCCCAATGTTTTCTCTTGCCCAGTGATGCCGTAAGTTTCAAAAAAAGAAACGGAATCATCTACCGTCCATTGTAATAAAGCAGATTTCGCAAAGTGCGGATTTGCAGAAATAAAGTTATTTGCTGATGTATGTAAATTGGTGTAATTGCAGCGTCCACCGCCAGATATTAAAATCTTAGCACCAACTTGGTTATTTTTCTCTAAAATTAAGGTGCGTTTGCCTAAATATCCCGCTTGTACGGCACACATTAATCCACAAGCACCACCACCAATAATAACCGCATCGTAATTCATGCTCCAAAAATGGCATTTTAAAATCATATCTGTAATATTTGCTAAAAATATGCGCTCATTAATTAACTTTGCCTTTATGGAAGAAGTCTCCAGCATTACCGAATTTGGCAAAGTCTTGATCTTTTTGATTACTGGCTTATTGGCGGTTGGTGGTGCATTTGCGGTGAACAAGTTAATTGCCCCGCATCATCCAAACCCAGAAAAGAACAGTTCTTACGAATGTGGGGAAGAGCCAACCGGAAGTTCGTGGATACAATTCAACAGCCGTTTTTACGTTATTGCGCTTATTTTTTTGCTGTTTGATGTAGAAATGATTTTCGTTTTTCCGTGGGCTACCATTTTTGCAGATAAGCAATTAATTGCGATAGACGGACGTTGGGGCTGGCTAGCCTTTACAGAAATGATAGCCTTTTTAAGTGTGTTAATATTGGGGTTAGTCTATGTTTGGCGGAAAAAAGATTTGGATTGGATAAAACCAAATGCTGTTGCACCTACCGTTAACACAACTATTACATTAAACGCTTACGATAAAATTAATCAGGAGCAATACATTCCTTTTCAAAACAGAAAAATGGCAACCGTTGAAATACAGACCGAAACCATTGTTGCCAAACCCAAGTTTACGCCAAGATTTAAAAAAGCATGAGTTTAGAAAAGCAATTAGAAAACACCGGAATTGTGGTAACGAAGCTTGACGATTTAATGAATTGGGCAAGGTTATCTTCTTTATGGCCCTTAAGCTTCGGTTTAGCTTGTTGCGCCATTGAAATGATGGGTTCCATGGCTTCAAATTTCGATTTGGATAGGTTTGGAGTTTTCCCACGGCCTTCACCAAGGCAAGCAGACGTTATTATTATTGCTGGAACGGTTACCTTTAAAATGGCAGAACGTATCAAAAGACTGTACGAGCAAATGCCAGAGCCTAAATATGTAATTTCTATGGGTTCATGTTCTAACTGTGGCGGTCCGTATTGGGAACATGGTTACCATGTAGTTAAAGGCGTTGACCGGATTATACCTGTTGATATTTATGTACAAGGCTGCCCTCCTCGCCCAGAAGCATTAATTGGTGGAATTTTAGAATTACAAAAATTAATTGAGAAAGAAATTTTGGCGAGCATTTAGCTCGACCTCGTTCACAAAAAAAACATTAAATATAACATGAAATCAATATCACAAACCCGATTAGGAATATTAGGCGGCGGACAGTTGGGACGAATGCTGATTCAAGACACCATCAATTATAATATTTCGGTAAGCGTTTTAGACCCAGATGCTGATGCACCCTGCAAAAATATTTGCGATTACTTTGAAGTGGGTTCTTTAAGTGATTATGAAACGGTTTACAACTTCGGTAAAAACCTTGATTTAATCACGATTGAGATTGAAAAAGTGAATATTGAAGCGTTAGAAGAACTGGAGAAGGAAGGTGTTGGGGTTTATCCGCAACCACGAATCATCCGATTAATACAGGATAAAGGCTTACAGAAGCAGTTTTTTAAAGAGAACGACATTCCCACTTCAGCTTTCCAACTATTTAACACGAAAGATCAATTAGTTGAAGCAAATATCAATCTTCCATTTATTCAAAAACTAAGAAAAGACGGGTACGATGGCAAAGGGGTAAAGAAAATAAGCAATGCTAATGATTTAGAACAAGCATTTGATCAGCCATCTTTGGCAGAGAATCTGGTAGACTTTGAAAAAGAAATTGCCGTGATTGTAGCAAGAAATGCTGATGGTGAAATGAAAACATTCCCCATGGTGGAGATGGATTTCAGCCCTGAAGCAAATCTGGTGGAATTTCTAATCTCTCCATCTACTTACAGCTTTGAAATTCAACAGCGAGCAGAAGATATTGCAAAAAACATTGCTTCGGGACTAAACATGGTAGGTCTTCTAGCTGTGGAGATGTTTTTAACCGCAGATCATCAAATTTTAGTTAACGAATTGGCACCACGTCCACACAATAGCGGACACCAAACCATTGAAGGTAATTACACTTCTCAGTTTGACCAACATTTAAGAGCTATTTTTAACCTCCCTTTGGGAAGTACGAAAGCTATTGCAAATGCAATTATGTTGAACTTGCTAGGTGAAAACGGACATAACGGTGTTGCAAAGTATGAGGGTTTAGACGAAATTTTAAAACACGAAGGAGTTTACGTACATCTTTACGGAAAAAAGTACACCAAGCCGTTCCGCAAAATGGGTCATGTGACCATTATTGATGAAGACCGCCAAAAAGCGATTGAAAAAGCACATTATATCAAAGAAACTATAAAAGTAAAAACATAGTATGAGCACAGCAAAAGTAGGTATCATTATGGGTAGCAAGTCTGATTTAAATATCATGACAGAGGCTGCAGATGTACTTAAAACCTTAGGAGTGAGTTTTGAATTAACTGTTGTTTCTGCACACCGCACACCAGAAAGAATGTTTGAATATGCTAAAACTGCTGTTGATAGAGGAATAAAAGTGATTATCGCAGGTGCAGGTGGTGCGGCTCATTTACCGGGAATGGTTGCTTCCATCACGTCTTTACCAGTAATTGGAGTTCCAGTAAAGTCAACCAATTCGATTGACGGATGGGATTCTGTTCTTTCCATATTACAAATGCCAAACGGAATTCCAGTTGCTACAGTTGCTTTAAATGCAGCGAAAAATGCTGGAATATTAGCCGCCCAAATATTAGCTATCGCTGATGAGCAGATTGCTAAAAACGTAATCGCGTTTAAAGAAGATCTTAAAGTTAAAGTTGAAGAGTCTGCCGAGAGCTTAAAGTCAGAAGGTTACCCTTCCCTATTTTAATTAAGCGTTGGGTCTTGTGGGAAATTAGTGATGTGGGCGTACTTTATGCCCATATTTAAAACTGCTTCTTTCCAAATATCGGTATCAGAATCGTCCAATACCATAGCTGAATCAAAGCTATTAGAAACAATCCATGCGTTCATTTCTAACTCATTAATTAGCTGATCCTTTGACCAGCCAGAGTAGCCGATAAAAAACTTAATTTCTTCGTCTTTGATATTGTAGGCATTTATTTGAGTTTTTAATTCTTCAAAATTGCCTCCCCAAAATAGACCATTTCCTAAATCAGCTCCACCAGTAATTTTATCGGGTATATTATGTACAAAATGTAGAGTATCGTTTGCTACAGGTCCGCCTATAAAAACTTGCATATTCGCATCCCAACAATCAGAAACAATATCTTTTAATAAAAAATCACTTTTTTGGTTCAGTACATAACCCACCGTTCCCTCGGCGTTGTTGTCGGTAATTAAAACAACAGTTCGCTTAAAATTAGGATCAGCCATAAATGGTTCTGATATTAACAATGTTCCTTTTTGAGGTAAAACGGTACTAAGCATACTCAAATAAACGTATTTTTAATTTAAAGCCTGTTAATAAACAAAATTTTCAAAGAATTCTTAAATATCTAGTTTTCTTATCCAGCGTTTGCCAAACCGTTCTGAGAATGACCTACAGTTTGTTTAATTTTATTAATATCCGCTCTAATTATAGCAAGCAACTCGTTATCGTAAGTTTTGGTTGCCATGTTAATTAGCATAGCATTTATCTTTTGTTGTTGACGACGTAAGTCTTCCTTTAAAATATTGACTAATTGCATGTCAAAATTTGATAGTAAATTTTTGATGGTGTGAGTTGAAGTAGATTTCATAATAATTTGATTAATTGGTTTTAAAGTCAAATACCAATCAAGTGCCAAATTTCTAAATTCGTCAATATTAAGTCAAAAGCATACAATAAAGCACTTAGGCGACTATTCCGCTGTCTTAATTAATGTACAAAAACTTAGAATCTAGTGTTTCGTTATAAACAGAAACCATAAATCAAACTCTACGAAAATATCCATAACTTTGTATTTTATTAAATCAGCTATAATGTTAATCCGTCTTTACGAAGAAAACCCTAACGAAAAAGTTTTAGAACAAATAGTGGATGTTTTAAGAAACGGTGGTATTATCATTTATCCAACAGATACAGTTTACGGTTTAGGTTGTGATATCACGAATCATAAAGCCATCGAGAAAATCGCAAAATTACGTGGCATTAAACCAGAGAAAGCAAACTTTTCTTTCATTTGTCATGATTTGAGTCATATAGCCGATTTCATAAAACCCATTGATAACCCAACTTTCCGAGTTTTAAAGAAAGCTTTACCTGGTCCATTTACATTTATTTTTAACGCAAACGGACATGTACCTAAGTTGTTATCCAGTAAAAAGAAAACTGTGGGTATCCGCGTTCCCGATAATAACATTGCTCGTCAAATCGTAAAAATGCTCGGCAACCCTATCCTCTCTACTTCCATTCGTGATGAAGACGAAATTTTAGAGTACACTACAGATCCCGAATTAATTCATGAAAAATATGAAGATAAAGTAGATTTGGTTATTGATGGCGGCTATGGAGACAATCAAGCATCAACGGTTATTGATTGTACCTCCGGTAATTTTGAGATTATAAGAGAAGGAAAAGGTGTATTAGAAGATTATCTTTAGAATTAACACTAAAAAACATATCAATTTTTAATATCAAAAAATCGTAAAATAAACCAAGATCTTGGTCAAAAATTGCTAATTCTTATCTATTTTTCTAAGCCTATTTGCTATTTTAGCAGATATGGCTAACATTATCAATTTAAAACCTTTTAAAAGCTTTTTCCAATCAGAATCTACCGGTGGGGTGATATTAATGATTTGCGTTGTGCTCAGTTTAATCATTGCAAATTCCTCATTCGGTCAAAACTTTGCTGATTTTTTAGCGCTTGACTTGGGTTTTGAAAACAGCGCCATCGATTTAAAATATCCAGTTATTTTATGGATCAACGATGGTTTAATGGCCATCTTCTTTTTGATGGTTGGCCTTGAAATTAAAAGGGAATTAGTAGAAGGCGAGCTCTCTAGTATTAAACAAGCTAGTTTACCTATCATGGCCGCGTTGGGCGGAATGCTTATACCCGCGGGGATTTATTTTCTTATTGACCATAGTCCAGAAACAGGACACGGCTGGGGTATTCCCATGGCTACTGATATTGCATTCGCAATTGCTGTTCTTTCTATTTTAGGAAGTAAAGTGCCTAACTCTTTAAAAATATTTTTAACAGCATTAGCTATTGTGGATGATTTGGGTGCCATATTGGTAATTGCTGTTTTTTATTCAAAAGAAATCCATTTAGAATATTTGGGTTACGCAGGAATTGTATTTGCTATATTGATTGCATTTAATTACTTCGGCGTAAAGAAAATCTATTTTTATATTATTCCAGGTATTCTGATGTGGTATTTAATTCATCATTCTGGCATACATGCTACCATCGCGGGTGTTTTAACTGCACTCACGTTACCCACAAACGATACCGCAAAAGCATCACCCTTGGAGCGCTTAGAGCACATGCTAGTAAAACCAGTCAATTTTTTAATCATGCCCATTTTTGCCATCGCAAATACAAACATCAAATTTGAATCAGAAATGGTCTCCAATATTACTTCTGGTGTAAGCATGGCAATTATCTGTGGTTTAGTATTAGGAAAGCCAGTGGGTATTGTGTCTTTTGCGTGGCTATCTGTCAAACTTAAATTAAGCAAATTACCGCCAGAAACTAAATGGGCACAAATTGCCGGATTAGGATTATTAGGCGGTATTGGCTTTACCATGTCCATCTTTATTGCCTTACTTTCTTTTAACGAGGTAGAGTATCAAACCCAAGCAAAATTCTCCATATTAATAGCTTCCATAAGTGCGGGCGTGTTAGGTTATGCGGTTTTAAGCTACCTGGGTAAAAAGAAGAAAAGAGTATTGATGTAATTTCGATCAGGAGACGTTAATAGCAACTCGAATTTTATCATTGGGTTTCAATTCACAATTAAGGTATATATTTTTTTAGATAAGTATTTTAGATTTTATTACTTATTTAAAAAATATATCCTTTTTAACTATTTTTGTGTTCTCCACACCACAGAAATACTATTTTGGTAAAATTATCTTCTAAAATTTACAAACGATTTCTTGAAAGCGAATCTAAAGCTGGCATTATCCTAATTTTATGTGTTTTAGTTTCGATAAGCATAGCTAATTCCTCTTTCGGGATATATTTCAACGACTTTTTAGATTTAAAATTTGGGTATAATTTCACCGGCATCAACCTTCGTTACACTTCTTTAAGTTGGATAAACGACGGGTTAATGGCGATATTTTTTCTCTATGTGGGTCTTGAAATTAAAAGAGAGATAATGGACGGAGAGCTTAAATCAGTAAAACAAGCTTCGTTACCTATTATTGCCGCTTTGGGCGGAATGTTGGTGCCTGCTTTATTCTTTGCCTTGGTAAATATTGGATCCGCAACTACAAAAGGATGGGGAATACCAATGGCCACAGACATTGCCTTTGCAATTGGAATTTTATCAATTTTAGGAAACCGAGTACCAAAGTCCTTAAAAATATTTTTAACTGCTTTAGCTATTGTTGATGATTTAGGGGCAATTTTAGTGATCGCGATATTTTATACTGCCGAACTACATTTTACTTATTTGCTTTACGCTGTTGCAGTTTTTGTCTTCCAAATGGCGCTAAATTATTTCGGGGTTAAAAAATTGGTTTTCTATATCATTCCAGGGATGTTGCTCTGGTATTTTATCCATAACAGTGGTATTCACGCAACAATTGCTGGTGTTTTAACCGCCATTGCAATACCGGCAGATAGTAAAAAAAGGGTTCAATCACCATTGGAAAAATTAGAATCTTTTTTAAGCAATCCAGTTAGCTATGTAATCATGCCTTTATTTGCTTTAGCGAACACCAACATACGTTTTGAGTCGGAAATGTTAAAAGGATTAACAAACCCTTTAGGATTA
>JBBSQW010000054.1:0-15609 GCA_038243635.1 Sphingobacteriales bacterium
AACAAAAAAGCCATCGCTTTGTGGCGATGGCTTGATGACTTTAAATGTGATTATATTAAGAGACCTGCTTAAGCAAGTTTAACATTCACTGCATTTAATCCTTTTTTTCCGTCCTGTAGGTCGAAAGTAACTTCGTCATTTTCTCTGATTTCGTCAACCAGACCCGAAACGTGTACAAAATATTCTTTGTTTGTTCCGTCTTCTTTAATAAAACCAAATCCTTTGGTTGAATTAAAGAACTTTACTGTTCCATTATTCATTGTGATATTCTAATTATTATTTAGACAAATGTATGTAAATAAATTTTAATAATGGTTTTTATTTCAAATTTTTGATAATCAAGAAATTATTAAATATAAAAGGCTAAACTTTTTTAAAGTTTAGCCTTTTTAAATATGATTTTGATTTTTCTAAGCTTAGAAAGAAAAATCGTCGTTTGTTTTCTCTGGTACGTGGTCTGGATTAAACTCGTATCTTTTTTCAACAACTTCTTGGTTAGCTTTTACATATTCAACAGTTTCTGTTAAACCTTCGGCAAATTTTTCAAAGTCTTCTTTATATAAAAAGATCTTGTGTTTAATAAATATGCCATCTTCTAATCGCTTTTTACTTTCGGTAATAGTAATGTAGTAATCGTTAGATCTTGTAGCTTTTACATCAAAAAAGTAAGTTCTTTTACCCGCCCTAACCTTTTTAGAATAAACCTCTTCTCGTTCTTTATTATCGTAATCTCCCATTGATGTGTTGTTGTTTAAAATTTGATGGGATAAATAAAGAAAGAAAATGTTAAAGTTCCAAATAATAGCGTCAATCTTTAAGATAATTGTTCTTCTTCCAACAACTGCTTCTCGTAAAGTTCAAAGTAAATGCCTTTCTTAGCCATTAATTGGGCATGGTTGCCGTGTTCAGCAATTGCTCCTTCATCTAAAACTAAAATTTGATTTGCATTTTTAATGGTAGATACTCGGTGTGCAATTAAAATACTCGTTTTGCCTTTCATCACCTTGCCTAAATTGCTTAATATTTCTTCTTCGGTTTTTGTATCGACGGCAGATAAGCAATCATCAAAAATTAAAATCTCTGGCTCTTTAATAATCGCTCGAGCGATAGATATTCGCTGTTTTTGTCCTCCGGAAAGGGTAATGCCGCGTTCGCCAATATAAGTCTCAAACTTTTTATCAAAAGCCATGATGTTTTTATAAACCGCAGCATCCTTCGCGGCCTGCTCTACACGGTTCATATCTAGCTCGTCTAACCCAAAAGCAATATTTCTGGCAATAGTATCCGAAAAAAGGAAAACCTCTTGCGGTACAAAGCCTGTTTTGCTTCGGTAAGCTTCTAAATTAACATGCTTAATATTCTGGTTATCAATCTTAATGGTGCCATGGTCAACATCGTACATCCGCATAATTAAATTAGCGATGGTAGATTTCCCCGAGCCAGTTCTACCAATAATGGCTAATAATTCGCCTTTATTGATTTCGAACGAAACGTTTTTGAGCGCTTGAATTCCAGTATCGGGGTAGGTGAAGCTTACATTCTGAAACTTTATATTTCCCTCTACATAAAAAGGATTTGGGTTCGGATTGATAATTTCGGGTTTGGTTTTTAAAAACTCGTTGATGCGTTTTTGCGACGCTGCCGCCCTTTGTACCAAAGACGTAACCCAACCTAAAGATGTTACCGGGAAAGTTAATTGCGTAACGTAAACAATAAACTCAGCAATATTTCCAGCGCTTATTTTACCGTCCATTACCTGCAAGCCTCCAATATAAATAGTGATAATGGTGCTTAAACCAACCATCAAGAGCATAATCGGATAAAAATAAGCTTGTACTTTGACTAAGGATAAAGATTCCTGCTTATATTCCTCGCTTTGTGTTTCAAATCCTTTTCTAATAAAATCTTCTTTAACATACGACTTTACTACCCTAATTCCCGAAAAGGTTTCCTGCACAAAAGACGAAAGCGTACTGAGCCTCTTTTGAATTTGCTCGCTTTTTTCGTGAATAATGCTATTTACAAAATAGATGGTAATGGCTAAAAGCGGTAAGGGTAGTAAACTATAAATGGCCAATTTTAAATTCACATTTACCATGGCCGCAATAATCAGGATAAACAACACCACTGTATTAATGGTGTACATAATTGCCGGGCCAATGTACATACGCACTCTGCTAACGTCCTCTGTAACGCGGTTCATTAAATCGCCAGTATTGTTTCTTCTGTAAAAGGCTAAGGAAAGTTCTTGATAATGTTTATAGAGTACGTTTTTTAAATCAAACTCGATATGGCGAGAGGTTAAAATGATGGTTTGTCTCATAAAAAACAGAAACAAGCCTCTAACAATTGCCAGTAATATGACTAAACCGCCGAAAAACAAAAGGCTACTTGCAAAAATATCGTAGATTAAACCTTGCTTATCAAACCCGTTAAAAAGTCGGTAAAGGGCAATGTTTTCTTTGACTAAATCAAAAGCAATTCTGATGATTTGCGCAGGTAATACGGCAAAGAAGTTAGATATAATGACAAAAAACACTCCCGGTAAAAGCTGCCATTTATATTTATAAAAAAATTGATTTAAATACGCTAGTTCTTTCATTTATCAAACGCAAAGGTATGATTTTGTTTTTTTTGTATTTCTATTTTTGTAAAACAAGTTTAACCATGTAATTGTCTTTTTGTTTTTTTCGAAGTTGGAGAGGTTGGATTTGCATAGTCGATATTCTTTTACGACTACAATAATGTAGTTTCATAGAAGGAAAGTTTTAAAATTAGGGGAAGGAGAATCGGCACTACCATTAATAACCGATAATTTCCGCCTTGGCGGTCGCGGTGCAGAAAATAAAGCTCCACCATTGTAGCAACCGGCGTAGCGGAGAGTTTTTTTGGTTACTTTTTTTGCGGAAAAAAAAGTTACTAGCCTTCCGCGGCAATGAGCGGGAAGATTTTGAAATTAACGACCATTTCCATAGAAAGAGTTTTGCAAAGAGACGTGGCGATGAACTCCTCTTATTCTCCACAAAGTAGCGACTATAAGGAAAACGAACCGCAAAGGAACTAAGGCTTTCCGTAAATCGATTAAAAGAAATACCATAGACAAAACCTAAAAATCACCTCAGATCTGTAAACAAAGAATACCATAACCCAGTTTCCTGATGAAAAACAAGCAATCTTTTACAAACCACAAGCATCTTAATTAAAAAAAAACGACTACTTTTGCGCAGAAATGTAACCGTATCAATATGTCATCAATTCAGTTAGAAGAAAATTCAATATTTAATCAACTAGGTGCTTTTGGTCATCAAAAAGTGGTTTTTTGTAAGGATGACGATACTGGTCTTAGGGCAATCATTGCAATACACGATACAACTTTAGGTCCAGCAATTGGCGGTACACGGATGTGGTCTTACACTACAGAAGCAGAAGCTTTATACGATGTTTTGCGTTTATCTCAAGCAATGACTTACAAAGCGGCTATTACAGGTTTAAACCTAGGCGGTGGTAAAGGAGTAATTATTGGAGATAGTCGTACCGATAAATCTGAGGCTTTAATGCGTAGATACGGTCGGTTTATCGAAAACTTAAACGGTTCATTTATTACAGCAGAAGAAGTAGGTACCGGAACAAAAGATATGGAGTATATCCGTATGGAAACAAAATATGTTACCGGTGTTCCAGAATCTATTGGTGGGAGCGGAGATCCCTCTCCGGTAACTGCAAAAGGTGTTTTTATGGGTATAAAAGCATCCGTAAAAGAACTTTTTGGCACCGATAGTTTAGCTGGTAGAACAGTGGCAGTACAAGGCACAGGACATGTTGGCGAGCATTTAGTAAGCTTATTACGCCAAGAAAACGCAAAGGTTTACGTGAGTGATATCAACGAAGAAGGCTTGCGAAGAGTTGCGAAAATGTACGGTGCAGAGGTGGTAAACAATAATAATCTTTTTGATATTGAATTTGATATTTATGCGCCATGCGCTTTAGGTGCTACCGTAAATTCAGAGACTATTCCAAAAATGAAGTGCGGAATTATAGCAGGTTCCGCCAATAATCAGTTGGCAGATGAAATTTTAGATGGCGCTTTGCTTTTAGAAAAAGGAATTTTATTTGCGCCCGATTATTTAATTAACGCCGGTGGTTTAATTAACTGCTACTCAGAAATGGCAGGTTACAGTAAAAAAAGAACCATGCAGTTGGCCGAGAATATTTACGAAGCAACGCGTAGCGTACTCAAAAAATCAAAAGCAGATAATATCCCAACAAATATTGCGGCTAATCAAATTGCCGAGAAAAGAATCGCAGATATTAAAAAGATAAAAGCGAGTTTTTAGAAAGTCGGCAGTTAGGAGAGTCCGTAGTCTGCAGTTTGGATGGAAATACAAACGAGATATATTGTTTTGAGAAGTTCAGTCTGCGGACAACGGACTAAAAGCTTCGGACTATAAAACAACACAACAAGTATTCAGTCTGCGATCCACGGACTTAAAAATGTGGACGCTAGCAAACATTACAAGAATTCAGTCTGCGGCAGCGGACTAAAAACTTCGGACTATAAAACAACACAACAAGGATTCAGTCTGCGGTCCGCCGACTTTAAACTTCGGACTTTTATACAAATAAATATAAAACCGGCTTAAAAAGGCCAAATCGTTCTTTAAAAATGTTAAACAGAAGGCACCTAAGGGTTAAAGTAATGCAAGTGATGTATGCATTCCAGCAATCAGAAGTAAAAGACATTAAGCAACAAGAAAAAAACCTATTGGCAAGTGTCGATAAAGTTTTTGAAATGTATATCAGTTTGTTGGCTTTAATAGTTGATGTAGTGCAATATTCAGAGGTAGATGCGATAGATCGAGCTAATAAGCACCTACCATCCGAGGACGACTTAAACGCTAGTTTGAAAGTTTTAGATAATAGGTTTATCCAGCTTTTAATCAACAACAACGCTTACATCGATGCTGTTAAAAAGTATAAAGTGTCTTGGAGTTTCGACGCTGAATTGGCTAGATCTTTATTTTCGACGTTAAAAAATAGCGAAGAATACAAAGACTATCTTGCTAAAACCGACGATGATTTACACAGCGATAAAGATTTGATCAAGTTCATCTTTAAAAAGGTGATTCTTAAATCAACGTTGGCGCAACAAGCATTAGAAGAAAAGCACTTAAATTGGCAGGTAGATCAAGATGTTTTGCAAGCAATGATTGCAAAAACTCTGAAGAACTTTTCAGGAGAAGTTGGGGATCAAAAGCTAGCCCAGATTAGTGCAAATTGGGATGAGGACCGGGAATTTATCTTAGATCTTTACCAAAAAACAATTGCACATAACGCTACTTTCCAAGAATTAATTGGTGCAAAAACCCAAAATTGGGAAGCAGAACGAATTGCGATGATGGACGTTATTTTGATGAAGATGGCTTTAGCCGAGTTAATCTATTTCACAAGCATCCCAGTTAAAGTTACCATTAACGAATATTTAGAGTTGGCCAAAGAGTTTAGCACTCCGAAAAGTAATGCGTTTATAAACGGAATTTTGGATAAAATTTTGGACGATTTAAAAGAACAGGGAAAAATCAGAAAATACGGTAGAGGTTTATTATAATTAGTAGGAAATGAAAAATATTTTTTTAGGATTAATAGTGCTGATATCGGTTAGTGCTTGTAATACAAACATTAAGAATGACGCAACTACGGATACAAGTGCCGTTGCAACTGATTCAACAATGGCTGCCGCATTTAAGTTTGAGAAAGAAGTTTATGAGTTTGGTAAAATTAAACAAGGGGAAAGCGTTTCTTACAGCTTTAAGTTTGTAAACACGGGGAAGTCGCCATTAATTATCAAAGAAGCTTCTGCTACTTGTGGCTGTACGGTTCCGGAGTTTCCAAAAGAGCCGATTGCGCCAGGTGCTTCAAGCGAGGTGAAAGTAACCTTTAACAGCGCTGGAAAAGAAGGTTTGCAAGATAAAGTGGTAACACTGGTTGCTAATACCATCCCACAGAATACCGAAGTGCATTTAATAGGAGAAGTTATTAAGTAAAATAAATTATATAAATATGTTAAATTTTGTTTTGTTACAATTGCCAAGTGAAGTCATGAATTTTTTGCCCATGATTTTAATTGTGGTGGTATTTTATTTTTTCATGATTAGACCACAAATGAAAAAAGCTAAAGACCACAAGAAATTTATTGCTGAACTTAAAAAAGGCGATAAAATAGTAACCACCGCAGGTATACACGGAAGAATTGCCGATATGAATGAAACAACTATCTTAGTTGAAACAGAAGGTGGCGGTAAAATTAGATTTGATAAGGCGGCAGTGTCTTTAGATTCTTCAAAAACACTGAAGGCTTAAGCTGATTTTTAAATATAAGGATGCCGTTTTTCAACAAAAACGGCATTTTTTTTTACTTTTACTTTAGTCGGTAAAATATTTAGGGATGCGATTATAAAATGGGTCTAATTAAGTTAACAGCAGTTGAAAGGCGTAAAATAAGTATATTCTTTACTTGTTTGATTTTGGCGATAGCAACATGGCTGTTTTTTTCTTTATCAAATAAATACGAGTACGAAGTTAAAACCGTAGTGAACTTTAAAAACTTGCCGGTAAATAAAGCTTTTAACCCCCTACAATCAGACACCGTTTTATTAACTGTACAAGGCACAGGCTGGCAACTGTTATTTACTCGTTTAAGAATTTATCCAAGAGATGTACGTGTTGATTTAAGCAATTTAAGTAAAAGAAACTATGTTACTTTTACAGATCAAATGCGTTTAATCAACGCTTATTACTCGTCCGAACAAAGAATTATAAGCGTACAGCCAGATACTTTATATTTTGATTTTACCACGCGGCAAGTTAAAAAAGTACCTATTAGGTTAATCACTAAATTAGGTTTTATCAAACAGTTTGGCCAATCGTCAGCTATTATTTTAAAACCAGACTCGGTTACAGTTACTGGTCCATTAGAGCAATTACAAAAAATTGAATATTGGAGAACCGATACTTTTTCTAGAAAAGACATTAACCATGCAATTACTGATAAAATTACGCTGAAAGCTTCTTCTGCGCCCAATATCACTATTTATCCACCGCTTACTGAAGTCAAGATCCCGGTGGAAGAATTTACGGAGAAGCAGCTTTTTGTACCCATTAAAGTGGTCAACAATAACCAATATTATAATGTAAAACTGATCCCAGATCGGGTTAAAATTACATTTATGGTTTCTTTATCTGATTATGAAAGTACCAAAGAGGATGATTTTGATGCAGTAGTTGATTTGAATACTTGGAAGAATTTTGGTGCTAAGATGCTCCCCATTATCCTCGTGAAAAAGAAACCTTTCTCCCGGGTTAGATTGGTAGAGCCTTCTCAAGTAAACTTTATGATTAAAAAGTAATGTTGAAAATAGGAATTACGGGAGGAATAGGTAGCGGAAAAACGACCGTTTGTGAGATTTTTGAATTGCTAGGTATTTCCGTTTTTAATGCAGACGATAGCGCCAAAATTTTAATGGTTACTGATACTTTGCTGATTAGTGAAATTAAAAGAGCGTTTGGAGTAGAATCTTATTTGGAAGATGGTGCATTAAATAGAAAGCATATTGCTGATCTGGTTTTTTCTAATCCCGAGAAATTGGCCTTATTAAATTCCTTTGTACACCCAGCAGTATTTAGAGCGATGGATATTTGGACGCTTAAACAAAACGGTTCTTATGTGTTAAAAGAAGCAGCTTTGCTTTTTGAAAGCGGATCATATCTGAAAAACGATTTAAACATTTTGGTAAGTGCGCCAGAGGAATTACGAATTGCCCGCGTAATGAAACGTGATCATGCGAATGCAGAAAAAGTTAAAGAGCGCATTCAAAATCAAATGCCCGAAGAAGAGAAGCAGTTAAAAGCTGATTTTTTTATCGATAATAACGAAACCAACTTTTTAATTACGCAGGTTTTAGCCTTACATCAAAAATTTATTGAAATAGCGGCTAAACAATTGTAGAAAGCAATGAAAGATGATTTTTTAGTAAAAAACACAAACGGACTTTACTGCAAATACGGAGATTTTTACTTAGATCCACAATTACCGGTCGCCAACGCAGTGATATCACATGCACACGGAGATCATGCAAAACCGGGAAATCAAAATATCTATTGCACTGACTTTACGGCCGAGGTAATGAAGCTTAGGTTCAAAAAAAAAGCAGGAAACCATTTCCAAACAGTCAACTATCATCAAACTTTTGAATTAGGGCCGGTAAGTTTAAGTTTTTTACCTGCTGGCCATATTTTAGGTTCTGCCATGGTGAAGATGGATTATTTGGGCATAACTTATCTTTTTACTGGTGATTTCAAACTGCAGAAAGACGAAAGTTGCGAACCCATTGAATTTTGCAAGGCCGATGTTTTAATTACCGAAACAACCTTTGCCAATCCAGATATCAAACATCCAGATCCCGAAAAGGAGATTGATAAGCTCAACGGTATTTCTACCAATATACTTTTAGGCGTTTACGGTTTAGGAAAAGCACAACGCTTAACCAAACTCATTAATCAAATTTGTCCACAAAAAGTAATTCATCTGCATTATTCGATTTTCCCGGTTCACCAGCTTTATCAAAAAAATGGTGTTAATTTAGGTGCATTTCAGCATTACGATAGGAAAGCTTTTAAACAAAATCAAACGAATCAGGTTTATATGGTGCCGCCACTTACTTTCAATAGTTACGGTAGGGCTTTGGGAGTGGTGAGCATGTTTGCATCAGGCTGGAAAAATCTCCAATATGGAAATGATGAAACCCTCTATATTTCTGACCATGTAGATTGGGATGATATTTTGCAAACCATTAAAGAAGTTGAACCTCAACAAGTTTGGACAATTCATGGTGACGGTAATCAATTAAAGACCTATTTTAGTGATTCTTTAGTCGTAAAGATTCTTTAAATGTTAACAGAGAAAATAGATTATTACATCAACGAAGACGGTAATTTTGTTTTTACAGAACATTATCACTTACAAAGAGGTTACTGTTGTAAAAATGTGTGTAAACATTGCCCTTGGAAATTTAAAAAAGAGAAACAAGCAACCAAACGATAAGCACACATTTAATTTTAGCTAAAAACATGGAAATCGAAAAAGAAATACAGAATGCAAAGTTTAAAGACGAATACCAAAAGGCATCTGTAAACATCATTTATACTTACAACTGGCTTAACGCGATGATTAAAACGGAGTTGGCAAAATCTAAAATTACGCCGCAACAGTTTAATATCTTACGCATTTTAAGAGGACAACACCCTAAGCCAGCAACCATCAATATCATCAAAGAAAGGATGTTGGATAAAATGTCTGATGCATCTAGAATTGTGGATAGGTTGGTGGGCAAAGATTGGGTGAAACGTACAGTGTGTGAAAGAGACCGCAGGGCCGTTGATATTGTAATTAGCGATAAAGGTTTAGCGCTTTTGGCTAGCGTTACGCTGGAAGAAGCTATGGCAGTGAAATTCGAAAAGAATATTAGCAAGGAGCAGGCGCTACAATTGAGTAGTTTGTTAGATACTTTTAGAGGATAATTATAAATTTTGAGATGCTTGACAAATTAAAAGATATTACCACTTTTGTTTTTGATGTTGATGGAGTGCTTACCAACGGAAAAATTTTAGTAACCGAGGGGGGCGAACAGCTGCGCCAGTATAATATTAAAGATGGTTATGCCATGCAATTGGCAGTTAAAAAAGGCTATCACATGGCGGTGATTACCGGTGCGAAAACTGATGCAGTAAAGTTGAGATTGAAGGGTTTGGGAATCAAAAATATTTACCTAAACGCATCTTACAAAATGCCTTTTTTTTTAGATTTTATCACTAAAAATGGGTTGAAGCCAGAAGAAGTTCTTTATGTTGGCGACGATTTGCCAGACCAGGAGATAATGGAGAAAGTAGCCATTGCCGTTGCACCTGCAGATGCGGCACAAGAAATTAAAGAGGTAAGCACTTATATTTCTCCATTTAATGGAGGCGAAGGTGTGGTAAGGGATATCATTGAGAAAGTGCTCAAAGTACAAGGCAAATGGTTTGTAGATAAGCCAGATGCAGATGACGGCTCCATAAAATAAAAAATCCCCGAAGTTGAGTTTCAACTTTGGGGATTTTTTTTACATTTTATTACGATTGGTGTTGAACTTTAAGGCTTTCGATTCTACTTAAAGCACTCGCAATACCTTCTCTTTGTTTAGAAAGCATTGCATAATGATCTGCATGATCTTTATAGTCTTCCAATACTTCATCATATTTGTCTAACGCAGCTTTTTCTCCGGTAGCTATAGCAGCTAAAATAGCACTGTCATCGTCAGACGTAAATGCGTCTTTTATATCTAACCAAGCTCTATGCAAAGCTCCTAAAACTCCGCCTTCGTCATTATCAGATGACCCACCATGTTGCAAAATATGTGCTTTTAATTCTTCTTCAAAAGCATAACGCTGGTTGCTGAATTCTAAAAAAGTAGATTTTAAACTTTCTGATTTCACGTTACTAACGGCTTCTTTGTAACCAATTTTACCGTCATTTAAAATGTTGATTAATCCTTTTAAATCGGACACGATTTCATTTTGATCTTTCATAATAAACTGTTTTTAATTAAATTATAATAATAGTAGAATTTGCTTTGCGAAAACTTCCCATTTTAAATAGTTGAGGAAATTTTTTGACTGATCTATGGTGTTTTGGTTTGCAATTTTAATGTCCATACTAATGGTGTTAATTAGTCTTTTTAAATGCAATTCACATTGGGTTTTTAACGCACCACTAGTCGAAATTTCAGAATTTAATCCTGGACTTTCAACTTGAATAAGCTTAATGCATATTGTTTCTTCAGAAAGGTCGTGTTCTTTTACATGTTGGATTTCTTCAATAGCAAACCATATCGGTTTATTAGCACCACCGTATGCAGCAACTTTTAGATAATCTCCTTTTTCAAATTCTTTTTCTAAAGCTAAACCCAAGCTATTATGAGCGCTTATTTTGTAAGCGAAATTGAATAAGCTCATGTAATTCCACTGGGAAATATTAAACAAACGATTTTTGCAATCGTTGTAAAAGTTAAATACGTCACCATTGTTGTTAACTCTTTTCACTTGGGTAAACCTTGAAGGTGAAAAAATTGTCGGATGTTGATTTTCTGAGAGAGTAGGCATTGTTTGTTTTGTTTTGTTTTGGTTGTTTTTCTGTTTTTGGGATATGCATAAGTAGTACCAAAAAATAAAGCCTAACAAATAAGACTATTTATAAATTTGATAGATACATTTTTTCAAAAGCAAATTAATATTTTCATTAAAAGATAATTGTTGCATTTTTGCGTGTCATAAAAATTGAACAGTGTATAAAAAAATATATTTAGCATCGAAATCTCCACGTAGACAAGAACTTTTAACCCTAATGGGTTTTAAATATGAGTTGTTATTGAAAGATGTTGACGAGAGCTACCCAGAATCTTTAAACCTACTAAAAGTTGCAGGTTACATTTCAGAAGTTAAAGCAGCCGCTTTTGAGGTGCCAGCAGAAGGCTTATTAATTACTTCAGATACTGTAGTAATTCTTGGAGATGAATTGTTAGGAAAGCCAAAAGATGGTCAGGATGCTTTCGCGATGCTTAAACGTTTAAACAATCAAACGCACAAAGTAGTAACTGGCGTAACGCTAAAATCCCAACAAAAAACTTTTACCTTCTCAGAAGAAACGGATGTTACTTTTGGTGATTTAAGCGACGAACAAATTTGGTATTATATCAATAATTTTGAACCTTTTGATAAAGCTGGAGCTTATGGTATTCAAGACTGGATTGGAATGATTGGTGTAAAATCTATCAATGGTTCTTATACTAATGTGATGGGGTTGCCAACGGAACGGCTTTACAAAGAGATGATTCAATTTTGAATGACTGAATGAGAGAAGGATTGAATGCTTTTCGGAAAGTTAATTTTGAAGGATTGAATGCTTTTTTGAAAAACTAATTTTGAACGATTGAATGGGAGAAGGAATGAATGCGCAACGAGTGGCAATTTTGAATGATTCAATAAAAGAAGGAATGAACTTTTTGTAGCTTTTTAATTTTGCCCGTTCGCAAATTATTCAATCATTCAAAATTCATTCCTTCAAAATTCTTGGCCAATTAGTCAATGCTTAGTAACAGACCTTCTTTTAAAGAATAAGTACAGGTGATTACTTCTTTAATTCCTGATTGTTTTAAAATAAAGTTTGTGAGTATAGACGCTATTAAAATCATATCAACCCTTAGCGGGATTAAACCTTCCATTTCTTTCCGTTGTTGGTGAGTGCTGTCGATAATTTCCTTCAATAAACTATTGAATTCATTGAAGTTATGTTTGAAGCTCTTAGTGTTCGCAACGTTAAATACCTTATTTCTGCGGACGGAAATTATATTTGCATAAGAATCGAAAGAGCCTGCTGTACCAATGAGTTTGATAGGTTTTAATTTTTCAATTGATACTTGTAAATCAGCTAACGTAGTGGCAAAAGCTTTTTCCATTGTTAGCATGGTGGAAGGTTGAATAGCATCTTCATACTCGTCATAATCTGCTAGTAACCGAGCGGCACCCAATAAATAACTTTTCTTCCAGATGATTTCATCTTGATTGCAAATGATAAACTCTACGCTTCCACCACCGATATCCATAATCAAATCAGTTTGATTACTCAAAAGTCCAGCACTTTTTGTGCCCGCGTAAATGTATTCCGCTTCTTTTAAACCATCGATAATGTCAATTTTAATATTTGCTTTTGCTAAGGCTTCCTCAATAAAAGCTTGGCCGTTAGAAGCGTCTCTAACCGCTGCAGTAGCGGTTGCTTTTAAGCCGATAATCCTGTGTTGGTTCAACGCTTCTCTAAATAAAACTAAAGCATCAATTCCTCTTTTATACGCATCTTCTGCAATATATCCTTTGTTTACACCGCCTTCGCCAAGCTTTACTGCAATGGTGTTTTTGTAAACTACGGTGATGTTTTTATTTTCGTCTACGGTAGCGATTAAGAGGTGGAATGTATTGGTGCCAATATCAATTACGGCTTTTTTATTAGGCATGTGTTTTTGATTTAATTTTTAGGTAGCGGTTAGATGGTTCACAGTCTGAAGTCCGCTGTCCGCGGTTTGGGTAGCTTTTAAAATTGATTAAACAAGGAGTCGGAAGTACGTCGTCCGCAGACTGGGTTTGTTTTTAAAAATCCTTTCCGTCAAAGCAAAATCTCTCATTTCGAGAACCCTGCTTTTTTTGTGTATTTTTTTATCAGGACCCTCCGTTCAAGCAGGGTCTCTCATTTCGAGGACCCAGCTTTTTTTGTGTATTTTTATCAGGACCCTGTGTTTTGCTCTTTTTCATTTAATGGCTGACTAACGTTCTGCGTGATAAGTCTTGCTTGGAAGAGGAGTTCAACTTATAGGATTTGTTACCTATTTGTGAGATGTATCGTATCCTCGAGATGACGAAATCCAGAATTAAAACCCATGAATCCTTTTTGGAAAAGTCTTTTACGTTTGAAAAGCCTCATTCAAAATTCAGTTACCCAAACTCGCAAAGTATTCATTCCTTCTCTCATTCAAAATTCACTCATTGAATAATTCAAACTGGCAAAGCATTCATTCCTTCACTCATTCAGAATTCACTCATTGAATAATTCAACTGGCAAAGCATTCATTCCTTAACTCATTCAAAATTCACTCATTGCATAATTCAACCTCGCAAAGCATTCACTCCTTCTCTCCGTCACTCATTCAAAATTAATCCACTATTCTTTATAACTAAACCACTTCGCTAACTCTCTGTAAGTTATTTTTTTGCCATGCATTAAAATACCAACACGGTAAATCCGGGATGCAACCCAAGTTGTTAAGATAAACCCACCGATTAAGGAAACCATGGAAATTGCCAATTGCCATCCGGGTACACCAAACGGAATTCTAATCATCATGGCGATAGGGGAGGTAAATGGAATAACAGAAAGCCAGAAAGACAGGTCGCTATCTGGGTTATTTACAATTACATTCATCCCTAAAATAAAAGTAAAAATGAGCGGTAAAGTAATTGGGAACATAAATTGTTGCGTCTCCGTTTCGTTATCTACTGCCGAGCCAACAGCGGCAAAAAGAGCGCTATATAATAAGTAACCACCAATAAAGTAAAATAAAAAAGTGCCAATGATGAACGGAAAGTTAATGGTGTCTGCGGCTTTAAAAAACTGCTGAGCGACATTGTCTTTTTGAAGTGATATTGCCGCTTCATCGCTGGTTTTACCAACAGTATGTTCAATTTTGGCATCGCTTTGATTCATCAACGCATTTGCACCCAAAGTAGATAAGCCAGTGCTCAGGATAATCCAAAGTAGAAACTGCGTTAAACCGACTGCACCAATTCCTAAAATTTTCCCCAACATCAGTTGAAAAGGTTTTACAGATGATACAATTACCTCAACAATTCTGCTTGTTTTTTCCTCAATAATGCCCCGCATCACTTGTGCGCCATAGATAAAAAGTGATAAGTAAATAAGAAAAGCGCTTAAAAAGCCTACAATGTATGTTGCGCCAATACTTGCGTCTTTTTCTCCATCGTCTGTGAGCTGTTTAGCATTGATATTTATTTTAGTTTTTGCACTGTTTAAAACGGCAGTGTCAATTCCGGCAGCTAACAGTTTTCTGGTTTGTAAAATGCTTTCCATCTGGTTTTCTATTTCACCAACCAATGCAATTCCGGGTTTCTTCTCTGCAATAATTTCAACGTTTCCAGTTTGGTTAAAATCTTCCCCAATATAAAGCAGAAACAAATCACCTTGGGTTCGAGCTTCTTTTTTTGCCGCGTCATATTCAGCATCAATGTAGTTGAAGGTAACGTTAGATTGGTCTTTAAACTGATTTACAAAAACACCGCTTTTATCAATTACGTCGAATTTTTTTGCCGTATCGTCGCTGTTTTTATAAATAAAAAATATGGCAGCATACATCCCAATAAATAAAGAGGGAACTAAAAATGTGAGTATTAAAAAGGATTTCTTTTTTACCCTGCTTAGGTATTCTCTTTGGATGATTAAAAATACTTTATTCATGGCAATTAATCTTTTACGGTTTTTATAAAAATCTCGTTAATGGTGGGTATTACCTCTTCAAAATAATTCAAATTAACCAATGGAATTAGTTCTTGTAAAAGGTTGTTTGCACTAAAGCCGTCTCTAAGTTTTACAGTTTGTATAATATCCTCACCATCAGTTTTGGTCTCTAGCAAATCGGCGGTTTGTAAGTCGTTTTGCTCAACTGCTCTATTTAAACCAATATTAAAAGTATTATTGCGGTAAGAGTCTTTGATAGATTTTATGCTGCCGTCTAAAATTTTATGAGATTTATGGATCAATGCGATGTGTTTACATAGTTCCTCTACAGACTCCATACGGTGGGTAGAAAAAATAATGGTTGAACCCTTTTGATTAAGCTCCAGAATTTCATTTTTAATCACTTCGGCATTTATAGGATCAAAACCAGAGAAAGGTTCGTCTAAAATAATCAATTCGGGTTCATGTAATACAGTTGCGACAAACTGTACTTTTTGCTG
>JBBSQW010000055.1:0-15391 GCA_038243635.1 Sphingobacteriales bacterium
ATTAGCATTTCCTGCTCTAACAAATTATATGCGGGTATAGCTTTTACCTTTTTCCAATCTGGCCAACCGTCTAGCACCATGCCTTCCAATTAATAAAAACCAATCTCAGCAAATAAACGACAATTTGCAATGTGCATTAATTCTTCTTTTTGGCGCTTACTGAATTTTTTCGGGCCTTTTCCCAATTCCTGTACACCTATTAAAAATAAAATTACTTTGATGTCTGGAGCTTCATTGTCAAAATCATCAGCTAATTTCTGTTGAAGTTCTTTAAACTTTTTGTTTACTTCTGATGGTTTCATAATAAGCAAAGATAGCTTTACCCACAAAAGTTTTACTATAGGCTGTAGTAAAGAGTCTCATAATAATGTTAATTTTACGACTTGAATTACCTAACTAAGACTTAATTCTGAAGGCTTACCTCAAAATATTTTTATTTTATTTGGTCGCATTTTCAATGTTGAGCGCTGCTGTTCCTTTGCATAGCGTAATTCACGAACATTATTTTGTACATCAGGATACTTGCGGAAGTAGTTGCGAAAAGCATTTAAAAAACTACACCAAGCCATGTTGTACAACTTCAGATGCAGTTTTTGTGAGTGATTTACCGGTGGAACCGTTTTCTTTCACCCTAAACTTATCTGCAACTACCTTAGAAATGGTTGATCATTCCGACAACTATTTCCAGTTTTTTCATCGTACTCGTAATAAAGCACCACCTGTGCTTTCCTAAATTCAAATTTTATAATTGCATCAAATCTTTAATTGATTACACAAAACTGATGTAACAAAGCTTTTTGCAATAAGCTTTTTCTTATTAAATAATTTAGGTTGCTAAGCAACATTAATTTTAAAATTTTACGATGAACCGTATTTTATACAGTCTTGCGCTATTTTTATGCGTGAGCAATACCTATGCGGCTGATATTATTTTCAGCGGAGAAATTATCGATGCGCAAACAAAGGAAGCGTTGCCCGGGGCAAACCTCACCATACGAGATTTACGAGTGAGCACCCTTGCTGATATTAGTGGACGATTTTCATTAAACAGAATTCCGGAGAGTGGAAAATTTCTGGTGCAGGTTTCTCATGTAGGTTACAAATACCTCAACACAACCATCGATTTTGCTATAACAAAATCCCTTGTTTTTGAATTAGAACCAAGCAGAATAGAGGCAAATGAAGTGGTAGTTACTGGAACAGTAACTGGAGCCGATAACAAAAAGAACAGTACGTCTGTTGGCGTGTTATCTCATGATGAAATGCTGAGCCGGCCGTCCACTAATTTAATTGACGCTGTTTCAAAAGTTGCGGGGGTAACACAAATTTCAACCGGACAGGCAATTTCAAAACCGGTGATTAGAGGACTTTCCTTTAACAGAATTGTGACCATAAGCGATGGCGTAAAACAACAAGGACAACAATGGGGAGATGAACACGGAATAGAGATTGACCAGTTTTCTGCAGACCGAGTAGAAGTTTTACGGGGCGCTGCAAGCTTACTTTATGGTGCCGATGCATTAGGTGGCGTAATCAATATTTTAGAACCCTTAACTGTTAATGACGGTATAATAAAAGGTGAAGTTTTAAGTGATTACTCGACAAACGGTGGTTTAAGTAGTAATTCTGCCATGTTTACTGGAAACAAAAATGGTTTTGTTTGGAGAGGTAGAGTGACTTATAAAAATGCTTACTCTTTTAAAACCCCTGATTATTATTTCCCAAATTCTGGTTTTAACGAAACTTCGCTAAGTGCGATGTTAGGGCTTAATAAGTCTTGGGGTTACAGTCATGTCAATATTTCATCTTTTAAAAATAACATTGGCTTTTACGACCCTTCGTTGGATGTTAATGGTGATTTTATTGATGAAGAAGGAAGCCCGTTTACTAAGGACAATTTAAAATCGAGAAAGTTGGCATTACCTAATCAGCAGATTAGCCATTTTAAAATCGCATCAAATAGTAATATCTTGTTAGGTAAAGGAAGTTTAAAATTAGATCTAGGCTATCAGAACAATATCCGTAAAGAATTTGAAGATGTAAACCCTGCCTTGTTTTTTGATTTAAACAGCTATAGTGTGGATGCGAAATACATTCAAAACGCATCTGAAAATGGTTGGCAGCCAGTTATTGGAATAAGTGCAGATTATCAAAACAGTTTGAACAAGGGAGAAGAGTTTTTAATTCCGGATTACAACAACGTTGGCTTGGGCGTATTTTATTATATGAAGAAAGACTTTGCTAAGTCTAGCTTTAACTTTGGTTTGCGTTATGATTACCGTAAAAACAAAGGCGAACAATTATTTGACGAAGGAGTGGAAAGGTTTTCGGCCTTTAATACCAATTTTTCTAACCTGAGCGGTGCGGTTGGTTACACGCATCAAATCAGCAATAAGCTAAATTTAAAAGCCAATTTAAGTTCTGGGTTTAGAGCGCCAAACCCGGCGGAACAAGCTTCAAATGGAGTGCATGAAGGTACGTTCCGTTATGAGGTGGGAAACAACAGTCTAAAATCAGAGAAAAGCTACCAAGCTGATTTAAGCTTGCAATACAGTGTGTCCAATTTTGATTTTAACTTGAGCATCTACAATAATTATATGAAAGATTATATTTATTTAGGTCAGAATAATGGCGAAACCATCACGGTTAATCATGCTGGCACAATGGACGTTTATCCGTTATTTAGGTATCAACAAGATGACGCTAATTTTTACGGATCGGATGCGAGTTTGATATTCCATCCGTTCGATTTTCTGCATTTCGAAAATACTTTTAGTTATGTACATGCTCAAAATTTAGCTTTAAAAGAAGCTGCTCCGTTTATTCCTGCGGCAAGTTTAAAAAACGACATTCAGATAGAGCCAAATATAAAAGGACTGAAACGTAGCTATTTTTCTGTTGGCCTCGAGAGTAATTTTGCGCAAAACAGAACAGCAAGGTTTGAAAGCAGAACTGCTGCTTATACGCTTTTGCAAGCCGGTATTGGTACACAAGTAGCATTTGGCAAACAAAATGTGCGGTTTAATATATCAGCTAATAATATTTTAGCCAAGCGTTATTATAACCATTTAAGTCGGTACAAGCCGGGTAGGCTGGATGAGAGTAATCCGGATTTTGGAATATATAATCCAGGTAGAAACATCACTTTTGGATTATATATACCTTTAAGTATTAAGTAGAAATTATTTCGGTACATGACGAAAAAATGAAACCACATAGAAACATAGGATACTATGATATTAGAAGGAGACAAAAAAGAAGATAAATCTTCGGAAGATAGTTAGCCTATATAAGAAATTGAATGCCCTTGGGTATCTTAAAAATCCTACTATTTAAGTATAAAACCTATGTAGCTATGTGGTTTAAAAGTGTCACGTACTATGAAAAATTATGATGATCTAAGGTGGCTTTTTATTTGCATTAGAGATTATCTTGGTAGCTTTCGGTACGACCTAATGAAAAATTGTGTTTTTTGTAAATATCGAAACGAGGAGATTAGTTAATTGTCATCTAACTATCGTTTTTGAGTTGAGTTGCTCAAAACGAGTGTTTAACATAAATTATTTTGATATTTTTAGGCAGATAGTGTAAATTATCATTTCATAAATAGCTCAACTTTAGTTGAGCTATTTATTCAACAACATACTATGAAAGAAAACGGCAACAATATTTTAGTGATCGATATTGGTGGTTCTAATGTAAAAGCTACCATTTTAACGAGTAAAGGTAAAGTGATTCAGGATTATCAAAAAATAGAAACTCCTGACAAAGCAAACCCGAAAAGCTTAATGTTGACCATTAAAACATTAGTGAAAAAATTCCCTTTGTTTGATAAGATTGCTGTGGGCTTTCCTGGCTTTATTAAGCAAGGAGTTGTTTTTACGGCGCCAAATCTGGATAGCAAAGCTTTTAAAAAGTTTAATCTAGCTAAAGAAATTGCAAATGAATTAAATAAGCCAGTTCGTTTAATTAATGATGCCGATTTGCAAGGTTTCGCTTTGATTAAAGGTAAAGGGTTAGAGATGGTGATTACTTTAGGCACCGGTTTTGGCACTGCGTTATTTATGGACGGCAACCTAATGCCGCATTTAGAATTGGCACATTTACCTGTAATAAAAGGCCAAGATTACGACGATTTTATTGGAGATGCTGCCTTGAAAAAAGACGGTGAGAAAAAGTGGAATAAAAAGCTAAAAGAAGTTTTAAATACGTTTGACACCGTAATAAATTACGATCACCTTTATTTAAGTGGTGGAAATACGAGGCACATTAATTTTAAGCTTGATGATAATATTAGTGTAGAAAATAACCGCGAAGGTATTAGAGGAGGCATTAAATTATGGAAAGTAAAAGAGAGTTATAGCGTAAAAACTGTAAATCCCTAAACCGTTTGCGTAGATTTTTCAATTAAAATACATAATCAATTAAAACAATTGATACTTTTGAAACCACAACAGCAATTAAAATGTATATGAGATCTAAAAATCATATAAAAAACCCATGGACTACAACATTATTAAAAGGCAAAATTACTTTGATAGCCTTTTAGCATTCGGATTTTATTTGCTATAGAAATAACCAACCATTTTATCTTCATACATACAAATCGTTAAAACAAAGACCAATCTAAATGAAATCTAACATTAAAACCAAACCAACAATCTATATGATTTTTGGTGGTACGGGAGATCTTGCCGAAAGAAAATTGATTCCTGCGTTGTACAATCTATTTTTAGAAGGTTACATGCCAAAGGAATTTGCAATTATTGGCTTAGGTCGTACCGATTACAATAATGAAAGCTTCATCAAAAATTTATTAGGAGGCGTAAACAAGTTTTCTAGAAGCGGAAAAGCCGAAAAGGAAAAGTGGGCGGAGTTTTCGAGCCGGATTAGCTATTTAAGAACCGACGTTAATAAAGAAGCTGATTACATGAAGATGGATGAAATTATTCAGAAGTATGAAGGCGAATGGTCGGAATTGCCTGTAATAATCCATTATTTAGCGGTTGCACCTAACTTTTTTCCAATTATTGCTAGCAATTTAGCCAAGCTAAAATCTTCCGGTGATGAGGAAAGAACAAGAATTGTTATTGAAAAACCATTTGGTAGAGATTTAGAAACTGCAAAAGAGCTTAACATATTGCTTAAGAGTATTTTTGCCGAAAATCAGATTTATAGAATTGACCATTATTTAGGTAAAGAAACCGTTCAAAATATGTTGGCTTTTAGATTTGCCAATGCATTATTCGAACCAATTTGGAACCGTAATTATATTGAACACGTACAGATTTCTGTAACAGAAGATATTGGTGTTGAAGACCGTGGAGGCTATTATGACGGCTCTGGCGCTTTACGTGATATGGTACAAAACCATATTCTGCAGGTGCTTTGTTTAGTTGCCATGGAACCACCAGTTAATTTTGATGCGGAAGAAATACGCAACAGAAAAGTAGATGTGTTGCGAGCGATGCGCCAATTTGGACCTGATGAAATTAGATTCAATACCGTTCGTGGCCAATACGGTGAAGGTTGGGTTAAAGGAGAAAAAGTTGATGGTTACCGCCAAGAAGAAGGTGTTAATAAAGATTCTAACACAGAAACTTTTGCTGCTTTAAAATTCTTCATTGATAACTGGAGATGGCAAAACGTTCCGTTTTATGTAAGAACGGGAAAAAGGATGCACCAAAAATCTTCGATTATCAGCATCCAATTCAAAGACGTACCGCATTTAATTTTTCCAAACCAGTCCTCAGAAAGCTGGCAACAAAATAGGTTGATCATCAGTATTCAACCAGAAATGAGTATCCGTTTGCAAGTGCAAGCTAAGAGACCGGGTTTAGATATGACTTTAAACCCAGTTGATATGATTTTCAACTATGATGGCACTTACGAAAACGATTCGCCAGAAGCCTACGAAACCCTATTGTTAGATGCAATGAAGGGCGATCAAACCTTATTTATGCGTGGCGACCAGGTTGAAACGGCTTGGGACTTAATTATGCCAGTTTTAGAGAGTTGGGAGACTAAAAAGAGCATCAGCTTCCCAAATTATTCGTCAGATAGTTGGGGCCCAGAAACGGCAGAGGCATTAATTGCTAAAGATGGTTTCCATTGGTTTACATTACCTATGAAAAAAGGAGAAAAGAAATGAGTTTAAATATTTTTAAAGAGAGTAATGAGGCGATAGAAGCCTTGGCTGCATTATTTATTAAAGATGCAAAACAGGCAATTGCAAAAAACGATAAGTTTTCGGTCGCATTATCTGGTGGAAGTTCGCCAAAAAAGCTTTACGAATTATTGGCATCAAAATACAAGAATGATATTGATTGGACTAAGGTTTATTTCTTTTTTGGAGATGAGCGCTACGTAGCAAATGATCATCCAGATAGTAACTATTTAATGGCGAAGACCGCTATGTTAGATAGCTTGGCGATTGATGATAAGCAAGTTTTTAAGGTCGACACAACTTTAGATCCGGCTAGTGCTGCATTGGCGTACCAACGTTGGATTTGTGGTTTTTTTGATGATGAGGCGATTTTTGACTTAATTCTATTAGGGTTAGGTGATGATGCGCACACGGCTTCTATTTTTCCTGGAACAGATTTAGTTTGGGTAGATGAGGAACAAGTGAAAGAAGTTTACCTAAAAGATAAAGAAGTATATAGAATTAGTTTTACAGCGCCTTTAATTAATGATGCTAAGCAAATTGCATTTTTAACTTTTGGCGCTAATAAAGCAGATGCAATCAAAGCTGTTTTAGAAGGCGAAAAAGATGTTGCTAAATACCCAGCACAATTAATTAAGCCAACAAATGGGAAATTGGACTGGTTTGTAGACGAAGCTGCGGTTAGTAAACTAACTAAGAACTAGCTTTTTTTTGTTATCATATTGAAAAAGCTTCATTGAAAAATGAAGCTCTTTTTTTGTTTTAAAGAAATGGGATTTGCTATTCTATTTAATGATTAATACGGTTTATGTGTATATAATAGTCTGACATCTAATCATATATACACATATTTTCTGCTTGTTACTACAAGACGTGTTTAAAATATATAGCGTTCCGCTTTGAGGAACTTACCCTGTGTTTCCTATTTTCACCTTAAAAAATGATGTATCTAGGTGGTTTTCAACAATCGAAATTAGATTTTTCACTAAATATATTTGGTATAAAAAAACATTACAATCTCCCGCCAATATTTATACTTTAATAACGATGTTCTTTTTGTACATGACCCAAAGGATAACAAACCAAATTAAAACAAAAGTAATAGCGTAGCCTATTGAGGCGTTGTAAGGAGATAAGTAGGGTGTGTACAATAAGTCATAGATGTATTGTTTAGTTGTAATTTGCTCACCACTTGTTGCACCTACTTTTATTAAGTTCAGCGTTTGTGCAATGATGCTTGAGGCAAAATATACCGTGATCGCATTTACGCCATAAATTACGAATGGCTTGGTAAACTTAGTAAAGCCTTGTACATCTATTAGCCAGTAACATAGCGCTAAAGTCATACTAGCAATTCCGCCCGTGTAAAGTACGAAAGAACTGGTCCACAATGCTTTGTTGATAGGGAAAAACAAATCCCAGAACAAACCTAACGCGACAGCTAAAAAGCCGTAAGTAAAAAGCCAGATTACCTTGTTTTCTTGAGTTCTATATCTTGATTTAAGAATAATGCCCATTAAAACCCCAAACAAGCCTGTGCTAAAAGACGGCAAGGTGCTTAAGAAACCCTCTGGATCCCAAGTTTTGGTTACACTCCACATGTGGTTTTTAAAAATAATGCTATCGATATATGCTGCCAAGTTAGTGCCGACGTCAAAGTTGGCGGCGCCTACACCGGGAACTGGAATAAACGCCATCATTAACCAATACACCAGAATAAGACCTAAAAAAATCCTAAATATCGTACGATGGTTTACCTTCAAAAATAGTATGGCGCATACTAAATACACAACAGCAATTCTTTGTAAAACACCGGGAATTCTAACTTCTGCAAAGTTAAATAAGGGGAACAATGCAAGAAGCATCCCCAACAAAAACAAAGTTATGGATCTTCTAAAAATAGATTTCAGTAGTTTTCCATGATTTTCGGTTTCCTGTTTTGCGGTGTCTAAGGCAAAAACGATTGATACGCCCACAATGAACAAAAAGAATGGAAAAATTAAATCGGTTGGTGTACAACCTTCCCAAGTTGCATGTTCAAAAGGTGCGTAAATATGTGACCAATCTCCGGGGTTGTTAACCAAAATCATAGCGGCTACCGTTAAACCTCTGAAAAATTCTAACGAGAGTAATCTTTGTTTGGGCGTAACTAATTGTTGCATTGATAAATATAATGGAATATTGGATAATTGTAATTTAAATAGCTAATGATAATTCGTAGGGAGAGGTTTTATAAAAAAATATTCAAAAGCAATTGTGGTAGTAATTAAGAATCTGAGCTCAACTATTTAATTTTAAGTGGGAGAGATAAGGTTTATTAAAGATTGAATTTGTAATGCTAAATTTTTGAAACCCTATATCGTCAAACTAAATTAAGGTTGTGTTTTGTATAGAGCGTAAAGGGTTTAAACAGCTGTTTATTGGGTTTTTGATAGTTGAAACGGCTTATGTCAATCATTAAATTTTTTGATAGACGTTGGACATTTGGATGGCTTATTCAAACAAAAGCCTTGAAAGCAAAACTCTTAAGATAATTATACCTGAGAAGTTTAGTAGAATGGATTCCACAAGAAATAGTAATTGGTTTATTCAGATTTAAACTAGTGGTTTGCTAGGTTCTTTTTAAAAACCAGGGAATCTTTTAAAAAGAAACTAGCAAATTTTACCTGTGGATTTCGTGTTTTTTAACTGATGGAATTAACTGTTTGTTTACGTTAATAAAAAGGAGAAAACCATAGAAATACTATGGTCTTAGCTTTTAACGACCATTTGGTTATTCTTTTTCAACAAGCTCGCCGCTCCAACTAGTGCGGCATTTTCTCCCAGAGTCGCAATTTTAATAGCCATATAACCAAGATTTTTTTCTAGTAACGGCAAAAAATAATCTGCTGCTTTGGCAATGTTGCCGCCTAAAATTAGTACATCGGGTTGTAGTCTATGTAGATGTTCATCCATAAACTCGCTTAAATTTTCAGTAAAATCAATAAATAGTTTTGCAAGTATTTCCAAGTTCTGTTCTGTCTCTATCAATTCTTTTAGGCCAGAGACTTGTTTGCCAGATAATCTTAAGTATTCTTTTTGAAACCACCTTGTTGAGAAGTAATCATCTGCTATACTATTTTTATAGGAAATGCAGTAGAGATTTAAATCTATGGTCTCCATTGGGTTAAAATATGCAGATCCGAAACCTGTACCTAAAGTTAAACCAATGGCACTTCCTATATGCGTTCCAGCTCCTGCGCCGTTTAAAACTTCGCCTACTAATATGGCTTCTGCATCATTTCTAAATTTTATAAAAGCTGGGTTTAAGCCTAACTTATCAGAAAGATGTTTTTTAACGTCTATTCCATACAAAGAGTCATACTTGTTAACGCCTTTAATATAGCTGATGCCGTTTTCGTAGTCAAAAGGGCCTGGCATAGCAAGGGTTAAGCCTGAAATCTTAACCTTTGTTTTTTGCATTGTTTTTTGGATAGCATTAACCCATGTAGAAAGAATGTCGTCTGCAACTCCTTGGCAAATTACGTCTAATCTGGTGATACTTTCATCGAGGATATCGTACGTTTGCATATCACATATTCCAGATGTGATATGTGATCCACCAATGTCAGCAGTTAAAATATAATGTTGGTTAAGGTTGTTCAGTATCATTTTCCTGCTATTTGTGGTATGTATTTAATTTTTAGGCATCAAAAACCATCTTTCATTGTCCAGAAATTTTTCTCTGTACAGTACGGTTTCTGTATTGTTTTGGGCTGTGCTGTTTTTTACCGTTAAGCAGCTTAATGGCGCACATTGTGGTTTCAGTTTGTAAAACCCGTCATAATCATAAATAACTTTCCAGTATTGCGCTAACTGGCTTGCCGATCCTGAATTTACAATTGCTGCATTGTTTGTGGTGGCTCCATTCGCAACCGACAAGAAACCAGATGCATTTTCTGGTGACAATTTATAGTAACCATTTCCAACAGATGTTAATTTGAATGTTTGATTTGATAAGCTAGCCCATTTAGAAATCTTAGAGCTAGCGGTACCGGCTTCAAGCGCACTTTCTTTATTTAATTTAGAAACTAAACGATAAGCAACATTTTCTTTTAGTTGAGGCTTAGTTGCTGGTGTTACTTGCAACATCACAACGGCGCTTGCACACTCTAAAGCGCTGGTTACATTGTCTGCTGGTGTGGGTGTAACCCAATCATTCCAAGCAACCTTTAAATCATTTCGTTTGGCATTCCATGCGGCGTCTGCATTTTGTTTCATCCAAGGGTAATAGGTATCCCACAAGTTATTGTCTCTCACAAACTCACCAATACCCCTTGCAAATTCTGATTGCCATGTGCCACCCCTTTGTCTTCGGCTCATAATGCCATCAACAGTGCTGTTATTTTTGGTATAATCCACAGATCTTTTGGCGTCTTCAAAGTATTTTGTTTCACCGGTTAAACGGTGCAAGTGATTTGCAGCGCTAACAAAAGCTCCCACATTATAAACATTTGCATCAGTAGCGGGTATTCCCTCGCGGTTTATATTTTCATATACTGCACCATTTGCTTCATTATATAAATTTGCTTTTATCCAATCATAAATAGATTTTGCTTTGATAAAATATTCTGGATTGTTGGTTGACTCGTATAGGTAGCAAGCTAGGATAACCGCGGTATTATTACTTAATCCAGATTTATTCTCTTTTCTAATGTCCCACCATATCCCTCCGCCTAAAACATTGTCGTATCCGCGATCATAAACTCGTTTGAAGGCGTATTCTGCTTGGCTTAAAAATAGCGTATTGCCAGTTATCTGATATCCTCGCACAAAGGCAATTCCAGCCCAAAGTACATCATCATTAAACTCATTCCAGTCCCAGTCTTTCAACCCGTTTGGTCCTTGATTTTGTGCTAAAAACGTTTGTAATAGATTTTCTATGAGTTTTTTGTGTGCTTCGCTTTTAGTACGTAGATATACGTCTTGCATCATTTGGATTTCTAAGGCTTGGCACCAATAGTAATCTTTCTCACTATTATTTAAAGCTGTTTTATAATATTGTTTAGATGCTCCCTCAGTTACTAAAAACGCATTATTATAAGCTTCTATGGAAGCATCGGCGGTTGGGTTTAAAATTACTGATGTCATTGGGCTAACTTCAGATGTAGGCGGTTCTGGGATTATATTATTTGAGTCACTGCCTTTCTTTTTACAGCTTATCACTGTAAAGGTTAGGAGTAGAAAAAAGCATATTTGTAAAATGTGTTGATTATTGAAAGGTTTGTTTTTTCTCATAATTGGTTTATAATTTTTTGTTAAGGTTTAATGAAACGCGATGGAAGTTATTTAAGGACAGCTGCCCAGCCACCGTGTCTAACCATTTTAAATGTTATTTTATCTCCCGCATTTATGGTAGTAGTTTTGCGACGATAATCCATTGCCGCTGACCTGCATTTATTCCATCTTCAAAATAGGTCATGGTAATAATTTGCTTTTTCCAAGAAATTAAAAAGAGTAGCGCTTCGGGCAAAACAAAAAACAGTAAAGTTGTATTGAAAGTGAACAGCATTGCTAACGGATTTCTTTGCAGCATAAAGTTTAACATCGGTAAAAGATTTCATTGGATTCGATGAAACAAATAAACTCAAATAGAAGTGTAATCAACAGTCAAATTGTACATACTTATTTACAATTTGTTCATTTATCGGTTAAGAAAATTCGTTTTTATATAGATTTAGGCGTTTCTCAATCCAAACCCTGGTATTGAGAGTTCTTGAATTTCATTTCGACTTAGCCAATAAAAAAAAGAGACGGCTTTAAACAAATCCAACCAGCTAAGCATTTGTTTAACATTCAGAAATTTGTTTGACGAATTACGGCCGTTGAAAGATTGTTCAAGTGACTTTAATTTAATGCGCTGGTAGCGATTAAGTCTTTTTGATTTATATGGTTATTATTAGCGTACCTTTTCTAATTTCTGTATAACGTAGAGAAAAATTTATGCTTTCGAAATGGGAGTTAAAAGCTTTTTTATTTTTATTAAAACCTACTTCAGTATATGAAAAAAAATAAAACCACATAGCAACATAGGGTAAATGCTATTAGCAGGAGACAAAGCAACAAATAGATTTTTGGCATATAGCCCAATATCTGGCTGTCCTAACATACTTGGGCATCCTAAAAATTCTCTTGTTCACGTATAAAAGCTATGTAGCTATGTGGTTTAAAAAAATGTCAGGTACTAAAAAAGCTTACATAACTCCTGCCATAAATGGATCTGTGTTTGTTATCTCACCAGTTTCTATTTTACCCGCATAACGCTGTAAAAAATTATTTTTTCCTTTGGCCATAACGCTCACATCATACCAGTTTCCGTTACTCGCTAGTTCAAATACTACCTTTACCTTAGTTTTGGGTTTTACTAAAACACTCTTGGAGTCTGCTTTATACTTATTATCTACAAATAAAAGATTTAATGCTTCGGTTCCCCCGTTCTCAATCGCAAAAACTAAATTTCCATTAAGCTTTTTAATCAATAAGCCATTTTGGCCTGCATATACCTTAATATTTACTGTTGGATTTTCGATATCCCCTTTAAATTGTCTAAAAAAACCATTTGGACCAGTAATGGCGAGGTCATATATCTTGCCGTCAAAATCGTCTATACTTATTTTTTCTGTTAAAACACTTCCTGTTTTAACAGCATAAGCCCATACTTTGCCATTTACACCTTTATATTTACTAATTGTATTCATCGTAAAAGGTGCTCCAACTGATTCTGTGGCATTTCCAAACCGAGCTTTCACTGATTCAAAAGAAATTTCCAATTGACTGCTTGTCGAACTGACATCAACATTTAAATGATAAGGTAATGCACACGCAGGTTTAAAACCTGACTCTTGCTGCGGAAGTAATTCCGATTGCAGAACAGAAAACGATTCGAACTTGTTTACTTTTTCCACTTCTTTTGCATTCAAAGCAGTGGGCCCGGTCTGTGGCGGTTTATTTTTTGCATTAACAATGTCGGTTATAACAACCTCTCTTTTTAATGCATTTGGAAACAAAATTTGCTCATCATTATATGGTCTAAAAGCAGAAGTCAAATCTCCACATATAGCCCTTCTCCATTCGCTGATGTTATTACTTTTTATTTTTTTTCCTGTTTTCTTACCAAGCCATTTTTCAACAAACATAATAGATGAAGTATGGTCGAAAACTTGAGAATTTACAAAACCTCCTTTACTCCATGGTGAAGCAATAACCATAGGAACGCGATAACCAAGGCCTATCGGGCTACCCTTTGCTGAGACAAAATCGGCAGCATAATTTATTCCTTCAGACACTTTTCCACTGGTAGGGTCGTTAGGATTGGGTACAACAAAAGGCGGTTGATGATCAAAATAGCCGTCATTTTCATCATAAGTCAAAACGAAGATTGTTTTCTTCCATACTTCCGGATTTTTAGTTAGAATATCTAAAGCTTCGGACACATACCAAGTCCCATAAAGTGGCGAACTTGTATGGTCGGAAAAACTTTTAGGCGCAACCAACCATGATACGGTTGGCAATTTATTCTCATCAACATCTTTCCTAAACTGATGAAAAATATCTCCTTTGGGGACATTAGTTGTTTCCGATTTTCCCTGATCATTTATAAAACTAAAAGGTTCAAGATCTAAGTAGTTTTTTACATCGATATTGGTAGTAAACGCCCTATCAATTAGGTTTCTTTCTTTTTGAGATAGCTTATCGTATTTTGCCTGAACCTCTTCGGGAGTTAGCGCAGGGTTAACTGTTTTATCCCCATTTTTTCTAAAATAGGCTGATAACTTTACATGATGTCGGCTAACGTATTCTAAAGGATTATCACCATAATTGCCCAACCACTCATCAGTTTTCCCTTCAAGTTCTGAAGTCCATAATTCATTTTGGTAAATACGCCAATCAATGCCATTATCTTCCAATGTTTCCTGAAATGTTGGCCAATCTACAAACGCATTATTTCGTGATTCTGCTTGATCGTTATCAACAACAGCAAGTTCGTTTTCACTTTTCTGGCCCCTAATTGTGCCCGTAAAAAAGAAAAGCCTATTTGGGGTGGTTCCCGTTAACGAAGAGCAAAAATGCTGGTCACAAACAGTAAATGCATCTGCAAGCGCATAATAAAATGGAATATCCTCTCTAGTATAATGAGCTAAGGTCATTGGTGTTTTTGCGGGTAACCAATTATCATATCTTCCACCATTTCTGGCCGCAACCTGATCGTTCCAAGTATGCGGCAAACCGCCTTGCCAAGTAATTTTAGTTTTATTTATGTCGACACGGAAGGGCGCATAAGTATGACCTGCGCTATCATTTTGCAGCCAAACCTTATTCCCATTTGGTTGAATATGGGGATGAGGATCGTTGAAACCTCTTACCCCCTTCATCTTACCAAAAAAGTGATCAAAAGATCTATTTTCCTGCATCAGAAAAACAATATGTTCAGCATCATAAAAAGTACTTCCCTCAGCGGGATTAATTGACATCGCTTTAAGTACCGAATTTGGTAAGGAGCTAACCACTCCCGTGGCTCCTGCAAACAGAGCGGTTTTTTTTAAAAATTCTCTACGTGAGTCCATAATCAATGTTGCTTAACTATTAAAGTTTCAGTACCAAGCGCTAGCTAATCCTGTCATGGTACATTTTCTATTCGCTAACCCAGAGCCTATTCAAAGTTATATAGTTTATTTACTATTACAGGACCTAATTGTTTTAAAATTCGCATATAGTTTTTAGAAATTATGAATACATAAACCCCAGGCATTCTAAATTTTATTTCTGCTTTTCATAAAGTTTATCTTGTACATGATTATAATACCAAATATATTTAACAAATAGTCTGATGTTGATTGTTGAAAACCACATAGATACATAGCTTTTTAAGAAAGAGGTAGGATACACAGCTATGTTCCGCAAAGCGGAACGCTATGTGAACTAAAAAAACACGCTTTGTATTCACAAACAAGATGATGTATCTATGTGGTGAATTTTAGGCTATTATATATACATTAATGGTATAATACTCCTGCAATACATTGTCGAAAATATAATATTTAGAGTTAATACCAATTTAGCTATTAAATGCCGTATTGAAAGCGTTTAGATAATGGTGGTTTCCTGTAATTGATTTCACGGTTGCGGTCTTCATTTCCTTGACCATGTTGGCTAGCCACATTTTCAAACTTTCCATGGTCTCAAATC
>JBBSQW010000056.1:0-14491 GCA_038243635.1 Sphingobacteriales bacterium
GATATTTTTTCGGTTTAAACGCTGTTGCAAAGTACTGAAAGAAAGTACTGCTTTATCTTTTACCGCTAAAATTTCCCCATCTAAAACAACACCATCGGGTAATGCGTCGACTAAAAAATGAAGTTCTGGAAATTGCTCCGTAACCATTTCTTCACCCCTACTCCAGATAAATAATTCGCCGTTCCGCTTCACAATTTGCCCACGGATACCATCCCATTTCCACTCGGCTTGCCAATCTTCAATGTTGCCGAGGTTTTCGGGTTCAGTGTCAATCGCGTAAGCCAAACAAAAAGGGTAAGGCCAGGAACTGTCCGTATTTACATGTTCGCCGTTAATTAAATCTGCAAAGGTCATTTCGTAAGGATCCCATTTCCCCATAATGCTGTGGGTAATTTGGGCGCTTTCCAATTCACTTTGTTTAGCCAAGGCATTGACTAAATTTTTCCCAGATATACCAATTCTAAAATTCCCCGAAATGAGTTTGTTGAAAATGAACCGTTCATTTGTTTCCAAATGATTCCAGGAATCCAAAATAAAGGCTTTTTTGGTTTCGTCGTCTTTGCCTTCCAAATCCTGTAGATTTTCGATCCATTCATACAAGTGTAAATCAGACTGAAATTCTGCGGGAGGTAGGAGCAAAGCAATCGTTTCACTTAAATCGCCCACATTTGTATGGCTCTCCGTAAAAAGCCATTCGGGGGTGTTTGTGATTTCAATGGCCCAGTATTTTAGAAGCGAGGATTTTATTGGTCGCTTAGGTTTTTTGCCGGTAAATAAGGCAATTACCCAAACTTTGTCTCTATCGTCGGCTTCGTTAAAGTATTCTACTAACGAGGCAATTTTGTCGTTTGTTTTATTGCTGAGTTCCAGCTGTTGGATGAGTTGGGCGAAACGTTTCATTCTGCAACCTCCGTTTTAATATCTGTAGATTTCTCAGCAGTATCTGCCAAATCAACCTTATTTTCTTCGTCATCTTCCTGACCAAAATGTGTAGAAACCACATCCGAGGAAATTCCGTTCTCATTCAAATAGCGAGAAAAAGCAGCAGTAAATCCGTGGGTGACATAAACCTTCTCAGCTTCGGTTGCTTTGATGGCTTCCATTAATCCCGTAAAGTCCGCATGATCGCTCAAGGCAAAACCTGCATCTGCGCTTTGCCAACGCCTGTGCGAACGTACTTGCATCCAACCAGAACAAATTCCGGTAACCGGACTTTTTAAAGTTTCCATCCATTTGCTATCCCGCATTGCAGGTGGCACAATTACAATTCCGTTTTGCAATTGGTCTTTTGTAATTTCTTGCGTAATTCTTGTGGTTCCGGGAAGTTGTACTCCGGCTTCAATAATAACTTCGTTTAAATTAGCGATGCTATTATGAACGTAAATTGGAATATCGCCAGCCAAATTTTTAATCAACCTTTGCGCTTTCCCTAAACTGTATGCGATTAAAATACTAGTTTTTTGATGCTCAATGTTGTTATTGATCCAGCTTTTTATCCCGTCAAAAACCACCTGCTGTTTTTGCCATTTATAAATCGGCAAACCAAAAGTACTTTCCGATACAAAAGAATGGCATTTCACAGGTTCAAACGGCGTACTGATGCCGTCGTCTTCAATTTTGTAATCTCCAGAAATCACGCAAATTTCTCCCTTATACTCCAAACGAACTTGTGCCGAACCAATGATATGCCCAGCCGGAAAAAATGAAATATTTACTCCATTTCTGGTTAAGCTTTCACCGTAACCCAGTGTTTCCACATCCAAATCGTCGCTTATCCTACGTTTGATAATCGGTTTTGTTAACGTATGGCATAGGTAATGTTTGTTTCCAAATCGCACATGATCTGCATGGCCATGTGTTGTTACCGCGTAATCCACCGGCCACCAAGGATCAACGTAAAAGTCGCCCTGTTTGCAGTAAATCCCTCTTTTGGTAAATGTGATTAACGCCATGTTTGTTATAACAAATGAATGTGTGTTTTGTTGAATAAAAACTGTGCCGATAGTTACACTAACTATTTAACCCACAAACAATAAAAGCTTGGCGTTATTGTTTTTCTTAAATTCGGCCACTTTAAAATTTGGTTCAATTTCAAAGAACCTTTTATAAAACAAAAAACTGTGAATCGGTATTATCGTCATAGTATTTAAAATTCTAGTATAATTTAAAAGAGCGAAAGAAAATCTAGATTTAGCTTCATCAGAAATAAAATGTCAAAATTACCTAAGCGATATCAATTTATCGATTTATCAGATTACGGAAGAATGCCTGGGCGGTGGATTGCTACCGCTTTAAAAGATACGAGTGTTACGCCAATAGGTGTTACTACATTGTTTATTATTGTTGGACTGTTGGCAATTGTAGCCATGCTGTTTAGTCACCTAGTGTTAGCTGCATTTCTTTTAGTTTTAAAATCAACGATAGACGCCGCAGATGGCGAACTTTCTCGTTTAAAAAACACACCATCTTATACCGGTCGTTACTACGATTCAATCGCCGATATTATGTTGAATTTTCTTTTCGTGACGACGTTCACATTTATCACCGATGGTTCCTATTTCTATGGTTTTTTATCGTTTATAGGTATCCAATTACAAGGAACAATTTATAATTACTACTATGTGATTTTAAGACATAGCGTAGAAGGTGATTCTACCAGCAGAATTTTTGAGATTGACGCACCCACTGCTTTAGCAGCAGAAAAGCAAAGTACCGTAAATCGGATGTTCAAAATATACCATTTGCTATATGGCGCTTTTGATAAGGTTGTTTACTTTATGGATAAAGATGCGGCAAACAGCAAACCTTTTCCTAAATGGTTTATGACGTTGCTTTCCATGTACGGTTTAGGCTTTCAGTTATTGATTATGGCGGCAATGTTGGTTATTGCTTTACAAGCTTATGTTGTCCCATTTTTTATTTATTACTCCGCTTTTATCCTCGTTTTTATTGGGATAAGGAAGTACGGTTTGGAAAAACAGATATCATAAAACCTTAATCAGTCGATTAGCAAGCTGCGTTGATAAATATGAGTCTGCGCTTATTGCGAAGTTGGAGAGTAATATTTTAATAATTATTTAGGCGTTCGAGCGGGCTTTACGTTGCAATCTTTTTTTTCTGGAAGAGGAAAAAAAAGGATTTTCACTACAATCCCTAACGCAAACCCTCTTTAATTTCAAAAATTTCTAGTTTTAATAAAACTGGTTGATTTATTCGAACAGATTCTGCGGCTCCACTCTTAAACCTTAAGATTTCTTATGCTCAATATTTGGCAAAAAGCCCGTGATTATACCAATCAAAGGTAAAAAAGCACATATCTTAAACACATATTCAATACTCGTACGGTCGGCAAGCCAGCCTAAAAACGCGGAACCAACGCCTCCCATCCCAAAGGCGAAACCAAAAAATAAGCCGGCAATCATTCCGACTTTCCCTGGAACTAAATCAGTAGCATAAACCAAAATCGCCGAAAAGGCGGAAGACAAAATTAAACCAATAATTACCGCTAGCCCACCTGTCCAAAACAAGTTTGCATAAGGCAACATTAATGTAAACGGTGCTACACCTAAAATGGATATCCAAATAATGTATTTCCGACCAAATCGATCTCCTAACGGACCTCCAATAATTGTCCCAGCAGCAACAGCAGCTAAAAACATGAATAAGTAAAGTTGGGATTGCTGTACCGTAACCTGAAACTTATCAATCATGAAAAAAGTAAAATAGCTGGTCATGCTAGCCATATAAAAATATTTAGAAAAAATAAGGACCAGCAGAATACCCAATGATCTAATAACTGTCTTCCGGGATAAAACCGGCATATCTGAGCGTTCTACTTTTACAGGTTTTGCTTGTTTTAAATAAAGATGACTTTTGTACCATTTACCAATCCCTATTAAAATAATCGCACCTAATACGGCTGCTAGTGCAAAATAAATAATGTAAAACTGACCGTAAGGAACTATAATTAACGCTGCAAGCAATGGACCAATGGCGCTACCCGCGTTTCCGCCTACTTGAAATATAGACTGAGCCAAACCTTTTTTTCCACCGGATGCCATGTGTGCAACCCGTGAAGATTCTGGATGAAAAATGGAAGAACCCATCCCAATTAAACTCACGGAAACCAATAACCAAAGAAAGCTGGACGCAAAAGAAAGCATAACCAATCCGCACAATGTGAACATCATCCCTATTGCTAATGAATACGGCTGTGGGTTTTTATCGGTATATAAGCCAATAAACGGTTGTAGTAATGATGCGGTTAGTTGGAAAGTAAACGTGATGAGCCCGATTTGTGTGAATGATAAGTCAAAGCTGTTTTTGATCATCGGATAAATCGAGGGAATTACCGACTGCATCATATCATTTAATAAATGAGTGATGCTGATTGCAAATAAGATAGAATAAACCGTTTGATTTACTTGTTTATGTATTGTTGCTTCTGGTGTTATCATTTATAAAGGCTTGTTTAGCGCCATTCATCATACCGTCAGATGAAGTGCTAATTTAAAATGAGTTTTTCTAGTTATCAACTTTTAGTATTAAAAAAAGAAGCAGATTTAGCGATAATCAACAAGCACAAAATGATAAACTAATATTTTGGGAAAGCGGAATGAAAAATTACTCAACAACGGACTAAAAACCCGTTTATATTGGTTTTCTCTAAATTGCTAAACGAATCTCAGGTTGATAAACAGTAAAAACTGGCGCTTCAAAATCAAAGTTTATAAACCTCAAGAGTAAAAGACATAAAGTAAACGAAACAAAAACGAGATAGCTTTCTTATCATAAAGGCTCTATAACCCTAAATTAAATATATACCAAATTTTGGTTTATTTGGAACTGGAATAAAAGTCTTGTAAGTTTTTTAAAGAGAGTCGAAAAACATAATAACCCTAAAACCGATTGCTAAATGTGTTAAAACAAAAAAAACCCGACAAAATGTCGAGCTTCTTTACCATAAAATTTATCCCCTTTTATTATAGAGACAGTATATCAACAATCTTAAACAAATCTTGATTAATTTCTACGTGGTGTTTAATTGCATGATCGAAAGGAGTAAATGCTATTTTACCATTTAACAACCCTACCATCTCATTTCTTCCCCCTGCTATTAAGCTTTCTACTGCCGCAACACCCAATCTACTCGCTAAAACCCTGTCCATACAAGTTGGTTTTCCACCTCTTTGAATATGCCCTAAAATAGAAACTTTAGTGTCGTACTGAGGGAAACGCTCTTTAACTTTTTCGGCAATCTCAACCGCCCCTCCAGAATCGCCTTCTCCTTCTGCAACAATCAGTATTTTAGACATTTTATCCTTTCTACTAATTTCTAAACGGTGCATCATTGTTTCCATATCGGTTTTTGTTTCCGGAATAAAAATAGACTCTGCACCACCGCCAATACCACTCCTCAAGGCTATAAGCCCGCAATCACGACCCATTACCTCAACTATAAATAGACGAGAATGAGACTCTGCTGTATCTCTAATCCTATCAATTGCCTCAACTACATTATTAATAGCTGTATCATAACCAATGGTAAAGTCAGTTCCAAAAAGATCATTATCAATTGTCCCCGGTAAACCTAAAATCGGAAAATCAAATTCTTCTCCAAAAACCTTAGCGCCCGTAAAAGTTCCGTCCCCACCAATCGCTACCAAAGCGTCAATGTGTTTCGCTTTTAGTTGTTCATACGCTTTCTTTCTGCCTTCTACGGTTTCAAACTCTGTGCTTCTGGCAGTGCGTAATATGGTTCCACCTCGTTGGATAATGTTGGCTACAGATTTTCTGTCCATATCCTCAAATTCTCCCAATATCATTCCTTCATAGCCACGCTTTATACCAACTACTTCTAAGTTATAATACAACGCAGATCTAACTACAGCTCTAATTGCTGCATTCATTCCGGGAGAGTCACCTCCGGAAGTAAAGACTCCAATTTTTTTTATTTCGCTCATTATTCAATTTTTTGAAATGCAGCAAGTCCATTATCCAAAAAGTCAATATAATTTTTAACGTCCAAATTAAAAGCTTCAGGTGCTACTAAAACCTTTTGATCACTATTTAACAACACATAATACGGTTGCGAATTAGTTTTAAAGGTTGTTGCTTGCAAATCACTCCACTTGTTGCCAATCGTTTTGATATTCTTACCAGAAAATGAAGATACATACTGCTCTTCTAATGGTAGCTCTGTTTTATCATCCACATATAAGGAGATTAAAACATAATCATTTTGTAACCTTCTTAAAACCTCTCTATCACTCCAAACAGAAGCTTCCATTTTACGGCAGTTTACACAACTGTGACCAGTAAAGTCAACCAAAACTGGCTTGTTTTGCTTTTTTGCATAAGCTAAACCTTGCTCATAATCAAAAAACGCGTTTAAATTATAAGGCGCTTTAAACAAGCCACTATACTTTTTTTCAACAGCATCTTGCTCAATTATTGGCGAAGATAAACTATTAGAATATAAATCAAAATCTTGGGTAGTTTGCGGAGGCAGCCAAGCGCTTATCCCTTTTAAAGGTGCACCCCATAAACCCGGAATCATGTAAATGGTAAATGAAAAAGTAATGATCGCTAAAAACAATCTCGGAACGCTCACAAAAGGTAAATCGCTATCATGCGAAAACTTAATTTTCCCGATAAGGTAAAATCCTAACATTGCAAAAATCACAATCCATAGCACCAAAAATAATTCACGGTCAAACAATTCCCAATGGTAAGCCAAATCAACATTTGATAAAAATTTAAGTGCCAAAGCCAACTCTATAAAGCCTAAAGAAACCTTTACACTATTTAACCAACCACCAGATTTTGGTAAGGATTTAAGTAACGATGGAAACGCCGCGAATAACGCAAAAGGAATCGCTAAAGCTAAAGAGAAACCAAACATTCCGATAGCCGGACCCATATATTGCCCCATGGTTGCCGCTTGTACCAGTAAGGTTCCTATAATAGGGCCTGTACAAGAAAAAGAAACCAAAGCCAGAGCAAAAGCCATAAAAAACAAGCCCACAACGCCTTTACTGTCAGATTTTTGATCTATTCTATTGGCCCACGAATTTGGCAAAGTAATTTCAAAAGCACCGAAGAACGATATTGCAAAAACAACCAACAACACAAAAAACACAAAATTAAAGAAGCCGTTACTTGCCATCTCATTCAGCGCATCGGATCCAAAAAGCAAGGTAATCCCCATGCCCAAAAAAACATAAATTACAATGATAAAAAAGCCATACAAACTTGCTTTGCGGATCGCAACCGCTCTACTACTGGCCTTTTTTGTAAAGAAACTTACCGTAAGTGGCAACATTGGAAAAATGCAAGGCATTAACAGGGCTAATATTCCACCGATAAAACCTGCTATAAAAATCGCCCATAATGATTGCTGCTGCACATCATCATCAACTGTATTTATAATCGCATCTGTAGAATCTACGTCTACTGCGATTGTGTTAGAAGCAATCGCTGCATCCGTAACTGGTGAGTCGATATCACTCGTTACATTCTGCTCCTTGCTGACTGTTTTTTCATCATTATTATTCGATACCACAACAGCGCTATTTAGAGTGCTGGCGACAGCTTTTCCCGCTACTACTTTAACCACAAATTCAACCTCTTCGGGTGGCAAACATTGTTTATCGTTGCAAACCATAAACTCCAATGTGCCTTTAACAGTGGCTTCTCGTTTCTTGAGTTTAATTTTTTGCTTGAAAACGGCGATGCTTTCATGCCAAGAAATTTGCATCGCAAAATTGTTATCATAAGCGGAAACTGCTTTAGGACTTTCAGATGGTTTTCCAACCAATTCATAATCCGCACTTTTTACAAAAGTAAACGACGTTGGAATTGGTCCTCCATCCTCAATATACTGAGAGTAAACATGCCAACCTTTGTCAATTTTTGCAGTGATAACAATGTTTGCTTCGGTTTCATTAATAGCTTCTGCAGAATAATTCCAGTTTACCGGTTTTAAAATTTGCGCAAATGCGCAAACGTTTAAAATCAAAAGTGCCGAAATGGCAATAATTCTCTTCATTTACTTTAATTTTTTATTCCGAATTAAAAACAAACGTCACCTGTTTCAAATCAAGTGATTTTATATCATCATGGGTTTGTAATAAAAGATAGCCTTGTTCGCTAACCCCCTTTATAAATCCTTCAACAATAGTATCACCAATTAAATATTGATGAACCTCGTTTAAACGATATAACTTGGTAAGATAGTCTTCATCTAAACAAAGAAATCCGCCGTTTTTTAACTGCAAATATCTCTTTTCAATACTTCTGCAAAGTTGCTCTAATAAATCGTTAAGCCCATAATCCTGGTGTAAGATTTTCGCTAAAGAAGTAGCTCGTTCCACTCCGTCGGCAAAACTTTGTTGATTAACATTGATACCAATACCAACAACGCTAGTTTTTAAATACACTCCATAACTTGAGCTCTCTATCAGTACGCCTCCAAGTTTTTGGTTTCTATAGTAAATATCATTAGGCCACTTAATTTTGCAGTCCTCGCCAATAATTGTTCCTAAACAATCGTTAATACCCAACGAAATAGCTTTGTTAAGGTAAAACTGCTGATTGATATCCAAAAATGAGGGTCTAAATAAAATACTTATAGTCAGATTTTTACCTTTTTCAGATTCCCAAATAGTGGAGCGTTGTCCTCTGCCGGCAAACTGATGGTCTGCCATAATAACAGTACCTTCTGCCAATGGCGTAGTATTTGAAAGCTCTTTCTTTAGATAATCATTGGTAGAGTTAATCTGAGATAATTTTACCAAATTTTGTCCAACAAATAGTGTTAAAAATGTGTTATTTTGCAATGTTTAATATATTTCAACATAATAAAACCCAAAACTAATTTTTTTTGATGGTAAAAAATAAAATTGCTAATCAATCTACTAGCTTATCCGAAGCTATAGTGCATGGAATACAAGAAAAAAAAGGAAATGAAATCGTAAGACTCGATCTTAGAAAGATACACAGTTCTGTTGCGGATTTTTTTGTAATCTGTCACGCAGACTCCGCAACTCAGGTAAAAGCAATCGCAGACAGTGTTGAAAAAGAAGCTTTTAAAGCTACCAAACAAGAACCTTTTAGAAAAGAAGGCATACAAAATGCCGAATGGGTAATTTTAGATTACTCAGATGTGGTGGTGCATGTATTTAAAACAGATAAAAGGGAGTTTTATAGGATTGAGGATTTATGGGGAGATGCGGAGTCAGAATCCTACAAAAGTGCTTAATCAAAGCATCAAATTTTTACAAAAACAACGATGAAAGAAAATACAGATAATAAAAAACCACTAAAAAAAATTCCAACAAAAAAGTTGTTGCCTAAGCCACCTAAGTTTAACATCATGTGGGTTTATGGCGTCATCATTTTGGCGATACTTGGTGTTCAGTTTTTTATGAGCAGCAATAATACCCAGTTGGTAACTTATAAGAAGTTTGAAACCGAAATGTTAAAAACTGGCGATGTTGATAAAATTGTGTCCTATGAGCAAGAAGGCGTAGTTATTGCCGAAGTTTATATCAAAAAAGATAAGCTAAACCAAGACAAGTACAAAAGTTTAAAAGAGAAAAATAACTTCTCAATCTCTGAAACAGGTCCCCAATACTATTTTACTGAGGGTTCCTTCAAATCTTTAAGAGACAGACTGATAGCGTCACAAAAAGAGGTTCCAGAAAATGCACAAATTGTTGATACTCCCACACAAGCAAAAACGAATCCTTTTTCTTCACTATTCTGGTCCTTCATTGTACCAATCGTAATTTTTGCATTGGTTTGGATATTTATCATGCGTCGTATGGGCGGTGGTGCCGGTGGCGGTGCTGGTGGCCAAATATTTAATATTGGTAAATCAAAAGCTACTTTGTTTGATAAAGAATCTCAAGTAAGCATCACGTTTAGCGACGTAGCCGGACTTGAGGAAGCCAAAACGGAGGTAATGGAGATTGTTGATTTCCTTAAAAATCCGCAAAAATACACCAATTTGGGAGGTAAAATACCAAAAGGAGCGTTGTTAGTTGGTGCGCCGGGGACAGGAAAAACCTTAATGGCTAAAGCTGTTGCGGGTGAGGCACAGGTACCTTTCTTTTCTTTATCAGGATCTGATTTTGTGGAGATGTTTGTAGGTGTTGGAGCTTCTCGTGTAAGAGATTTGTTTAAGCAAGCCAAAGAAAAAGCACCGTGTATTATTTTTATTGACGAGATTGATGCCATCGGCAGAGCCAGAGGTAAAAATAGCATGGTCGGCGGAAACGACGAACGTGAAAATACATTAAACCAACTTTTGGTAGAAATGGATGGTTTCGGTACCGATTCAGGAATTATAATTATGGCGGCAACTAACCGCCCCGATGTATTAGATTCAGCGTTATTACGTCCAGGTCGTTTTGATAGACAAATTTCTATCGACAAACCAGATTTAGTTGGTCGTGAGCAAATCTTTAAAGTTCACTTGCAACCACTTAAGTTAGCAGAAGGCGTAGATCCTAAGAAATTATCGGCACAAACCCCAGGTTTTGCCGGTGCAGAAATTGCCAACGTTTGTAACGAGGCAGCTTTAATTGCAGCCCGTAGAAACAAAGAAGCAGTTGACATGCAAGATTTCCAAGATGCTGTCGATAGGGTAATTGGTGGTTTAGAAAAGAAAAATAAAATCATCTCTCCAGAGGAAAAGAAAATTGTTGCTTACCACGAAGCTGGTCACGCCATTGCAGGTTGGTTTTTAGAACATGCTGATCCATTGGTAAAAGTTTCCATCGTACCACGTGGTGTTGCGGCCTTAGGATATGCACAATATTTACCAAAAGAGCAGTTTTTGTACACTACAGAACAGCTTTCTGACGGAATGTGTATGACTATGGGTGGACGGGTAGCTGAGGATATAACTTTCGGTAAAATATCTACCGGTGCTCAAAATGATTTAGAACGCATCACGAAATTAGCTTACGCAATGGTTACGCTTTATGGAATGAGTGAGAAAGTAGGTAACGTTTCCTTTAACGATCAAGGCGGCGAATACAATTTTAGCAAACCATATTCTGATAAAACCGCAGAATTAATTGATAACGAAGTAAGAGAACTAATCGGTGGAGTTTACAAACGCACTAAAGATCTTTTGATTGAAAAAAGAGATGGCTTAGAAGCTTTAGCAGTTAAACTATTAGAAAAAGAAATCCTCTTTCAAAGTGACTTAGAAGAAATCTTAGGAAAAAGACCATTCGATAACCGCACTACGTACGACGAATTCGTGAACGGTACAGAAGGAGGTGACCAGAAGGTTATTGCAGAGAATATTCATCCAGAACCTGTGGGTGATTCTACAGAGCCGTTAAAGGCGGAATCAACTGAAGTAAATTAACCACATCAAGCGCTGATTCTAAAGAGTCAGCGCTTAGTTTTTTACACAAATCCTTTAATAAATGAAGGACACGACAACCCCCAGAGAACAGCTTCTTAAAAAAATCAGAAAGGCATTATTAGAAAAACGCGATAATCCTTACCCTAATTTAGAGGAGATGCCTCTTTATCCTCCAACGGATGAAATGTTAGAGATTATATTCGCCGAAGAATTAACAAAGGTTAATGGCTCTTTTGTTTACTGTGAAAGTGAAATTCATTTCATCGAGAATATTATACAACTTGCCGAAGAAAGAAAGTGGAGAAAAATCTATTGTTGGGAACCTAAACTACAAGAATTATTAAACACGTACGAATATCCATTTTACGCGACAGATAAAGACTTTGAGTTAGCAGAAGTAGGATTAACGCTTTGTGAATCTTTAATAGCTAGAAACGGCTCTGTTCTGCTTAGCAACGGAAACTCTGCTGGGCGACGACTAAGTATCTATCCCCACCAACACGTTGTCGTTGCTTACGCTTCTCAACTGGTGCTAGATTTAAAAGATGCTTTCAAATTAATGAAACATAAATACGGTAATAACTTGCCTACTATGCTTTCCGTAACAACAGGACCAAGTCACACCGTCGATATTGAAAACATGCTCGTCGTCGGCGCTCACGGTCCGAAAGAACTATTCGTTTTCCTATTAGATGATTTAACTTAGTAGCATAGAATCTACACTTTAGGAAGACTCAAGAACAACGTCAGCAACAATCCTGCTGACTTTTTTTGTGCAAACATTTTGAAAAGGTGCTGCAGTACAAATGATGAAAAGCGGTCCGGCTATCCGCTCATACTTCACAAAGCCTTATCCACAAGGGCAAGTATCCGCTACTATCCGGTTTAGTAAACTCTGGCAATCAACTACCTATTTCATCGACGCTCACACTCCAGTCCATATTTAGCGTCACTGCGAATTGAATACGATAGCGACAAAAAGCTGCAATTGGTTTTGCCATATATAAATTTTTTACACGCAATTTCTTCAACAAATGCAATTAAAGAAAAAAGCACATAAAGACACTAATTACATAATCCCCCGAAAAATAACATGTATTTCGATTACGCAATGTCCAGCCCTTATATATGCTGAAACTAGCAATTAACTTATATAAGATGTCATGTTAACGAACTTGTACACTTTATGGCCTCGTTTACCGGATCAAAGCCGAAAATAAGGGAAGAATAAATATTTCCTTGTATTGCAATAAAGACACCTGTTATAAATGAAACTAGCAGCACTATAATATGTTTATTGTTTCTACACAGGGTATCCTAGTTAATCAATATTAACAACAGCTCATCTGGGTTTAATATCTTTCTTGAAGATAAGAATACGGCAACTGATGATTATAAACAACGGGCTTTGTAAGCTAAATGATTCTTTCTCCGGTAGTATTCAAAGACCATAAAATAGATTTTTGTATTAAAACGTTAAGGAGCAGCGAAGAGGCCGTAACTAGGGTTTGTGATTTGGTAAGAAAAAGTATCCGACCCGCAACCGGATTGAAACTCCTTAAAAGGAATATTTGGATAGCCGTGCCATCACTTATCATTAGCTTATCATATTCCACTCAATAACAAACTGAAGTTGCTATCTTTGAGTTGACACCAGGTTAAGAGATTTACCATACCTTAACAGAAATTATGTCACAAGAGCGAAGAATTTATCCGAAGGAGTTCAAGCTGATGAGCGTTGAACTCAGTAATACCCGTACAGACCTGACCGTTTTGGCCAGAGAGCTGGATATCAATGTTAAATTATTGTACAGATGGCGCAAAGAATTTTCCACTAGACAAGCTAGTAGCTTTCCTGGGAATGGGAAAGTTATCCTGAACGCTACCGAGCAGGAGTTGGTGAACTTGAAAAAAGAACTTCGTGAAACGCAGATGGAACGGGATATATTAAAAAAGGCCATCAGCATTTTCTCCAAGGGAGACAACAAATATTTGGGTTCATAAAGAACCATAGCAAGATATTTTTAGTTGAGAAAATGTGTTCAGTGTTCAAAGTAAGCAGGGGCGGGTTTTATAAATGGATGCTAAGCCTTCCCTCAAAAAGAAGTATTGACAATCAGATACTTGAACGCGAAGTGCTACTGGCATTTGAAAACAACAAAAAGACATATGGCAGTCCAAGGATTACCATGGAACTAAATAAAAAAGGCATTAAAATTTCTAGGCCAAGAGTGGCCAGAATGATGAGAAGAGCAGAAATTAGCAGTATCGTAAAAAAGAAATTCAAGATCACCACAGATCCTAGCCATAAATTTCATGTACTGGAAAACGTATTGGACCGAAACTTTAAACCAGGTATTTTGGGTACTGTATGGGTATCTGACATCACTTACATCAGAACCAAAAAAGGTTGGTTATACCTAACTACAGTGATAGATCTGGGCGATAGAAAAATAATAGGATGGGCATTAAGTACGACGATGAAATCAATCGATACTGTAGTGCCAGCGTTCACCATGGCTAAAAGAGTACGCCCGATAACACAGAAATTTATTTTTCATTCTGATCGAGGAGTCCAGTATGCCTGTAATGAATTCAGGTACCTGCTAGAAAAGAGCCCATTAATTATTAGAAGCATGAGCAGAAAAGGAAATTGCTGGGATAATGCAGTGGCAGAGAGCTTCTTTAAAACACTTAAAGCAGAATGTGTTTACCAGTATAAATTCACCAGCAAAGAGCAGGCAGCCCTCGTGGTATTTGAGTATATAGAAACTTGGTATAGCAGAAAAAGAATACATTCTGCCCTGGGATATATGTCCCCTGAAGAGTTTGGAAGAAAACTAAATGAACAGAATATTGACGCTTAACTAAATGTCAACTTTATTGTTGCAACTCCAAACAGTAGTAATTGCTTCATCAAAAAAGCTCATCGCACAAAAAAAGCCCCTCATCGTTTAGATGAGGGGCTTAGTTTTAATCGCTGTCTTTCAAGCGTTTGTAAAAATCGGCACCGACCTACTCTCCCACGTGTTACCGCAGTACCATCGGCTCTGGCGGGCTTAACTTCTCTGTTCGGAATGGGAAGAGGTGGACACCGCCGATATA
>JBBSQW010000057.1:0-13481 GCA_038243635.1 Sphingobacteriales bacterium
AAAAGCTCATCTAGGAGCTTTTTGCTATATAACCGTTCTTCTTTTTGAAAATTGTATATTTTGGATGCCATTACCGATTTCTAAATCTTTAAACACCGGCTAATTATCAAATTAATTGATAATTAGAAGCAAGCAAAATTATGCTTTATGACGACGTTCGTCTGATACAGTTAATCTTTTTCTGCCTTTTGCTCTTCTAGAAGCTAATACTCGTCTACCGTTTGCAGTAGACATTCTTTCTCTGAATCCGTGTTTATTTCTTCTTTTTCTTTGAGAAGGCTGGAATGTTCTTTTCATGATGTTATATTGTAAATCTCTCTTTTAAAATCAAGAGTGCAAATATAGGGTTGTTATTTTAAAAAAGCAATGATTAAATAAAAAAATCAAACTTTATTTAATCATTGCTAAAATCAAACTAGCTTACTTATTTTTTAACAAATCTCTGATTTCAGCTAACAACACTTCTTCCTTCGTTGGTGCTGCTGGCGCAATTGGAGCTGCAACTTCCTTCTTCTTTAAAGAGTTAATGCCTTTAATAAGCATAAACAATACGAATGCAACAATTACAAAACTAATTATTGCAGATAAAAAGCTACCATATTTAACCGTTCCAAAAACGGTAAGTTCTTCAATATTTGTTAAATGTGCGGCATCCAAAGCTGGTTTTAATAACAGTGGCGTAACAATATCTTCAATAAATGAATTTATTATTTTATTAAAAGCTGCTCCAATAACAACTGCTACAGCCAGATCTATTACATTTCCCTTTACGGCAAACTCTTTAAACTCTTTTACCAATCCCATAATACTATTTTTTTTTTAAACCAAGTTAATTACTTTGATAATAAAATTATTAAAAAAATTATTTATTTTAGAAAAATTGGTTTGAAAATTGATAGCGACAATGCTTAACCTTTTTTTAACTTTGAATTTAATCCTCAATTTACATGCTAAAACAAAACCTTCAACAAAAACTTTTACAAAAACTTTCGCCGCAACAGATACAGTTCATCAAACTGTTGCAGGTTCCAACTGTAGCATTAGACACTAGGATTAAGGAAGAATTGGAGGAAAACCCAGCGCTGGAAGACCTTAGTCTTGCAGATATGAATGAGCCGGTGGAAGAATATCCTGATAAAGACCCGGATGAGGAGGTTAGAACAGAAAGTCAGGATGACTCGAGTGATGAGTTTAATATTGATGATTACCTGCAAGACGATAACGTTAACGATTATGGAAGCAGGTACGATAACAATGATGACGATGAAGACAAAAAAGAGCTTCCATACGCTGTAACAAATACTTTTTTTGAAAATTTACAAGCACAACTGGACTTGGTAAATCTAGAAGACAAAGAGTATATGATTGCCCAACAAGTAATTGGGAGTTTAGATGACGATGGCTATCTACGTAGACCAGTGCCATCATTAATTGATGACTTAGCATTTTCTCAGAATATTTTTGCCGAGGAAGAAGAAGTGGAAGAGATGCTTAAGGTGATACAAACTTTTGATCCGTCTGGTATTGGTGCAAGGGATTTACAAGAATGTTTGTTAATTCAGTTGAGAAAGAAAGATAGTAGCAACGTAACTGTTAAAAAAGCAATGTCTATTGTTGAAAATCATTTAGATGAATTTACTAAAAAGCATTACGATAAATTAGAAAAATCACTAAATATTAATTCAGAAGAGCTAAAGGAAATTGTTGGCGAAATTTTGAAATTAAATCCTAAACCAGGTGATTCTGGCGCATCTAATGTAAAGCAGATGCAGGTAATACCTGATTTTCATATTGCAAAAAATGAAGGGGTTCTAATTTTAACGTTAAACTCTAAAAATGCACCAGAATTAAGGGTAAGCAAATCATACCAAGAGATGTTTCAGCATTACGAAAAAACATCTGACAAGGACAAGAAGCTAAAAGAAGCTGTACAGTTTGTAAAACAAAAATTAGATTCGGCAAAATGGTTTATTGATGCGATTAAACAAAGACAACAGACTTTGCTCAAGACAATGAATGCGATTATGAACTACCAATACGAGTTCTTTTTGTCTGATGGTGATGAGCGTAATTTACGTCCGATGATTTTAAAAGATATTGCGGACCGTATTGGAATGGATATTTCAACGGTATCAAGGGTTGCAAACTCTAAGTACGTACAAACAGAGTTTGGTACGTTTTTATTAAAATCTTTTTTCTCTGAAGCGATACAAACCGACAGCGGCGAGGAAGTTTCGAATAAAGAAGTTAAAATGATTTTGGAGGAATGTATTGGCAAAGAGGATAAGCATAAACCTTTAGCCGATGAAAAACTAACAGAAATTCTAAGAGAAAAAGGTTACAACATTGCCAGACGAACGGTTGCTAAATATCGTGAGCAATTGGGAATTCCTGTGGCGAGGTTAAGAAAAGAACTTTAAATACAATAAAGGCTGGAAGAAATTCCAGCCTTTATTATTTACTCATAACCATATTTTAAGGAAGCCGATTTGTAAAAAATCATCCCAAATCTAATCACCCAGAAATAGCGCTAATGATATCATATTGAGTAATAATCTCAATCTTACCATTTTTATCTTCCACCAGTACCGCAGAATTCCCTTTATTAATAGTACTCGATATTTTATCAATAGAAGTATTTAAATCTACAAAAGGAAAAGGACTAGTTTGTATCGTTTCCACTTTTGAAGATTTAATGGATGGATTTTCTAACAAGGCATTTAACACGTCACATTCAGCAATCTTGCCTACTACCATTCCTTTTTGTGTAACTGGTATCTGAGAAATATTGAGTGATCTCATGGTGTTTATAGCTTCCAATACCGTTTTCTCACTATCAATCGTAACCATTCCTTGTGGCTTACGCTTTGCCAAGATAGACTTAGCGGTTAGCTTATTATCTTCTAAAAAGCCGCGTTCACGCAACCAATCATCATTAAACATTTTACCCATATAGCGTGTACCATGGTCATGGAAAATCACCACCACTACATCGCCCTTTTTTAATTCACTTTTAAGCTGTAACAAGCCAGCCATGGCTGCACCGGCGGAGTTGCCTACAAAAATCCCTTCTTTACGAGCAATTTCCCGAGTCATCAAAGCGGCGTCTTTGTCTGATACCTTTTCAAACCGATCAATCAAATCAAAGTTCACATTTTTGGGCAAAAAGTCTTCTCCAATACCCTCAGTGATGTAAGGATAAATTTCTTTTTCGTCGAAGATTCCTGTTTCTTTATATTTTTTAAAAACAGAACCGTAAGTATCTATTCCCCAAATTTTGATGTCTGGTTTTTGTTCTTTCAGGTATTTACCAGCTCCAGAAATTGTACCGCCTGTGCCCACTCCTACTATTAAATGCGTAATCTGTCCTTCTGTTTGTTTCCAAATTTCAGGACCAGTTTGCTCGTAATGAGCTAAAGAATTTGCTGGATTATCATATTGGTTTGGCTTCCAAGAGTTGGGGTTCTCCTTTTGTAATCGGGTAGAAACCGAGTAATAAGATCTTGGATCTTCTGGTTCTACATCTGTAGGGCAAACGATTACCTCTGCACCAAAAGCTTTTAATGCATCTACTTTTTCTTTGGATTGTTTATCTGTAGTAGTAAAAATACATTTATAACCTTTTATAACTGCTGCAATCGCTAAACCCATTCCGGTATTTCCAGACGTTCCTTCTATAATGGTTCCGCCTGGTCTAAGCTTTCCTTCTTGTTCCGCAACTTCAATCATTTTAATGGCCATCCGGTCTTTTATAGAATTTCCGGGATTGGTAGTTTCAATTTTAGCTAAAATAGTTGCATCTATATCTTCTACTAGTTTATTAAGCTTTACCAGTGGCGTGTTGCCAATGGTTTCTAAAATATTGTTGTACCACATTTTGTAAAGTTAAGCATCTTTATGGTTTTAGAGCACAAGTTTAACATGGTTGAAAACCGATTTCTTTAAAACAAAAAGTTACTAAAATAAAAAAGCCATTCCGAAAAAACGGAATGGCTCTCTTTAAATAAGATCCTTAATTAGATAGACTTAATGATATCTCTTAAACCTAAAGCTTTAATGATAGCTCTGTATCTGTTAATGTCTTTTTTGAAAAGGTAAGCTAATAAAGCTCTTCTTTTACCAACTAGTTTTTGTAGTGCTAACTGCGTAGAAAAATCTTTTTTGTTTTTCTTTAAATGGCCAGTTAAATGCGCAATTCTGTAAGTGAATAATGCTACCTGACCTTCTGCAGAACCTGTGTTAGTTTCTACTTCTCCGTGTTGTGCGAAGATTTCTTTCTTCTTTTCTGTACTTAAATACATTCTTGAATAATATTAAAGTTGTTAAAATTTATTTTTTAACAGGGTGCAAATGTAAGCTTATTTATTTATTATTCAAACAATTAATCAGCAAAGTTATCGATATCCAAAGTCCAATCATAACTACCAAATTCTACTTTTGGGTTACTATCCTCTGGAATCAATTTAAATTCTTTCAATATTTTTTTTGTACCAGATTTGCCTCCAAAATCTCCTCTAAACCAGCTCATAAGTGTTGATGTTGTTACTAGACGTTTGTTTTTATCGTATTTTGTATGGTCGGTCAAATAAACCTTTGCTGCGTTTTGTAATTGGTCATTAACCGTTTGCGCTTTATAAACACGTACTGGCGGACAACTTTTTGCACCACAATTGATACTAAAATGGATTCTGTAATCACGGTATTTCACCCGCAGATGGCGTTCGAAACTCGGCGGAAAAATCTTTCCAACAAAACCTAAACCAAATTTATATTGAGATTTTCTAATCATCCCATTTTCAATATCGTCAAAACTCAAAGTTTTACCAGCTATGTTAATTTGTTTTTTAGTGAAAAATGCACCTCTATCTTCAAACTGATCTTTGTCTTTTTTAAGAATAACTATGATGTAACCATTGTAAACGTTTATCCAGAAAGCTTTTCGTTGTTCGTCAAGCTTTAACGTTTCGTCCAATTCATCCTCGGTAACTTTAGACAGTGTGTTTTGGATATCAGCCACACTTCTGTTGGCTCTTAAATTATTCAATAAATCCTCAGAAAGCTTATTATACTTTGTGCTTTCAATAGGCTTATCACTTTCTTTGGGTCTTTTTACTCCACAACTGCTCAAACTGGCAATCATAAGGATTACGGCTAATATTTTCATTGATTTTTTTATATGCATAAATCCCATTTGCGTAAAACAACGTATTTTACTTTAACTTGGTTTTTATTTAATTCTTTTAAAGCTATAAATGAGTGCAAATTCAACAATGTTATTAAGTATAATTATTCCAACATATAACGAGGCTGAAAACATTCAAAAGCTTATCCGTCAATTACAAAAATCTATCCATAAAAATATAGAAATTATAGTTTGTGATGGCGGAAGCACCGATAACACCGAAGAGCAGGTGAGCGTACTAGACGTTGCATTTTATACCTCGCCAAATAAAGGTAGAGCACAGCAACTAAACTATGGCGCTAGCAAAAGCAAAGGTAATGTTCTGTATTTCGTTCACGCCGATACCTTACCTCCAATAAGTTATTTTGAGGATATTAAAAACGCTATTGATGAAGGTTTTTCAATTGGTTGTTACCGGTTTAAATTTGACTCTAACAAAGTGATATTAAAGTTTAACGCTTATTGCACCCGTTTTGATAGATTAATGTGTAGAGGCGGCGATCAATCTTTATTTATTACCCGAGGTTTATTTACTCAGTTGCAGGGCTATTGCGAGCATCATAAAATAATGGAAGATTACGACATTATTGTTAGAGCAAAAAAAATAGAAAAATTTAAGATTATACCGAAAAACGTCACAGTTTCTGCCCGTAAATATGATTACAACAGCTACTTAAAAGTTAACATTGCAAACCTTTTAGTTTTTACAATGTATTATGCAAAGATAGATCAAGATAGAATTATCCGAGTTTATAAAAAGCTATTGAACCATCCTAAAAGTGAAATGAAATATTAGTTTATGAGAAAAAAGATTTGTGGGATACAGCAAGTTGGGATTGGATGTGAAAAGATTCAAGAGTCGTGGAAGTGGTACCGTAAGTATTTCAAATTGGATGTTCCTGTTTTTGAGGATGTGGCGGAAGCAACTTTGATGACAAAATATACCGGAAACAAAGTTCATAAACGACATGCTATTTTAGCGATGAATATGCAAGGTGGTGCAGGTGTCGAACTTTGGCAATTTACAAACCGTAAACCGGCTAAAGCGGAGGAAAAACTAAAATTAGGAGATTACGGCATCAACGTTATTAAAATTAAAGCTAAAGATGTTGCCAAAACTTACGAATATTTCAAATCGGAAAAGCTAAATATTAAAAGCGATTTACTAAAATCGCCAGAAGGCAAGTTACATTTTTACTTAGAAGATCCTTATCAAAATTTATTTGAGATTGTAGAGAGTGAGAATTGGTTTACTCGCGACGAGAATCTTACAGGCGGCGTTTACGGATTAATTATAGGAGTTTCTGATGTGGATACTTCCTTAAAGTTATATAAAGATGTTTTAGGTTACAACAAAATTATTTACGATAAAATAGAAGAGTTCGCCGATTTTACGCATATAAACGGCGGTAAAACTGTATTAAGAAGAGTATTATTACGCCATTTGGAACCTAAATCTGGCGGATTTAGCAAACTCTTTGGCGATACCGAGATTGAGTTGATTGAGAGAAAAGATATGCAAGCTAGTAAGGTTTACCAAAACCGGTATTGGGGCGATTTAGGTTTTATCCACGTTTGTTTTGATGTGATGGGAATGAATTTGTTAAAACGAGAATGTGCGGAAGCTGGTTTCAAATTCACAGTTGATAGTGGCGATAGCTTTGGAATGGGTAAAGCAGCAGGTCATTTTTCTTATACCGAAGACCCAGATGGCACATTGATAGAATTTGTAGAAACTCACAAAGTCCCAATTCTAAAAAAACTGGGAATTTATTTGAATATGAAAAAGAGAAATCCAGATAAAAACCTTCCGGATTGGCTGATAAAGCTATTAGCTTTGGCTAGAGTTAAAGATTAAGTTCTTCCACGATAGCTAAACGTAAAGTTTTGATTTCGTTAAAATCGGAAGAATTTCTCTGTATTTTTTGTTGCTGTTTAAAGATGTTGAATAGTGAAAAACTAGCATAATAGGAAAGCATTAGGCTAACGATGACTGCTAAGGAAAAAAGGTAATTCTGAAAAGCAAAATTGAGTAAAAAGCTTATTAAAGATATATAAGCAGTGTAAAAAAACAACGATAACACCATTCTTACTGAGCTTTTGAATTGTTTTTCCTTAATTTTTGTATTCACTAGCTTCTCCAAAATAACTGCTGGTAAAATATTGAGTAAATAGCCTAAAAAATAAAACGGAAATCGTAAACCTAGTTGTATCACCGAAACCGGAGCATCTGCAATTGAGCTATCTGTGACTCCCTCCTCTAATAAACGATCAGAATAACCCTTCACTTGAATCTTGACAATTTCTAAATTTGAAGAATCAACAGTTTTCAAGTCAGTTAATTCTGTAACTAACGATCTTTGAGCACTTACAAATTCAACATCGGTCAAATCTTTTGAATTTCTTTTCATCTCTAAAACTGCTTCAAAGAATGCATCATCAGTATGCTCTGGAATATAAACCATATGCTCTTTTAACGCTTCGTGAGTTTTCGACATTAACAGCTTGTTAAAATCAAATTCTTGGTTGCCTGCTAAAAGCCTAATTTCATTCACTGAAATTGGGTCTAAAAAACTCAAACTGGCATCGGTATAAAATTCGTCCGGCCGACTGTAATTTATCGCTATTGGTACAATTGCTAGGTTTTGCACTGGCGTATTGAATGCTAGATGCACAAATCCTGTTTTAAAAGCTCGCAACCTTTTTTTTACGATGCAGTTGCCTTCCGGGAAAATCACAATAGCACCGTTATTCTCTAAAACTTTTCGGCATTTTAAAAAAATGCTATCGTTAATTTTAAGCGCCTCTCTCCCATCTCTAATTCTGTATATCGGCATCATATTCAGTTGTTTAAAAAACCACCTTTTAAATGGTGTATTAAAAACATCTGACCGGACTAAAAAATGCAACTCTCTTTTAGTACTTATTGCAATTAGAATAGCATCCATAAAAGAGTTGCCGTGATTTGCACAAATAATTAACGGATTTTTTAGATCGAGATTTCCGGGGTGATATATTCTGATCTTCTTGAAATAGAAGTAGCAAGTGAATTTGATGAGGTAATAAAAAAGGTGATATATCATGTTGTAATAAAGTTTAAAGCTAATAATTCTTTTTAAATCAGAATCTGGATGTTCAAAAAAGCTATTCCTATTCAATTAATTTTTAATTTTGAGACAAAATGAACCAACCCATCTTTTTTGATGACGAAAAGCCAAATTTTAGCTCACTTCCATAAGTTGTATGATTTAAATGAGGAACAAAAACTTTATTTAGAGATACATGCGAAAAGATTTGAGATTATTCTAAACTGGCTAAATCTAAAAGAATTTGATACTGTTTTAGATATTGGTCCGTCGTTTTTAAGTGAGTTAATGTTTGAAAAACTCGGTAATCGACTCTCGTTGATGGGTTTTGATGCTGCTGAAAGTTTAGGCGGACATTTAGCAAGCAGCGCTATCTTAAAGAAAATAGATTTCATTACACAAGATTTAAATTTTTGGAAAACAACAACCACTGACACAAAATTTGATTTGATTGTTTGTGGAGAAGTGATTGAACACCTTTACACCTCACCAAATAAACTGTTTAACAACTTTTATCAAGTTTTAAACGGCAATGGTTATTTAATTATTCAAACTCCAAACGCTGTGGCGTTACGTAAAAGACTTTCCATGTTGTTAGGAAAAAACCCTTATGATATTCCACGAGAAAATTTAACAAACCCAGGACATTATCGAGAATATACTGCTAATGAGCTTAAACAATTTGCTACCCAAGCGGGTTTTAAAATAGAGAAAGTGATTGTAGATGAGTACTTTGAATATCCATCCTTAACATCAAAGATTTATAGAGCATTTAAAATTATTATCCCGCCTAACTTAAGAAGCGGCATTACTATTATATTAAAGAAATGCTAAAAGCATAAGGCTACCGGCATAAAGCTTTCAAAAACACTAAGAAAAAACAATGAGCGAAATAAAATACTCCCGTTTTATTACTACACATAAAGTTCGTTTGGATGATATTGATATGTTTAACCATGTCCATAATAGCATTTATTTGGACTACGTGTTAGCTGCCCGTTATGAACAGATGGAGCAGTTTTACGGAATGTCTATGGAGAAATTTATGGAAATGGGTTATGGTTGGGTGGTAAGGGCTGTGCAAATAGACTATAAAAGACCTTTGGGCCTGGGAGATCAGTTCTCTGTAGAAACAGGCATCATTGAAATTAATAAACAAGGTTGCAGAGTAACGTTTGAAATCATTAATTTAAAAACAAAGAAAACCAGCACAACTGGCTGGTTTGATTTTATAATGATTGATTTAAAAACCGGCAGAGGCACTGCAGTTAGTGAGGATATGATTCGCCTTTATAGTATTTAGAGCCTCACCCCAACCCTCTCCGAAGGAGAGGGAGCGACTTGCTAAGGGTAATGAATAGTGAACCAATGAACTGATATCGTATAAGTCAGTAATGACTGACTAGCCATAAAGCAAATCCCTAATTAAAACTAAACAAACTAAAAACCTAACAAACTAACCACCTAACGACCTAACCATCTAACAAACTGACCAACTAACAACCTAACCACCTAACAACCTACCAACGCCTCTTCAATCAACAAACTGTAAAACTCTTTCATCGTCATACCGGATGCTTTGACTTGCTGCGGAATTAAACTCGCTACTGACTGACCAGGAACGGTGTTAATTTCTATAAAATAAAAATCATCGGTAAAATCTTGTAAAATAAAATCTACCCTAACTACTCCCTTACAATTCAGTTTTGCGAAAATACTCCGTACAATTTCACTAATTTTTTCTATCTGCTCAGCCGGAATATTCGCTGGTGTAATTTCTTCAGTAACCCCTTCTGTATATTTCGCTTCATAATCAAAAAACTCTTTGGAAGATTTTATCTCGGTAACTGGCAAAACAACCACTTTTCCCTTTGCTTTGTAAATCCCCACGGTAAACTCTCTACCGTTGATGAATTCCTCTACCAAAATTTGAGAATCTTCCGCAAAAGCTTTACCTAAGGCGCCATGTAATGCTTCCCATTTGTTCACTTTAGACATCCCGATGCTGCTACCGCCATTATTAGGTTTAATAAAAAGTGGTAGTTTTAGCTGGCTTTGAATCTCTTGTTCAATGGTTTCATTATTAGTGAACAGTTGCAAAGAAGAAGCAACATTTAAACTATTGATGCTGGAAACAACTGCTTTTGTATAACCTTTATTCATAGTCAAAGCCGATGTTGTTGCATCACAAGTAGTGTAAGGGATATTCAATAGGTCAAAATAACCTTGTAGCTTTCCATCCTCGCCTGGAGAGCCGTGAATAATGATAAAAACAATATCAAAAGTTACTTTTTCGGATGCTGTGGTAATACTAAAATCGTTTTTATCAATGATAGATTTTTCTCCGCTTTCGGCTAAGTGATACCATTCCTTTTGTGTAAAAATAATCTTGTAAACATTATACAAATCGTAATCCAATACAGACTCTATCTGCTTGGCACTATTTAAAGAAACTACTGATTCGCCTGTGTACCCGCCGGCTAATAGCGCTATATTTTTTTTCATTTTATGCTTCTATTTAAGATACTCTTAACGCAAACAAATATTTTATTATGGGTTAAAATCTCATTAAAAATTAAACGTTTAATTTACCGTTCAAATATAAATTTAATGTTTAAAGTAACGCTTATTAACGTATTTAATTCCGTCAAATTCTTTAATTTTGGCTAAGTTTGGAAAAATAAACAAAGCGCTTAAATGAGTAGATTTTTTAAATATTTAGCTAGTCCAGAGTTTAGAAAACAGGCTATAATTGCCTTTACGGTGATTGTGATCCTCGTTTTTACTTTGTTTATAAGCTTAAGATTTTATACCCGCCACGGCGAAGGCAAACCTGTCCCTAATTTTAAAGGTTTAAATATTGAAAAAGCCGTTGAAATTTTAGAACAACAAGGTTTTAGATACCAGGTAGATTCAGTTTTTATTTTAGATAAACCGGCAGGTTTAGTAACAGAACAGGATCCGGATGCAGGCACCAACGTGAAAGAAAATCGTATGATTTATTTAACAATTGTTAGCTCACAAACACCTGATGTGGTTTTTCCAGATATTGCAGATAAAACTTTTATTGAAGTTAGAGCAATGTTAACCAATTACGGATTAAAACTAGGAGACACCACTTACCAATCTGATATTGCCAGAGATGCTGTTTTATCTTTCTCTTATGCTGGCCAGAAACTGCGTGTAGGACAAAAGATACCAAAAGGCTCTAAAATTGATCTGGTTTTAGGCGATGGACTTGGAGCAAGTGAAGTAGACTTACCTAATTTAGTGGGCCTAACACTTAGCGAGGCCATGTTCTCTATTAAAGGTGCTTCTTTATCAGTAGGTGACTTAAGTTATGAGGGCGTGGTTAGAGATTCGTCGAACGCTATTATAAAACACCAATATCCATCTTATACGCCAGATTCTTTAAATAAAATAAGTATTGGCACCAAAATTAACTTGGTATTATCAAACGAATAAACATGCGGGATATAGAAGTTGAAGAGTTTGCGAAATTGCTTAAACATCCGCTTGATGTACAACTTTTGGATGTTAGAGAAAATTTGGAGTTTCATACTTTTAACGTGGGCGGTCAAAACATTCCATTAGGGCAATTACCGCAATTAATTGCTGATGAAGACCTGGATTTAGACCCTAAGCAAACAACTGTAGTAATTTGCCAAAGAGGCTTACGAAGCAAAACTGCAAAACAAATTTTGATAAATGCTGGCTATCTAAATACTAGAAACCTAATTGGCGGGTTATTAAAGCTACAAAGAATTACATCAAACTTATAAAAAAATATTACACAAGAAATGGCTAAAAAATTGACAAAAGGGAGTATTGTTGCTATAATTCTGTTGCTGCTTTTAATAGCTACAGGCTTGGCAATTATCCCTAAGCTTTATAAAAAATATTTGAAGGCGAACACCAATGTAACGCAAAAAACCTATCTGTACATTCCAACGGAAGCGTCTTTTCAACAAGTAAAAGATTCTATTTCTAAAAATAATTTATTAATTGACAGCGCTACATTTTACAGTTTAGCAAAAGACAGAGAATACAGCGGCAAAATTAAGTCGGGGAAATACCCAGTAGAAAAAGGAATGAATAACCGTGAGGTTTTAAATATGTTAATCGCTGGAAATCAAGAGGCAGTTAAAATAGCTTTCAGAAATGTTCGACTGAAAACAAATTTTGTGGCAATGGTTTCCAAAAAGTTGGAGTTTGATTCTTTATCATTAATCAATCTTTTAGACTCAACAGATTATGTTAAAACTTATGGCTTTAACACAGATAACGTTTACACCATGTTTATCCCTAACTCTTACGAAATGTATTGGAATTTGAGCTCCAAAGATTTCTTTGAGCGGATGAATAAAGAATATAACAAATTTTGGAATGCTGATCGTTTACAAAAAGCTGGAGCTTTGAGCCTTAGTCCGCAAGAGGTTACCGTTTTAGCGTCAATTGTGGATAGTGAAGCTTTAATGGATAATGAGATGCCAACCATTGCGGGTTTGTATTTAAACCGCTTAAGCAAGGGAATAAAATTGGAGGCAGACCCTACGGTAATTTTTGCCAATAATGATTTTACCATTCGTAGAGTTTTGAATCGTCACTTAACCAAGGATTCGCCTTACAATACCTACAGAAACAAAGGTTTGCCTCCAGGGCCAATTACAATGCCATCTATCAAAGCTATTGATGCGGTACTGAGTCCTAAAATAAACGATTATATTTATATGTGTGCTAAAGAAGATTTTTCTGGTTACCACAACTTCGCTTCAACTTTATCAGAACATTTAGCAAACGCTCGTAGATTTCAACAAGCTTTAAATCAAAGGAACATCAAAAAATAAAATGTTTAGTTTCGAAACAAAAATTAGGATAAGATACGCCGATACAGATCAAATGGGCTATATGTACTACGGAAACTATGCCACCATGTACGAAGTTGCCCGTACAGAAATGTTAAGGAGCTTGGGAATGTCTTACAAATCTATGGAGCAAGACGGCGTTATGATGCCAGTTTTAGAACTGAAATGTAAGTACATTAAACCTGCACTTTATGATGACGAGATTACCGTTAAAGTAATTATTGAAGAGAAACCAAGTGTGAGAATTATTTTCAAATACGAGCTTTATAACCAGAACCAAGTACTCATCAATTTGGGCGAAACCACCTTGGTTTTTGTAGATATTACCAAAAACAAGCCTTGCATGGC
>JBBSQW010000058.1:0-12172 GCA_038243635.1 Sphingobacteriales bacterium
GTTGATCTTCCTTTTCCTCAATATCATTGAAATGTATCTAGCCCGACCACGATTATGCAACTTTGCTTTGTTATCGATTAATAATATTTAAAGTTAGTTATTACTCTCATTCTTTAAGATTACAAAGATATGAGCCCGACCATTTCTGATAGTAATAATAAATCAATTGTCATTTAGCAAAGCCTGAAGGCAACATGCGGCGTTGACAACTTGTTTTTTACCAAATAAATTAATGGCATCCCAGATGGAGCGTAAATTGTACTTGCCTTTTCTTTCGTCCAATTGTAAGTTCTTTTTATAAATTGTCACTGGGTTCTAATAAATCGGTTGGGTACATCTTTTTAAGGTTTCGTCACAACAAAAATGAATCATTCAACCGGTTTATCTACTCATAGTGTTTTTATTCTATCAATTTTTAAACAGACTTTAGCAAATAAGTATTTTATTTTATAATTTGGTTTTACCATCTATAAGCCTTTTATGTATAACAAGCTGCCTGATTTAACAACTTTAGTCAATACTATTGCCTTGTGTGATAGCCATAGCGCGTACAAACGCCTTTTTACTATACTGTTTCCAGCACTCTATCGCTTTTCGTTTTGCTTGGTAAAATCAAAAGAAGAAGCGGAAGAAGTAGCGAGCGATGTGATGATTAATTTATGGCGTGATCGGGACAAACTTCCGAAAATTGCTAATATTCGGGTATATGCTTTCGTTATTGCACGAAACATGTCATTGAATGTTTTGAAAAAACGGTTAAACAAAGAAATTGTATTTTTAGATGAGATTGAAGTAGATATCCTTCTCAATGCACCGAATCCTGAGCAAATATTAATAAACGACGAGCTGAAACAGACACTTGAGAAAGCCGTGCAAGCTCTGCCAGCCAAGTGTAAATTAGTTTTTAAATTAATTAAAGAAGAAGGACTTAGTTATAAAGAAACGGCAGAAATTCTGAAAATTTCAATTAAAACGGTTGATGCGCATTTAGTGTCGGCAATTAAAAAACTGACTATCAGCCTTAAAAAGGAATTTAATCTTGCATAAACAATTATCCTATAAAATAACACCTACTGACTGTAAACCATTAATCGCATCATTTCTTCTGCTAAAACTTACGAGCTGAGGTTAAGGTTATTGTTCTTTTAAAGTTGCATTCAGCAATCCAATGATATATGGATAAGAATTCCCTAGCCATTCCAAACGATACCATCAGCAGATTCGTTCAATAAAAAATTTGATTTGATTAATAAACTGAATAATATTACTGCTTTTCAGTTTTTAATTGAACTGTTTGAACAACCAAGTTACAACCTCTGATTTGAGTGTTGCAGAAATATTTTTTACCAGACTAGGGAGTTTGCCTAGAAATATTGTCCTATACAAACAAACCTACTTAATCTTTATATCTCTGTATGGAGAGCAACAGAATTATAGAATTATTAACACGTAAACTGGCCAACGAAGCAACTGATCAAGAACTTGCTGAGTTGCATGAATTAATTTCGCGTAACCCTGACTCTATTTATTATGAGGAGGCGCTAAAAGAGTTATGGCTTCCTGCTGCAAATAGTACAGATACAGATAGGGCTTTCAAAAAACATATTTTAAAATTTCAAAACGAATTAAATTTTGAAGAGGAGGTTGGTGAAATCAGCAGTAAGCGGTCATCTAGTTTTTTAAAACGCCATATAAAGTCTGCCGCGGTAGTTTTTTCGCTGTTAATTTTATCCGTGTCCGGATATTTCTTTCTTGCAAATTCAGTTAAAAATTCGGTACCTGTACATACTGAGGTGGTTGCTGGTAAAGGTATGCGCAAACAAATTACTTTGCCAGACGGAACCCATGTTTGGCTTAATGCAGAAAGTAAATTGTCGTTTGATCTAGACATGCGAGAAAAAAGCCAGCGGTTGGTTAAACTTTCTGGCGAAGCATTTTTTGATGTAACTCATGATAAAAAGCATCCTTTTATAGTTGTAACTGATAAAATGGTTGTTAAGGTTTTAGGTACTGCTTTCAATATTAAAGCTTATCAAGGCGAAAAAAAGGTTGAGACTACCTTGATAAGAGGATCAGTAGAGCTTTCTGTAAAAGGAAGTATTCCACAAAAATTTATTCTGAAACCATCAGAAAAATTTATTCTGGAAGATAATGAAATTAAATCTGTTCAATTAAAAAGTGCTTATCCGATAAATGACAGAACATTATTGCTTCAAAATATTGATCCCATATTAATGGGCGATAAAGAATATATTGAAGAAACTTCATGGACAGAAAACCGCCTAGTATTTAAAAATGAAACATTTGCAGAATTAAAACCCAAGCTAGAACGCTGGTTTAACGTAAGTATCGAATTAAAAAATGAAGATATAGGAGAATACCGTTTTACCGGGATTTTTACAAATGAAAATATTAACCAAGCCTTAACAGCTATGCAATTAATCCAACCGTTTCACTTTAAACTAAAGAGCCATGACGTAATAATATACTAACCAAAAAAAAAAGGGGGATTGCGCTAACATCTCCCCCGCTTAAAGTCCATCATCAAACAATAGCAAAAGCTATCGTATTTCCAGATTATAAACCATTAAACCACAAAGTTATGAATTTACATGAACTTATTAGGAAAGTTCTGTCGTCAACTGACTATAAATTAATCAAAAAGATTTTAATAATGTCTAACTGTGTTTTCGTTTTTACTTTTCTGTTTTGTTTGCGGGTTTCTGCCGGCGGATATTCGCAAAACAATAAAGTAAGCCTTGATATCGAGAATACCAGCTTAAAAAAAGCCTTATCTATTCTTGAAAAGAAAGGGAATATCCGGTTATTGTATTCCGAATCTAACTTGCCTTCTGATCAGCAAATAACCATACAAATTAAAGATACAAAGGTGGTAGATGTTTTGCAGCTCATGCTGAAAGATACCAATATTAAATTCCGCGTGTTTGAAGAAGGGCTTGTGGTTTTATCTCCAGCTAATAAAGAGATACCTGATTTACAAATTACAGGTAGTGTTTCCGATGAAACTGGGATCACGCTTCCAGGGGTTAGTGTTAAATTGAAAGGAACATCCATTGTCACCACCACAGATGTTAACGGCGTTTATAACATTACGGTACCTGATGCAAAGGGCATTTTGGTATTTACCTACATCGGTTTTACAACCCGCGAAATTGCCATTAACAATCAAACTAAACTGGATGTTAAATTAAACTCATCTTCACAATCTTTAAACGAAGTAGTTGTGGTAGGATACGGAACCGTTGCTAAAAAAGATTTAACAAGTGCCGCTACCACCGTTACCAGTAAAGATTTTTTACAAGGGGCATTTAATAGTCCGCTGCAATTAATCGAGGGTAAAATTGCCGGAATCACTACCTCCAATCCAGCTTCTGCAGATCCTAACCGTGGCTTAGATATACAAGTGAGAGGTGCTGCATCGCTTGAAGCAGGAAACGGACCCTTGATAGTGCTTGACGGTATGGCGGGGGCTGATCTTAGAAATGTTGCCCAGCAGGATATTGAATCGATAACTGTTTTAAAAGATGCTTCTGCTTCTGCTATTTACGGTTCGCGTGGTGCAAACGGAGTTGTGATTGTTCAAACAAAACGAGGGAAATCTGGTAAGGTGGCTGTAACTTATGATAGTTACATAGAGCATGATTACGTTGCTGCCAAACCTTCTTTACTTTCGGCAGAGCAATTTTTGGAAAAGAAAATTGACGATGATCGAGGCGCACAAACCAACTGGTATGATAAATTAATCCGGAAAGACAACTTTGGTCAGAACCAATACCTGGCTGTTTCAGGTGGCGGGGAAAATTCGATGTTCCGTATTTCTGGTAATTACAGAACTAAAACTGCAATTGATATTGCATCAGATCGTAAAGAATCTGGCTTTAGGGCAAATTTTCTACAGAAAGCGATGGATGGTTTATTAGAAGTTGGGGGGAATGTTTCTTACCGTATTGCAAGCGAAGAGTTTACCAATTACAATGCATTTCAACAAGCGGTAAAGCTTAATCCCACAATTCCGGTTATGGATCCTGCCAATCCATTAAAATATAATACACTTCAAGGTTATGATACTTTTAATCCGGTTCAAAATCTTTTAGCAAGAGAAAATGGGGCAGATCATACCTATTCTGTAGTTGATTTTAATGTGAAGTTAAATTTGCTCAAAAACTTAACTACAGATGTTAAACTTGCCCGGCAAGGACATGATCGTGATGGAAGGGAATATTATTCTTCGCAATCTGCAGAATCAATCCAAAACAACCGGATTGGCCGGGCTCGGTTACAAAACGAGAAGTGGACGGATTACACGCTTGAATGGTTAGGAAACTACAACCAAAGTTTTGGCAAACACGATTTAAAATTATTGGGTGGTTATTCTTATCAGGAGTTTAACGAAAAAGGCTTTTGGGCTGAAAATAGCAACTTTCCTTCTGATGCTTTTGGATACAATTATCTGCAAGGAGGAAGCTGGAATTTAGAAAAAGGGCGGCTCGGTATGGAATCCAGAAAAAGTAAAGAGAAAACGATTGCATTTTTGGGTCGTGCCAATTATAATTTTAACGATACTTATTTTTTAACAGGTTCGTTTCGTTACGAGGGGAATACAAAATTTGGTGCCAATAATAAATGGGGTTTATTCCCAGCTATATCTGGTGCATGGCGTATTTCTAAACTGCCATTTATCCAAAATATTAAGTCTATTAATGATTTAAAACTGCGGTTATCGTATGGTGAAACCGGGCGTTCAGGCTTTCCTAGATATACATCATTGCCTCGTTACGTCGGTTATGGCAGATACTTAAACGATGAAGGACAATGGATCCAGGTTTACGGTCCAGCTAATAATTTTAATTCTAATTTACAGTGGGAGAAAGCCATTTCTTATAACGCAGGTTTAGATTTTAGCTTATTTAATTATAAACTAACCGGTAGTATTGACGTGTTTAACCGCAAAAGCACTAATCTGTTATCTAATTATGATGTGCCTGTGGGCTCGTACGTTCAAGAACAAATTTTTGTAAATGTAGGCAGTACCAGCGCAAAAGGTGTTGAGCTAGCGTTAGCATGGAAACCGCTTCAAGGCAAAACACTTAATTACTCTACCAACCTAACCGGATCATATACCAAAGCAAAATTAGACTCATGGTCTAACAATGAATTTTCTGCTGGCTACCGCTATTTCCAGAATCTTCCTTCTCCGGGAAACCCGGGCCCTGCGTATCGCTTAGAAGCTGGAAAAGAAATAGGAAGCTTTTACGGCTATAAATATGCAGGAGTTGACGACAAGGGTAATATTATGATCTGGAAAAATGCTGTAGAGGGCAGTGAACGTATCAATGCAACTAACGAGGGCGATAGCAACCGAGACCGTACTTATTTGGGTCATGGTGCACCGAGGTTTGAACTTGGTTGGGGCAATACCTTAGATTTTAAACAATTTGACCTTTCGTTTTTATTTAGAGGCCGGTTTGATTATCAGATACTGAACTTGTACCAAATGTATTATGGTTTACAGGCAGAGCCAGGAGTAAATTTATTGAAAGATGCTTATGAGCGGAACGGGCAAATAAAGTCAGGAAAAGTGGTTACAGATTACTTCCTTGAAAGTGGTGATTTTGTAAAGCTGGATAATGTAACTTTGGGATGGTCGCCGAAATTAAACATAAAAAGAATCAATAGCCTAAGGTTTTATGGAACAATCCGCAATGTATTTACCATTACCAAATACACCGGGCTTGATCCAACATCCGTTAGTGTAACAGGCTTAACGCCAGGCTATCAAGATCTAAATGTTTATCCGGTTGCCAGAACGTTTTCTTTTGGAGCACAGATCAATTTTTAAACTCGAAGTTTAACCTTTTTTGAACTTAAAAACATGAATACAATAAAAATAATATTTCTGACTTTGGTTGTAATCACCATCTCTGCTTGTAACAAACTGAATGAAGAACCATTTGATGTTTTAACATCCAATACCTATTATAAGGATAAAAATACCATTATTGCTGCGGTAACCCGCCCGTATGAACATGCACACTGGTGTGGTTGGGACGGCGACCGCTGGATACTTTCTGAATTGACTGCAGATAATTTTGTATGGACGCAAAAAGGTAAGCATGGTTATGACGGGGGTGATTGGATTCGTATCCACGGACATAAATGGACGGCCGACGATAGCCATATCAACGGAGCTTGGGTTGGTCCATATCAGGGAATCGCTCAATGTAATATCATCATTAAAGATATGTCTACGCTTGATTATCCGGCTTTAGGTTTAACTGAAGCTGATAAAGCGCAACATATTGCTGAACTTAGAACATTACGGGCGTGGTTTTACTTGTTTTTGATTGATTATTTCCGTGAGATACCCATTATAGAACAACCTCAGGAAATAAAACCACAGTCTACCGCACCAGAGCTGTTTGCGTACATAGAAAAAGAAGTAAAAGAATCGCTGCCCGGATTGCCAAAAAATGGAAAAGTTGGGCGTTTTGATCAGGGCAGTGCTGCGGCTCTCCTAGTACGTTTATACTTAAATGGCGAAAAATGGATAGGTACTGCAAAATATGCAGAATGTGCGCAAGTTGCTCAGGATATTATCAATGGCACTTATGGTACCTATAGTATAGATCCGGATTACCGCGGCCCATTTAAATCTGGTATAAATGGATATCGCTCTCCCGAAAACCTTTTTGAGTTTCCGCATGCTAAAAACTTTTTAGAAATGGGTTGGATGTATAACGCATTCATGCACTATCAGGCCAGATATTCGTTAGATAATGATTGGGGCGGTTGGAATGGCATTCATTTAACGCCTTCGCGAGATGTGGATGGTGCATTATATAACTACAAATTGGGCATGCCTTATGAAAGATATGCTGCCGGTGATAAACGGAAACAACCTTTTAAAACAACCGCCAAAGGCGCTAATTATGAAGGTTTCTTTTTGGTTGGTCAGCAATATGAATTTAACAAAACAGCAGGTTTCGGTTTTGACAGTACCAAAATGGTTAACGGAACGGAAGAATATAACGGTAAACCTCTGAAGTATGTAGATCAGGTTGGCCGCTTTTCTGAAAAGCCAAACGGAAGATGGGCTGAAGGTTCGCATGTAAGTACCGGCGAAGAAAATTCGGGTGTCCGCTTTATTAAATTTCCTTGGCTGCCCTTGTCACAAGATCTGTTTCAGTTTAATTCTGTACCTGAAATCCGGTTAGCAGAAATCTACTACTCACTGGCCGAATGTAAATATCGGGCCGGCGATAAAGCAGGTGCGGCAACTTTGATGGATGCAGTTAGAAAGCGAAATTTTCCAGATGATAAATGGATTGTAAATAGTTATGTGGCAAATCCTGGTTTACTTACAGATGATGAATTTGTAACGGATTTAAGCAGGGAGTTTATCGGCGAACGTCATCGAAGAACAGATTTGGTAAGATGGGATCGGTTTGGTGAAGAATGGTGGGACAAACCTAAAGATGATAAAGATTATTCCGTTTTCCCTATCCCGGCAAGGGCATTAAATTCAAATCCGGTGTTAAAACCAAACGGCTATTAAAATTGTTTATAGTTCACAAAAGGGATATCGTCATATCCTCTTTGTGAACTATATTAATTGGTTCAGTATTTATTAAATGAGATATCTGTTTTACAGATGCTCTAATTGATTGTGTCACTTGTGGTGTAAGATTTAACATGTTTTAAACTCCTTTTTTAATTAACTATGATCAAAATGAAATTTACTTCATTTAGCCTGGCTGCAATAACAGGTTTAGCCTGTTTATGTAGTGCGGGTACAACGCTGGCTCAGCAATCGGCAGAACAAAATGTATCGTTAATTGATTTATCGGCTTTTAAAAATCCGGCTGATAGCTGGCAGATAGCGGGGGACGTATCTGCCAATATCAGCAAACAAAATATGCTAAATCTGTCAAAAGGTACTGGCATTTTGGTTAACCAACCAGATAAAAAGAAACATGGTGCTGACTTATTTACCAATTTAGAACATGGTGATATTGATCTGGAACTGGATTATATGATGGCCAGCGGTTCTAATTCCGGTGTATATTTACAAGGTAGATATGAATTGCAATTAGAAGATACATGGGCTTCCAAAACGGCGAAATCTGCTAATAATGGCGGAATTTACGAACGTTGGGATGACAGTAAACCGGAAGGACATAAGGGTTTTGAAGGCCATGCGCCACGCCAGAATGTGAGTAAAGCACCCGGTTTATGGCAACATTTAAAAGTTTCTTTTCAGGCTCCGAGGTTCGATGCAGATGGAAAGAAAATAGCTAATGCGCAGTTTTTAAGAGTAGAATTAAACGGAGTTTTGATTCAGGAAAATGTAAATCTTTCTGGACCTACCCGTGGTTCAATAAGTGCCGATGAAAAAGCCATTGGCCCGTTACGTTTACAGGGAGATCATGGAGCCGTTGCGTTCCGGAATATAAAAGTGTCGTTAAAAAAACCGGTTGTCATGTCAGAAAATGCCGTAAATTCTGACACAGCTATCCAAAATAACAAGCTCCGCAATGCCGATGAAGAAAACACAGAAAGGAACCAAGTTGACCCGGTTTTGGTTGATGCACCGGTAAACACCACTTTACGGAGCTTTATGGATTTACCAGACAAAATCCGCGTGGTTCATGCTGTTTCTGTAGGAAGCGCAGAACAGGTTCATTATACGTATGATCTAGATAATGGGGCAATTGTGCAAATCTGGCGTGGCGACTTTTTAGATGCAACACCAATGTGGCATGACCGAGGAGATGGGTCTTCGCGTCCGCGGGGAGCCGTTCAGCGCTTTGGGAAACCCGTTTTAAACATTGCAAAGTTGGCTACTTCACAAACACCTTGGGTAAAAGATACTGCCGGAACCGGTTACAAGATACAAGGCTATGAAATGGATGATCAGGATAGGCCAACTTTCATGTATTCCATGTACGGGAAACAGATAAAAGATGGTATTACGGTTACAGAAAATGGCAAAGGTATAACCCGCACATTAACCATCGATAATGCATCAAACGATTTATATGTGCGCATTGCCGAAGCTGCAACTATAGACGAACTAAATGGGATGTACCTGGTAGACGATAAATCTTACTATCTTAAAATAGAAGATGCAGAAGGTGCAAAACCAATAATCAGGAATGTAAACGGACGAAAAGAACTCATTGTGCCAATACATTCTAAATTAAGCTATTCGATACTTTTTTAAGCCTTATTGAAATAATCATCAAAATGAAATCAGTACCTCAACTAATAACTAAATGGCTACAAGCCTCTTTGATCATCACGGTCATAAGTGGTTCGGTAACCGCACAGGAAACACCCAAAGAAGAAGATTTTTTCAGGATAGTCAAAGTAAGTTCCCCGGAAGGCACTTTGTTGGAAGTTGGCGGTTTGGTAACCCTACCTAACGGTAATTTAGGAATATCAACTCGTCGCGGGGATGTTTTTATAGTAGAAAATCCAACCAGCAAAACGCCTTACTTTCGCAAATTTGCTTCAGGTTTGCATGAAATATTAGGTCTTGCCTATAAAGATGGCGCTTTATATTGTGCTCAACGTGGCGAGTTAACTAAACTCGTTGATAGAGATATGGATGGCAAAGCCGATCTGTATCAAACGGTTTATTCCTGGCCCATTTCCGGGCATTATCATGAATATAGTTTTGGGCCGAAAATAGCTGCCGACGGATCTTTTTTCGTTACCGGAAATGTTGCTTTTGGAAATGAAGAATGGTGGCGTGGCGAAAGCCGCGTGCCATGGCGTGGCTGGGCGATGCATATTTATGAAGATGGGCGTATGGAACCTTGGGCAACCGGCTTAAGATCCCCATGCGGGGTGGGGATAATCGATGGCAAATTGTTTTATACCGACAACCAAGGTGACTATGTAGGTTCCGGCGGTTTATGGAATCTTGAAAAAGGTGATTTTGCGGGCCATCCGGCTGGTTTACGCTGGTCTGGCCTGCCAAATTCGCCTGTAAAGATCACTACAGATGAATTTAATTCCAAACTAGATCCAAATAAAGTAAAAAATGCTGCAGGCAGATATATAAAACCTGAAAACGTGGTGAGCGAAAAGTTCAAGACTTTGTACGAAGTGAAAAAAGAAATTCGGGAACTGCGTTTACCAGCGGTAATTTTGCCCCATGGCATTTTAGGGATATCCAACTCTGAGCCTGTAACCATTCCGGATGGAATTTTTGGCCCCTTTGCCGGACAGGTTTTAATTGGTGATCAGGGCATGAGTATGATTTCCAGGGTGTTTATGGAAAAAGTGAATGGCGAATATCAAGGCGCTGCTTTTGCTTTTCGGAGCGGTTTCCGTTCAGGGGTTTTAAGAATGGCCTGGGGCGATGATGGATCATTGTTTGTTGGCGAAACAAACCGTGGCTGGGGTTCTGCCGGTGACGCCAATGAGGGTTTGCAACGCTTAGTTTGGAATAAAAAAATTCCGTTCGAAATGAAAGCGGTCAGGGCAATGCCTGATGGTTTTGAGATTGAATTTACCAAACCCGCTGATGCTAAATCTGCAGAGGACCTAGCATCGTATGCTGTAGAGAGTTTCGTTTATAAATACCAACCGGTTTACGGGAGCCCGCCGGTTAACAAAGAAATATGTAAAGTTAAAGGTGTTAAACTTTCTGCAGATGGATTGAAAGCCCGCATTGTTGTAGCTAATCTTCGTCAAAATTATGTTCACAGCATAACACTTGATGGTGTGCGTGATAAAGGAAATTTCTACTCCTTGGTGCATCCAACGGCCTACTATACATTAAATAACATCCCGCAAGGAAATAAACTGGCTTTAAGCGAGATAAGTACACGTAATTCTGCGGCTGCAACTACTCCGGCCAATCAGTCAACAGTAAAAAAAGGCACATTGGTAAAAGTTACCACCGCTGCAAAAGTAGCTACTTCAAAAGCGGTTGCCAAAGAAGTTGCCAAAACTCCACCGTCTGATAATGAAATAAAAGCTATTTTAGTTAAAAATACCTGTACCTCATGCCATAATGCAACTAAGCGGCAGGTAGGTCCTTCATTTGTTGATGTTGCGAAACGCAAGTACACTAATGAAAAAATTGTACAACTTATTCATAATCCGCAACCGCAAAACTGGCCCGACTATGCCACGGAGATGCCCCCGATGCCGCAGGTTAGCAAAGCTGATGCGTTAAAGATTGCCGCTTGGATCAATTCGCTGAAATAACAACAAATTTCAGAAAAGCCCTGCATAGAAATGTTCGGGGCTTTTTTTATGTAGTGAGCTGGTGATTTGTTGAATGATTAACTTATTGGTCCTATATAAAACACGATTTGTACATATCAACTTATAGTAAGCAATTTGTTATGAATTTTTATAGCATGAAAAGTTGTTCCAAGATTAAATGTGATTTTTTCACGCAAAACAAAAGTCTTCTTTTTCCTTAAATAAATCTTAAAGGAGTACCCCTTTTAAGATTTATTTAACTAGACCCTGTTGCATTTATTAATTGTACATGCGATAGATTAAGATTGGACGGTTGCTACGTCTACATCAAACAAACTTTTTACCTAAATTTTTACCGTTTATTGTAAAGCATAAATAATTCTGCGCAAGCCATCGCATCCTACAATGCATCATGATGATTTAATGAGACACCATACGTATTGCCTAAAACGTTCAACTTTTGTTGGTAAAGTTTATAGGTACAATGAGAATTAAACCCGGGGACAGGCATTTTGTAATGAGCCATTGTTTGTTGCAAACAACTAATATTAAACGAACTGTTATGCAACCAGATTTTGATCGCAACTAAACCACTATGCACTGAAAGTGCATAGGTTTGGGGAAAGAAGAATGGAATTCTTCCCAATAGCGTTAAAAAGCTAATTTTAATTTGTGGAGAACAAGCAAAGACATAATGGACACACTATTTCAAGACTGACTGCCCACATTGTTTGGGTAACAAAATATCGTTACAAAGTCCTTGACGGGGAGATAAAGATTAGATGCAGAATCACTTATAAAACAGATCTGTGATGCCGAAGATGTTGTGATACTATCTGGTGTTGTAAGTTCCGACCATGTACATCTGCATATCGAATATTTGCCGAGTAAAGCTATAAGCGATATGGTAAAAAGGCTTAAAGGGAGA
>JBBSQW010000059.1:0-6098 GCA_038243635.1 Sphingobacteriales bacterium
ACTGCAGTTTTGACGTTGGATCAATATTCACATGACTTCTAGCAAATGAAGTACCTTTAGATTGTAATAACTCAATTAATTTTTCGGCTTTAAAGGTTGAGTTTTTCAACAATTCGGGTATAATTTGTTGTTCTAAAGCAATCATTCCTTTTATGCCACCACTTCTCTTTTTTATCGCTTGCCATTTATCTCCGTAAAATGTTTTGTCCAGATGGATATGCATATCCCTGAAAGCAGGAAGCATTAATAATCCTTTGGCGTCAATAGCTTCTGCAGTGGGTTTGTTGCTCGATATTGCCCTAATTTTACCATCACTGATTTCTACAGTAAATAAGTCCGTTTTCGTCCCGTTAACTTCTCCATCCTTATAACTGAAGCCAGTTTCGAGTCTCACGTTTTTTAAAATATAGATCTTAGAATTAGTTTTTGTATTAAGTTCTGTCATAACAGAATCTGCATTAGCAGTATTCAAGAATCCTGAGCCTATTGTTAGTCCAGCTACTCCAAAAGTAGAATTTCTTAAAAAATCTTTACGCGTTATGCCTGAATTTTTCATGTTTTTTAATTTATACAAATCTACCACTAAAGTAAATAACTACTTTAAAATTAAACGAAAATAGAAAAAGGTTTAACTATGATGTGCATAAAACATTAAGTGTTCTTTTTTTTTCCATGCTTTTAATGGTGTTTTCTGATGCATATTTTACCAATACCAACTAATATAAAGAAGGTTTGAAATTGATGGATCAGTTTACTGAAAACGCCTCAACTAAAAAAATGGTAAAAAAGGGCTCTAGTTTGTATATAAAATTACTTATTGGAGAATCCAGACATTCACTATACGATACGTGCAATTTACTTTCTCAATAATCCAAATGAAGTATATCAATTTAGAATTATTAAGGATCGGTTTATAGTTCCTGGTTTTAGACAAAATAAGGAATGAAACTAGAGCAAAATGGTGGAGTGATAAATGTTTATGCCTATGAAAGCGAGCTTATTAGTCAACGGATAGCAAGGTCAAAGTATCCAATTTTTTTGGAGAAGTCTCAGGTTTTCTAGGAAGAATCTAGGTTTTTCTGTGGATATATTCCTGTAATTCTATTTTATTATGGGTCTGCAAATTTTTATTTTAGCAAACATAAAAGCTAGTAATAGAACGTAATTGTATCATAAAATGATCAGTATGTTATTTTTGATTTCTTACATAATTTAACTATCGATTTTTGATGCTTCTATCTATAACAATGAATAGTTTAATTAAATTATAAATTCAGCCCATTCCGTCGATTGAAAAATCGTGGTGTTTTATTATTTTGATTTTGGAGGAAGTTGTGGGGCCAGCAATTAGACTTGGTCGGGTTCTTTATTTTCCAAAATAGTTTTCAAATCTTAGTTTTATAATTAGCATTTAACAAAACAATTACTGTCTTTTAAAACTTCTGTATACAAATGAACAAAAACTACATAGTTATTATTTGCAGTTCTATTATGGTAGTCTGAAAAAACGTCTTAGGTTTTCTATGACAGTACAAACTTGTTAAGAGTCTGAAGGTTATTAAATGCAGCTCCCATCGTGTTATTAAAATATGCGTACACAGTTTTTCCCTCATTGATCCATTTTATTATCGACTCTGCACGCTGTTGTAAAAAATCATCACTGTAATTACCGCGATATCGCGGATCGGGTCCATGAAACCTAAGGTAAACAAAATCAGTGTTTGCATGGCTCCATTGCGTAGCAGAATTTTTCATATCGTGTAATACCATGGATGCGTTAAAACTTCTAAGTAATTCTTGTACCTGAGGCGCGTACCACGATGGATTTCTAAACTCGATGGCGAGTTTCCACGATGTTGATTTTGCTGCTGCCGTAAATGTTTCCAGTAGCCTTTTCAATGTTTCAAATTTTTCAATGGTTAACGAGGGCGGAAATTGTGCCAGCAAACATCCTTTCTTATTACCAACAAGTTCAACGACTTGCATAAAATCAATTACATCGTTTAATGAAAAGTCCAATTCGAGCGCATGCGTTATTAATTTAGGTACTTTAAACGTAAATCTAAAATCTTTAGGAACGCTTGCTGCCCAATTACTGACCGTTGTTTTTTTCGGAAGTTTATAAAACACACTGTTAATCTCGAGACTATCAAATAGCGATGCGTAATACTGCAATCGGCTTTTATCTTTGAAATCGGCAGGGAATTGCGCTTTATTAAAAGGGAGTACCACCCCGCTGGTGCCAGAATGAAAAGAATCTGTGATGGGGTTTTTGGACATTATGATTTATAAATTTAAGCGGGTTTAAAGGCTACCCATAAATTGTAACACCTAAATTAAAGAGAATATAATTATAAATACAATTTATGGATGCCTGGAACATGTTTATGTAGCAAAGCCACAAATTATGGATAGGATATTAAAATTTGTGCTTTGATAATCAGAGAAATAACCAAAAAGTTAATATCGTATGTTGAAAATTTCCAAACTCATAATATAAATTTTAACGATAGCTTATCGGGTTTAAAAGATTTAGGTAATACCTAATTCTTGACCAATTATCAAAAAAGGATAATGTATTTAGTTTTCAGATTTTTCCATTAGGTTGGTATACACTTTTTTCATCACTTCTGTTTTATCTTTATCCTCGGCTATTGCAGAAGTTGTAAACATCATCACTCCGCTAGATTTACCTGCCAGTCCACCTTTCAATACAATTTCAAATTCTTCACTAGAAATATTTTTAGGATCGCCATATGCTTGAATGATGGGCCATAATTTTGGATAAGCGCCTTCTTTTATATCTAATCGCTTACTGAACCATAGAATATTCTCTTTTACCCATTCTGGTTCCCTTTCCATTCTACCATGGTACGCCATAGGGGAAAACACATCGATAGTTTCTTTTAATAAATCAAAATCTAGTCCCAGGATGCGACTACTTGCATTATTGAATTCTTGATTCTCCCAAGGACAATGATAAAGTCCCAGTAATGCATTTGGTCTGATTTCCTTAATTATATTTTTAAATTCCCAGGTCCAGTCATATATAACCTTACATCTCCAACTACGCCAAGATTTATCATGATTATCAAATATCCATTGTGACTTCTCTCTGGTAATTCCGTCTGGTATTTCAATACCCGAATCCTTTGAAAAACTTTTAAGACAATGATCACAAAAACAGGTTTCTGGCAAAATTGGTTCAGGATCTTCAAACTGGGCATGCCAATGCACATAGTCCATCCAAACACCATCTAAATCATATTGCAAAAGTAAATCCCTTAACTGACCGAAACGATACTGACGGAATCCAGGTTCAGTAGGACAAACACCCATAAACCAAGATGCAGCTTTTACTTTTTCACCTTTTTCATTAATTGCCCAAGCTTCTGGGTGAGTTTCTACATAATTTTCACCATTCAAGGTGGCAAATTCAGCATATACCTTTACTCCCTCAGATCTGGCTCTGCCTATCATATCTTGATTGATAGATCCGCTATGGACAAAAATAGCATTGATTCCAAGCTCATCAAGCTTGTATCCTTTATCCCATAAAGGTTTAGGATTGCCATATATACCTCTTGTTTCAGCCATTTCAGAGCTTTTTTGTTCGCAGGATATAAATAGCAATGACATTAAAATAGCATAAAATAAAATATATTGAGAACAGAACTTATTTATTGAATTCATACGGATTGATGTTTACGATTAAGGAGCACAAGATAAAGAATTGCTATGAAGACGACAATAACTCGCTGCTGCTAAAGACATAGTTTTATTCTAATTTCGAACCAATAAAATCTTTCTTTAAAATCAAATAGACAGCATTGGAATATTGAAGAGAGAACGAAAGCTTAAGATTAAAAGCGCAATGATAAGTACATGTTTCATTATTTTTTAGTTTTAATGATAGCGTTTGGAATATGGTATATGGTATTTGGCGGATGTAGTGTTCGTTTCGTGATTGGCGCCGATGATGTACCTTTAAATAATATGTTTGTTCCACTATGAGTTAAACATAGACTGATAGATACAAGACGTAGTATTTATCATCCGTAGTTAAGCTATTATTCATTCACAGGTTCTAGACTTTTTTTATTGGCTTCTATCAGTAAATTTATGGTTTGAACAGACAGATGTGAGTACAATTGGTCTTGTGGTGAATTGATACAATAGTCCAACAATTGGTTGATTGTTGAAGTAGCAACATGCATCCGTGTGTCCGAAGATGCATAATAAATATAGACTTTGCCGTCATCATCGGTAATCCAGCCATTGGAAAACAGAACGTTTGATACGTCTCCAATGCGTTCTTCTTTCAATGGTGCCATAAAATGACCGTGGGGTTTATGAATGATTTTCCAAGGATGATCGATATCTGTTATGAACATATAAAGCGTGTACCTTAATCCCGCCGCCGTATTTCTAACGCCATGCGCAAGATTTAACCATCCTTTCTCTGTTTTAAGAGGTGATGGTCCTAAGCCGTTTTTAACTTCATAAATGGTATGATATGTTTTTGCATCAACAATCTGCTCTTCCCTTATTTCTGGATTTTCAATGGTATCTGAAAGGCCAAAGCCGATGCCGCCACCTTTGCCAGTATCTATAAAACCATCTTGTGGTCTTGTGAAAAACGCATATTTACCTTGAATTAAATGTGGAAACAAAACAACATTTCTTTGTTGTCCTGTGGTCGAAATCAAATCAGGTAAACGTTCCCAAACTTTTAAATCTTTAGTCCTTACAATGCCAGCATTTGCAATAGCAGTTGAAGTGTCTCCATCTGCTGAAGACGAATCCTTCCGCTCACTACAAAAAACGCCATAAATATAACCATCGTCATGCTGAGTTAAACGCATGTCGTAAACGTTAGTGTCAAAAAATTCCGTTTGTGGAATGGTAATAGGGTTGTCCCAAAATTTAAAATTATCTATGCCATTTGGGCTTTCTGCAATGGCAAAAAATGATTTTCTGTCATTTCCTTCAACTCTGGCTACAAGTAAATACTTGCCATTAATTTTAATGGCGCCAGCATTAAAAACCGCATTGTAACCGATACGTTCCATGAAAAACGGATTTGTTTGTGGGTTGAAGTCAAATTGCCAGTTTAAAGGAATATGATAGCGTGTTAGAATCGGGTTTTCATATCTGTTATAAATGCCGTTAAAACTAAAAATTGATTTATTATTCTTGCCGATTAGTAGCTCGTGTTGTTCTTTGACTCTTTGGTAGCGTTTATTAAATTCTTTAGGCATCTCTTTATTTAATTTTTAGTTTACTATATCCTGTCATAATAATATTCTGGGTTCACTCAAAAAATGTTTCGGGATCTTCGTCATGCGGATTAGCTAATGTAGGATTTTTGCAGTCTGCATTAGTTCAAATTTACACTTTCATTTAATACCATCGAAAGTTGAAAAAATATTCTACTTTTAAATAGTTGGGTTTATAGAGAAGCTTACAAAATGACTAACGTTTCTAGCATCATGTCAAGTAATATGATGGAATGGTAATTCGATGTTTATATTTTAAAGAAACATTTAATATTATACACCTAACTCCATATCATCATTATATACAATTTTAGACGAAAAAATGAGATCGCTATATTCATTTTCTTTAAATTAAGTTGATAATATATTAGTGCTGAATTGTTGAATTATATTTTTGGGTTTAAGAATCTAAGAATAAGAACTATCGAATAAGTTATCTCTCCTAAAGAAACTAATTCTTCCTCGTTATAAAAATGTGTGTATTTTTTAGTCATTTGTGCGTTTGAATAGGCATAAGTATGTAAATTAAACAGATTGGTATTCTAATTTTTTTGGTAAACGATTGTTACTTCGACAAAGTGATTGTTACTAAAAATCAGTAAACTTTCTGCAAACATCCATTACTTACCAATCACATGGAGTAAAAAGACATTCTATAATCCAAACCTTATACACGTACAGGTATAATGAAGATGAATAACAAATTAAATAATTCAGATTATAAAGCAGATTTATTTAAAGTAAGTATTGAGATGCAATGCCGAAAGCATATAGTAATGTTACTCATTTTGATAAATGACTTTGGGCAAATATAAAGAC
>JBBSQW010000060.1:0-5168 GCA_038243635.1 Sphingobacteriales bacterium
CTCGCATGTATTCAAGCAAAAACTACTGTTCCAATGAAATAATTCCGAGACTCTTTTAGAGAAAAACAACCAAAAAAATGCCTTTAAAACAAATCAACCAATGTGTAACTGAATTTGACTAATTTGTTCGGACACTTATGACTACCCGATAAAGTATTCCGCAAAAAATAGAAATGAATAGTGAAACAAAAACAACGTTGAGGTGAGAAGAAGAAAAATAAGAAGTAATATTTTTAAAATTAGCCACTATTAAAAAAAGAAATCGAAGCTAATGAGATTCCTATAATCCACAACGAAAATTTATCAGATAGCTCAAAAATATATTTTACTGTATCTTTTGTTAAATCATTGTTTTTTCTTGTGACTCTAAGGATATTAGTTAAAGGACGTTCTAACATAGTTTTAAAAATCAAGAAGGAAGGTTATTGCTAATGTAACCATGTAGTGGTTTTTAAATGTATTAATTTAATTTATTATGAAATCTTGACTTATAAAATTAATAATTTAAGGACGAATTATTTGTGTTAACGATGGAAACGGCATCCTTTTTTGCTGTCCTGAGCGGAGTCGAAAGATAAAGCAAAAAAGATACAGTGAACAGCGTGTTAAAACGCCCAAAAGTTCTTCTAAAAATCAACCCCACAAAAAAAGCAAGAATCTCTCAACTCTTGCTTTCCATAACACAAGGTCTTATGTCTTGTGTCTTTTATCTTAAATCTTGCTTACTGCATCAAAAACTTAAAGTTTGCAATGTTTTTCAATGAAATTCCAGTTCCTCTAACAACCGCTCTTAAAGGGTCTTCGGCAATGTGGACTGGTAATTTCGTTTTAGAGGCCACTCGCTTATCCAAACCACGTAATAATGCACCACCACCGGTTAAGTAAATGCCAGTTTGGTAAATATCGGCAGAAAGTTCTGGTGGCGTAATCTCTAAAGCTTTTAAAATAGCTTCTTCAATTTTAGAAATCGATTTATCTAAACAATGTGCAATTTCTGTATAAGAAACTGTAATCTGCTTTGGTACACCAGTCATCAAATCACGACCTTGAACGGCGAAATCGCCAGGTGCATCTTGCAACTCGGGTAAGGCAGAACCCACTTCAATTTTAATTCTTTCTGCAGTACGTTCCCCAATCATAATGTTATGTTGGCGACGGATGTAGTTCACGATATCAGAGTCGAAGTTATCTCCGGCAACACGGATAGACTGGTCGCAAACAATACCAGATAAAGCGATAACCGCTATCTCTGTTGTTCCACCACCTATATCAATAATCATGTTTCCCATTGGTTCTTCCACATCAATACCAATACCTACTGCAGCTGCCATTGGTTCGTGTATTAAATAAACCTCTTTTGCACCTGCAATTTCGGCAGAGTCGCGAACAGCTCTTTTTTCAACTTCGGTAATGCCAGATGGAATACAAATAACCATACGTAAAGAAGGGAAGAACCAACCTTTACCATTGTTAATCATCTTAATCATTCCTCGAATCATGTGTTCTGCAGCGTTAAAATCGGCTATTACTCCATCTTTTAATGGACGAACAGTTTTGATGTTTTCGTGAGTTTTACCTTCCATTTGCATGGCTTGGCGACCAATTGCAATTACTTTATTGGTGGTACGGTCAAAGGCAACGATAGATGGTTCATCTACTACTACTTTGTCGTTATGGATAATTAAGGTGTTTGCGGTACCTAAATCTATTGCTATTTCTTGTGTAAACCAGTTGAATAAACCCATTGATGTTTTCTTGCGGTCTTAAATGTAAATGTGTGCTTAAAAATATTGAGCGTCAATTTTTTTAGCGTGGCTAAGTTAGTAATATTAATGTTTAAAATGACGAACTCCAGTAGTTACCATTGCAATTCCTTTTTGGTTTGCCATATCAATAGAGTCTTGGTCTTTTATAGATCCACCAGGTTGTAAAACTGCAGTGATTCCTGCTTCTGATGCCAGTTCAACACAGTCTGGGAAAGGGAAAAACGCATCCGAAGCCATTACAGCTCCTTTTAAATCAAACCCAAAACCTTCGGCTTTAACTACGGCTTGCTTTAAAGAATCAACTCTTGATGTTTGTCCAACGCCACTTGCTATCAAAGTATTATCTTTAGCAAAAACAATGGTGTTTGATTTAGTGTGTTTTACCACTTTATTAGCAAAGTGTAAATCTTTTAATTCTTGTGTGGTAGGTTGTTTGTCGGTTACCGATCTCATCAATTCCGGGCCTTCTACAGTATTGTCTTTATCTTGCTCTATTACGCCGTTTAATAAAGTTTTAAAAAGTTTACCCGGAAGTGTAACTTCTTTTCTTTTTAAAATGATACGGTTCTTTTTAGAAGTAATTACTTTTTGCGCTTCCGCTGAATAAGAAGGAGCAATTAACACCTCGAAAAATAATTTGTTTATTTCTATAGCAGTAGCTTCGTCAACCTCGCCGTTGCAAATTAAAACGCCACCGAAGGCAGAAACAGGATCACAAGCTAAAGCATCGTTCCAAGCATCTAATATTTGTGGTCTACTAGCAATTCCACAAGCGTTGGTATGCTTTAAAATAGCGAAAGTTGGTTCTGTAAATTCATCAACTAATGCAACTGCAGCATCAACATCTACCAAATTATTATATGATAATTCTTTACCATTCAATTTCTCGAACATGGCTTCTAAATCGCCATAGAAATAACCTTTTTGGTGTGGATTTTCGCCGTAACGTAAAGCCGAAGATTTTTGCTCGCTCTGCTTAAATAAGGTAAGTGCATCATCGCCTTGGTTAAACCAATTGAAAATTGCAGTATCGTAATGAGAAGAAACGTTGAATGCGTTACGAGCAAATGCTTTACGTTGCGCTAAAGTAGTTTCTCCTTTTTGGTTTTCTAATAGTGTATTTAGCTCTGCGTAATCATCTTTAGACGCGATGATGATGACATCTTTATGATTTTTAGCCGCCGCTCTGATTAAGGAAATGCCACCAATATCAATTTTTTCGATGATGTCTTGCTCTGCGGCACCTGATTTTACGGTTTCTTCAAACGGGTACAAATCGACAATTACCAAGTCAATTTCTGGTATTTCGTATTCTGCAATTTGAGCTTGATCGCCTTCATGACCTCTGCGAGTTAAAATACCACCAAAAACTTTTGGGTGTAAGGTTTTAACACGTCCGCCTAAAATAGAAGGGTATGAAGTTAAATCTTCCACAGGTATTACTGGAACGCCTAAATCGGTAATGAATTTTTCTGTGCCTCCGGTAGAGTAAATATTAACGCCTAAAGCCTTTAATTGGTGGATAATGGGCTCTAAATTATCTTTATAATAAACAGAAATTAAGGCATTTTTAATCTTTACGGGATGGCTCATGAAATTGTATTTATTTAAAGGCGCAAAGATAAGAAAATGAATTATTTTTTTTGGATGATTTTGGATTTATATATAGCGGGAATATCATCGAGTTGAAACCCGATGATGGGAGATGAGCCGAGCCTACGGCTTTTAGAAGATGGTGAACTGTTTCACAGCGACGAAGATGCAGAGCATCGACACATTTTGCCAGCCACAGGTTTCAACCCATTGTTGATTTTAAATGTAGAGAAGTTCAGACTTGGATTGTGCTATTGTTTTTAGCAAGAAGTGTTTTGTTTTTTTTTGTTGAAAATGATTACTTTGGAATAAGCATAATTAACCATGAAAAATGGCAAACACACATCATAAAGTATATCTTCAGTTAGTATTCGCAGTGAAATACCGGAAAGCGGTATTAGATACAGCTTGGCGAAAAGAATTGTTTGCCGTAATGGGTAATCTGGTAAACGAAACAGGTTGTACAAACATCATTGTCAATGGTGTAGAAGATTATGTTCATCTTTTGGTAAGCCTTAAGCCATCGGTTTCTATTTCTGAACTGATGAAAACGGTAAAAGCAAAATCATCTAAATATGTTAATAATCATCAATTAACAACAGATCGATTTGAATGGCAACGAGGCTACGGAGTGTTTTCTTATAGTCAGTCGCATGTTGATAACGTTTTTAAGTATATCCTCAATCAAGAAGCTCATCATAGAAACCGAAGTTTGAGAGAAGAGTATGTTGCGTTTTTAGAGAAATTCGAGATTGAATATGATGAAGAATATCTTTTTGAAGATTTGATTTAACGTTATTGTAGCGAAGGATGTCTTGTGATGGGTTTATAACAACGGATTAAAATCCATTGTTGGGATATGTGCCGAGCCTACAGCTCTCTGACGTTAGCTAGCTTAGAAGATGCGTAGCATCGGCCTATTTTCTGAGCGGCGGATTTTAATCCGATGCTTCCATGCGATATGTTTCTTCGGTAAACGTTCAATCACCTTCGGGAAATGTAAATACTCTAATTGTTGCACTTTGGATTTTGCCATTTTCAAATCATCGCCTTTGTCTATCTTAAATTTTGATTGATGGAGAACTTCCTCTTCATCAAACTCACTATTTACAAAATGGACGGAAATGCCAGACTCGGGTTCTTTATCAGCCAATACGAATAAATGCACACGTTCGCTATACATGTTTTTGCCTCCATATTTTGGTTAATAAGAACGGATTAATGTTAACAGTTTTGTTTGGGAAGCTCATGAGCGTAATTTCATGGACAATTCTTAAAATAGTATTACGGTGTCTTATTTAATGTTAACGTATGTTAACAGATTGCATGAAATTGAGCGTAGCGGATTACTTTCGGACATAATTTAAAACATCATGAATAGGAAACTTAAAATTTTAGCAACAGGTATAATCATCTGCTTAGTAGGGATTGTCTACTTTCAAGTTGATTGGCTTTTTACTACCTATAAAGTTGGATTACAGGGTTTAACTGAACGCAATAAAGACGCAGTGGTTTCCGCTTTAAAAAAACATCAGCAGAGAGTTGAAAAAGAACAGGACAGTTTAATTTATGACAACTTTAAATATAGGCCCCTTACCGTAAAGAGGTCTATAAACAGAAATGAATTAAGTGTGGTATTTGATGAAATGAACAAGATAGTTTATCTGATATCATAACTGTCCGAACAAATAATATACAAAAAAGCTCTGTAAGATTCTAATTTTGAGTTGCAAAACTTAAAAAGAAGAAAAACCCACAGAGCTAATGACAAAAGTACAAAAGAGAGGGATAAGAACTGCAATAAAAAGA
>JBBSQW010000061.1:0-4950 GCA_038243635.1 Sphingobacteriales bacterium
CCTCTGGCCCAAGTAGAATTATCTGCATAACCTTGGTTGGTTTGTTGGTGTAAAACTTTTCCGGTTTCCGCATCGTAATCCACCACGTGGTAAGTACTATAATCTGGCCTGAAATGGTTTTTCATGGTACCTAGAGCGTGACTAACGGCAACATTTTTATATTTAGGATCGCCAGTCATTTCGGAAACGTAACAAAGCATTTCCAAATTCATCATATTATCAATAATCACAGGATATTTCCACATGGTTTTGCCATCCCACGATTTTTTTTCATTCCAGGATTTAATTAGTCCAACTTTAGGATCAAACCTGGTTAATGCTGATTCTGCTGATTGGATTAAGATTTTCTTGTAAGCGTTCAGTTTCACAGTATCTTTTTCTAACCTCATTGCATTGCCATAAGAACAATACATTACAAAGCCTACGTCATGGTGTTGTGTTAAAAACTGACCTTGTTCTAAAGCGGTAGTCCATTTGGTAGCCGCTGCTTTCCAAGCTCGATCTTGAGTATATTCATAGATGTACCATAAACCTCCTGAAAAAAAACCACCTGTCCAATCCCAAACGTCTGTACCTTTAACCTCACCGTTGGCATTGGTTGTTCTTGGAAATGATGTTAAATCTGTTTGCTGTGCAAGCATCGTTTGATATTGCTTTTCCGCTACATCAAAATCTTTTTTAACAAACGTTTTTTTTGTGTTACATGATGTGACAATTATCACCACCAAAAGGATGGCTATCAAATTTTGCTTAAATATTGAGGGAGTTCTGTCTTTCATAAGTATCCGCACTAAAACCAAACCCATCTATTTTTCAAGACGCGTTTGGTTATTATTAAATTAAAAATTTCTATTTGCCCGTTCGTGAGCCCTAATTGATATTTATGGCGTAACGATTACCTCTACCGTCTTTGCAGAAGTAGTTTCGCCGTAAACGTTAATATTAGCACCAACAAAGGTTACGCTATAAGTGCCCGCTTGCTTAAAAACATACTCATAAGTATCAAGTCTCGTACTCATGTTTTTTAACGCCACCCCTTTATCAGGTTTTACTGTAGTTAAATTTAAGCCTCTGGTAACAGCCCAAACTTCGTTACTACCAACTGCCGCACCACCACCGCCGAATTTTGCTGTGTTATCTGTACCAAAACTCCAGCTAACTGGCGATTCTGGCAATACCTTAATTTGGTTAAAAGTAGCACCGGCAAAATTTGTCACTTTTAAAGCCTCGCCGTCGGTAGTTACTGTTTTAATATCAAACTTGTTTATCCACCATCTTGGTTGCGTACTACCTGTAACACCAGTGTACTTAAATGCAAAATAAATAGGCTTTTTGGTGTCTAAACCTAAAGCTGTTATACTTTTTAAGTTTACAACACCTGATGCTATATAGTTGTCATTTGGCTGAATGCCCGACAATGTGAAAGCATCTGTAATGTCAATCCAATCTGTAGTCTCATTAACACCAGCAGCAGTATAGTCGCCAGTAAATTTTTGAGAAGCCAACAAGCGTAGAGATTTTGGTTGTTGAGCATCTGAACCATAACGTCTGTTGGTTGCAAATTCTAATGTGATATTATCACTTATTGCTTCGATACGGTCTTGATAAACGTACTTATGACCATTTAATCCCGAAAAGAATGTTAACTGCTCCGGATTGCCCGACAGCTGAAATCTTATAGTATCGCCTACTTTATAAGTAGATTTATCTGTTTTTAGATCAAAATTTAGTTTAGTTACCTCTTTTTTATACAGCTTGCTAACACAATTAACAAAGCTGGAATTATATATAATAATTTTTTCATCTGCTTATTTTTTAACTTTGTGAATAGATGAAACCTATTACAGGTTTCATCTTTTATACAATTATTTTTTTACCAACCTGGGTTTTGTGTAAGCGCACTATTTAAAGACAGTTCCAAAACAGGTATTGGAAACAGATTGTTTCTAACTGTAATGCGTTCACCAGACATGGCTGCATAAGCAAAACTACCAGCATTGCCACGTATTTCCTGCGCACTCTGCTGCATTTCAGAAACAAATATTCCCCAACGAATCAAGTCCCACTTTCGTTGACCTTCAAAAGCTAGTTCTAAAAATCTTTCTTTACGTACTGCTGTCCTCATTGCATCAACGTCTCCTGTAACTGTAGCTGTAACATCAGAAGCATTAGCCCTATCTCTTACTTCTTTAAGATAACCCGCTCCATAAGGTGTAGCACCATTTACTTCGTTTTCTGCTTCAACCAACATCAACAATACATCTGCATAACGTAGCAAAGGATAGTTTTCTGGTGTGCCGTTTTTATTACGAGCAGGTTTTTCGTAAGTTCTTCTAAATTTTGCATTATTTCTATTGTATAACTGAGCTGCAGTCCAGTAAGTAGAATCTCTAACGTATTTTCTACCGTTTACTGTGTTATACTCATACTTGAACGGAGCGATATTCCAGTTTCTTCTTTTATCCAAAGGCTCGTAAGCATCATTGTAAAGCTAATACCAAATCTACTGGCGAGTACATTAAAATGCGCAAGCTCTACATTAGCGCTGTCATTTGCCATCAGAATCAGCATCCATCCATTTTTTACCCACTTCGCAATGGCTTCGACATGCTGGTTTTCTATGTAATTAGGGTTTGGGTTCTCTTGTGGTCTATCAGGATCAACGATGATATAGAACATCAGTATCTTTTAAGTTCTTTACAGTAGGAGCAGCTTCCAAACTGTTAATTTGAGCACCATATTTTTTAAAAACATTGCCCCACATCGAAAAACCGGCCGCTGTCTTGTCTTCCCACATGTAGTGAAAAGCGCTGCATCTTTCCAGAAACATCCTTTTTGGTTTCTCGGTTAAAATAGTAATCGAGTGTAACCGTCTGTGCATGCGCAGCAGTAAACGAAACGGTCATTAAAATAACGATGAAAAGTTTTAAGTTGATCATGCTTTTTTATCTAAATGATGTCTAATTAATTTCAAACCCTAAAAGACACTAAGAGGTTACTTTTAAAAAATCCTCACGATGTGGCGTAAATACATCAATCAACTCACCAGGCTCTTTACAAACCACACCATGCATTTTGTGAGGAGGTGCATAAAAACCATCGCCTTTTTTTAAGCTTTTAGTTTGGTGGTCAATCATTGTTTCAAAAACACCGCTCTCAACGTAGGTAACCTGTGAGTGATGGTGCTGATGCAAAGTGCCAACTGCACCTGCTTCAAACTTTACTTTTACCATCATTACTGTATCATTATATCCGTAAATCTGGCGTTTAATTCCATTTCCTAAATCTTCCCAAGTCGTTTCTGTTTCTATTTGAAATAAGTTGCTTTGCATCGTTAAGAGTTTTGTGTGTTTTTATGGGTTTAGTTTGCTATTTAGTTTTTTTAGCGCCGACTATTGATTTCTTTAACCATCAAAATTTGCTTGAAATTCTAATAAATGTGAAGTATTAAAAAATTCACATAAATTTCTGAACTAGTGTAAACCTATCTGTTGTTCGTCTTTTTTGTCTAAGCAAGCTTTCTCGCAAACGACCCTGCGTTAGACTTATTATTTTTAGAGATTGTTCAACAAAACGACAAGACTTAAACTGTAAATAAACTTATTTTTTAATTAAGTGACTGGGTAAATCGGATAGCCTTTCACAACAAAGCTGTTCCATAACCTGATGTAATTCTTTTTTTAATAAGGAGATAGTATGATTACCGCCATTATTACCCAAGGCCGCTGCTCCGTACATAAAAGATCTGCCTAAGAAGGTAAATTTAGCGCCGCTCGCAAGTGCTCTAGCCACATCAGAACCAGAACGAATACCGCTATCCATCATCACTTCAATTTGATTGCCGAATTTTTCCGCAATACGCGTTAAGGGCTTTATGGATGATTCTCCCGAATCTAACTGTCGCCCTCCATGATTCGAAACAATAATTCCGTCTATCCCCAAACGAATAGCTTCTTGCGCATCAATTTCAGAAGCGACTCCTTTAAGCACCAATTTGCCTTTCCATTGGTCACGAATGGCTTTTATTTTATCTTCATTTAACCTTCCAGAAAATGTAGCATCCATAAATTGACCTAGTTGTCTTAGATCTAAACCTTTTGGCATATAAGGTTTTAGGTTTGCAAAACTGGGTTGTCCGTATCGTAACGTATTTAAAGCCCAAGTAGGTTTCCCCATAACTTGCAATATGTTTCTAACAGACATTTTTGGTGGCATTGCCAAACCGTTTCGTATATCTCTAGGTCTAAAACCAAAACTAGGCACATCACAAAGGATTACTAACACCGGGCATTCTGCAGCTTCTGCTCGTTTAAGAATATCATCTCGCAAGCGATTCTCTGTTGGGTGATATAACTGAAACCACGCTTTACCTTCCGTTAGCTCGCTAACTCGCTCTATACTGCTAGTGGTTACGGTGCTTAAAATAAAAGGTATGTTATGCTTAAACGCAGCCTTAGCTAAAATTTCGGGAGAATTTGGCCATATTAAACCTTGCAATCCAATGGGCGCAATTCCGAATGGAGCATCATATTCTATCCCAAACAAATTGGTTTTTAAACTCAATCCATTGAAGTTTTTTATATACTGAGGCTGTAGCTGAACGTCTCTAAGAAACATTCCTGTGCAGGTTAACATCTTCATTACACCCGCCATCTAAGTATTCAAATGCAAACTTTGGAATATTTTTTTGTGCTTTCTTCCTTAGATCATCAATAGAAGGGTAGCTCGTGTTGAATTCTTGTGCCATGAATATTATTTTTTAATTTTTGATCTATTAAGCTTACTTCGATTATTAATATTGTCATTTATGCGTTCGGGCGGGCTCATATCTTTGTAATCTTAAAGAATGAGAGTAATAACTAACTTTAAATATTATTAATCGATAACAAAGCAAAGTTGCATAATCGTGGTCGGGCTAGATACATTTCAATGATATTGAGGAAAAGGAAG
>JBBSQW010000062.1:0-4511 GCA_038243635.1 Sphingobacteriales bacterium
AAACGATACGCTGAAAGTCAATAATCAGAATGCGTTGATTATTTATCTCCAACGCTTAGCCATTCCCTTACCCGAAGTACTTTTTAAAGATTCGGTTTTGCAGGCAAAAGCAAAGTACGAAGAAACAAAAAAAGCTTTTAACCAAGCCGTAAGGTTAGGAAACAATAAGGACCTCTTAAATATCAGCAATGGAAATGTTGGTTTAGGCATTGATGCAATTTGGAGCGCTTTTAGTAAGGAAGGGAAAAATGCCCGGCGTTTAATGGAAATTATGGAGCGTGATTACCAGAATAATATGATCGATCAGATTTTCAACAAAAGCTTGGTAAGTCGTGTAACGGGTTTAAAAGGAGACCAACTTTTGGTTTTTATGCTCAACTTTCGCCCTTCTTATAATTTTGCGATGCAGGCGAATGAATATGCCATGATAAACTTTATTAAGCAAGCTGCCATGCGGTTTCAAATGACGCCCAACTTTAGGGATTTAAGCTCTTTTAAACCCATTAAAGAATAAATTTGGCAAAGATCAAAATGTTTATCTTTGCGCTTTAATTTTTGTTTAAAATCAAAGAATAACCGATAAACATTGAACCTATTAAAAAAACAAGGCTTCTTCAATAGCATTACACTTTATATAGGTACTGGGCTAGGCTTTTTTAATCTTATTATTTTATTTCAGCGGTCTTTCACAGCAGAAGAAGTTGGGTTTTGGTTTTTAATGACCTCTGTCTGTCTGCTCTACACACAATTTGCAGCGCTCGGCTTCAACAGTGTAATTACTAGATATTTTCCTTTTTTTAAGTCCGATAATCGTAAGCATCAAGGGTTTCCAACCTACGTTTTAAAGGTTACCAGTATTGGGTTTTTAGCAGTAACTGTTTTATATATTTTCGGCAAAGAGTTTATTCTAAAATTTAAAGGAAATAACGAAAACTCCTCTTATTTCTACCAATATTACTACCTTATAATTCCGGTTGCTCTTTTTACATTTTGGTACAGTCTTTCAGAAACCTTCGCCCGTACAACTTATCACAATATTCTTCCTTCTTTTTTACGAGAGGTATTACTTAAGGTTTTTACCACTATAGGTGTTGCATTGGTCTATTTCCAGTGGATGCAATACCAAGAATTTGTTTACTGGTATGTAATTGCTAATGGAATTATTCTATTTATACTGTTAGCCTATTTAAAAAAGCTCGATTTATTGCGTTTTAAAACTGTTGAAGTGCCGGTGAAAGAAAAATCGTCGGAAATGTTACGCTACGGACTGTATTCGATGTTGGCTGGTGGTTCCATTACCATGGTTCAAAACATAGATACCATTATGTTAAAAATCTACACCAGCGAAGAAATGGTGGGTTACTATGGAACACTCTTCGCAATGGGCGTGGTTATCAATTTACCTGCAAAAGCGTTTTCAATAACGTCTTATCAGCTTATCGCTGATGCTTGGAAAACCGATGATCTAAAAACGATAAACCGAGTATACAGCAAAACATCTTTAGTTCAATTTATGATAGGCTGTCTGTTTTTAATAGGCTTAATTGCCAATTGGCATAATATATTGGTTATGCTGGATAAACCAAAATTTACGGAATTCTATTACGTTTTTATTGTGGTTGCGCTAGGATTTTTAGTGGATATTACGGGTGGATTAAACCAGATGATTATACTCTTTTCCAAAAAATTTAAAGTAATGTTGCCGATTCTATTGAGCGCTGTAAGCCTATGTGTGCTGTTGAACGTGATACTTATCCCCATGTTTGGGATAATTGGCGCTGCATTATCTTACAGCGTTACCACGCTGGCGCTTAACTTTACCTATTGGCTTTATCTATTGTTGAAATATGGCTTACAACCTTTTAGCTTTGCATTTATCAAACTGATTATAATTGCTGTAGCAGTATTGTTAATAGGGATTTATCTGCCAGTTAGTAATAATTTCTTTTTAGATGTATTGTTTAGGTCTAGCTTAATGGCAGCAATTTATCTTTGTGCCGTTTACTTTTTGCACATTTCAACAGACATTAACGAGGCCATCAATCAAGTTTTGAATAAATTAAAATCTAAATAAAAGCCATGAACAATTTAGCTCCCATCGCACTTTTTGTTTATAATCGGCCCCATCATACCCGCCAAACTGTAGAGTCTTTAAAAGCAAACCACTTAGCTACAGAAAGTGACTTTTTTATTTTTGCAGATGGTGCTAAAACCACAAAAGACGAAGAAGCGGTAAAGCAGGTGGCAGATTATATTGCAACCGTTGACGGCTTTAAGTCCGTTACTATTGTTAAGCAAGAGAAGAACCTCGGACTTGCTAATTCTATCATTAACGGAGTTACACAATTAAGTGAAACGTACGGGAAGTTCATGGTTTTCGAGGATGATTTGATTTGCTCTGAACATACTTTAACCTACCTTAACGAAGCTTTAGAACGGTATAAGAATGAAGACAGAATTCTACATATTTGTGCTTCCATGCATCCGCTAAAGTTGGAAGCTAATATGCCAGAAACCTTTTTATACCGAGCGCCACATAGTTGTGGTTGGGCAAGTTGGAAAAGGGCTTGGGACAAGTTTAACCCAGATATTGACAATTTAATGTCGCAGTTTGACGAGCAGAAAATTAAAGATTTCACTTTCGATGGAAAAATGAATTTTTGGAAGCAGATGAACGATTTTAAGAATGGCAAAAACAATTCCTGGGCAATTAGATGGTACGCTTCTGTTTTTTTAAACAAAGGTTTAGCATTAAACGTGACGCATTCTTTAATTAAAAATATTGGACATGATGGTTCTGGCGTACATTCGAATATTGAAAACACTTATGATGTAGAGATTTACCCAAAACCTATCAAAGAATTCCCGAAAGAAATTGTGGAGAATAAAACCATGTACAATGTGGTAAAATCTTTTTATGCAAACAGAAAAGGAAGTTGGCTTGATAGAGGAATTAGGTTTCTACGCCAAAAACTGGGTTAAAATTGTTCACATAAATCGTTGTTATGATGAAAACTTGCATCGAAAAACTTAGCACCATCTCCACAAAAAAAGAGCGCTTAATTATAGGGTTAATGTCGGGGACTTCTTTAGACGGACTCGATATCGCGTTGTGCAAAATAAAAAACAACGGTTTAGCAACCGAAGCTGAAATAATTGATTTCGAAACCATTTCTTACGATACGTCATTTAAAAAAAGCATCAAAGAAATCTGCTTTAAGCAACAAATTGATTTAGAAAAGCTTTGTTTATTGAACGAGGAAATCGGGAAATTACACGGAAACCTAATCAATCAGTTTTTAAAAAGTAAAAAAATTGGTGCTGAAACAATTGATTTGATTGCGAGCCACGGACAAACCGTTTTCCATTCGCCAAAAAGACTCCGCAAAGCAGATGATTATGGAAATGGCACTTTACAAATTGGCGATGCAGACCAAATTGTCACAATTACCGGCATTATTACCATTTCAGATTTTCGTCAGAAAAGCATTGCAAGCGGTCGAGAGGGTGCACCGTTAGCTATTTATGGCGATTATCTATTATTTAAATCGACCTACGAAAGTCGTATTCTGTTAAACATTGGAGGCATTGCAAACTTTACGATGTTGGGCAAAGACGAAAATTTCGACGACGTTTTAAGTACGGATACGGGTGCTGGCAACACCTTAATGGATCAATATGTTGCTCAACATTTTGAAAATCTTACGTATGATAAAAACGCAGAAATCGCTCAAAAGGGTAAAGTTGATGAAAATCTTTTGAGTGCATTATTGGATCATCCCTTTTTCAACGCTTCATTACCTAAAACAACCGGTCCAGAGCTGTTTAACTTAGCTTATTTAGACAAAGCACTCCAAATTTCAGGAGGCAAAAAATTAACACATCAAGATATTTTAGCCACTTTAAATAGATTTACCGCTTGCGGTATTGCTAACGCGATTAAATCAGCAAATTGTCCAGAGGAAAGCGTGGTTTATTTAAGTGGAGGTGGCGCCCATAATCCGTTGTTGACAACAAACTTAAAAGATTTACTTCCTAGTCTCACTTTCAAAAACCTAACAGCATTGGGCATAAATCCAGATGCTAAGGAAGCTTTACTTTTTGCCGTTTTAGCCAATGAGACGATAGCTGGAAATCAGGACACTTTTGGCGAAAAAAGCTTAAGCATGGGCAAAATAAGTTTACCCAATTAGCAAGCATTTTTTCGGGATTTAGGGTATTATAATGTATATTTTCTATTTTTGAAATATTATTTTAAAAGAAATATTTGTGGGGAAACCAAAAGTTTTAATTACCGGAGCGAGTAAAGGCTTAGGTTTAGCAATGGCAAAAAAACTAAACAACGATTATTGTTTAATTTTACATGCTTCCAAGGCAGAAAATATAACCGAATTCACCGAAGGCAACTACGTTTTAGCGGCTGATTTATCAAACCCAGAAGAGCTTAAAGACTTTTGTAAGCAACTTAAAAGTCAACACGGCGATGATTTGTATGCAGTAATAAACAATGC
>JBBSQW010000063.1:0-4079 GCA_038243635.1 Sphingobacteriales bacterium
CCTGAGCAAAACTTAAATTAATAGCACTTATTGCGATGACAGTCGCCAGGGCTAAAGGCTTTAAAAAGCTTCTAAAATGAGATGAGAAGTTTCTCATATTGAGTTTGTTATACAAAAATTAAATTATTAATACTATTCAAATGTTAACGACTAAACATAACCGTCCCATTTTGGCATCACAAAAGTATAATTATTTACCGTGTGGCTGACAATTTGATGACTGTTTTTACTAATTTAGAAATGTTCTAAATAAATAACGATATACTGCCTCAGTACCTTTAAGCATAGATTTATAGTATTTAAATGCGTAGAGTGAAAACAGTCATATAAAAACGAGGCTATACATCATTGTATTAACTGATTTTATTGATTATAGCCTCGAAATATGCTATGCCAATAGGTCGTTTATCGCTTTTTCTACTTCGTCGAAACCAAATTCACTAACTACTTGTTCCATCATTTGGCTCACTTCTTTTAAATTTAAGCTCCCGATACTTCCTTCGTGTGTATGATTGATTTCATAATGGCCACCAAATTTTCCTGCTTCTATATCCATCCCTACCTTTTTGTAAGCCTCTCTAAATGGAGTGCCTGCCAATACCAACTTATTTACTTCTTCTACAGAAAATAGGTATTGATATTTTGGGTCATCAAGGATATTGTCTTTAATACTTATATTCTTCAGCATCAGTTTGGTCATATCTAAACAGGCCATTAAGCTTTGGAAAGCGGGGAATAAAGTCTCTTTTTGTAATTGCATATCGCGATGATAGCCTGATGGCAAATTAGTTGTTAGCAACATAATTTGATTTGGCAAGGCTTGCAATTGATTGGTGCGTCCGCGAATGAGCTCCCAAACATCTGGATTTTTTTTATGTGGCATAATGCTGCTGCCAGTTGTCAACTCGTCTGGAAAAGAGATGAAACCAAAGTTCTGGTTCATAAACAAGCAAGCATCCATTGCCATTTTATTTAAAGTTGCCGCGATAGACGACATTGCTTGTGACAGGATTCGCTCTGTTTTACCACGCCCCATTTGTGCATAAACCACATTATAGTTTAAGGTTTTAAAACCGAGCAACTCGGTTGTCATGGTACGATTTAACGGAAATGACGATCCATACCCTGCTGCTGAACCTAGTGGATTTTTATTACAGATTTTATAAGTAGCCAGCATTAATTCCAAATCATCTACCAAGCTTTCTGCATAAGCACCAAACCACAAACCGAAAGACGATGGCATGGCAATCTGCAAATGCGTGTAACCGGGCATCAGTTTTTCTTTGTGCTGTTCTGCAAGTTCTGTTAAAAGATTAAAGAGTTCTTGTACAGAGATTACCATCTCTTGGATTTGGCTGCGGAAAAATAATTTTAAATCCACCAAAACTTGATCATTACGGGAGCGACCGCTGTGAATTTTTTTACCCGCTTCTCCAAGTCTTTGTGTAAGCAACATCTCTACTTGCGAGTGGACATCTTCTACCCCATCCTCAATCTTAAAAACACCAGCTTGTATCTGTTGATAAATATTTTTAAGCTCTTTTTGAAGCTGTTTCAAATCATCGGCACTCATTAAACCAATACTTTCTAGCATTTGAGTATGCGCCAAAGACCCTAAAACATCAAAAGCGGCTAAAGACAAGTCCATCTCTCTGTCTTGGCCCACCGTAAAAGTATCTACTTGTTGATTTGTGGACGTTTCTTTCTGCCAAAGTTTCATATTCTGTATGTTATGAGGTTCTCGATTTTGATTTATTTGCAAATATAGGTTTTTATGAAGCTTGGTATAATTGAATTATTGGATTTGTGTTTCCACAATAGACTTTGCTTATCAAGTTTGCTTTTTAACGAACTTGAAATATTGATATTTGGTTTAACTAACAACACAAAATTTCTATTGCAAGCTGCTCTTTAATTCGGAAGGTTTTGCGTTAGGGATTGAAGTGAAAATCCTTTTTGTTTTTCACAAAAAGATTGCAACGGAAAGCCCGACCCGATAATGATCGGGAAACGCCCAAAAAATAATAGTTCATGATAACCGTAATACTTAAATTTAACTACATGAATGCTTTACCGATAAACAATTCTTGTATTATTTAACTAAGAAATTCTAATTTAAAAACGCATACATGTCCCATATGCTAGTCTACATTTGTAAAGATTCAATAAAAAACGTTGATGATTTAGTTGCCCATATTGCCACCTTGGCCACCACTTTCGCCTTGTTTTAAATCGTCGTTTTTAACGCCTCTCTTTGGCTTGTTGCTAACTTTAAGAGTGCCAAATCTCCAGCTAAAATTAACACCTACGGAACGGAACGGGATAGAGAAATTGCTACGTTGTGTAAAATCTGCAGTGTTAATTTCTGTTCTAAAGTTCTTGCGTTCATTAAACGGATCGATGATACTGATACCCACACTTCCTTTTTTATTGAAAAGCTCTTTTTTAACACCTAGGTTCCACATATTAAATGATGGATTTTTTCCTTGAAAAGTACGACGTGGAGAATTGGTAATTAAAAACGTTTCTAGCGTAAACCCTTTAGGGAATAAATAAGTAGCACTAGCATAAGCATTATAAATGAAGTAAGTCTGGTCACCAAATGCAGTGATGCCGGCGTTTTGGTTATTTAACTTAACATCGTAAGAATTAACGTTCAAATTAGCTCGTAAAGTAAGTGGTTTCAGGGGGTTAATTGAACCAAAAAAGTTAAATCCAAAAGAATTATTAGCACCAACGTTTTGATAGGTAGTTAACGACCCTGGTTTACCGCTTTCTGTGGTATAATTGCTCACTACACTCTCTATAATGTCATTGGTTTTACGGTAATAAATTGATGCATTGATAACGGTAGTCTTGATAAATGTAGCATAGTTTAGCTCAAAATTATCAGAAATCTCTGGTGATAATTGCGGGTTACCCTCACTGGCGTTTAGCGGATCCGAACTATTTCTGAATGGGTTTAAGTAGAACAAACTAGGCCTTTGGATACGCTGGTTGTAGCTGAATTTTACAGTTTGAAAGTTTTTGAAACTTCTGGAAACCACAAAACTTGGCGTAACATTGTTATAATCATTATCAATTGGCTGAATAATGCTTGCGCTGTTTGCACTTCCGTTGATGCTTGTGCTCTCAAACCTTACGCCCGCCTTAACACCGTACTTTTTTGCTAACGTAAACCCGAAAGTTGAGTAGCCTGCGTACACATCTTGATTGTAATTATAGATGTAATTTCTGTTAGGATTGCTGGTGGTTGTATTGTTTGATGGAAAGTAAATGTCTACCCCAGAATTATTGGTGATATCTCTTAATATAGATTTTACGCCCACTTCCCAAATCACCTTTTTAAATGGATGGGTATAATCTATCTGAAACGTTTTTTCTTTATTGATTGCTTCGCTATTACCTAATTCTGTTGAATCTTGTACACCACTTCCTGTAGGGAAAAGAAAATCAGAATTGTAATTATTATCAAGGTTGCTATTAGTAAATTGGAAGGCAAAAGAAATTTCTTGACCCTCTTTTTTAAACTTGTGGGTATAATCATTGTTCCAATCGTAACCGATAACTTTGGTCTTATTATCTGTGTTTCTATTAAACTGAGAAAGAATATTCGCAAATTTATTACTGTTAAAATTAGTTCCATCTATCGAAAACTCAAACCAATTAAGCTTTAGACTAGAGCTGATGGAGTTGTAATTGTTAATATCATAATCAGCACCTACAGACCCATTTGTGGCCAACCGTTCTGTAGTGCTTTCGCCTTTTTGTGTTAAAATAACGGATTGATCTATACTGGTTTTATTGAATTCTAACCTTGACGTTTGTGGCCAAGAATAATAACCACCTGCATTTCCTGACAGTGTTAGGCGACCTGTTTTAACGTTTAAGTTTGCGTTTCCGCTATTTTGCCTAGTGCCCACGCCGGCATTTACCGAACCACTAATTCCTTCTAAGTTTGTTTTTTTGGTAATGATGTTTACAATTCCTGAAGTTCCTTCGGCATCGTATTTAGCAGATGGAGAAGTGATGACTTCTACACTTTTAATTTGATCTGCAGGAATTGCTTTTAAAGCATC